>ONPN01000014.1 GCA_900319695.1 uncultured Eubacteriales bacterium
CGGCGGCAACCAGCAGAAGGTGCTGATCGGCCGCTGGCTTGCGAACAACCCGGACGTCCTGATCCTGGACGAGCCGACCCGCGGCATCGACGTGGGCGCGAAGTACGAAATCTACTGCATCATTGCCGACCTTGCCAAGCAGGGCAAGAGCATCATCATGATCTCCTCCGAGATGGGCGAGCTGATCGGTATGTCGGACCGCATCATGGTCATGTGCGACGGCCGCATCACCGGCTTTATCGACGGCAAGGAGGCCAACCAGGAAAATATCATGGCGCTCGCCACGCAGTTTGAATAATCGGAGGATTGGGACATGAACAACAAAGAGAGCTTCGGCAAGAAATTTCTGAACTATGTAAAGTCAAACCCGATCGTCGTCATGCTCGTCATCGTCGCGATCATCGTCGGCTTTACGAAGGATAACTTCTTCTCGTGGAAAAACTTCGGCAACCTGATGAGCAATACCGCCGTCCGCTTCCTGATCGCGCTCGGCGTCTCCGGCTGCCTGATCACCAAGGGCACCGACCTGTCCGCCGGCCGCCAGGCCGGTCTGGCCGCCTGCCTCACCGGCATTCTGATCCAGAAGGCCGACTATTCCGGCAAGCTCTGGAAGGCCGTTCCCGAGCTGAACATGTTCGTTGTGCTGCTGATCGTCGTGGCCATCGGCGCGCTGCTCGGCCTGCTCAACGGCACGATCATCACCCTGCTCAAGGTGCCGCCCTTCATCACCACCCTGGGCACCCAGACCATCGTCTACGGTCTCTGCCTCGTCGTGACCGACGCGCAGCCCATCGGCGGCTTCCAGAAGGGCTTCATCGACCTCATCAACGGCCGTATCGGCAACTCCAACGGCTTCCATCTGCCATATCTGCTGTTTGTAGCGGCGCTCTTCGGTCTCTTCTTCTGGTTTTTGTACAACAAGATGCGCCACGGCAAATACATGTACGCCATCGGCGGCAACGAGGTCGCAGCTGAGGTCTCCGGCGTCAACACCACCAAGACCCTCATGCTGATCTACACCACCGCGGGCATCATGTACGCCATCGCGGGCTGGCTGCTGGCCGGCAAGACCGGCGGCGCCTCCACCTCCATGGGCATGGGCTATGAGCTCGAAGCCATCGCGGCCTGCACCATCGGCGGCGTCTCCACCACCGGCGGTATCGGCACCGTCAGCGGCGTTCTCGTCGGCGTGCTGGTGTTCGAGCTGCTGAAGATCGTGCTTCAGTTCCTGGGCGTCAACCCGTACTACAACTACATCGTACAGGGCGTCGTCATCGTCGTGGCCGTCGCGCTCGACGTGCGCAAGTACCTGGCGAAGAAGTAATTCCGTGATTCAAAAAAATTTCTCGGAGCCTTTTGGCTCCGAGATTTTTTTGTTTTCGATGCCGTTATTCGTTGACGACCAGATCCTCGAAGGCTTCCTTCCGGACCCAGACGGAGACGCTGCCGCCCCCGCAGCTAAAGTCGCCGAAGCCCTCGGCGTCGATGATGACGGGCTCCGGGCAGCCGCCGAGCACATCATAGAAGCTCTCGCCGGCAAACTGCGCGCCCATCTGCATGTGGAGGGTCCCGCCCTCGGCGTTGGACATCACGACCGCAAGGCCGGAGTGCTCGTGCTCCTCATCCCCGCGGCGGACCCAGCCGATCAGGTGCTCGCTCTCGAAGCAGTCGGCCTGCTCGCCGTAGGCGTAGGCGCGGCGCAGCTTGATGAGCTTGCCGAGGTTCGGCACCAGGGGCCGGTTGCGGACGGGGTTGCCGTAGTAGTCGGAATAGAACACGCAGGGCACGCCCTCCTGCCGCAGCAGGATCAGGGCATAGGCCAGGGGTTTGAACCAGTCGTCCACGAAGGACTGGAGACTCTGGCCGTGCTGGGTGTCGTGGTTGTCGACAAAGGTGACGGCGTTCTCGGGTCTCTCCCGGACAAGGGTGTTGTCCAGGATGGTGCGCAGGTCATAGCTCCCGCCCGCCTGTGAGGCGTTAAAGAAGTTGTAGTGCAGTGCCACGTCGAACAGGGACATGCGGTTTTCCACCGCGTCCAGGTAGTGCAGCAGACGGCCGAGGTCGCCGCTCCAGTACTCGCCGACGGCGGGCAGCTCCTTCTGCTCCTTCTCGCGGATCTCGGTCAGAAGCTCTCTGTAAAACGGGAAGCTGATGTGCTTGACGGCGTCCAGCCGCAGGCCGTCGACCCCCGTCGTGTCCAGATACCAGCGCAGCCACTTCTTCGTCTCGCGCACGACCGTGGGGTTGGACATGTCCACGTTCATGCCCATGAGATAGTCAAAGGTACCCTTCTCGGGGTCGGTCTCCGGGGCCCAGTGCTTGCCGGTGAAGCGGTAGATGTTCCCCTGCTCCCGGCTGTCCTCGTCCCAGTCGGTGCCGGTGAAGTGGCGGTGATCCCAGGTGAAGCGGCTGTATTTGCCCTTTCGGCCCGGGAAGGTGAACTTCGACCAGGCGCGTATGCTCTGCTTGTCGCCGATCTGCTCCCAGCGGTTTTCCGGGTTGTCGGTGACGGCGGTGATCTCCTCGAGCTCGTCCCCGCCCATGCGGTGGTTGAGCACGATGTCCGCGAAGACGCGGATGCCCATTTCGTGGAAGGCCCGGATCGCCTCCAGGTATTCCTCCTTGGTGCCATATTTGGTGCGGACGGTCCCCTTCTGGTCGAACTCGCCCAAATCGTACATATCGTAAACGCCGTAGCCCACGTCCTCCTGCGAGGTGCCCTTATAGGCGGGCGGCAGCCAAACCTCCGTGATACCAAGACCGGCGAGGTTCTCCGCCTTCGCCGCGCAGCGTTTCCACCACAGCCCGTCATTGGGCAGGTACCACTCGAAATACTGCATCATGGTTTTGTTGTTGCTCACCGGTATCCCTTCTTTCTCTCTGCGGTTCCAGGTCAAAATCAGTAAAACTGAAAGAGTTTTCAGCCGTGAACCGACTCTGGTGAGTTTGGCATGTTCTACCACAGAACGCGGCGTTTGTCAAATTTTCGCCCTGAAATTCACAGTTTTTTGGTTGTTTGTTCACAGTATATTCATATTTTGCCAATGAAAAAGGGGCGCCGCGGCGTCCCTTTTCAGCTTTATTTTTCCTGCTTATTTCTCTATTAAAACCTTGTTGCCCCGGATGACGAGCTTCTTTTTGCAGTAGAGGATCACCGCCTGGCTGAGGATGCGCCACTCGCCCTCCTCGAGAACACGGCGGGTCAGGCTCTCCACCGTGTCGTTCGGCTTGACCTCCACGGCGCGCTGTAAAATGATGTTGCCGACGCGCCCGTCCGCGTCCGCGAAGTAGGCCGTGGCCCCGGTGATCTTGAGCCCCCGTTCCAAAACCGCGCGCTGGATGTCCCCCTCGCAGTCCTCAAAAGCCGGATACAGGGCCGGATATGTGCCGATGATGCGGTTTTTAAACTGATAGGGGATGACGCCCAGGGGCAGGTCGTAGCCCGCCAGGATCACGAGTTCAATATCCATATCCCGCAGCTTGTTGGCCACCGCCATGCTGTGGCTGGTGGTATTCGGGAACAGCTCGGGATCGACCACATAGGCGGGCACGCCCGCGTTGAGGGCGCGTTTCATGGCGTTGACCTCTTTGGCGGTGGAGATGACCGCCACCAGCTCAAAATCCGGTATTTCTTTAAAATACATGGAGTCCAGGATCGCCTGGAGCCTCGCCCCGTCTCCGGACACCAAAGCCGCCGCTCTGACCATGTCGAACCTCTCATTTTTCCCGCGGCACTTGTGCGGCACGGCAAAACACGCTATAATACTGCCGACACCGACGCGGGATTTCCCGTATTATGTCGACTATTATACCGTATACCGCGGCGGCGGTCAAGCGTCAGGAGGCAGACTTATGACAGAAATTTATGTAATTCGGCATGTTCAGGCGGAGGGCAATCTTTACCGCCACATGCAGGGGCACTGGGACGGAGATGTGACCGGCGTCGGACGCCGGCAGCGGGACGCGCTGGCCCTGCGCTTCAAGGACGTCCCGGTGGACGCCGTGTATTCCAGCGACCTCTACCGCGCGCGCTTTACCGCCTCGGCCATCACGAAATACCACCCGCTCCCGATTCAGCTCGACACGCGGCTGCGGGAGATCAACGTCGGACCCTGGGAGGCTGAGCCCTTCGCCAACATACGCTGGGAGCAGCCCGGGGCGCTCGAGACCTTTCTGCTTGATCCCGAGCATTTTTATCTCCCCGGGGCCGAGACCTTCCACGACGTGCAGGAGCGGGTCACGGAGGCTCTGTATGAGATTGCGGAGGAAAATCCCGGCCGCACCGTCGCCGTCACGACCCACGGCGTCGCGATCCGCTGCCTGCTGACAAAGCTGCTGGGCCTGTCCCTGAACGATCAGAGCGTGCCCATCTTCCATAACACGGGGATCGCGCATCTGCGCTTTGATCATGGCCGCTTCACCGTGGACGCGATAAACGACGCCGACCACCTGCCGGAGGAACTGCGGCGAAAGCCCTCGGATCAGGAGGCGCTGCGCCATGTCTGCGTCGACCCGTCCAAACATCGCACGCTCTATGAGGACTGCTATTCCGACGCCTGGTACGCCGCCCATGGGGATCTCGACGGCTTTTCCGCCGGAACCTATTACCGCTCCGCCTGCGAGCACTATAAGCGCGACCGGGAGTCCATCTATCTGCTCTATAACGGGGAGGACTTCACGGGGCTGCTCGATCTCGACACGGAGCGCGGCGCGCATATCGGTTACGGCTGGATCAGTCTCCTGTACCTCCGCCCCGAGTACCGGGGCCGGGGGCTCGGCGTGCAGCTCCTGGGCCGGGCGGTGGCAAAATACCGCAGGCTGGGCCGCCGCTCCATCCGTCTGAACGTCGCGTCGGACAACCCCCGCGCCATTGCCTTTTACAGGGCCAACGGCTTTGAGGAGCTGTCCCGCGCGCCGGGGG
Organism: uncultured Eubacteriales bacterium; assembly: GCA_900319695.1. Lineage (GTDB taxonomy): Bacteria > Bacillota > Clostridia > Oscillospirales > Oscillospiraceae > Limivicinus. The sequence continues at coordinate 4,922 of ONPN01000014.1, forward strand.
CGAAGGCCGAGCTGCTGCTGATGGAAAAGAGTTTGGAGAGGCGCGGCGATGAGTATGTATGACGAGCCCGCGCGTGTCCTCCGTCCCGAAATTGAGCCCGGCCGCCGTGTGCTGGTCATCTCCGACATCCACGCGAATCTCCCCTACTTTCACGGACTGCTGGACAAGGTCGGCTTCTCTGACGACGATCTGCTGATCCTCGACGGCGACTTTCTCGAAAAGGGAAAGGAGAGCCTCAAAACCCTGCGCGAGGTCATGGCCCTGTGCAGGAAGGGCAATGTGCTGCCCATCATGGGCAACTGTGACGACTGGGGCGCGATCTTCCGGGATAACGGGCGCTGGGGAAAGGATCTGCCGCACTATATGCAGTACCGCAGGAGCGGGCTTCTTTGGGACATGGCGCTGGAGCTCGGGGAGGACCCGGCGGACATCCCGGACTTTGAGGGCTTCAAGTGCCGTCTCGCCGCGCGCTTTCCGGAAGAATTTGCCTTTCTCGACGCGCTGCCCCAGGCCATCGAGGCGGGGCGCTATATCTTCGCCCACGCCGCCGTCTGTCCCGGCAAGGCGCTGGAGGAGCACACGGTCGGAGAGCTGGTGCGCTGCGACGCCTGGTACAGGCGGGGCTACCGCTTCGACAAGTGGGTGGTGGTCGGCCACTATCCCGTGATGCTCTACTGCGACGACATTGTCTGCGCCAATCCTATCATCGACCGGGAGCGGCACATCATAAACATCGACGGGGCCTGCGTCCTCAAGGACGACGGGCAGCTCAACTGCCTGATCATCCCCGACATCACAAAGGATGAGTTCAGCTTCGCCTCCTACGATCCCTTCCCCGTCCGGCGGGTGCTGTCGGATCAGGCGGGCTCAAAACGCTCGACCTACATCCGCTGGGGCGACAGCCGGGTGCAGGTGCTTGAGCGCGGGGCGGAATTCTCCCGCTGCCGCCATGTGCGCACCGGCTATGAGCTGGACATCCTGACCAAATACCTCTTCTCGGACGGCGAGTTCACCGACTGCAACGACTGCACAGACTACGTCCTGCCGTTGAAAGCGGGTGATCTTGTGGGCGTGGTGGAGGTATGCTCGCGCGGGTATTTTGTAAAGCATGAGGGCGTCTCCGGCTGGTACTTCGGAGAGCTCGCGGAGGTTTGACTATGCAAAAGCTGATATACGCGGCGGGGCTTGTCTGCCTTGCCATGAGTCTTGCGCTGATCGTCACCATGGGCACGGACAAGAAGCTCGCGCAAATCGGGGCCAGGCGGGTGCCGGAGCGGAGGCTCTTCCTGATGGCCCTGCTCTTCGGCGCGCCGGGCGGCCTTTTAGGCATGTATTTCTTTCGGCATAAGACAAAGCACTGGTATTTCGTGGTCGGGTTCTGGGCGCTGACGGCGGTGCAGCTTGGGGCGCTTGCGTGGCTTGCGTACAGATATGTATAGCCAGAGTGGAGTGTGAAGAGTGAGGAGTGGAGTTGCGGTGTCGCTTCGCGACGATTGAAAAACAGAAGCTCAATATGTACCGCCCGTCCTGCGGAGTGTGAAGCAGCTTCACACTCCGAACTTCACACTCCACGCTGTTTCAGATTTCGTCGTCCACGATGGCGTCGCTGCGAAACAGCAGGCTCACGCACCACAGGGCCGACAGGCCGACCAGGGTGTAGATGACGCGGCTGACGGTGGCCGTCTGTCCGCCAAAGAGCCAGGCCACAAGGTCAAAACGAAACAGGCCGATGCTGCCCCAGTTGACGCCGCCGACAATGCACAGCGCCAGCGCGATCCGGTCCATAAGCATATGCGTTACGCTCCTCTCTTCTCGGGGAACGGCGATTTGATCGCGTCCCCTGGATTCCTGCCTATTGTTCCCCGTGGGCGGCGTTTTATGCAGGCATGAAAAAAGTGATTATCATTCGACAAAAGAAGTGTTTTTGCGGCTTTTCTCGCTCTTTACAAGACGGCGCGGGCGTGCTATATTACAGTCACAGCTTATCCAATTGGCCTTTCCGAAGAAAGGCCGCGGCTCATATCTTTATCCCAAACCCAATCTTGCGGATCGCGTTTTGCGATCCGCGCTTTTTATTTTGGAAACTCCCTGTAGATTTTTGTCGTCTTATCATGTAAAATAACATGGAATTATGTAAATGAGGTTTCACGCCCATGAACATTTTGTTCGTCAACGGCTCCCCGCGGGGGCGCTTCAGTGTGACGCTGCAGAGCTGTCTGTATCTGGAAAAGCGCTTTCCCGGGCATACATTTGAATATCTCAACGTCGGCGCGGGACTGGACGCCTTTGAGAAGGACATGGCCCCGGCCGGGGCGGCCTTCTCTCGGGCGGAGCTGGTGATCTTCGCCTACCCGGTCTACGCCTTCCTCGTCCCTTCCCAGCTGCACCGCTTTGTGGAGCTTACGAAGGAGAGCGGGCTTTCGCTCAAGGGCAAATTCGTCACGCAGCTGACCACCTCCAAGCACTTCTTTGACGTGACGGCTCACCGCTTCATGGAGGAGAATTTCTTTGATCTCGGGGCGCGCGTGGTCCACGGTCTCTCCGCCGATATGGAGGACCTTTTGACCGAGCAGGGCCGCGGCGAGCTTGAGCGCTTTTTTGAGTACGCGGTACATTGCGCCGAGGCCGGGATCAGCGAGAGCGCGCCGAGCCTCCCGCCGTCGGATTTTACGCCCTACGGCGGCACAATAGAGCCCTGCGAAAAGCGCGGCGGCTTTGACATCGTGATTGTGGGCGATCTCCGCGAGGGGGACGAGGGGCTGCGCGCGCTGATCCGGGACTTTGACGCGGCCTGCCCTTACCCCACACGCTTTGTGAACCTGGCGGACTTCCCCTTCCGGGGCGGCTGTCTCGGCTGTCTGAGCTGCACGACGAGCGGGCGCTGCGTCTACCGCGACGGCTTTGACGGCCTGCTGCGTGACAAGATCCAGGGTGCGGACGCGATCGTCTATGCCTTTACCCTGCGCGACCACAGCATGGGCTCGCGCTTCAAGATGTACGACGACCGGCAGTTCTGCAACGGCCACCGCACGGTGGCGGAGGGCAAGCCTTTCGCCTATCTGATAAACGGCGATCTTTCCCGTGAGGACAATCTGCGCTGCGTCCTCGAGGCCCGCGCCTCGGTGGGCCACAGCTTTATGGCGGGCTTTGCCGCGAACGAAGACGAGCTGCGGGCCATGTCCGACCGCCTCGCCTGGGCGCTTGAGCATGACTATAACCCGCCGCGCAGCTTTTACGGCGTGGGCGGCATGAAGATTTTCCGCGATCTCGTGTGGCTCACGCGCGGGCTGATGATGGAGGATCACCGATATTACAAGGCGCACGGTCTCTACGACTTCCCGCAGAGGCGATGGCCGCGTATGCTGGGGCTGTGCCTGCTCGGCTCGCTGATGCGCAATCGCAAGCTGCGGCGCGTGATCGGGGACAGGATGAACGAGGGCATGCTCGCCCCCTACAAGAAGATTTTGAATAAGCTCTGAGAGGAAAAAGAACATGAGCGTATTTGTCATCAAGCTGCTTGCCATCGTGTCGATGCTGATCGATCACCTGGGATGCTATCTTCGCTACCGGCTTTTGATATCGGCCGATGTTTACTCCGTGATGCGCAGCATCGGACGCTTTGCCTTTCCGGTCTACGCCTTTCTGATCGTCAACGGCTATCAGAAAACCCACGACGTCAAGCGCTATCTTACGCGCCTCATCGCCTTTGCGGCGATCTCCCAGGTCCCCTACGCGCTGTTTCATAACATGTACTATACCCTTCCGGACGAAGGACTGATGATCGAGCTCGGGACGCGCTGGTTTGTGTGTCTGATCTTTGTCATTGTCGCGGGCGTGGCCTGGTCCACCACTGTGCGCGCCGATTGGAGCGCTGTCTGGCCTGTACTCGCCCTCACGATGGCGGTGCTGCGGGTCGAATACCGGGGCGTCGTGATCCTTGGGAAGGAGCTGGACGTCTTCTATACCCTCGCCCTGGGGCTCGCCGCCATCGCCCTGCTGGACGCGGTGAACCGGGAGGAGCGGGACTATGTGAAGCTCCTGATGCAGGCGATCGCCCTGTTCGGAGCCGGGTTTCTCATCATGGACAACGCGGACTACGGCCTGCTCGGGGTCGCGCTGATCGTGGCGATCTGGATCGCGCGGGACAGTGTGTTCTCTCAGGCCGGGATCTTGGCACTCTGGTGCGTGGTGAAGTTTTTGATCTACGGCAACGGTATGAGCCGCTTCATCGGCGGCATCTGCTGCCTGATCCCCGTGTTCCTGTATAACGGCAAGCTGGGCAAACCGCTCAAGCTGGGCTTCTACGCCATCTATCCCGTGCACCTGGCCATCCTCGGCGCGCTGGTCGTATACCACAAGTTTGTATAAACCCTTTGTTTGTTGTTGTCACATAGAGAAAAATGTGGTATTCTAAAATATAATTGTTGTTTACAAGGGGAGATTGAGCCATGATCCTTGCCGTTACCGGTATCACCGGGCATACCGGGTCTTATTTCCTGCGGGAGCTGATCGACCATCGGTTTGACGGGGTGCTGCGCGTGCTGGTGCGCGAGAGCTCCGATCTGAGCGCGCTGGACAAGTCCGGTTTACAGGTTGAGAAGGTCTTCGGCAGTCTGCAAAACGACGCCGATCTCGACCGTCTCGTCGACGGCGCTGACAAGATCCTGCACATTGCGGGCATACGCGCGACGCTGCCCCTCCTGAAATCCGCCGAGAAGGCGGGCGTCACGGGGCACATCGTGCTGGTACATACGACGGGCATCTACTCCCGGCACCGCATGGCCTGCGGGGAATACAAGGAGATTGAGGCGGGGCTGCGGCCTTTTCTTGAGCGCGGCATGAACATCACCATCCTCCGCCCGACCATCATCTTCGGCGATATGCGCGACAAGCAGTTTCATAAGTTCATCCAGATGGTGGACCGCTTCCCCGTCATGCCGCAGATCGACGGGGGCCGCGCCTTTATTCAGCCGGTCAACGCCCGCGATCTTGGCAGGGCCTACTATCAGTGTCTCATGCGGGACAAGCTGCCGGAGCTCGACTACATCTGCTCCGGCTCGCGCCGTCTGAGCGTGAGGGAGATGTGCAGCCTGATCGGCATTTTCCTCGGCAAAAAGACCCGTTTTGTGAGCGTGCCGATGTTCCTCGGCGTCGCGGGCGCGAAGGGTGTGAAGGCCCTCAGCCGCGGACGGGTCGACTATATTGAAAAGGTGCTGCGCCTCGGGGAGGACCGCAGCTTCAGCCATGAGGAAGCCACGCGGGACTTCGGCTTTGAGCCCGAGCCCTTCGACGTCGGCCTCAAGCGTGAGGTGGAGGAGTATCTGCATGGGAAAGCCTAAGACCGTTCTCTTCCTCTCCAACCACTTCATCACGCTGTACAACTTCCGTCGGGAGCTGATCGACCGCCTGCTTTCGCAGGGTCACCGGGTCGTGCTGTCCATGCCCGCGGACGAGCAGAACGAGTATTTCCGCGCACGGGGCTGTGAGATCCTCGACACGCCCATGTCCCGCCGCGGTCTCAACCCCGTGGAGGATATGAAGCTGCTGGCAAACTACCGGCGCATCATGAAAGCGGTCAAGCCCGACATCATTTTCAGCTACACCTCCAAGCCCGACATCTACGGCTCCATGGCGTCCACAGCGCTGGGATTCAGACAGGTGTGCAACATCACCGGTCGCGGCAACGCCCTTGCCTACGACAACGCCCTCGCCGCGACCGTGCGCGCCCTGTACCGGGCTTCGATCAGCAAGTGCTACAAGGTGTTTTTCCAGAACGCCGACGACCGGGACTATTTTATTCGGCATAAGATTGTGAAGGACAACTGGGCGCTGATCCCCGGCTCCGGTGTGAATCTGCACCAGCACGCCCTGACCTCCATGCCAGACGACGGGGAGATCCGCTTTCTCTATGTCGGGCGCATCATGGCCGTCAAGGGCATCGACCAATTGCTCGACTGCGCGGTGGCGATACGCCGCAGGCACCCGAATACCCGCTTTTATCTCGCGGGCTTTGTGGAGCAGGAGCAGTACAAGCAAAAGCTCAAGGATTACGAGGCCGGGGGCTATATCGAGCATCTCGGCTTTCAGAAGGACATTGACGCGTGGATACGCCGCTGCCACTGCACGATCCTGCCCTCCCACGGGGGTGAGGGCGTGCCGAACGCGGTGCTGGAATCCGCCGCCGTCGGCAGGGCCTGCATCGTGTCGAACGTGCCCGGCTCACGCGACGCGGTGGAGGACGGCGTGACGGGCTACATTTTCGAGCCCCGCAGCAGCGCTGATCTGATCGACAAGGTGGAAAAATTCCTCGCCCTCTCCAAGGAGGAGCGGGAGAAGATGGGCCTCGCCGGCCACGACAAGGTGGCAAGAGAGTTCGACCGGGAGCTCGTCATCCGCGCCTATCTCAACGAAGTGGAGAGAGTATAAGATGTCTTTTCGCAGAATGTTCAACAATGCCGTGAGCATTGTGTTTACCTTCATCAAGTTCAGCATTATGAAGCTCTTCCTGGGCTCCGGCTTTCATTTTGCGCCCATCGTGCGCTTCTCGCCGAACGTCGTAACGGAGTTTGAGCGCGGCAGCCATGTCACCATCGGCAACCGCACCCGCGTCCACTCCGACTGCCGCATCAAGGTGCGCAAGGGCGCGACGCTGGTCCTCGCCGACAATGTGGTCTTCACGTACAACTGCCTCATCAACTGCCGCGACCGCGTGGAGATCGGCGAAGGGACCTCCATGGGCCCGAACGCCTGCATCTACGATCAGGACCACGACTTTCGCTCCGGCCTTGACGAGCTGCGCTTCAAGACGTCCCCGGTCATCATCGGCAAAAACTGCTGGATCGCCACCGGCGCGGTCATCCTCCGGGGCACCACCATCGGCGACAACTGCATGATCGGCGCGGGCTGTATCGTCAAGGGCGACATTCCGGCCAATTCCATCGTCACGCAGAAGCGGGAGACCGTGATCCGCCCCTGGGAGGTACGCGCATGATCCGTGTGCTGCACATGATCGCGAGTCTGGACGTGGGCGGCTCGCAGACCATGATGATGAACATCTACCGCAACATCGACCGTGAAAAGATTCAGTTCGACTTTATCATTGACCAACCGAAAGAGACTTATTTTGCCCCGGAGATCCGCTCTCTCGGCGGAAGGGTTTTCACCCTGCCCGCCTTTCGCGGCTACAACGCAGGGGAAGTCAAGCGGGACTGGAACAACTTTTTCTACACGCACCCCGAGTACCGCGTCCTGCACTCCCATTCGCGCAGCTACGCCTCGCTGTATCTGCCGGTGGCAAAGCAGCACGGGGTCAAAACCATCATCCACAGCCACTCCACCAATTCCGGCAGCGGGATCAAGGGCGCGGTCAAGGCCGTGATGCAGCTGCCCCTGCGCCACCAGGCGGACGTGCTGATGGCCTGCTCGCTGGAGGCCGGGGAATGGCTCTTCGGTGAACGCGCCTGCCGGAGCGAGCGCTTTATCCTGCTGCCGAACGGCATTGACACGCGGCGTTTCAAGGTCAGTCCCGAGACACGGACACAGTACCGGCGGGAGTTCGGCCTCGACGACCGCTATGTGATCGGCCATGTGGGGCGCTTTCGCGAGGTCAAGAACCACACGTTTTTGCTCGACGCCTTTGCCGAGGTCCATAAGCGCGAGCCGCAGGCCATCCTGATGCTGGTGGGCGTCGGCCCTTTGCAGCAGGAGATGGCGGAGAAGGCCGTCGCCCTCGGAATTGCCGACCATGTGGTGATGACCGGCAACCGCGACGATGTGCCCGAAATGCTCGCCGCGATGGACGTCTTCGCCTTTCCCTCCCTGTGGGAGGGGCTGCCCATGACCGTGGTGGAGGCGCAGGCGGCGGGGCTTCCCTGCGTGCTGTCCGACACCATTACGAAAGACGTGGACGTGTCGCCGCTGGTGCAGTACCTGCCCCTGGGCGATCCCGCCGAGTGGGCGGACGCCCTGCTCAAGAGGCGGCCCCGTCAAGACGTGACAAAGAACATCATCCGCGCGGGCTTTGACATCCGCGCGTCCGCGCAGAGACTGAGCGAGCTCTATCTCCGCCTCGATCAAGAGGCGAGGAGAGCTTAAAGGAGGAAGAACCATGGCCGACAGGCAAAGAACCGTCATGCTCTACTGCAACTCCCTGCACAAGGGCGGGGCCGAGCGCGTGTTCGCCCAGCTCGCCGAGCGCTTTGCCGACTGCGGCTATCGCTCGATCCTCGTCACCTCCTTCGCCGATCCGGGGCGGGAGGAGTACCCCCTGCCGCCGACGGTCAAGCGCTACAACATGGAGCCGGAGCGGGTGATCCAGTCCCGACTCAAGCGCAACGTCAGCCGGATTGCGGCGCTGCGCAAAATTCTGAAAGCCGAAAAGCCCGACATTCTTATCTCCTGTATGCAGGAGCCGAACTTCCGCGCCATGATCGCGACCAGGGGGCTGCCGGTCAAGCGCCTGGTGTCCGTGTGCAACGCCGCCGAGAAGGAGTACCCCGGCAAGCTGGGGGCCTTTGTCGGCAAGGTGCTGATGCCCCAGGCGGAGGGCTGCGTCTTTCAGACCGAGGAGGAGAAGCGCTGGTTCCCCGAAAAGCTGCAGAAGAAGTCCCGTATCATCATGAATCAGGTGAGCGACAGCTTTTTCGACGTGCAGCACACGGGCGCGCGCCATGATCTCGTCTCCGTCGGCCGCCTGACCGCGCAGAAAAACCAGGCGCTGATGATCCACGCCTTTGGAAAGATCGCGGATAAGACAGAGGACAATCTCCTGATCTACGGCGCGGGCGAGCTGCGCGAAGAACTGGAAGCGCTGATCACGTCGCTGGGCCTCACGGGCCGTGTGCGGCTTATGGGGCTGAGCTCCGATGTGGCCTCCGCCATCAAGGACGCCAGGTGCTTTATCCTGTCCTCGGACTTTGAGGGTGTGCCGAACGCGCTTTTGGAGGCAATGGCCATGGGCCTGCCCTGCATTGCCACCGACTGTCTCGGCGGCGGCCCCGCCATGGTGATCAAAAACGGCGTCAGCGGTCTGCTCACGCCCGTCGGGAATATGGAGGCCCTGGCCTTTGCCATGCGGCGCGTGCTGCAAAACCCGGCGGAGGCCGAGTCTATGGGCAGGGCCGCGAGAGAGGCCGCCGAGCGCTTCCGCCCCGACGCGGTCTTTGAGGACTGGCGCCGCTATGTGGAGGATATCTTGAATGGCTGAGAGCGTGTTTTTCAGCGTCCTCGTCCCGGTCTACAATGTTGCGCCCTGGCTGCGCGACTGTCTTAATTCCATTCTGAATCAGGGCTGGGAGAGGCTCGACGTGGTGCTGGTGGACGACGGCTCCACGGACGAAAGCGGCGCGATCTGCGACGAATATGCCGCGAAGGACAGCCGCGTGCGCGTCTTTCACAAGCCGAACAGCGGCCTCATGTCCGCGCGGCGCTATGGTATTGAGCGGGCAGAGGGCGACTGGTATCTCTTCGTCGACTCCGACGACAAGCTGCTGCCCGGCGTCTTTGAGGCGCTGGACAGAGCCATCCGGGACAGCGGCGCGGACTGCGTACTCTACGGTATCCGCATGGAGACGCCGAAGACCGAGTGGCATATCCTGAACCCCGCCCCGCTCTGCAATCGGCTCATCACCGACAAGCGTGAGATCCTGCGCCAGATGATCGTTGACGACAGCTATAACTCCCTCTGCCGCAAATGCGTGCGCGCGGCCTGCTTTGACGGGCGGGATTTCAGCCCCTGGTTTCACATCAGCCGGGGCGAGGATCTGATTCAGAGCACCGAGATTCTGGAAAACGCGCGGAGCTTTTACCTGCTGCGGGAGGAATACTATCTCTACCGCTTCAACCGCGCGAGCATTACGCGCTCCATCCGCTTTGACGGCTACCGCGCGGACTTCACGCTCGAGCGCTTCTTCCGCGACTGGCTGAAAAGCCTTGATCTGTTGGAAGAATCGGACTTTGACCGCTGCCGCGACGCCATGCTCGACCGGCTGGTGATTGAGCTCAAGCGCATCTGCCGCTGGGGCGAGGACCGGGAAAACGCCCGCGCCGCCTTCGACAGCATTTTGGACGACGGCTTTTACCGGGACTTTCTCGCGCAGGGCTACAGCGCCGGGGGCGGCGGTCTGCGGCGCGGGCTCAACCGCGTTGTGATCGGGCTGCTCAACAGGCGGCGCTACGGCGCGCTCATCTTCTTCTGCGCCCGCGTGTACAGGGCGTAAGATGTCATTTTGAGGCGCTTCGCTGACGCTCAGGATGACAGACCAATGAAAGGGTTTCTATGGAAAGAGGCAAGATCGTTCGATCTTTGATCTACAAGTTCACAGAGCGCTTTGCGGTCAAGCTGATCGGCTTTGTGCTGGGCATTCTGCTTGCCCGCCTGCTGTCGCCGGAGATTGCCGGGCAGGTCGCGCTGCTGGAGGTGTTTGTCAACCTCTCCTTCACCCTCATCGACGAGGGGATCAACAGCGCCCTCGTGCAGACCAAGAACGCCGACGAGCGGGACTATACGACGGTCTTTGTCATTACGCTGGGTCTCGCGCTGTTCGCGATCGCCGTTTTGGAGGCGGCGGCCCCGGCCATCGCCGGCTATTACCGCAGCCCGGAGATCACGCTGCCGCTGCGCGTGTACGCGTTCTCCCTGCTGTTCAGCTCGTTTAACTCCATCCAGGTTGCTCGATTGCAGCGTGAGATGCGCTTTCGTGAGATGATGCTCTGCAACCTCGCGGCCACCGTGATTGCGGGCGGGCTCGGCGTCGCCCTCGCCTATCGGGGCGCGGGGCTCTGGTCGCTTGTGGCCTACCACTTCGGGCAGATCGTGCTGTCCTGCCTCGCCGCGCTGCTGGTGCTGCGCTGGCTGCCCCACGGGCGCTTCTCCAAGGAGAGCGCCAAACGCCTCGGCGGCTTCGGCCTCAAGATGCTGGGGGCCTCGGTGGTCTCCAACCTGTACAACAGCCTGCGCCCGCTCATCATCGGGCGGCGCTTCACCACGGCCGATCTCGGCTACTACGACCGGGGTCAGAAATTTGCCAGCACGATTTCCCTCAATCTCGACACCGCGATACGCTCGGTCATGTTCCCGGTGCTCGCCCGCTCTCAGGACGACACGGAGCAGTTTCGCGCGATCCTGCGGCGTATGAAGCAGCTCGGCTGCTTTGTGGTATTTCCCGTGATGTTCGGCCTCGCCGCAGCGGCGGAGCCCATCGTGCGCCTGCTGCTGACGGAAAAGTGGCTGCCCGCCGTGCCGTTTCTGGTGCTGCTGTCCATCGGGGAGGCCCAGGTGCCGCTCACAAGCTCGAACCTCGTGGCGCTCAAATCTCTCGGCCGCAGTGATCTCTACGCGAAGCAGGAGGTTCTGCGCCGCGTGCTGATGCTGCTTGTGCTGGCGGTCAGCGTGCTGGCCTTTGACTCGGTGATCGCCATTGCGGTGGGCTTTGTGTTCTCCGCCTGGCTCGATGTGTGGGTCACGTCCCTGCCCCTTAAGGGGCTATTGAACTACAGCTTTTTCGCCCAGGTGAGGGACGCCTGGAAATCCGCCGTGTCGTCCCTGCTGATGGCCGCGGCGGTGTGGGCGCTCGGGCGTCTGCCGCTGGGCGGGATCGCGGGGCTTGCGCTCCAAATCATCGCCGGCGGGGCGCTGTATCTGCTGATAAATCTTGCTTTGAAAAACGAGAGTCTGGTTTACCTGCTCTCCGCCGTCAAGCATAAGCACGCCAATTGAAAGGACTACGCCATGCTCAGTGAAGACAAACGCATCCATACCAAAGAAGACCTCCGGGAGTGGCTGGCGCTGGAATACCGGCGCTACCCGCTGACGGCGCGGCACATCCTGCCCTACCTCTTTCAGTGGAGCGAGGGGGCCATCCTCCGGCGGCACACGAAGCTGCTGCGCACGACGGAGTACCACTTCAACAACGGCCATCGCCTGCGCGCGGCGTGGTACAACGCCTGGCTCATGCGCCTGCAGCTCAAGACCGGGATGCACCTGCCCATTAACTGCTACGGCAAGGGCTTGATGCTCATGCACCTGCACCCGATCGCCTCCAACCCGCACGTCTCTGTCGGGGAAAACTGCCGCCTGATGCCCTTTGTCAAGCTGGCCGGAGACGACGTGCAGGGTCTCGCCCCCACAGTGGGCGACAACGTGGTGCTCGGGATCGGCTGCACGCTGGTGGGCGGGATCACGCTCGCCGACGGCATTATCGTCGGCGCGGGCTCGGTGGTGACGAAGAGCTTTTTGGAGCCCGGCATCATCCTTGCGGGCGTCCCGGCGAAAAAGATCGGGGTCAGGGAGGGCTGGGAAGCCCCCAAGTCTGACGAACCCCAGGTATGAGGTACTATGAAAACAAAAGCGATCAACTGGTTACTCAAAGCGCTGCTCGCGGGCGCGGCGGCCTTCGCGCTGCTGTGTCTGTTCTGCGCGCTCTGGTACAAGGTCCCCGTCCACTCGACGAACCAGGACGGGGCCACCGAATTTAAATATGAGCCGAATACGTTCTATTCCCGCGGCGTTGAGGGCTTCGCCATGGGCCGCACGAACAGCGACGGGTTCCCGGAGCTCCTGGATTACGCGCCGGGTGATCAGGTCGACGTGCTGCTGCTTGGCTCGTCCCATCTGGAGGGCTACAGCGTGCCGCCGGAGAAAAACGCCGCCGCCGTGCTGGGCCGCCTCTTTGACGGAGAGAAGGCCGTCTACAGCATCGCCATGGCGGGGCACACCTTCCCCTACTGCGCCAAGCACCTGGAGAAGGCGCTGGAGGTCTACCAGCCGCAGGTCGCGGTGATTGAGCTTGCCAGTCTCAGCTATGACCCGGCGGCGATGGACGCGGCGACTGACGGCACGCTGCCAGACATTCCCTCCCACGCGGGCGGGTTTGTGACGCTGCTTCAAAAGCTGCCCTTCCTGCGCCACATGTACAACAAGTACTTTAACCGCGGCAACGACGTGGTCAAGGCTGCGGCCGTGATGGAGACCGAGGTCAGCGGCGCCGATTTTGACGCCTCTCTCGCCCGCCTGCTGGAAAAGCTCGGCGAGGTGAGCAGGGCCCACGGCGTGAAGACGATCCTCGTCCATGTCCCGACGGTCGTGCCGGACGCGGAGGGCCGCGCGGTTTTGGAGGTCAAGCCCGGTGAGCGCGAGAGCTTTCAGCGGCTTTCCGAGGAAAACGGTCTCATCTTCCTCGATCTGACGGAGCGATTTGTCTCCGCGCTGGAGGACGATCACGAACTGCTCTTCGGTTTCGCCAACACCGCCCCCGGGCACGGGCACATCAACAGCCGGGGCCATGAGCTCTTTGCCGAGGCCGTTTACGGCTGTATCGAGAACGGGGAGGGCTGAGAGATGCTGTTTAACAGTTTTACCTTCCTGATCTTTTTTGCCCTGGTGTCCGCGGCGATGGCTCTGACCAATCTGCCGGTCTTTGCGGCCATGCCGCAGGAAAAGCGCCTGCGCCTGCGGCACATCATTCTGCTGCTTGCAAGCTATGTCTTCTACGGCTGGTGGAACTGGCTGTGCTGCTTTCTGATGCTGGGGCTGACGCTGGTCGCCCACATTTGTGCTTTGCAAATGGACAGGCCCTGGCGCAAAGCCGCTCTCGCCGCCGGTGTGATCGTGCCTCTGCTGGTACTGGGCGTGTTCAAGTACTACAACTTCTTTGTCGACTCCTTCTGCGCCGTCTTCGGGATCGCGCGGACGGGGACGCTCAGGATCATCCTGCCGGTCGGCATCAGCTTCTACACCTTCCAGTCTCTGAGCTACACCATCGACGTGTCGCGGGGAAAGCTCAGGGCCGAGACCGATTTCGTCAAAACCGCGCTCTATGTCGCGTTCTTTCCCCAGCTCGTCGCCGGGCCCATCGTCAAGGCGGGGGACTTTCTGCCCCAGCTTGAGGAAGACCGCAACATCTCCCTGCCGAATCTCGAGCTCGGCGTACAGTACTTTGTGTTCGGGCTTTTCAAAAAGATCGTCATTGCGGACAACATCGCCTCCTTCATCGACGCCGTGCACAGCGCGCCCGCGGCCTACAGCGCTGGGACGCTGCTGCTCGCGACCTATGCCTACTTTGTCCAGCTCTACTGCGACTTCTCCGGCTACTCGGACATGGCGGTAGGCTGCGCCAGGTGCCTTGGATATGAGCTGCCGCGCAACTTCGACATTCCCTTCATCTCCCGCAACGTCGGCGAGTTCTGGCGGCGCTGGCACATGAGTCTCTCCACCTGGCTGACGGAGTACCTCTACTTCCCCCTCGGCGGCAGCAGACGGGGCGAGGGGCGCACCTACCTGAACCTCTTTATCATCATGACCGTCTGCGGCCTCTGGCACGGCGCCGCCTGGACCTTCGTCCTCTGGGGCGCGCTGCTGGGCGTCGCCCAATGCGTCTACCGCTTCGCCGCGCCGCTGCGGAAAATGCTGCCGAAAAGCCCGCTCGTCACAGTCATCAGCGTCCTTTTCACCTACACTTTCATCTGCTTTTCCGCGGTCATCTTCCGCGCCTCGAGCATAGGCGAAGCCTGGCGCATCATCGTCTATATCTTCACCCTGCACGAGGGCGTCCGCTTTGTGAGCTTCTGGGGCGTGTTCGGCCTGATCACGGTCTGGGGCGCGCATATCGCCGCCTGCATCCGCAGCAAGCGCCTCGGCGTCCCGCCTACGGGCTATTATCCCACGGTGAACCTGAACAGCTTCACGGGTCTGTTGATCTTTTTCACCTTTGTCGGCCTGACCCTCTCTCTCGGCTATACCGGCCAGAGCCCGTTTATCTACTTCCAGTTCTGAATCCGTGTGGAGTTTGGAGAGTGGAGTTTGGAGTTTGGAGTTATGGAGCGCCTTCGGCGCGGATTATAATTGTCCGCGCAGCGGACGCCTCAACTCCACTCTTCACACTCCACACTCCACACTTGTATATTTCTCCGCTCCCTCACATAAACTGTGCGGGGGTGATGAAAATGAAGCACAAGATCCAATACGGGCCGCTTGCGCTCGCACTGGCGATCCCGCTGGCCGTGGGCGGTTTCTCTGCCTTTCTGACACGCGACGGGATGAAATACTTCCAGACGCTGCCGAAGCCGCCGCTCACGCCGCCCGCCTGGGCTTTTCCCGCGGCGTGGACGATCCTGTATCTTTTGATGGGCGCGGCGTCCTATCTCGTCTGGGTCAGCGGCGTGAGCGACAAGAGGCGCGACAGAGCCCTGACCGTCTACGGTCTGAGTCTGGCCGCGAATTTTCTCTGGCCCATCGTGTTCTTCACGATGCGCTTTTATTTCACAGCTTTTCTTCTGCTGCTGTTACTGTGGATCCTTGTTGCCGCGGCGGCCCTGCTCTTCTCCTGCATCGACAAACGCGCCGGGCGGCTGATGATCCCCTATCTTCTCTGGCTGACCTTCGCCGCCTACCTCAACCTCGGGGTGTGGCTGCTGAACCGTTGAAAAAACGACATGCGACCGCAGGGGTCGATTCCCGGATTGCCTCAAAACGGGATCGGCCCCTGCGGTTTCTTTTTACTTTTTCCTACCATCTGTCTAAATATTTGCGAGGGAGATACGCAACGAATTGACCAAAAAATACCGGTCACTTCTTTTTTGAAAGTGTTTATCTTGCATAACGCCCTGCCGTGTGTTAGAATACTGACGATAGTAAATCCCCATGCGGCAAGCCTCGCCGCAATGAAGAAAAGCTGATTCATGGGGATTTCGCACACTCAAAAAAAACTATAAAAGCGTCAGCTTTTATAATAAGATACCTGAACTGTACACTTTTTCAGACTGGGGGAATGTCTATGGAACAGAAAGCCAGGATTCTTACGGTGGCCGGCAAGGGCGGCGTCGGCAAAACCTCCATCTGCGCCTCGATTGTGCGGCTTCTGGTCGAGAAGTATCCCGACAAGAAGATTCTGGCCATCGACGCAGACCCCGCCGTCGGCCTGTCCGTTGCGCTTGGTGTGGACGTAAAGCTGACGCTGGACGACATCCGCATGAGCATTGTCGACAGTGTGGAAAACGGCGATACCAAAGAGGCGCTGGAGCTTTTGAGTGAAGCGCGCTTTCGCATTTTCGACGCGCTGGTCGAGATGCCGGGCTTTGCTTTCCTGGCCATCGGGCGGCCGGAGAGCTCGGGCTGCTACTGTAAGGTCAACTCCTATCTCAAGGAAGTCATCAGCATACTCGCCAACAGCTTTGATTATGTGGTCATCGACGGCGAGGCCGGGATTGAGCAGATTCAGCGCCGCGTCATGGAGAAGGTCACGCATCTCATCCTCGTTACCGATCAGAGCAAGAAGGGCGCGCAGGTCATCGCGACCATCAAACAGGTCGCCGACGAGCTGATCGCCTATGACAGGATCGGCGTCATTGTCAACCGGGTCACGAATCCCGAGCTCGTCAGTGAGTTCAAGACCCCCGGCGTGGACGTCCTGTCCTTTATCCCCGCCGACAGCGCCTTTGCCGCCAACGACATCATGGGCAAGAGCGTGATGGCGCTGCCCGCGGATTCCGCCATGCTCAAGGGAGTGGAAGAGGCACTCCGCAACATAGAAATACTGAAAGAAGAGGTGTAACATTTGAAAGATCTTAAGCATCTGATTTTCTTTGAAAAACTGCTTGAGAACGCCGACAATGAGCTGGTGCGTCAGGCCCAGGCCGAAGGCGGCCTCGCCCTCGGCTATACCTGCTACCACATCCCCGAGGCTCTGCTCAACGTCGGCAACTGCTTCTCTGTCCGCCTGCGCGCCCCCAACACCGGCTCCATCGACATCGCCACCTACTACATGTCCAACTACACCTGCGAGTACGCCAGAGCCCTCGTGGAGAGAGGCATTGAGGGCGGCTATCAGTTCCTGGATGCCATGATCGGCGTGGACGCCTGCTCCATGATGAACCGCGCCATGGAGCATTTCGAGATCCTGAAAATCAACGACAAGCCCAACTTCTTCGTCACCCACTGCGACATCCCCTTCAAGGTCACCGACTACACGCTCGACTCCTATGTCAAGCAGATGCGCCTCAGAGTGCTGGACGTGCTGACCGAGAAGTACGGCGTCGACACCTCCGACGAGGCCATCCGCGCCGCCGTCAAGGAGCACAATGAGGTCTGCTCCATCCTCACCGAGATCGGCCAGATGCGCAAGGCCGACAACCCCGTCATCACCGGCTACGAGTACAGCGTTTTGAACCTCGTCTCCTTCACGTGTCCCAAGAAGCTCATCCTGCCCTATCTGCGCGAGACGCTGGAGGAGCTCAAGACCCGCGAGCCCGACGCGGTCAATCCCTACCGCGCGAGAGTCGCGATCGTCGGCTCCGAGATCGACGATCCCCACCTCATCCAGCTCATCGAGGGCTGCGGCGCGCTGGTCGTGTCCGACCGCTTCTGCTTCGGCTCCACCCCGGGCCGCGAGATCATCGAGCTCAAGGATGACGAGCCCGCCCTGCCGCAGATCTGCCTGCACATCATGCAGCACTCCGAGTGCGCCCGCTACATTGCCGACGAGAAGGTCCTCCAGCGCCGTGAGACCGCGGACCGCCTTGCCAGGGAATACAAGGCCGAGGGCATTATCTACGAGCAGATGAAATACTGCGACTACTGGGGCTTCGAGCGCGCGCTCGTCTCCCACATCATGCACGACGAATACGGCTGGCCTGTCCTGTCCATCGACAGACTGTACAACAACGGCAACTCCGGCCAGCTGCGCACCCGTGTCCAGGCCTTCGTCGAATCGCTTGAGATCAAACGTATCCACAAGGAGGCAGAGAAGAATGGCTAAGAAACCCGTCTATCCGAACCCCAGGTTCTGGAAAGCCAAAGACAATATCAACTGGAAAAAGCAGGGTGCCAACCTCGCCGAGGTCGGCGCGATCGCCTGGGATCTTCTGAAGGAGACCGACTGGCAGAAATTCGGCCAGGACCGCGTGAACGACATCAAGGCCGACCTTGCCCGCGCGAAGGAAGAGTACGAGGCCTTCATGGCCCTCGACAACGCCGAGAAATGGGACCGCGTCGTCAACGGTGAGCGCAGCCTCGGCCGCCTCTACCGCAAGGGTGCGATGGCCACCGTCCGCCGCGAGTGGCGCGGCGTCAAGGATACCGCTTACGATTTCTGGGAGTGGGCGCGCCTGTGGGGCATGCTGCTCGCGACCTTCTCCAAGGACCTCATCCCCGCGATGAACAGCGCGCTGTGGTATCGCTGGATGATCTCCTACTTCTGCTGCCACGGCTTCATGGACAAGAACATCCTCGGCCTGCGCGGCTCCAACCTGCGCATGAGCCATGAGCTGACCTATCAGATCTTCCGCTACGTGGCGGAGAACCTGGTGCTGCTCAGCAAGGCCGACCGCAAGAACGGCAACAGCAACGAGCTCAACCGCATGATGGTCACCTTCGACGAGATGACCATGGGCCAGATCATGGCGGGCTTCCCCGATCTCTGCGGCATCCCGCACCAGCTGCTGCCCATGTTCCTGGTCTCCGAGATCGACCAGCTTGTCTGCATCCCCTACATCGACGCGGTAGAGTCCTACGGCCTGCCCGCCGACACCTGCCCGGTGCCGTCGTCCGAGTGCGGCGCGCTGGTCATCGACGCCCTGCCCGACATGGGCTCCGGCTTCATCTCCAGCTCCATGCCCTGCGACGGCTCCACCATGGCCTCCTCCTACTTCTCCCGCCGCTTCCCGCACATCCCCGTGTTCCACCTCTGCTTCCCCGTCCGCTATCTGGATGAGGAGACCGTACAGATGGGCGCTGAGGACATCAAGGCATGCATCAAGTGGATCGAGGAGCGCACCGGCGCGAAGTGGTCCTGGGACGCCTACTTCACCTGCATGAAGCGCTTTAACCAGGAGACCGATCTGGAGCTCAACAAGTGGGAGATCAACAAGTCCTCCCGCCCGCAGCTCATCGGTCCGAGCTACGAGCTGTTCCGCAAGTGGAACTATGAGATGGACGGCGGCATCGACCCGCGCGTTCTCCCCTCCATGCAAAAGGTCGACAAGATGCTCATGAAAGCCTATGAGAACGGTGAGACCGCCTGGCCCGAGCGCAAGATGCGCTACCGCGCGCTGGTCTGGTCCTGCCCGGCCCACTACTATGCCAACTTCTCCAACTGGCTGGCCAACTGCTGGGGCATCGACGTGCTGGTTGAGATGGAATCTCTCAACTTCACCAAGCACCTCGAGACCGAGGACAAGGAGGAGGCCCTGCGCGACCTCGCCCGCCTGTACGAGCGCATGGTCATGCGCCGTCACACCAACGGCGGCTACCAGAACGTCGTCGACGAGTGCTGGGCCCAGTGCGAGGCCTGGAACGCCAAGCTCGTTATCATGTACCAGAACGTGGCCTGCAAGAACATGGCGACGGTTCAGGGCATCCTGGATGAGCAGGGCAGAGCCCGCGGTTACGATCTCATCTGGATCGAGCACGATCTGATGGACCCGCGCACCGTCTCCCGCCGCTCCATGCGCGACAAGGTCAACGAGTACATGCGCACGGTCATGAAGGCCGAGCCGGTCGACCCGTCGCTCGTCGAGTTTGAGGACGAAGTCTGCATGTGAGTCAGAAGAAGCCTGCTCCATTCCGCTTCTGCGGTTTCTGTAAGAGCCGTGAAAGCTCCTTATCCGCAGGCGCCTTCTTCCTTACAACGGTTCCGGGAAGATATGCTATTAAACATTGTATAACAAAGCCCTATCAAAGTGAGAAACTAATTTGAACTGCCATCTCTATGTTTTTTTGATATCGCATTATTTTGGATTCTAAAATTGGAGGTATGTTATGGGACTGTTTTCCAAACCAAAATATGTGGGCTATAATTTTTCGGTCAATTCCTATCAAGATGCACTTAAATTTCAAGATTTCGTAGTGCGTGACGCTAACTCGGAATATAGTTTGGATTTGCAAAATCCATTAAGGCATCAAAGTGATGGCTATATTAAGGTTATTTACGGTTGCAACTCTCGCAAAAAAGACCAAGTTATTGTTTATGTCACAGATTTAACAGTGCTTATAGCTTTTGAGGAAACCTTGCTTAGCGACGCAAAAATAATGGCTATTGCGAATAAAGTAATCCAAGAGTTCGCAGATGCTGGGCTATCTGTACAATTTGAATCTTCTACCAAGGCAGTAGACGATTTTAAGTTATATCAGTATATGAAAGCAACAGCGGGGTTGTATTAAATATCGATTAGATCAATACTTATCAAAATCAAAGAGGTTGCCGCTTTGCGGCTATTGAAATCTATATTGAGGAGATAATCATCCATGAAATATTTCGGCGGTTGTGACGTTGGTTCCACCTACACCAAGGCGGTCATTCTGGACGAAAACGGCAAGATGATTGCCGATACCACCATCAAGAGCAAGATCAATTCCGAGCAGTCCGCCATCGCGGCCATGGCCGAGGTGTGCGAGAAGGCCGGCCTCAAGGATTCCAAGGAGCTCTCCTACCTCATCGGCACCGGCTACGGCCGCAACAAGGTCCCCTTCGCCGACGAGAACATCTCCGAGATCTCCTGCCACGCCATGGGCGTGCACGTCACCGATCCCAGCGTCAAGGCCATCATCGACATCGGCGGCCAGGACGTCAAGGGCATCAGCGTGGACACCGACGGCACGGTCAAGAACTTTGCCATGAACGACAAGTGCGCCGCCGGCACCGGCCGCTTCTTCGAGGCCATGGCGAGAAGCTTTGAGATGAGCCTGCCGGAGTTTTCCAAGCTGTCTCTCACCGCGAAGAACGTCATCCCCATCACCGCCCAGTGCACCGTGTTTGCCGAGTCCGAGGTCATCACCCTGGTGGGCGAGGGCAAGCCGACGGACGAGATCGCGGCGGGCATCGAGATGGCGGTCGCCAAGCGCTGCTTCGTCATGGCCAAGAAGGCCGGCGCCACCGACAGCATCACCCTGACCGGCGGCTGCGCGAAGAACGACGGCCTGAAGGAGGCCATCGAGCACGTCCTCAAGCTCAAGGTCGTCAACCTCAAGACCGACCCCCAGCTCATGGGCGCTCTGGGCGCGGCCGAGTACGCCCGTCAGAAGGGCCTCGCGAAGAAATAATCCCGCATCGCCACCAAACGAAAGGAGATTACACAGAACATGTGCAAAATCTGTGAGCTGATTAAAAAGATCATCCTCATCTTCGTCCTGGTCGTCGGCGTGCTGTTTGTGGTCTATTTCTGGAACCTCGACCAGAAGCTGCTGGGCTGGGCGTACAAGCAGGTCAACCTTATCTTTGACCGCAAGAAAGTCGATCAGGTATTTTAGTCTATGGAGCTGTATAACTCCCTGATCCGGGAAACCAGAAGTTTGATCGACGGTCTGCCCGCAAAGTCCTGGGCCTATGATCCCAAATCCGCCTGGGCCTCGAACAGCTCAAGCGAACTGGTGCTGCAGAAGGACGCCGCCTTCGAGCTCGGCGCCTCCGGCAAGGGCTCGGCAAACTTTGTGCTCTTCACCTCGAGTGAGGAGCTGGTGAATGAGGACAAGGTCGTGCTCATCGGCCGTGATCTTCGCGACATCCGCGGCGACTGCGACTTTGCCCGCATTGTGCTGCTGCGCATCGGTGTGCTGGACGACGAGGACGAGGCCGTGTACCGCACGCTCAAGGATATTGAGTTTGCTAAGTACCATGTCTACCCTCAGGGCTACATGGTGCGCATCTCGCCGGAGAGCTACCGCGAGCAGGTTCGCGTCAGCAAGGACGCGCTGCGCAGAGGCGTCAACTTCAAGGCTCTGGGTATGAACTACATCGAGGCCTACAAGAAGGACCCGAACGTCCTCAGCGCCGCCGTCATTTTCCTCACCGATCCCGCCGCCGACTACACAGCCCTCCGCGCGATGGCCAAGAAGTCCGCCGACGTGACCGGCACCCTCACCCATATCTTTGAGGGTCTGTCCACGGACTGCTCCGTGTGCGCGCTCAAGGATATCTGCGATGAGGTCGAAGGGATGAAGGAGCTGCACTTCGGCATAGGCTCGAAGGGCAGCGACCACAAGCATTGATATTATTCAACATAAACAGAGCGGCCTGCGCCGCTCTGTTTATGCTTCCCCCTTTTCACCTCTGTCGTTTTGTGCTACAATAGCGCGAAACACAGCAAGGAGTGGTGTCTATGCAGGCGATGCTGTTTCCCATAGAATTGAACGTGCGCATGGTGATCATCGTGGTTGTCGGCGTGTTCCTGGCCGCCTTTATGGACGGGATCGCCGGGGGCGGCGGGATCATCTCTGTCCCCGCCTATTTTCTGGCCGGTCTCCCGGCGCATCTGGCACTGGGGACGAACAAGCTGTCCTCCTGTATTGGAACCTCTGTCTCGCTGCTGCGCTTTATCCGAAACGGCTTTATCGACTGGAAGCTGGGCCTGCCCTCCATTGGGCTGGCGCTCTTCGGTTCCTACCTCGGGACGCGGCTCCAGCTTGCGCTGGACGAGCGGTATCTGAAATGGCTGCTGCTCGCGGTGCTGCCCGTCGTCGCCTTTGTCGTCCTGCGGCACAGGACGCTTCCCGAGGAGAAGGGCGACATTGCCCCCGGCAGGCAGTTTGCAATCGTCATGGCGGCCTCCTTCCTTATCGGCGGTTATGACGGCTTTTACGGCCCCGGCGCAGGGACGTTTCTGCTCCTGGTCTTCTGCCGTCTCGCCGGGATGGATCTGCGCACCGCCTCCGGCAACGTCAAGTTGGTAAACCTCTCAAGCAATCTCGCCTCGCTCTTTACCTCTCTCGTAAACGGCAAGGTCTTTATCGCTCTGGGCCTGATCGGCGCGGTCAGCTCGGTGCTCGGACATTACATCGGCTCGGGCCTTGCGATCAAGGACGGGTCGAAGATCGTCCGCCCGGTGATCCTGGTGGTCCTCGCTCTGCTGGCGATTAAGGTGGGTTCCGAATTATTTGTGTAAAATGAGGATGTTATGATGAAAAAAACGATCGGTATTCTCGGCGGCATGGGCCCGATGGCCACGGCCGACCTCTTCCGCAAGATCATCGAAGGCACAAAGGCTGCGCGCGACAATGAGCATATCCGCGTCTACATCGACTCCGACGCCGCCATCCCCGACCGCACGGCGGCCATTCTCCACGGCGGGGTCGACCCCGTGCCGGAGATGAGCACGGCTCTGCGTCATCTCGAAGCCTGTGGCGCGGACTGTATCCTTATGGCCTGCAACACGGCGCACTACTTTCTCCCCCGTCTCCAGGCACTGACGGAGACGCCCATCCTCGATATGCCCGCCATCACGGCGAAGCGCTGCGCGGAGCTCTACCCCGGCAGGCGCGCCGCCGTCCTCGCCACGACGGGGACGCTCGACACCGGGCTCTACAGCCGCGCGCTGGAACGCGAGGGTGTGCCCTTCCTTCTCCCGGATGAGGCGCAGCGCACGGAACTGATGCGCTTTATCTACGACGTGGTCAAGGCGTCAAAACCGCTCGCGCCCGAGGCGGAGAACTGGGGTCGTCTGCTCGACGGCCTGCGTCAGCGCGGGGCGGACTACTTCATCCTCGCCTGCACGGAGCTGCCCATTCTGGCAAACGCGCTCGGCGATCCCGGCCCCTTCATCGACCCGACGAAGGAGCTTGCGCGCGAAGCCATCCTGTTCTGCGGGTATCCGCTGAAAGAGGAATAAAACCGTGTACCATATATTTCAGCCGTAGGGGCCGATGCCCTCATCGGCCCGCTGTTTAACGCCGGTGTGCGTTTTTGGCGGGTCGATCTGGGGATCGACCCCTACGGCCTGTCACGAGAAAAGCGTTTTCGTTTTTTTGTAAAAAAATGTCGGTTTACGATTGGCGACTCTGCCGAAATTTTACTTGAAATAGCAGAAGTACTTAACAATTGCCTGCTCTTACAGTATAATGAGATTTGTACAAAAGTACGGTAAGTCTTTGGTATTGGAGAAGAAAGGAGAGTATGTCAACATGAAAAAACAAATGAACCTGGGCATGAAGATCCTGCTCGGCCTGGTGCTCGGCATCGTCGTCGGCGCCATCCTCTGGGCGGCGATGGGCGCTGACGCCGCGGGCAGCTTCACCGCCAAGTACATCAAACCCTTCGGCGACATCTTTGTAAACCTGCTGAAGTTCATTGTCGTGCCTCTGGTGCTGCTGAGCATTATGGACGGCGTGATCCAGATGGGCGACATCAAGAAGGTCGGCAAGATCGGCTGGAAAACCGTCGCCTACTTCCTCGTGACCACCGCCATCGCGTGCATCATCGGCCTCGTCGTTGCGAGCGCGTTCAAGGGCAGCTTCCCGATGCTGGAGCTGGCCGAGGGTGCGGAGTACCAGGCCAAGAGCGCAAACTTCATGGACACCATCGTCAACATCTTTCCGAACAACGCGATCAACCCGCTGTCCACCGCGGCGATGCTGCAGATCATCTTCATCGCGCTGATCTTCGGCTGCGGCGTGCTCGTCTCCGGTGAGAAGGGCAAGCTCTTCGGCGATTTCATTGTCTCCTTCAACGTCGTGACCCAGCGCGTCATGGGCTTCATCCTCGCCCTGTCCCCCTACGGCGTGTTCGCACTGATGGTGTGGGTCGTCGCCGCCCAGGGCCCGAAAATCCTCGGCTCCCTCGGTCTGGTGCTGCTGGCCGCCTACATTGGCTATATCATCCACGTCGTACTGGTTTACTCCCTGTCCGCCAAGATTTTCGGAAAAATATCCCCGCTGACCTTCTTTAAGAAAATCTTCCCGGCGGCCGCCTTTGCCTTCACCTCCACCTCCTCCGTCGCCACCCTGCCGATCACCAAGGAATGCTGCGACGAATTGGGCGTTGAGGACGACATCTCCTCCTTCGTCCTGCCTCTCGGCGCGACGATCAACATGGACGGTACCGCGATCTACCAGTGCGTGGCCGCGATCTTCCTGGCCAAGTGCGTCGGCATCGACCTGAGCGTCGGCCAGATGGTCACCATTGTCGTCACCGCGACCCTCGCCTCCATCGGCACGGCCGGCACCTCCGGCGCCGGCATGATCATGCTGGCCATGGTCCTCGAGGCCGTCGGCGTACCCACGACCTTCATCGGCATCATCTACGGTATCGACCGTCTCTTCGACATGGGCCGTACCGCGCTCAACGTTGTCGGCGATGCGTCCTGCGCCGTTTGCGTCCACGCCTGGGAGGGCAGCAAGGTCCCCCAGAAGAAGCAGAAGGCATAAACGCGATCACCGCTTTTCACGGCAATACGCCCAAGGGGTGCAGCTTACTTGCTGCACCCCTTGATTTTTTTGATGAAAAACCATTACGCCGCGTCTTCAAAAGCAGCCGCCGTGTATTCCTCTTCCAGCCTTGCCGGCATGTCGATTTTTTTTCGAAAGAGCTTTAAGAAATTTTCCTCCGCGATCATGCCGTCCTCATTCACTTCGATGCCCTCAAACGCAAGCGGGACGATCATGGGTGGCGTATCGAGGGAGAGCATCTGCATGGAGCGGAGCTGCCCGGCGCTCTGGTAGATCATCTCCACCTTGAAGAAAGACGCCCCGTCTCTGTTCACCCAGCGCTCAAAGACCAGCTTGGCCCCTATGGGCGTGGCGGTTTCGATCGCGCCGGGCAGCTCGTACGCCTGTACGCCCAGCGCCCCCAGCACGCTTGAGAGCGTGGAATCATGCCCGCACAGGAAGGAGAAGCGTCTGCCCGGTGTGTTGAGCTCGGCATAGAGCTCCCTCAGCATCGGATTGGCCATATTGGCAGCCAGGAGCGGAGACGCAAAGACAATCTCCTCATAGACCGCCAGCACACGTCCGATCGCCCGCCAGTCATCGAAGCTGAGCTCGTGGCCAAAGGCGGCCTTCAAATCGTCCGGCTCCTCATAATATTGGAGCACCAGAGCGTCCGCGACGGGGAGCACGGTCTTGATCGGCCCGATGAGAGCCGGCACGTCTCCTTCCCATAGGAAGAGCTTCGTCTCATCCTCCAGGAGATCGCCGTAAGCTCCGCTCTGATAGGCCTCGCTCTCCTCCATGTCGGTCACCTCCATCAGGAGCCGGATTGAAGGCTCCAGAGAGGCGCTGTACCCGGACAGTCCGTCTCCGCCGCCGCGTTGGGCAATTTCCTCCGCGGCGTCGGCGGCATAGTCCTCGTTCAAAAAGTGGATCACCGGCATAAAAACCTCGTCCATCTCGTTATACGCCACATGGCGCTCCACGGGTACGACGGCCACCGGGAGAAGTCCGGCCGAAAAATAACGCGCCGTTGCCTGTGTGCGCTGCAGACCGTTTGCATAGAAGCGCACGGCGCCGTCTTCCGGGATATAGTTTTCCGGAAACAGTCCTTCCTTCTCAAGCCACAGGCGAAAATACTGCCCCATGGTCGTCTCCAGCATTGCTCCGCGCAGAGAGAGCTCCGCGGGCTTTGAGGTCCAGGTGAACCATTCATGCGGCGTAATCTCATCCAGGACAGAGCCTCTTTCAGACAGGGGCGAACGGATGTTGTGGCGGCTCAGAACCACGACCTGTTCCAGCGTGTACTCCCCCTGAGCGGAGGCGGTCACTGCGGAGGAATCCTCCGACGCCGAGGCGGAAAACGGGATCAGCCCAAGACACAACACCGCGATCATCACGACGCTGATTTCTCTTCTCCATCTTGTCCGCATGGATGAATTCTCCTTTCATGCTCACAGGATACGACGCCCTTCCCGCACAGGGCCTGTCAGTTTTCCAAGGCAAAAACCGCATTTTGTTTTTCTCCTATATCACCCTTATCTCTTTTCCCGGGGCGAGGAAGAACAGCACGCCCTCCTTCACGGGCTTTTCAAAGATGCGCGTAAGGGCGCGGGCGTAGGCCAGGAGCTGGCCCCGGTAGAGCTCCGCGCGCGCGGCGATCTCCTCCTCGGTTCGCACGCTGTCGGTCTTATAGTCGATGATGACGAGCGCGCCATCCTCCTCGAGACAGCAGTCCACCACGCCCTGCAAGAGAAGCTGTTCGCCCTCCGCGCCGGGGTAGAGCTCCGCCGCATCGAGCAGCAGGGAGAAGCGAAACTCCCGCAGGGGCTCCTTCGCCGCGAGCATGCGCCTGCCGAGCTCTGAACGAAACAGCCGTTCCAGGGCGCTGAGGTTGACAGCCCTGGCCTCCCGCTCCGAGAGGAAGCGCATGGCGCAAAGGCGGGCTACTTCTTCTTTGATCCCGTCCCGGCTTTTGGCCTTGGCAAAGTCCATGTATTGCAGCACTTTGTGCGTGGCGACGCCGCGCTCTGTCGCGGTGAGTGGCCTGTCCCCCTCGCCGAGCGTCGGCATGCGGAAGCTCCAGGACTTGGGCTTCACCATTTCCGCCGCGTCCTCATCCCGCTCATAGCGGCCCTTGAGCTCCGTCGCCGTCACCTTGGAGGGCAGATCGACCGCCGCGCCGTGCGGATAGACAAAGCCAAGCCGCCGCCTGAGCTCAGCCGCGGCCTCGGGATCGGCGGGGATTTCCGCCTGCGCGGTCTCCTCCGCGGCTGTCTCCTCCCCGCCGTGGCAGACGCGGAGGGCGATATGTTCCTCCCTGTCGGCAAGGCAGGCGCAGAGCAGCCACGACGCGAAGCTCGACGCCCCCATCAGGGTCTCGGGCGCGATGGGCGGCGTTGCCATGGTCTCGGCCTTCTCAAGCGTTTTTTCGGCGTTTTCGGCGGAGACCACCATGTAAAGCCGCTCCTTTGCGCGGGTGAGAGCCACATACAAAAGGCGCAGCTCCTCGCTCTTGTCCTCGCGCTCCTGCCTTCTGGCGATGGCAAGGCGGGCGAGGGAGGGGTAGCGCACGCGCTTTTCAAGATCCACCACCCGCGGGCCGAGGCCCAGCTCCGGGTGGACCAGCACTGTCCCACGCCGCGACTGGGCGTTGAACTTCCGCGCCGCATCGCAGAGGAAAACCACCGGGTATTCAAGGCCCTTGGAGCGGTGGATGGACACAATCTGCACCGCGCGGCCCAGCGTGCCGACGCCGGGCTCCTGCCCTTTTGCGGCGAGCGCCTGAAGCCATAGCGAGAAGCGGTGCAGGCCGTGGTAGCCGGTGCTCTCGAAGCCCTCGGAGAGCTCGACCAGGGCCATGAGATTGGCGCGACGCCGCGCTCCGTCGTCCATGGCGCTACACAGGGCCAGCAGATCGAGCTGTTCGATCACGAGCCACACGGTCTCCCCCGCGCTCAAATCCGTCGCCTCGCTGCGCAAGCTGGCTAGCTTGTCGAGGAAAGCGCGGCACTTTTCATCCGTCTCCCCGGCGGCCTCAAGGGCGGTGTAGAAGTCCGCGTCCCGCTTTGCCGCGCGGATATAGGACAGCTCGTCCGGCGTAAACCCAAAGGCCGCCGAGCGCAGCACCGCGATCAGCGGGATGTCCTTGTGGGGGTTGTCCATCACGGTCAGCATGGCGAGGGTCAGGGCGATCTCGGGCGCGGTGAAAAAGCCGCTGCCCTGGGCGCTGCCCACGGGGACGCCCTCATTGATAAGCGCCTCACGGTAGATGCCGCCCGTCTTGCCCGGTGAGCGCAGCAGGATGGCAATGTCGCCGTAATCCATTGGCCGCTGTCCGCCGCCGTCCGTGACCGTCGCCCCGGATTCCACCAGGGCGCGGATTTTTTTTGCGGTGAACGCCGCCTCGAGAGCCGTCTTGTCGGGGCTCTCCTCGTCGCCGCTCTCGGGCAATTCGTAGAGCAGCAGCTCCGGCTTCGGCACCTCGCCCTCGTAATACACCGCCCCGTGGACAAGCGCGGCCTCGTCGTTGTAGTCCACGTCGCCCAGGGACTCGGACATGCAGAGGGAGAAGACCGCGTTGGCGGCGTCCAGAATCTCACGCCGCGAGCGAAAGTTTTCGCGCAGCAGAACCCGCGCCGCGCCGGAATCGGGCTCGGCATAGCGGTGATACTTTTCGTTGAAGATGGCGGGGTCGGCCAGGCGGAAGCGGTAGATGGACTGCTTCACGTCGCCCACCAGAAAGAGGCGTCTGCCTCCGTCCGATACGGCGGTGAAGATTTCATCCTGTACGCGGCTCACGTCCTGGTACTCGTCCACCATGACCTCGGTATAGCGCTGGGACAGCCCCCGTGCAAGCTCCGTGGGTTCCCCGTCCGCGCCGATGAGCAGGGCCGCCGCCTTGTGCTCGAGGTCCGCGTAATCCACCAGCCCCCGGCTCTGCTTGTCATGCGCGTAGGCACTGTCAAAGGTGAGGGTCAGGCGCAGCAGGGCGCCCATGGCGGGGGCGGTTTTCGCCATGTCCGCGAGCAGTTCCGAAGACGAAGAGGCAAAGACCGGCGCGACCTTTTTCTTGAAACAGTCGACGCAGGCCGTGCGTCTGGTTTTCAGTTTCTCGCTCAGGGCCTCGTTGGGCGTTCCGCGCAGAACCGGCAGGCGCGGCACGTTCAGCGGCAGGAGCGCCGCCGCCTTGTCCCAGCCCAGCTCGAGACAGCGCGACAGCTCCCGGAGCTGGGCCGCGATGTCCTCAAAGTGCGCGGCGTAGGCGTCTTTGATGCGCGGCTCCTCGGCCATCTCGGCGAGCAGGGCGTCAAACTCCGCGCTCCAGTGGTCGGCGAGGCCCTTCGCCCAGGCCATGAGCTCCCGGCCCCACGGGGTCTGGCCCGCGTCGGGCGCGGGAGAGGCGAGCAGGGCGGTCTGCTTCTCCGCCCAGGCGGCGGGGAAGGCGTGGCACTGCATTTTTTCATGCAGCTCAAGGATGAGCTCGGCGAGGCTGCGGTCGTCCCGCCCCTCGCCCACGGTGTCGGCCAGGAGGCGGAAGTCGGGGTCGTCCTCGATTTTGTCGTAGCAGTCCTCAAGCACGCGGTCGAGGCAGGACGCGCGCATGGACTCGGCTCGCTCCTCGTCCAGGATCTTGAAATCCGGGGTGAGGCCCGCCGCCTGGCAGTTTTCTCGCAGAAGGTCTGCGCAGAAGCTGTGGATGGTGCCGATCTTCGCGCGGCGGAGCAGTGCGCTCTGGCGGCGCAGACGGCTGTTGCCCGGCTCGGAGGCGAGGCGGCGGGACAGCTCCTCCGAGATGCGGCCCCGCAGCTCCCCCGCCGCGGCGCGGGTGTAGGTGATGATGAGGAAACTGTCGATGTCGACGGGATGGGCAGGGTCGGTCAGATAGGCCATCAGGCGCTCGGTGAGCACGCGGGTCTTGCCGCTGCCCGCCCCAGCGGACACCAGCACGGGACAGCCGCGCAGCTCGATCGCCCGGCGCTGGGATTCGGTGGGCTTAAATTCCGCCATGTCGTTCTCCCTCCTCCATCATGGCCCAGACCTCCGCCGGGCTGTATTTGGGCAGATAGCGGCTCTTCTCCCCGCCGCGCCCCTCGACGAAATGACAGGCGTCATAGTAGTCGCAGTGCAGGCAGGCGTTGTCGCTCTGGCTGCGGTAATAGGGGTCGGCGGCGATGCTGCCCGCGCGAAGCTGCTTTGCCATGCCCTTGAGCTGCCGCCGGATATGCCTGTCCAGCAGGCCAAGGCGTTCAAGGCTGGCAATGCTGTCCTCCGACGGCTTGTTGTATTTGAACTTGATCGGGATATAGCGCTTCTCGTTCCCGTGCTCCCAGGCCTCCTGCAGGGCCGCGTCGTCCAGGATGAGGCCGCTGCGGCGCAGCTCCTTTGCCCGCTCTGCCTCCACGCTTTCGGCGTCCGGTTTGGCGTCGGCGGAGAGCATGGGACTGCGCGCCGGAATGTACATGATCCCGGCGGGGACGATCTCATGCCCGTAGCGGGCCTCTCCCCCGTCGGAGAGGGTGAAGAGATACAGGAGCATCTGGAGGTTCATGCCGTTTAACACCTCGGACAGGTTAAACTCCTTGCGCCCGGTCTTGTAGTCCACCACGCGCAGGTAGAGCTTCCCGTCGTGCAGCCAGCCGTCCACACGATCGGCTATGCCGATGAGGGACATGGCCTCCGCGTCCTCGCCCAGCTCGATGGGCGGGATGTCGCTGGCCTCCGCGAAGTTGAGCTCGAAGTCCAGCGGCGTGAAGTCCGACGCGCGCAGCTCCTGGGCCATGTCCGCGACCACGCGGCCCACATTCTCGCGCAGGCGGCGGAAGAGGTAGACGAAGCGGTTGCTCTTCTCCTGGAAGTCGTTGAGCTCCTCGTGGACATAGGTCTCGACATAGTGATCCGTGAGGGCGCGCAGCTCCTCATCCGTGACGTTCCGGAAGCCGCCGCGCTGTCCGACCTCACGGGCCACGTTTTCGAGCACATAGTGCATGAAGACGCCCATCTCAGGCGGCTCAAAGCCCGCGGGCGTGTGGGGCCTGGCTTTCAGTCCGTACTGGCAGAAGTAGGCGAAGCGGCAGGAGGCGAACTTCTCCACCCGCGACGCGCTCAGTCTCAGCTTTTTGCCGTAGAGCCGCGCGACGCCCTCCTTTGACAGGCTGCCGCGCGTGAGCTCCGACGCCGCCTTGAGGGCGGCGGAGCGCTCCGGGGCGGTCTCGGCGAAGTAGTCCGCCGCCGCCCGCTCGCGTCCCCCGCCGCCGTGGATGGCCTGGGCGGCGAGGTTCAGGGCCGGGCCCTCGGCGGACATGCGTGCGTCCGTGAGGTCGGCATTTTCGGCTTCGACGCCGAACAGGGCCTGTGCCCTGCGAAAGACGAAGGCCGGGCGCAGCGCCGCGCCGTCCGCGTCGGAGGCGGGGCAGAGCAGGCTCAGGCTCTCGGAGGGCAGGGTCAGGGTATAGTAGATCAGGGCAAACTCACGCCAGAGCTCGCTGTCTCCGCCGGGGCCGAGCTCGATGTCCAGCTCCAGCAGGCGCTGCCGCTCGTCGAGGGAGAAGACGCCGCCCCCCTCTTCCGCCATGGGCAGGCGGTTTTCCGACGCGCCGAGGACGATCAGGTGTTTGATGTCCCGGCGGCGGTTGCGGTCGAAGTCACCCGCCGTGACGCGGTCCAGCGAGACGGGGATGGTGCCCACGTCGTATTTGGAGAGCATCAGGGTGAAGAGGCGCCCGAAGTGCTCACAGTCCATGGCGCTGTCGCCGAGGATGGCGTCGCACTGCTCCAGCGCGCCGACGACCAGCTCCCAGAGCTGGCGGGTTTCACTGGCGCTCTTCTCCCGGCCGAGGGCCTGCAGGGCGTCGGCCCGGCGGCTCAGGGTCTCGGGCAGGCGCAGGTCGCGGAAGAGTCCAGCGAGGGCCTGGGCCTGGGCGGTGGCGGTCTCGGCCTCGCGCGCCGCCTTCTCGAAGGATCTGAGCGGCCCGGCCACGCGGCGGCGCAGGGCGTTGATGCGCTCCAGCTTCTCCTCGATCTCCGGGGTGTACTCCCCGCCGTAGCCGTCCGGGTGCTGGCGCCAGTCCCGCGCGCGCTGCCATGCGCTGCCCCGAAGCTGCCACTTGAAAAGATAGCTCTCCAGCTCGTCGCACTCGGCTTCCTCAAGCCCGACAAGCCCGGTGCGCAGATAGCTCACCATATCGTCAGGAGCCCAGCCGCCCTGGATGATCTCGTAGGCGCAGGCGATCAGCGCGGGCAGGGGCTTTGCCATCAGGTCGGAGCGCGCCGCCGTGTAGAGCGGCACGCCGTAGTGGCGGAACACGCTCTCGAGCGTGCCGCGGTAATCGTCGAAGCCCCGCGCGACAATCGCAATATCCCGCCAGCGGCAGCCGTGGTCCCGCGCAAGCTCAAGGCAGAGGGCCGCCGCCTGCTCGCACTCGGCGCTGACGCTCTCGGCGCGCATAAGGCGGATCGGCGCGGGGCCGGGAAAGCTCGCGTCCGTGTAGTCGAACATGTGTTCGGCGAAGAAGCGCAGGGCGTTTTCCCCCGCAGCGTCCGCCTCCATGACGGAGACCTTGACCTCCTGCCCCAGCTCCTCCGCCGCCTTTTCCAGCATGTGCGCGGCACGGCGGGAGAGGGCGAAGACCTCGCTTTCGCCGTAGAAATCATCGAGCGTGAGGCAGACCGTGAGGGCGATCCCCTGCCGCAGCATGGCGCAGAGCACCTCCTGCTCCTGGCGGGTAAAGTCGATGAAGCCGTCGACAAAGACCTTCGTATTCGGCGCAAGGCCGCCGTCGTCGATCTGCTCCGCGAGGTATGTGAGCCGGTCCGACGGGTCGACGCGGCCGTTTCCCGCCGTCGCATCAAAGGCTTCCAGCACCAGGGCCAGGTCACGCAGCTTGTCGCCGAGGCCGTCGGGGCACTCCGCCGCGGCGGTCAAAAGCTGCTCCGCGTCGACGCGGGCGGTCTTGAGCTCGTCCACGGCACTCAGCAGCATGGCCTGCATCTCTGGCCGCCGCTGGGCCGCGCCATAGACCGTGAGCCGCGCCCCGACCCCTTGCAGGGCCAGCGCCATGCACAGCATACGCCCGCCCTGGTCGAGCCATGGGGCCGCCGCACCGCCGTGCCTTGTCTCAAGGGAGCGCGCGAGGCCCGTGAAGCTCAGCACCTCGGCATAGAGGGAGAGGCGGTCCCCGCAGACGCGGCAGAGCTCGCGCTCGGCCTCGTGGCTGTACTGCTCCGGTACGAGCAGGATGTTGCTGCCGACGCCGCGCGCCATATTCTCCTTGATCTCGCCGATGAGCGCGGCGGTCTTACCCGTCCCCGCCCGACCGATCAGAAATCTCAGCATGGTATCAAAACCCTTTCCGATGTACTTGTTTGCTCTATTTTATCAAATCCCGGCTCGGGAGACAAGCCTTTGACGCTGTCATGGCAAGCCGGTGCTTCAGCCCTCTCAGTCACAATGCTTGCGGGAGACGCATTGTGACAGCTCCCCCGGAGGGGGAGCCAAGCGCAGGGGCCGATGCCCTCATCGGCCCGGCGGTACACGGTATGTTGCCCGTATTCGCCCGGGCGCGGAGGATTCGGGCAGGTCGTGCCGCCGGGCGACCGCGAGGGTCGCCCCTACGGAAATAATTTAGGGCAACACCGCATAATTCGGCAAGAGCAGATCCTGAGAAAATTTGGGTTCTGATAAAGGCACTTTTTCGCAGATGTACTTTGTGTACCTCAAGAAAAAATAGCAATCTAATCTGCTATATTATATACAGCAATCAATAAGTGAGGTGTGACTTATGCCAAGAATATCAAGTCGGACGGCGAGTGTTTTTACTCGCGTTGACCCCGACACAAAGGCGCAGGCTGAGATAATCTTGAACCAGCTCGGCATCCCCATGTCCAACGCGATCGGCATGTTTTTGAAACAGGTCGTGATCCAGCGTGGGATTCCTTTCGACATGAAGCTCCCCGCTTCCGTGCCCGTCGCGGTCGGCAGTCTGACGCAGGAGCAGCTCAGCCGGGAGCTGCAAAAGGGCATGGACGATATTGACGCAGGGCGTGTCGTTTCCGCCGACGCGGTCGAGGCGGAGATGCGGAGCCTGTACGGCGTATGAAGATCGTATACACCTATGCTGCCCGTCAGGATTTGTGGGAAATATACGAGTATATCGCCTTTACGCTCCTTGCCCCGGAGACAGCGCGGGCTCTGACAGACAAGATTATGTCGGAGATACGTTCTTTGGAGAAACTTTCGGAACGCAACCCTTTATACAGGGATGAACCATGGCACAGTCTGGGCATACGATCCATGAAGGTCAAAAACTATCTTGTTTTCTATACCTTGCAAAAGGAGTGCGAGACCGTCACCGTCGTGCGTATCCTGTACGGCGGGCGTGATATCAGCCGCCAACTTGAAGAGGCAATTGAATTGCAATAACAGTTTACCGCAGGACGGAGAGATTTCAAAGGTCTCTCCGTTTTTCTATTATGTACCATTACTGTAAGCGCTGAAAAAGGTTTGAAAAGCGGTAAATTGAGTATTGCGAGGTTTTTTTCGCTCTCCCTTGCATAATTCAGCTGATAATGCTAAAATATAGCATCAAAACCAAGGGGGCGTACACATGAAGCTATCATCCAAAATGCAGCGCTGCGGCCTGTCTCCCATGCGCAAGTTCAATCCCTACGCGACAAAGGTCAAGGAGCGCGGCATCAAAATCTATCACCTGAACATCGGCCAGCCGGACGTCGAGACGCCCGCGCCCTTCTTCCAGGCGCTCAAGGACTTTGACGAGAAGGTAGTCGCCTACGCGCCCTCCAGCGGTATTCCCGCCTATCTGGATGCGGTGCGCGGCTACTACAAGCGCATCGGCGTGGAGCTGACGCGCGACGAGATCCTGCCCACCACCGGCGGCAGCGAGGCTTTGCAGATGACCTTCGCCACCATCCTCGACGACGGGGACGAGGTCGTCATGCCCGAGCCTTTCTATCCCAACTACGCGACCTCCGTCACCCTCGCGGGGGCTTCGATCCGGCCTATCCCCACCTTTGTGGAGGAGGACTACTTCTACGCCGACCGCGCGCGCGTCGAAGCCTGCATCAACGAGCACACTCGCGCCATCTTTGTCACGAACCCCGGCAACCCCACCGGCTCCATCCTGAGCCCCGAGCAGCTCAAGCTCATGCTGGACATCGCCAAGGAACACGACATCTTCCTGATCTGCGACGAGGTCTACCGCGAATTTGTCTACGCGGGCGAGCCGCTGCTGAGCGGTCTGCAATTCCCCGGCTATGAGGACAACGTCATCGTCATCGACTCGGTATCGAAGCGCTTCTCCGCCTGCGGTGCGCGCGTCGGCTGCGTGATCTCCAAGAACAAGGAGTTCATGGCCCAGGTCATGAAGTGGTGCCAGTGCCGTCTGGCCTCCGCCACGGTGGATCAGATCGCCTCCGCCGCGCTCTACGGCATGGACCCCGACTACTTTGAGGCCGTGCGCGCCGAGTACAAACTGCGCCGCGACACGATGGTGGCAAAGCTCAAGGAGATTCCCGGCGTTGTGTGCGGCGTGCCCAAGGGCGCGTTCTATGTCATGTGCGCCCTGCCCGTGGACGACGCCGACAAGTTCCAGATGTGGCTGCTGGAGGAGTTCAACGACAATAACGAGACCGTGCTCTTCGCCTGCGGGGAGCCGTTCTACGCCACCCCCGGCCGCGGCAAAAA
Source organism: uncultured Eubacteriales bacterium (assembly GCA_900319695.1). GTDB lineage: Bacteria > Bacillota > Clostridia > Oscillospirales > Oscillospiraceae > Limivicinus. The sequence continues at coordinate 40,750 of ONPN01000014.1, forward strand.
CGAGGTGCGCCTGGCATACACCATCAACGCCCCCGACATCGCCCGCGCCATCGACATCCTCAAAATCGCGATCGAGAAGTACAACAACCGGTAAACCGTTGTAAGGGACATTCACGAATGACCCGCGCGGAACATGGATAAACCATGCGGAAATCCCCGGCGAGTACGCGACAAACTGCGTATTCGCCGGGGATTTTATGCCGTTATTGGGGCTTTTGCCGCCGGGCGATTCATGAATCGCCCCTACGGTTTCGGGCAGACATTGACAAAAAGTTGTGCCTTGCGCTGTGCTTCTTTATTGTTCTTCTTCCCATGTCCGCTCGCTGATGATGTAGCGGGGGCGCTGCTTGGTCTCCATGTAGATCTTGCCAATGTACTCTGCGATGATGCCGAGACAGATGAGCTGCACGCCGCTGACAAAGCAGATGATGCAGGTCATGCTGGCCCAACCCGCGACGGCCTTGCCGCAGAGCGCCGTGATCAGCGCCCAGATGCAGAAGATGAAGCTCACGGCGGCGATGATGAGACCGAGGCCGAAGATCATGCGCAGGGGCTTGACCGAGAGGCTGGTCACTCCGTCCACCGCGAGGGCCAGCATTTTCTTCAGCGGATAGTGGCTCTCACCCGCGATGCGCTCAGCCCTCGAATAGCTGACGGACGTGGACTTGAAGCCGACCAGCGGGACCATGCCGCGCAGATAGAGGTTGACCTCCTTGAAATTGGCAAACTCCTTGAGGACGCGGGCGCTGATGAGGCGGTAGTCGGCGTGATTGAAGACCACCTCCGCGCCCATCATGGCGAGGAATTTATAAAAGCCCTCGGCGGTGAAGCGCTTGAAGAAGGTGTCCGTCTCGCGGCTGGAGCGCACGCCGTAGACCACCTCGCAGCCGTCGAGATAGGCGTCCACCATCTTGTCCATGGCGTTGATGTCGTCCTGACCGTCGCAGTCGATGGAGATGGTGATGTCGCACTTGTCGCGCGCCTCCATGAGCCCGGCCAGCACCGCGTTCTGGTGGCCGCGGTTGCGGCTCTGGCTGATGCCGATGTAGTGCTCGTCGTCTTTGGCGAGCATACGGATGATTTCCCAAGTGCGGTCACGGCTGCCGTCGTTGACAAAGAGGACGCGGCTGTCCTCGGTGATTTTTCCGGCGGCGGCGAGATCCAGCAGCTTCTGGCGGAAGAGCGGCGCGGTGATGGGCAGAACCTCCTGCTCGTTATAGCAGGGGATGACGATAAACAGTCTCGGTGTTTTCATTGGCTTCTCCTTTCCTCCCGGACAAAGCCGTGAGCGGCAAAGATGATCAAAACAGGGATCAGCGAATAGTGATAGCGGTTTGCGACCTCCACCAGCATATGGGCCAGCGTGAGGCCGAGGAAAAACAGCGGCAGCAGCAGACCCGCGCCGAGGGAGCGTGAGCGGAACATTTTGTCAAGGCCGACAAAGCCCGCGATCAGGACGCCGTAATAAAACACATTGCAGACGGCCATGCCGATTTTCACAAAGCGCTCCGACCTCGTGAAGCGGTAGGTGTAGCCGCCGAGCTCGTCATTGCCGAGGAAGGAAAAGAGCTTTGTCCCCAGCAGCTTCGGGAGGTCGATCCCGGAGGCGAGGCGCTCCTTGACATGGGGGATCATGCTCTTCTGTGCCTCGTCCGCGCTCATGCCCTGCTTGAGGTAGGCCGTCAGCAGGTCCATGTCCGCGTCGGTGTAGCGGCCGCCGGTCTCCTCATTGAGGCCGACATAGATGTTATACCAAGGCACGGAGGCGATCTCCTGGCCGAGGCGGTTTTCGACGTGGCTGTCCCAGAGCGCGCCGGCCCCGCGATAGAGGCCCAGCATGGCGGCGAGGGCGACGAGCCAGAGCGCCCAGCGGCGCAGGTTCCTTGCCTCGTCCCCGCGCAGGAAGACGAGCCAGAGCGCGACGGAGATAAGCAGGATCGCCGCGATGGGGCGGATCAGGTTGATCGCGGCGAGCAGGAGGCCGAGGGCCGCGATCCCGCAGACAGCGGGCCAGGGAGAGGCGCCGCGCATCCGCTTTTCCAGACGCAGAAAGAGCAGAAAGAACAGCAGGATCAGAAAGGTATAGATCGGCTCGGAGAAGATGAGGGAGTTCAGCATCAGCTTGCAGGGCGTCACGGCCCAGAGCAGCGCCGCGAGGAAGGCCGCGCGCTCGGACAGCAGCTCCCGGCCCAGGAGCCAGACGAGATACGCGCTCGCGCTCGTCAGAAGCACGTTCAGCACCGTGACCGCGAAGACCGACTCCCCGAAGACTCTGATGAGGGCGCTCAGCACCGTCGCCGTGCCGAGGATGTGCGGGTACATGGCGACGTACCAGGCGTCGGGGATCTCCGTCCCCCGCGCCAGCGCCCGGGCCACGTCCCAGTATTCCTTATAGTCGCTGAACGGCTCAATGCGGATGACGAGCACCCAGATGAGGTTGACGGCAAAGCACAGCAGCGCAGCCCACAATCCGGCATGGCGCGGAACGGGCAGGGGCTTATGGCGCAGAAGCGCCGAAAGCCCCGCTGCCCAGGCCGCGCCGAGGGCCAGGGCGTAGAGGTAGGAACGGCTGCCGACGCCCTCCCTCACGATCAGCGCGAAGCCGAGGCCAAGCGCCGCGAGCAGCACGCCCAGCATGATTCTTTTCAAAAAGACGGAGGCTTTCTCCATGTTGTTCTCCCGCTTATTTAGTACAGAATATTATACTCCCTTCGGGGAAAAACATCAATCGTTTTGTTGCGGTGCCGGGGCGCTCGCCCTTTTCTTTTGGGCTTTCCTGTGATACAATGTCACAAAACAAGCATGAAGAAGGAGGCGGCGGCATGAAGCAGACGCGGGAATATCCGCTCTTTACCGTCACGAAAAAAGGGACGCGCTGGGTTGAGGGGGGCCACCCCTGGATCTATGCGGAGGAGATCATCGCCAAGAGCGCCGAGCCCGAAAACGGCGGCCTTGCCGACGCGGTGAGCGAGGGCGGCAAATACCTCGGCACGGGGCTGTACAGCCGGGAGAGCAAGATCGGTCTGCGTCTCGTCTCCCGCAACGCAAACGACCGCTTCGACGCGGACTTCTGGCGGCGGCGCATCCGCTACGCCTGGGACTACCGCAAGACCGTGATGGACGTGCCCGATCTCTCCTGCTGCCGCGTGATCTTCGGCGAGGCCGACGGCTTCCCCGGACTCACGGTGGACAGGTTCTCGGAGCTTCTTGTCACGCAGACCCTCTCTGCCGGGATGGAACGGCTCAAGGACGTGATTTTTCCTCTGCTGGTGGAGGTGCTGCGCGAAGACGGTCAGGAGATCAGGGGCGTCTTTGAGCGCAACGACGTCGCCATACGGGCACTCGAAGGACTCGAGCAGAACAAGGGCTGGTACCCCCTGCCCGGCGAAACGCCGCCCGCGAGCGCCGTGACCGAAATCTGCGAAAATGGCGTTTACTATGCAGTTGATGTGGAAAACGGGCAGAAGACCGGCTTTTTCCTCGATCAGAAGTACAACCGGCGCGCGGCGGCAAAGCTCGCAAAGGGCCGCCGGGTGCTGGACTGCTTTACGCACACGGGCTCCTTTGCGCTCAACGCGGCCCTCGGCGGGGCAGAGCATGTGACGGCGGTAGACGTGTCTGAGAGCGCCGTCGCCATGGCCGAGGCCAACGCCCGCCGCAACGGCCTGGAGGGGCGCATGGACTTCGTGGCGGCGGACGTGTTCGAGCTGCTGCCCACGCTCAAGAAGGGCGACTATGATTTCATCATCCTCGATCCCCCGGCCTTCACCAAGTCCCGCAAGACGGTGGGGCAGGCAGAGAAAGGCTATAAGGAAATTAACCTCCGTGCCCTGCGCCTTCTGCCGAGGGGCGGGTATTTTGCCACCGCGTCATGCAGTCACTTCATGCCGAGCGAATTGTTTGAGAAAATGCTGCGCTCCGCCGCCCTCGACGCCGGAGTGGAGCTGCGCCAGATCGAAGCCCGACAGCAGGCCCCGGATCACCCCATTTTGTGGAACGTGCCGGAGACGGATTATCTGAAGTTCTATTTATTCCAGGTCGTATAAAAATTGGCTTCCCCAATACATGGGGAAGCCAATTTCAGACTGTAGACAAAGTCGGTTTCTGTCATTGCGAACCAGTGACCGATGTCACTGGTGTGGCAATCCGTATTCCCCGAAAGCCGCATCAAATCGGACATTCTACCGGGGAACGGATTCCCACGCCAGTGTTGCGACACTGGCTCGGAATGACGGGAGTGGTGTCTACACATTGAAACTGGCTTCCCCGTTCCGCGGGGAAGCCAATTTTTATACTGTTGGATTGATTCGCAGTGAAGATTATACGAGGTCTTCTTCCTCGATCGGGCCGTTGGGATCTTCGGTCTCCGCTTCCTTCTCGGCCTTCTTCTCGAGCTTGTTCATAAAGAGCGGGGAGAGAATGCCGACGATGCACAGGACGATCAGCACCCAGCAGATGACAGAGGAGAACAGGATCTTGGGGCTGCCGTCGGAGATAATGAGGGCGTTTTGCAGGTTCTTCTCACCGATCGGCCCCAGGATCAGGGCCAGCACAATGGCCGCCGTATTCAGATCCAGCTTGCGCATCAGATAGCCGATAATGCCGAACACGAACATGACCAGCACGTCCTCGGGCAGCTTGTTGATCGCGTAGGAGCCGACAACGCACAGAACTGTGACGCAGGGGATAAGGATCGCGTCAGAGAGGCGGGAAATCTGCGCAAAGCCGCGGCTGCCCAGCAGGCCGATGCCCAGCATGAAGAACTGCACCAGCACGAAGCCCGCGAAGAACGTATAGGTGACAAGGGCGTTTTCCTCGTTGAAGAGCATGCGGCCCGGCTGCAGGCCCTTCATGATCAGGCCGCCCATCAGGATGGCCGTGACGGATTCGCCGGGGATGCCGAGGGTCAGGGTCGGGATCAGGGAGCCGCCGGTGACGGCGTTGTTTGCGGCCTCGGAGCCGGCCACGCCCTCAATGGAGCCCTTGCCGAACTGTTCCTTGTGCTTGGAGAACTGCTTGGAGGTATTGTAGCCCAGGAAGCAGGCGATGGATGCGCCCGCGCCGGGCAGGATGCCGATGAGGTTGCCGATGATCCAGGAGCGGATGATGGTCGGACGGATGGTTTTACGCTCCTCGCGCGTCAGGCTCATCTTGTCGGTGACCTTGCTGGCCTGGGCGCGCTCGGTAATCTTTTTCTCTGCCAGCATGAAGACCTGGGACATGGAGAACAGGCCGATCAGGGCGCAGGTGACATTGATGCCGTCATAGAAATAGCTGTTGCCGCCCAGCATAAAGCGGGGCATACCGGAGCCGGGGTCGGAGCCGATCGTGCTCAGCAGCAGGCCCAGCGCACCGGACATGAGGCCCTTGAGCAGGGACTTGCCCGCCACGCCCGCGATGATGGTCAGGCCGAAGATGGACAGCCAAAAGTATTCGGCGGACTGGAATTTGAGCGTCAGCTCGGCGAGCAGGGGCGCGAAGAAGTAAAGGGAGATGCAGCTCAAAAGTCCGCCCCAGAAGGAGGCGTAGCAGGCGGTAAAGAGCGCCTTGCCCGCCTGGCCGCGCTTGGTCATCTGGTAGCCCTCGATGGCGGTGGCGGCGGAAGCGGGGGTACCGGGAGTATGGATCAGAATGGCGGAGATGGAGCCGCCGAAGATCGCGCCGCAGTAGATGGCGCCGAGGACGATCAGGGCGGTGTCCTGCTGCATGGTGAAGGTCAGCGGCAGCATCAGCGCCACGCCCATCGCCGCCGAGAGGCCTGGCATGCAGCCGACGATGATGCCCATGGCGACACCGGCGATCATCATGATGAGATTGATGGGAGACATGGCATGCAAAAAGCCCTGTCCCATCACAGACAAAGTACTTAACATCTTGCACGCCCTCCCTTAGAACAGAATATTATTCGGAAGCTGGACACGCAGGAAGAGGGTAAACGCGCCATAGATCAGCAGAAGCAGCGCGACTGTGGCGATAGCGATGTACAGGGGCTTGACCTTGAGGAAGAAGAGCGCCGCCACGAGGAAAACGGCGGTGGAGACATAGAAGCCGATATAGATGACCGCGAGGATGTACACAAACGCCAGAACAAGGCATACGAAAAACTGCTTTGCCTGGAAGCCTTTGAAGTCGGATTTGCCGCTCTCGGTCCCGTAGCGAACCGCGTTCATGATCATCTGGATCAGATACAGCGACGTGAGTCCGAACAGGATCAGCACGATAAATTTCGGATACGTCTGGCTCTCGGTGGGGAGCTTCATGGTCTCCGCGAAAAACAGGCCGCAGATCACATAGAAGACCGCCACAATGCCGACGTCCGTATATTTCATCTTCAAAACGAAATCCCTCCCTGATTCTGTTTCACCTGTTTGGAAAGGCGAAAAGGCCCTTCCAAACAGGTGCACTGGTTTTTGCCCTCACCGCCGAACGGGTCGGACTATGGATTTTTACGTGAAGAGACGTCTGACTCAGTCGTACCAGAAGCCGGTGGCCAGCCCCTCGGTAAAGGCCTGCTGCTGCTTGACAAGCTCGGTGGTGGCGGCGGCGTCCTTGTAATCGGTGGCGAAGCTGGAGGACTCGGCCAGGTAATCGGGATCTTCCATGGCTTTCTTGAAGGCCTCCTCATAGAACTTGACGACTTCCTCGCTCACGCCCGCAGGAGCGGCGATGCAGCGGGAGGAGCCGAGCCAATCCTTGTAGAAGCCAAGCTCGGAGAGAGTGGGAACGTCGGGCAGTTCAGGCAGGCGCTCGGTTCCGAAGACAGCCAGGACCTTGACGGAGTCGGCCATGGAGCTGATGTCGGGAACCTTGACCACGCAGAAGTCAGCCTCTTTGCCCAGCAGGGAGGTAAGCTCCTCATTGGTGTTGCCCTTGGGGACGGCCTTGTACTTGAAGCCGGCGGAATTGGCGAAGGCCTGCGCGCCGATGTGGTTGGAGGCCTGCGCGCCGTTGGTGGAGGCGATCAGCTCGCCGTCATGGGCCCTGCCGTACTCGACGAGGGCGTTGAGATCGGGGAAGCGGTCATCGTCCGCACGGACAACAACGATCGAGGTCTCGGTGACATGGTTGCAGATGGGGGCGAAGCTGTCGATGGTGTAGGTGCCGAGCTTCTTGACGATGGAACTGTTGAAGTTGGGCAGGTTGATGAAGCCGATGGTCATGCCGTCAGGCTTCGAGGAGGACAGCTTGGACCAGCCCTTGGAGCCGGAGCCGCCGTCCTGGTTGTCGATGACGATGGTCTGGCCGACGTACTTCTCGGCATACTTGGCGAGGATGCGGGCCGTGATGTCGGTGCCGTTGCCGGCTTTATAGGCGACGATCATGGTGACGGGGCCGTTGGGCTTGAAGGGTCCGGCAGCCTCTTCCTTCTTTGCGCCGCCTCCGCAGGCGGCGAGAGCGAAGATCATGCACAGGGCAAGCGCGAACGCAAGGATCTTTTTCATAGGTTTTCCCTCCTTAAAATTGTCTGGGGCCCCGGTTCCCGGAAGCCCAGAAATTAAACGGAGCCTCTCTTCGTCTCCGAATTACATGAACAATATACCATGTTTTTGCATCCGATTCAAGCGTCTTTTCTAATTCAGCGTAAAGAATTACAGGTATTTTTTGTATAGTTTGCACAGTACAAACGCCTGCTTTCTGTGGATAAAACACAGGAAACAGGCGTTTGTCTTTACTGATTGCAGAGCTCCCCCACCACGTACTGACAGAGAAGCATACCGGCGCTGGCGGGCACCCAGATCAGGGAGCCGGGAACCGAGCGGCGGCCGGGAGGCGGAGCCTCGAACTGTGCGGGCGCCATCGGCTCTTCCGGACTGTAGACCACCGGATGGTGCTCCACGCCTCTCGTCCGCAGTTCCTTGCGGATGACGCGGGCGAAGGTGCAGCCGTAGGTTTTGGAGATGTCGTCGAGGCGCAGCCGCATGGCGTCGCGCTTGTTGCCGGTGCCGAGGGCGGAGACGATGGGGATGCCCCGCTCGCGGCAGCTCAGGATGAGGTCGATTTTGCAGGCAACAAGGTCGATGCAGTCCACCACGAAGTCGTAGTCGGCGAAAAAGCGATCGCGTTCGGCGGCCTCGTAGTGGCCGGTGATGCAGCGAAGCTCAATGTCAGGGTTTATATCCCGCAGGCGCTCTGCCATGACCTCGGTCTTGGGAAGGCCCACGGTGGAGGTGACGGCGCAGAGCTGGCGGTTGATATTGCTCTCGCCCACAGTGTCCCGGTCAATGAGGGTCATGCGGCCGACGCCGGAGCGCGCCAGGGCCTCCGCGCACCAGGAGCCGACGCCGCCCAGGCCGATCACGGCGACATGGCTTTTCCCCAGCTTCTCCATCGCCTCATGCCCCAGCAGCATCTCGGCCCGTATGGTTCTCTCGTTCATTTGGGTCTCCTTTTTAAAAACCCCCGCCGGTTTCCCGGCGGGGTCAACATGCATTTTCTTTTACCCGACGAACTTCATACCGAAGCCGTCCTTGGTGGGATTGGCCGCCTCGGCCTCCTCGACCCATGCGTTCACGGCGTCAGCGCGCAGGGCGTCCTCGGCGAGATGGAGGCTGTAGACCTCACCCTCACCCACGTAGTACATGACGTGGTAACCGGCGTAGCTGCCGCTCTCGCCGTAGACGATGCCGGTGTCGCCGCTCTTGTGGCCGGCAAAGCAGAAGTCGTTGAACTCCTGAACCATCTGGCCCTTGGCGACGTTCTCATACAGGCCGCCGTTGGTGTTGGAGCCGGTGTCCTCGGAGTACTGCTCGGCCAGGGCCGCAAAGCTCTCCTCGGTCTTGTCGCCGCTCTCGTACTTGGCAAGGATCTCCTCGGCCTTCGCCTTGGCGGCTTCCTTGGCCTCGTCGGTGTAGACGCCATCCGCGTCGGCCGCAGCCTTCACAAGGATGTGGCGGACGTTCGCAGTCTTGTAGTTGTTGTCGTCGCGGGAGAGGAAGACCACCACATAGCAGCCGTTGTCGTTGGGTTCAACGGTGACGTCGCCGGCCTTGCGGCTCTCGTCGCGCATCCACTCGGACGCAGGCACACCGCTGCCCTGCACATGGGTCTGCTTGCTGGAGGACTGGCCCTCTGCAGCGGCCGCGTTATTCAGGCGGACGGCGGGATCGTCGCCCTCGGCGGTCTTGTAGGTCTCGGCGACAGCCTCAGCCTTCGCCTGGGCGGCGGCCAGGGTCTCCTCGGTGGGCGCAGAGCTGGTCTCGCCGTCCTCGCCGGTGGTCTCAACGGTCTCGGCACTGACATAGCAGTAGGCGTAGTCAAAGAAGTCCTGCTCGCCGTTGAAGCTCTTATACTTCTCCTGGAGCTCCTCCTCGGTATAGGTGAAGCTGTCGGTCAGCGCTTCAGCCGCCTTGTTGGCCAGGAGGGACTCCTCATAGGCTTTGCGGATGAGCGCCTGGTTGACGCCGTCGCCATAGTTTGCGGCGAGCATCTTGTCACCGCTGCCGTAGCCGTAATTTCTGGCCTGCTCTTCGAGGCCCTCAAACGCCCCGTCGATCGTGGCGAGGTCGTCCTCGTCCAGGGTGATGCCGTTATCGGCGGCGTACTTGCCGAAAATGGTGGCCTGAATCATCTCCTGCTTCGCGGAGTCCATGAAGTAGTCCTTCCAGGTTCCGTTCTCGGTCATGGAGCAGGGCTGCTTGTCCAGGCCGCGGATGCCGTTGGAGGTATCCAGGCCGAAGAGGCTGGCGTAGCTGCCGTACTGGTTGGCAAAGTTGTAGTACTGGTTGGCGTAGCGATAGCTGACGTCGGCCGTGCTGAAGTTTTTGTCGCCCACGGTGAAGGCTGTGGCTTTTGTGACAAGGCTGGAGTTGAGCAGCAGAACGACAGCAACCACCAGCACGACGGCGATGGTGCCGAGGGTCCAGCGGCGCTTGCTCCTGGCCTGCTCTTTCAGTTCCTTTTCCTGTGCGAGGGTCTTCTTGTCGGTGCCGGCCTCACGGGCGGCCTGACGGTTTTTTCTCTCGGTTGATGCACTCATGACGATCTCATCCTTTGCGTTTGTTACATATTATAATGCGGGGGTTTTTCGCAGACTTCGGTATTATACCCCAAAGCGCGCCGCGTTTCAAGACAAATTCGCGCGCTTTCGGATTTATTTCATAATTTGAAGCGTGGGATCATACAATAGTCTTATGTGGAAAGAGGGAGGATACGAAATGGATATCGACGATCTGATCTACGGCGACGCCGATCCCGGCCCGAGCAGCCGTTGAAAAAGGCCGCCGGACAAATGTCCGGCGGCCTTTTTCAACGATAGCTCAACTCTGCGCTCTCATGGAGAGGAAGGCGTTGATGAAGCCGTCGAGGTCACCGTTCATGACGTTGTCGATGTTGCCGTTTTCATAGTCGGTACGGTGATCCTTGACGAGCTGGTAAGGCATAAAGACATAGGAGCGGATCTGGCTGCCCCATTCGATCTTCATCTGCACGCCCTTGATGTCGCTGATTTTTTCCAGATGCTCGCGCTCCTTGATCTCGGCGAGGCGGGCGCGCAGCATGTTTTTACAGTTTTCGAGGTTCTGGAAATGGCTGCGCTCCACCTGGCTGGAGACCACGATGCCGGTGGGCTTGTGGATCAGGCGTACGGCTGAGGAGGTCTTGTTGACCTTCTGGCCGCCCGCGCCGGAGGAGCGGTAAACCTGCATCTCGATATCCTCGTCCCGCAGCTCGATCTCGTTGTCGCTCGCGATCTCGGGCATGACCTCCACCGCGGCAAAGGAGGTGTGCCGCCGTCCCGCGGCGTCAAAGGGAGAGACGCGCACCAGGCGGTGGATGCCGTGCTCGCTCTTTAAAAAGCCGTAGGCGTTCTCACCCTCGATCATAATGGTGGCGCTCTTGATGCCGGCCTCGTCCCCGTCGAGGTAGTCCATCACGCGGACTTTATAGCCGTGGCGGTCGGCCCACATGTTGTACATGCGGTAGAGCATGGAGGCCCAGTCCTGCGCCTCAGTGCCGCCCGCGCCGGCGTGGAAGGTGAGGATGGCGTTGTTCGCGTCATACTCCCCGGTCAGCAGGGTGGACAGGCGGGTGGACTCCATCTTCTCGGTGAATTCCGCAAACTCGCTCTGCAGCTCTGGCAGCATGGAGTCGTCGTTTTCCTCGATGGCCATCTCGCACAGGGTCATCATATCGTCCCAGGACGTGCATAGGCGGTTGAAATTATCCACCTTGTCCTTGAGGTTTTTCAGGCGCTTCTGCACCTTCTGGGACTTCTCCACGTCGTTCCAGAAGCCATCTCTCGCGCTGGCCGCCTCGAGCTCTTCGATCTCCTTCTGGGCGGGTTCGAGCTTGAGCGCTTCGCGCAGCACGTCAAGCTGCGGCTTGCAATTGTTGAGTTTTACCTTGTATTCGTCAAATTCCAGCATAATCTTTAACCGCTTTCATTCATATTTCGTTCATATCGTCAATTTGTGGTTAACGGTATAATATTATACACAAAAACTCTCCGCTTGTAAATCGCTTTTTTATTCCGTTTCTGCCTGTAGAATTTCCCCGAAAGTTCTTCCCATTTGTCCGCTTCGGTGTTATAATAAGCTGAAATTATTCTATGCGGACCTCCCGGTCTGTGTGGAGATGCTTCGGAGGATATAGATACATGATCTCACATGGCAAGGAAATCAAGGTTTTTACCGGCAACTCCAATCCTGCCCTGGCAGAGCACATCTGTGCCGAGCTGTACAGAACTCTCGGCAACGCGAATGTGTCCCAGTTTGCCGACGGGGAGTGCTCCGTCTCCGTGTTTGAGCCTGTCCGCGGCAAGGACGTATTTATCGTCCAGTCCACCTGCGACCATGTCAACGATAATCTCATGGAACTGCTCATCATGATCGATGCCATGCGCAGAGCTTCCGCCGGGCGCGTCACCGCCGTCATCCCCTATTTCGGCTACGCCCGTCAGGACCGCAAGGCCAAGAGCCGTGATCCCATCTCCGCCAAGCTCGTCGCGAACCTCATCACCGCCGCCGGTGCGGACCGCGTCCTGACCATGGACCTCCACGCCGCCCAGATCCAGGGCTTTTTCGACATCCCCGTGGACAATCTCCAGGGCAGCCACCTCTTCGTCAAGCACTTTGTCAACAAGTTCGGCAAGGGCAACGAGGATGTGATGGTCGTCTCCCCCGACGTGGGCAGCACCGCCCGCGCCCGCGCCTTCTCCATGAAGCTCGGTCTCAACATGGCCATTGTGGACAAACGGCGTGAGCGCGCCAATCAGTCCGAAGTCATGAATATCATCGGCGATGTCAACGGCAAAATCTGCATCCTGCTCGACGACATTGTGGACACCGCGGGCTCTCTCTGCGGCGCGGCCAAGGCCATCAAGGAGATCGGCGGCGCGAAGGAGGTCTACGCCTGCGCGACCCACGGCGTGCTGTCCGGCCCCGCGCTCGACCGCATCAACTCCAGCTGCATTGAGGAGCTGCTGCTGCTCGACACCATCCCCTATCCCAAGGGACGCCCCATGTGCCCCAAGATCAAATATCTGTCCACCGCCTCCGTCTTTGCCGAGGCGATCCGCCGCATTTACGAGGAAGTGTCCATCTCCAATCTGTTTGACTGAGTCTCTATGCTGTTCAAATCATCCGGTTCCTTTTCCTGGCTTGTCGTCTTTCTCGGCAATCCCGGCCCCCGCTATGAGTGCACCAGGCACAACGCGGGCTTCATGGCCGGGGATGCGCTGGCGAAAAAGCTGGGCGTGAATATCAGCCGTCTGCGCTTCAAGGCTCTCACCGCCGAATGTGAAATAAACGGCGAGCGGGTCCTGCTCATGAAGCCCCAGACCTTTATGAACCTCTCGGGCGAGGCGGTCGGCGAGGCCGCGCGCTTTTACAAGATTCCGCCCGAGCATGTCCTCGTCGTCTCCGACGAGGTGAGTCTTCCCCTCGGCAAGCTGCGCGTGCGCCAGAAAGGCTCCGCCGGCGGCCACAACGGTCTCAAGAGCGTTATCGCCGCCCTCGGCAGCGACGGCTTCCCCCGCGTCCGCATCGGTGTGGGCGCGCCGCCGCATCCCGAGTACGACATGGCGGACTGGGTCCTGTCGGTTTTCCGCAACCAGGACCTGGAGGATATGCAGTCTGCCGCCCAGCGCGCGGCGGAGGCCGTGATTACTTACATCAGCGATGGCCCGGAGCGTGCCATGAACCGCTTCAACTGACCCCAGCGAATCCCGGATTCCAAGCAGAAAATCAAATTAGGAGGCTGCCCATGAAGAAAAACATGATCGCAATGCTTCTGGCGGGCGGACAGGGCTCCCGTCTGTACGCTCTCACCCAGAACGTCGCAAAACCCAGCGTGCCTTTCGGAGGCAAGTACAGAATCATCGACTTTCCCCTCTCCAACTGCGCAAACTCCGGTATTGACACCGTCGGCGTTATGACCCAGTACCGCCCCCTGCAGCTCAACAGCTACATCGGCAGCGGCCAGCCCTGGGACCTCGACGTGAACGACGGCGGCGTCTACATTCTCCCGCCCTATCAGTCCGCGGGTGAAAAGGGCTCCTGGTTCACCGGCACAGCCAACGCGATCTACCAGAATATGGCCTTTGTCGAGAACTACGATCCCGAGGCCGTTGTGATCCTCTCCGGCGACCACATCTACAAGATGGACTACGCCGACATGCTGCGCGAGCATAACGAGCACGGCGCGGCCTGCACCATCTCCGTTCTGACCGTCACTCTCGAGGAGGCCACCCGCTTCGGCATGATGAACCTCGGTGAGGACGGCTACATCAAGGAATTTGAAGAGAAGCCCAAGCACCCCAAGAGCACCCTCGCTTCCATGGGTATTTACATCTTCGACTGGCAGAAGCTGCGCAAGTATCTGATCGAGGACGAGGCCGACCCCAACTCCCGCCACGACTTCGGCCACAACATCATCCCCGCGATGATCGCCGACGGCGAGAAGATCTGGCCCTACCGCTTCAAGGGTTACTGGCGCGATGTCGGTACCATCGACAGCCTGTGGGACGCCAATATGGACATGCTCACCCCGCACCTCATCGACCTCTACGATCCCTCCTGGCCCATCAGCGCGAGAAGCCCCATCTGCCCCCCGCACCAGGTCGGCTCCCATGCGGAGATCAACCACTCCATCGTCACCGAGGGCTGCGAGATCGACGGCATCGTCACCAACTCCGTCCTCTCTCCCTCCGTCAAGATCGGCGTCGGCGCGAACATTGAGTACAGCGTCCTGATGCCCGGCGTCGTGGTTGAGGCGGGCGCCTCTGTCAAGTACGCCATCATCGGCGAGAACAGCGTCGTCCACGCCGGCGCGGTCGTCGGCGCTTCCCCCGCTCCCGGCCAGCAGAAGAGCATCACCACCATCGGCCCCGATATTGAGATCCCCGCAGGCTCCACCGTCAAAGTCGGAGCCATGATCAGCAGCAGCGAGGAGGTTTAAGCCATGAAAGATTACCACGGCCTGATATTCGCCTACTACACCGACCCCAAACTGCGCGAGCTTGTCAGCATGCGCACCGCCGCCTCCCTGCCCTTCTGCGGCAGATACAGACTCATCGACTTCTCCCTCTCCGCCATGCGCAACGCCGGCATCGTCGACGTCGGCGTCATCATGCAGCGTGATTACCAGTCCCTGCTCGACCACCTCGGCGGCGGCAAGGCCTGGGATATGGCCCGCCGTACCGGCGGTCTGCGCATGCTGCCCCCGTTCGGCCTGCCCGAGTACCACCGCGGCAACTACGCCGGCACGATGGAAGCTCTGATCGCGGTCAGCTCCTACATCAAGGACGTCCAGGCCAAGTACTTTGTCCTCATGCTGGGCGACATGTGCGCCAACATCGACCTGCGCATCCCCATGAAGCAGCACCGCAAGTCCGGCGCGCCCATCACCGCCATCTGCACCGACCGCGCCGACGCCGCCGGTTTCCGCATGACCTACATCCCCGGCGAGGACGGCTGCGTCAAGAGTCTGCTGGTCGACACCGCCGATGAGTCCGAGGGCGTTCTCTCCCTCGAGGCCTACATCATCAACAAGGACACGCTGCTCGATCTGCTGGAGACCAGCCGCAAGCAGGGCCTCTACCGCTTCCACAAGGACGCGCTGTCCATGTGGATCAAGCAGGGCGGCAAAATGGATATCTACATCCACCACGGCTACACCGCCCTCGTCCGCACGGCCGAGAGCTTCTACAAGGCCAATATGGATATGCTCGATCCCGACATCCGCCACGAGCTCTTCCCGGCCGAGCGCCCCGTCTTCACCAAGATCCGCGAGGAGGTCAGCACCTACTACAGCTCTGACTCCTACTCCCGCAACTCCCTGGTGGCCGACAACTGCATCATCGAAGGCAGCATTGAAAACTGCATCGTCTTCTCCGGCGCGCGCATCCGCAAGGGCGCCAAGCTCAAGGACTGCATCGTGATGAGCGACTGCGTTGTTGAGACCGGCTGTGTGCTCGACCACTGCATCATCGACAAGGACGTCAGCTTCTCCGCCGGCACGGTGCTCACGGGCAACGAAAAGCTCCCGCTCATCGTTCCGAAGGGCTCCCACATTTGACACTGACCTTCAAATCTTCGTCTGATTCCTGTCGAAGCTCAGTGTAAACATCACCTTTTCCCGGCAACAACCCCGGCGCGCCGGGCCAAAGCCCTGCGCGCCGGGCTTTCCGCTTTCCGATCAAGGGCCCGGACCGGCCGGGCCCTTGATCGGGCAGCCGAATACAAGGCAAAGCCTTTTCATTATATATCAGCAACCCCTACATTTAGTTAAAGGCAGGTACTTTTATGAAAAATCAGATTTCCCGCGAAGAGATCCGCAGCGCCATCGAAGACAAGCTCTGCGCCCAGTTCAGCATTTCCAGCGCCGAAGCCACCGACGAGCAAATCTTTGAGGCTACCGCCATCGTCATCCGCGAGCTTATGAGCCGCCTCCTCGCCGTTCAGAATCCCCGCAGGGGCGAGAAAGAGGTTCACTACATGTCCATGGAATTTCTCATGGGCCGCAGCCTGATGAAGAACGCCTACAACCTGGGCGTGTCGGAGGCTGTCGTCGGCGCGCTGGAGGACATGGGCCGCAGCGCCTCCGATATCTTTGAAGAGGAACCCGACGCCGGTCTCGGCAACGGCGGTCTCGGCCGTCTCGCCGCCTGCTACATGGATTCCATGGCCACCGAAGGCCTGCAGGCTACCGGCTACTCCATCTGCTACGAGCTGGGTATTTTCAAACAGCGCTTTGAAAACGGCAAGCAGGTCGAGGTCTCCGACAACTGGCGCACTGCCGCCGACAGCTGGCTCATTCCCCGCTACGAAGATATGGTTGAGGTCCGCTTCGGCGGGCAGGTCTCCCCGCACTGGGACAACTACGGCCACTATCACGCCGAATACACCGGCTACACCGCCGTCTACGCCGTGCCGCGCGACATGCTGATCGCGGGCTACGGCGCTAAGGACATCAACACCCTGCGCCTCTGGGACGCGAAGAGCCCCTACTCTCTCGATATGTATCTCTTCTCCGCGGGCGAGTATGTCAAGAGCATGGAGCAGCGCACCATGGCCGAGGTCATCACCAAGATCCTCTACCCCGCTGACGACCACATCGAGGGCAAGACCCTGCGCCTCAAGCAGCAGTACTTCTTTGTCTCCGCCTCCGCGCAGGACATCGTGCGCAGCCACATCCGCAAGTGGGGCGACATTCGCTCCTTCTCCCGCCACCACGTTATCCAGATCAACGACACCCACCCCACCATGATCATCCCCGAGCTCATGCGCATCTTCATGGACGAGTGCGGTCTCGGCTGGGACGAGGCCTGGGAGCTGGTCAAGAACAGCGTGGCCTACACCAACCACACCGTCATGAGCGAGGCTCTGGAGAAGTGGCCGCAGGAGCTCTTCCAGCAGCTGCTGCCCCGTCTGTGGGAGATCATGTGCGAGATCAACCGCCGCTGGTGCGACTTCCTCGTCACCAAGTTCGGCGCGGGTGACAGACTCGGCCACAACCTCATCATCCGCGACGGGCAGGTACATATGGCCAATCTCTGCCTTGCCTCCTGCTACATGGTCAACGGCGTGTCCCGCCTGCACGGCGAGATTTTGAAAAACGACCTCTTCCACGATCTCTACACCATCTGGCCCGAGCGCTTCACCCACGTCACCAACGGCATCGACCACCGCCGCTGGCTCGCCCAGATCAACCCCGGCCTGCATGAGCTGGTCGTCGATCTTCTCGGTAACGATGACTATCTGCTCAAGCCGGAAAACCTCTCCGCGCTGGCCAAATACGAGGACGACGAGACCGTGCGCGCGCGTCTGAACGACATCAAGTACGCCAACAAGCTGCGCTTTGCCGACTTTGCCAAGCGCAACGACAACTTTGCCCTCAATCCCGACGCCGTGATGGACGTCCAGGTCAAGCGTCTGCACGAGTACAAGCGTCAGCTCCTGTGCGCGATGCACATCGTTGCGCTCCAGCTCCGCCTGCGCGACAACCCCAACATGGAGTTTGTCCCCAGAACCTACGTCTTCGGCGCAAAGGCCGCCGCGGGCTATAAGGTTGCCAAGCGCATCATTGAGATGATCCTCTCTCTTGCCAACGACGTGAACAACGATCCCGTGTGCAAGGACCGCCTGCAGGTCTACTTTGTGGAGAACTACCGCGTCAGCGCGGCCGAGGCCATTGTCCCCGCCGCCCAGGTGTCCGAGCAGATTTCTACCGCCGGCAAGGAGGCCTCCGGCACCGGCTGCATGAAGCTGATGATGAACGGCGCGGTCACGATCGGCACGCTCGACGGCGCGAACGTCGAGATGTACGAGCGCCTCGGCGACAAGAACCTCTACCTCTTCGGTCTGCACACCGACGAGATCGCCGAGTGGCGCCGCCACGGCTACGATCCCAACGGCATGGCCAAGGCTGACGCCGAGCTCTATCGCGTCTGCATGCACATCATGAACGGCTTCTCCGACGGCAAGAGCTATTCCGATGTCATCTCCCACCTGCTCTTCAACGGCGACCAGTACATGGTCATCGCCGACTTCCGCAGCTACGCGGACGCGCAGGATCGCCTGTACAAGGCCATTTCCGATCCCTCCGAGATGGGCCGTCTGTCCCTCATCAACACCGCGCAGAGCGGCTTCTTCGCCGCCGACCGCGCGATCCGCGAGTACGCCAAGGATATATGGCACATCAGCTGAACCAAAAAAGCGACGCCGTCGCGGTCATCGGCGGCGTCAATATGGACATCTGGGGCAGACCCACGGGCGCGCTTGTCATGCACGACTCCTGCCCCGGCACTGTCCGTATGACCCCGGGCGGCGTGGGGCGCAACATCGCCCATAATCTTCGCCTGCTGGGATTGGACGTCGCCTTCATCACCGCGATGGGGGACGATCTCATCGGTCGGGCGCTGATGGACGCCTGTCAGGAGCAGGGCTTTCGGATGCAGCACACGCTGGTGAAGAAGGGCGGGCACAGCTCCACCTATCTCTTTGTCACGGAGGCGGGCGGGGATATGTGCGTAGCTGTCAACGACATGGACATCTGCGCCGCGCTGACGCCGAACTTCTTTGAGGCGCTGCTGCCGAAACTGCGGGACTATCGGGCCATCGTGCTGGACACAAATCTGCCGACGGAATCCATCGCTTGGCTCTGCACACATTCTCGGCTCCCGCTCTACGCCGACACGGTCTCCGCCGCCAAGGCGCCGCGGCTTCTGCCCCATCTGAAGCGTCTTCAGGCCCTCAAGACCAACGCCCTGGAGGCCGCCGCTCTCACCGGCGAGAAGGACGCGGAGCAGGCGGCTAAAAAGCTCGCAAGGCTCTGCCCGGGGCGTATCTTTGTCAGCCTCGGCGCGGACGGCATGCTCGCCGCCGAGCGCGACAAGCTGGTCTATCTGCCTGTGTACGAGACGGAGGTCGTCAACGCCACCGGCGCGGGGGACGCGGCGGCCGCCGCGATCGTCTGGGCCGGTCTGCACCGCTTTGATCTCACAGCGACCGCCCAGCTCGCGCAGCTGGCGGGCAGCATCACCTGCCGCAGCCCTTACGCGAACAATCCGGAGCTCGCCGCCCTGCCGCAGCTGATGTAATACTGGTCTCCCATAAAACGGCTTAAAGCCGTTTTATAGCGCCAAAGGCGCGTCGGAGACCTATGAGACGTGTTTTGTGCCCAAGGGCACAAAACTGTGCCCAAGGGCACAAAACTGGCAGTGCGCTTTGCGCGATGCCTTTTCGTTAAAACGAACCGTTTTAACGAAAAACAGTATAAAAAGCGCTGTCTCAGAAAAGACTATCTGAGACAGCGCCTTATTTATGCTTCTCTTACGCGATACTCGTTGACGTAGTTGATGCCGTTGATCGTCTTGCCGTACAGGGCCAGGAACTCCTCAAAGCAGAGGTGGTTATCCATGATGTACTTGGCGGCTTCTTTGCCCACATAGCGGTAGTGTCCCGCATAGCAGGCCCTGCCGTAGACCTCGGCCTTATCCTCGGGGTAGCGGACAATGAAGCCGTACTCGGCGCAATGCTCGTTCATCCACTTGCAGACCGGGGTGTCGGCAACAGTCTCGTCATGCTCGTTTGAGTAGTTGTGATCGGCCCAGTAGTAGGACTCATCCGTGATATCGAACGCGAGGCCGGTCGAGTGCTCGCTGCAGCCGGCGGCGAAGACGTGCTGTGCCGCGTTGTAGGAACTGCCGGGGTAGAAGCGGCAGTACTCTTGATCGTACTTGCCGTACTTGTGCATCGCTTCTTCATACCAGAAGGTCGTATACTCCCAGTTGCGATAGGCCGTGCACATGTATACCTCGAAGCCCTGAGCCCGCGCGGCGTCCAGAAAATCCCTCGTGGCCTGTGCGCAGCGGGTGTCCATATACTGGTTCTCCACGTTTTCGACGTGGGGGTGATAGCGGCCCACGCCCTGGTGGGGTCCGGCATAGAGAAATTCCCAGCTCGTGATGTCCACATCCGGCAGCGGCGGCAGCTCGATCACAGGCTTTGGGGTGGGCGTCGGCTCCGGGGTCGGGGTCGGCTCCGGCGTTGCGGCAGCCTCCGCCTCCTGTGCGGCCTGCTCCGCCCTGACAGAAGCGGGGACAGCCTCATGCTCTTGCTTGTCGCAGCCCGCCGCCGACAGCAGCGTCAGCAGCGTGAGCAGCAAAAGCAGCGTTTTTTTTATGCTCATACGCTGAACTGCTGCCAGAATTCCTCCAGCGTGATGCCGTTGTCCATGATGTAGTGCGCGGCCTCTTCACCGACATAGCGGAAGTGCCAGCCCTCGTTCATAACGCCCGTGACATCCTCCTTCCCGGTGGGGAAGCGCAGGATGAAGCCGTAGTCGGCGCAGTGATCGCGCAGCCAGGCAAAGGTCTCGGTCTGGAAGATCTCGTCGTTCTTGATCTCGCGGTAGTGATCGGTGATATCGCAGCACAGGCCGGTCTGGTGTTCACTGCAGCCGGCGGGCATGGTGATATAATGACCGCGCGCGTCCTTACCGTCGGAGATGCCGTTATTCTGGCAGATGCGGGTAAAGTTCGCCGCCTGCTCGGAATAGCTGCGATAGCCGGACGAGAGATACACCGGCAGCCCCGCCGCCTTGCAGCCGAGGGCAAAGTCCAGCAGGGGCTGGGCGATGCGCTCATCCACGGCGATGCGGTTGGGATTATAGGAGGTCTGGAGATCCGTTTCGTCCGCCGTCATGTTGAGGTAGACAAGGCTCTCCGGCTCATACTGGCCGATGGAATGGTCGCCGTTGACAAGCATGTACTTCCAATCCGTGAGGTCAAAGGGCGACGCCTCCGCAGCAGGTGCGGGAGCAGGCTCCTCGGCCGGGACCGGTGCGGGTTCCCCGGCCAATATAAACGGTTCCTCCGTGGCCGCCGGGGCATAGCTCATCTGAATGGGCGTCGTCTCAGGCTCGGCGTTCATGGCAACGCCCTCTTCAAAGCCTTCCGGATGCAGGCCGCCGGCAGGGCCCCAGGCTTCGACGTCCACGCTGTGCCAATGGATCTGCTCCTGCCGGTAGGTATAGAAGCCCAGAAGCGCGAGGGCGAGGAGGCCGATAATGATTCTTCCGACACGATTTTTCATGCTGTCCTCCAAAAAAGATCGTTTCTTATACTATTTTTATATCATATCATTTTCCCCCGCGCGGGTCAACTGGTTTTTCAGTCCAACACGTCACTTGAGGCCCTTAAGGCAATACCGCATAATTCGGCAAGAGCAGATCCTGAGAAAATTTGGGTTCTGATAAAGGCACTTTTTCGCAGATGTACTTTGTGTACCTCAAGAAAAAGTGACGAGACAGCGCCGTCCGCGCAGGCCGTGACGACCTGCCGCAGCGGTGTGACGCGCACGTCGCCGGCGGCATAGACCCCGGGGATGTTGGTCTCCATCCGCTCATTGGTCACGATATAGCCGTCGCGCATCTCGAGAACACCGTCGAACATGGCCGTGGTTTTCTTTCCGGTAAAGCCGAAGAGGCCGAAAACACCGTCCGCCTCGTCCGCTTTGAAGGTGGTGAGCTCCCCGGTTTTGACGTTTCGTACCGTGATCTCACTGAGCAGATCCCCGCCGCCGAGGTCCGCGACCTCAGTGCCGCACAGAACGCTGATTTTAGGGTTGTCCTCGATCTGCTTCTTCATGGCGGGCGTCAGCGCAAGCGCCTCGCCCTTGTGGAGCATGGTGAGCTTTCTCGCAAAGTCCGCCAGATAGATGGCCTCCTCCGCCGCGATCGCGTTGCCGCCGACCACATAGATATCCAGGCCCCGGAAGAAGTTCGCGTCGCAGACGGCGCAGTAGCTGACGCCCCTGCCGACGTACTTTGCCTCGTTATGGCAGCCGATGGACCGGGTCATCGCGCCGGTGCAGACAATGACGGACCGCGCCTGATACTCGCCCCTGGCTCCGATAAATTTCTTGACGGGCCCGCCGAAGTCGCAGGCGGAAATGGTATCGCTGACCCGCTCACAGCCGAAGCGCCTGCACTGCTCGGTCATGGGCGCAACAAGCTCGAGACCGCTCATGCCCTCGGTCTTGGACTGTCCGGGATAATTTTCGATCCCATGTGTGAGCGCGATCTGTCCGCCGTCGATTCCCTTCTCGATGATCAGAACGGAGAGCCCGGCGCGCCCCGCGTACAGTCCCGCAGCCAGCCCCGCCGGGCCGCCGCCCAGAATCATCACATCATAAATTTTGCCTTCCATTGGCTCTCCTCCTCAGATTTTTCTCTATAATTTACAACCGATGACGTTTGTATTCTACCCATGATGCACGCCCTTGTCAACGAAAATCCCCCGCCCGGCGGGCGGGGGAGCGTCTGTCTGTTCGCTTTTTCGCTGTCTCTTCGATCAGCGGCCCCGGGCGGTCTCGCAGCAAGAGCCGCCGCAGACCAGCGGGCTTATGCCTCCGCCGTCATCTCAGCCACGATCGCGGCCAGATCCATCTCGTCAAGGTTTCCGACCAAATCGGGGTGCTTCTTTTTATAATTCCGAAGAATATTTTTGAGCAGGGTCTGCTGTACGATGTCCCCCTCGCCGGACAGTATGCAGAACAGTTCCCGGTTGTCCATCTGCTTGAGTGTTTTCATGTATATCGTTCCCTTCCCGGCGCTCCGCATTTGGAGCGCTTGCCTTTTTACACTCTTCTTATAGCATTTTTTTGTCCGTCAATCAAGAGGGAAAAAACTGTGTCAGCGCGAGTCCTCGTCTGTTGCCAGCCAAGCGGGGCCTACCGTCCGCCGTAATCCTCAGCGGCGTCCGCGGCGCCGCTTCATGACGATTATATCGCACAAAATCTGTCCCGGGACGGCAAAGCGTCCCGGGACATTTTTCGCGCCGCGCTCAGCGCTTTGGTCATCGAACAGGTATCTGTCGGATGCTTTCAAGACAGTTCAAAAAATGCTTGGCAAGAAGCTTCTTGAGACAGTGGTCAGGTACCTTGGATAAAACGCATTTGGTCAAGCTCAGATGCCGGCAAGCCACTCTGAACACAAGCGTACCCACCCGGCGACATGCGGATCGGGTAAACGTCCCTTCTCCGCCTGTTCCACTTCCTTTGTGGCAAGCGACAGGCCGTGAGGCCCAAACGGGTATATGTGCAGTTCAAAGGGAACGCCCACAGCACTGAGAGCTGCTGCAAACAGGAGCGAGTTTTCGACCGGGACTTCTTTGTCCGCGGCAGTATGCCACAGGAAAGCAGGCGGCGTATCCGGAGAAACATGCTTTTCCAGAGAAAAGAACTCCCGCTCCCCTTCCCCGACCAGATTTTGAAAACTCTCTTCGTTGCACCAGCGAGGATCGGCTGTGATGACCGGATAGCACAGGATCAGAGCGTCCGGCGTCTCCAGACCCAGCGCGCGCCCGTGAACCCCGAGCGTTGCGGCAAGATGTGCGCCGGCAGAAAACCCGCAGACATATACCGGCAATCCGGGATGTGTATTCCTCTGCCTTTTCACCGCATCCGCCAGAGCATGCAGCGGCCGCAGACCAAGCGGCTCGGGCTCTCCCGCCTCGCGGATCGGATAGCGCAGGATCTCCGTTTCAAAGCCCAGCTCCTGAAAGGCGCGGGCAACGGGCTCGCTCTCCCGAGGAGAGAGAGACCGATACGCGCCGCCGGGGCAGATCATGATGCTTGCTTTTGCGCTCATGCTTACAGTCCCTCAACGCCAAAGCCGAAGAAATCGTTGGTGTTGCGCACGCAGACATCCTCGATGATTTCCTTGAGATTCTCCTCAGAGGAGAAGTACTCGCCCCGCTCCACCATCTCGCCGAGGTAGTTGCAGAACACGCGGCGGTAGAGCTCATGGCGCGGATAGCTCAGGAAGCTGCGGCTGTCGGTGAGCATGCCGACAGACAGGCTCACAGGATAGAGATTGGCGCAGGCTTTGAACTGCCGCTCGATGCCGTAGACCGTATCGTTGAACCACCAGGGGGCGCCGAGCTGTACCTTGCTCTTGGTTCCGCTGTCGCAGAAACCGGCAGCGAGGATGGCCCAGGCCTCGATTTTCGTACCGTCCAGAGGATAGAGGATCGTCTTGGGCAGCTCCTCAATGGCGGTGAGGGCGTCAAGCAGTCTGCCGACGCTGATAACGGCGGTGGCGTCGTCGCAGCAGTCAAAGCCTGTGGATTGACCGATGCGGGCAACGCGGGTGGTGTTGGCGTCGAGATAGGTGCCGATGTGAAGCTGCATGACAAAGCCGTTGCGCTTGTAGATGCGTGCCATGTTGAAGAGGAACGCGCTGCGGTACTTGTCCTGCTCGGCCTGTGTCGTGGCCTTGCCCTCCCGCGCCTTCTGGAAGATGGCCTCCACCTCGTCCTCCGTCCAGTCGGCCCAGGCGAAGAAGGGTATGCCGTCGTCGCTGACGGTGGTGCCGGTGGTTTCTTTGAAATAGCGCAGGCGCTTTTCCAGCGCGGTCAACAGATCGGCAAAGGAGCAGATCGCCTGCTCGGACGCGGCGGCCAGCTTTGTGAGATAGTCCCCGAAGCCTTTATCTGCCAAAAACATCGCTTTATCCGGACGAAAGGCCGTGACGACGCGGGTCTTGCAGTCACTCTGCGCAATCTGCTTGTGCCAGCGCAGATCGTCGATGGGATCCTCGGTGGTGGAGACAAGGCGGACCTTGCTGTGCTCCATGCACCAGCGGCGGGTCATGTGCTTTTCGCGGATAAGGGCCTTGGTGCGCTGATAGATCGCGTCGGCGTTTGCCCTGCTCAGAGGCTCGTCGATGTCGAAGAAGCGCTTGAGCTCCAGGGCGCACCAGATATAGATGGGGTTGCCCGCGAGCTTCGGCAGGATTTCGGCAAAGGCCATGTACTTTTCGTAGTAGCTGGCGTCGCCCGTGATATAGCGCTCGTCGATTCCGAAGGTGCGCATGCAGCGCCACTTGTAGTGGTCGCCGCTGAGCCACATTTCGCCCAGGTCCTCAAACTCCTTGTCCTCGGCGATCTCTTTGGGATTGAGATGGCAGTGGTAGTCAATGATGGGCAGATGCTCGGCATAGGTGTGATAGAGGTAGCGGCCCGTCTCGTTTGTCAGGTACAGCTCCTCATTGAATTTTCCTTCGATCTTGACCATGGCTCAGAACCCAATCAGCGCGCCGCCGTCGACGGGGATGCAGGTGCCGCTGATGTAGCGGGCGGCGTCGGAGCAGAGGAAGGCGGCACACATGCCCACGTCCATGGGGTCGCCCACGGACTTCGCCGGGATGCGGCCCATGATCTTGGCAAGGCGCGGGGGATCGTTGTCGGTGGCCTTGTGAAACATGGGGGTGTCGATCCAGCCCGGCGCGATGGCGTTGACGGTGATGCCGTACTCGGCAAGCTCCGCCGTGAGGGTGTGGATGAGTCCGAGGTAGCCCGCCTTGGCCGTGGAGTAGCCCGCCACCATGGGCTGGCCGATATAGCTTGTCATGCTGGCCTCGAAGATGATGCGGCCATGACCGCGCTCCTTCATCTGGGGCACAACGGCCTTGGTCAGGGCAAAGGCGCCCACAAGGTGCACATCCAGCACGTTCTGGTAATCCTCTACCGTCATGTCCCAGATGAACTTCTTGCAGTGGTTGCCGGCGTTGTTGACCAGAATGTCGATGTGGCCCTGGTCAGCGAGGATCTTTTCCACGAGCTCCGGGGTATGGGCTGTGTCGGTGATGTTGAACTGGTAATAGGCGATGCTGTCGCCGAACTCGCCCAGGGTCTGGGCGGCGGTCTCCGCGGGGCGGGAGCCGATCACGCAGACCTTGGCTCCGGCGCTGACAAGGCAGCGGGTGATGGCAAGGCCCAGACCGGACGCGCCGCCGGTCACGACAGCGACCTGCCTGGAGAGGTCATACCAGTTTTTGATATTGAAATCCTTCATCTGTTCATCGGTAAATTTCATTTTCTTCTCCTTTATAATACGCCGAATTTGGCAAATGCTTCCGTTACGGGCATGCCGCCCTCGACCGCCTTGCGCATGGTCTTCTCGGTGCTGGCTTTTTCAAGCGCCCGCTCGATGACATCATGCATAATTTCCTTGGGGATAATGAGCACGCCGTCCACGTCGCCGAAGACAATGTCGCCGTCGTGCACGGTGACCTGGCCGATTTCAATGTCGCAGCGGTAGTCGAAAACATAGGTGCGCACAGAGGAATCCTGCGCCCAGGTGCCGGAGCAGAAGACGGGAAAGTTCTGCTCAAGGACCTGCGGGGTGTCGCGGGTATAGCCGTCAAGCACCGCGCCGACCGCGCCGCGGGCCTTGGCGGTGGCGGTCAGCAGTTCGCCCCAGAGGGCGCTGTTGTGCGCGCCGGTGGCGATGTAGATCTCATTGGGTCTGAGCTGGTCCAGGGCCTCGGTCATGTAGCCGAAGGGCTTTTTCGGCTCACCATAGATATCGTTTTCCAGCACCGTGCAGGCATAGCCCGCCACCTTGAGGCGATTGTTGGGCTCGTCGTCCTTCACATAACAGCCCATGGGAACCTGTGACACCAGAGGCCGGATCTGTGCCGGCAGAAACTGGTGACGGTAACCCATCTGGTCAAGGATGTCGCCCACTACCGGAGTGTACAGTTTTTCTTTCATGAGAGAAAACATTTCGTCGTCATTTTTCCAGGTAATCATTTTTTTCTCCTACAAAAATAGAATACATGTGCACAGCCTGCACAATTCATATTTGTTTTTGACGGGGCTTTGCCTCGGCAAAAACACCCTGAGGCGAGCTGTGCGAGTCCTCGCGCCGACCAAACGAGGCGTTCCCCCGCTAGCCGAGCGCGATAAGCGCGAGCCTCTCATTGCGAAATCATGTTTCGCAATGAATTAATTATAGAGCATACTCGGCAGCCACATGAAGCTCTGGGGGAAGTAGGTCAGGATGATCAGAGCGACTGCCATGGTAATGTAAAACGGCACCATCTTTTTTGACAAGGTCTCGATCTTGATGCCGGAGATGGCCGAGCCGATGAACAGCGTGGAGCCGACCGGCGGAGTCAGCAGGCCGATGCCGAGGTTCAGAACCATCACGATGCCGAGGTGAATGGGACTCAGCCCCATCTGTACCCAGATCGGGAGTATGACCGGTGTGAGCATCAGGATCAGGCAGGCCATCTCGATCAGGCACCCGAGAATCAGCATCATGGCGTTGAGCATGATGAGGATCAGGATCTTGTTGTCGGTGATGGCGAAGAGCGCCGTGGCCACCTTGCCGGGGATCTTCAGGTAGGTCAGCAGGTAGGTGAACGCGCCGGACACGCCCAGCAGGATCAGGACCTTGCCGAGAGTGGTGACGACGTTGATGAAGATATTCGGAATATCCTTGACAGAGAAGCCGCGGTAGATAAACAGACCCACCACCAGCGACCAGACCACCGCGCAGGCGGCGGACTCGGTGGTGGTGAAAACGCCGGCGATGACGCCGACCACCACGATCAGCACCGCGAGCATGCCCCAGATCGCCTTGCCGAAAGCCTTGATGGTGCCCATCAGGCTGAAGCGCCCGGTCGTGGGGATGTTGTTCTTTTTTGCATAGTACGCGGAGTAGATCATCAGCGCGATGGACAGTACCGCGCCGGGGACATAGCCCGCCACAAAGAGCTGGCCGATGGACACAGTGGTGACGCCCGCCGCCGCCAGCGTGAAGATGACCATGTTCTGGGAGGGCGGAACCAGGATGCCCTCGACCGAAGAGGCCATGGTCAGGCAGGTGGAGAAGGCGCGGTCATAGCCCTGCTCCTCCATCATTTTGATTTCAATGGGGCCGAGGGAGGCGCAGTCCGCCGACGAGGAACCGGAGATGCCGCCGAAGAAGAAGGAGGCGACCACGTTGACCATGGCGGCGCCGCCCGTGAACCAGCCCACCAGCTCCTTGGAAAACTCAATGAGCGTGTCGGTGATGCCGCCGGCGCTCATGAGCTCGCCCATCAATATGAAGAAAGGCACGGCCAGAAGCGTGTAGGAATTTAAGTTGCTGACAAATTTCAGGGCCATCTGCATGGGGTTGATGCCCAGATAGAAGAAGTCGATCAGCGAGGCAATGCCGATGGAGTAAACGATCGGCACGCGCAGGAACACCAGCAGAAGGAAAACGCCGATGAGGATCAGCGTCGCAATACCGGCAGTCGTCACTTCTTTTCACTCCTTTCCAGCCACTCGCCGATGACGGCGAAGAGATTGAGCACGCCGGTGATCGGCATGGACACATACATGACCGAATAAGGCACATTGACGCCCGCCATGTTGTTCCGCGCGCCCTTCTGGGTGAGCTTGCCGCCGTAATAGATCATGAAGATGGAGAAGGCGACAATGCAGAAGGTGCTGAGAAGCTCGGTGAGGAAAACACCCTTTTCGCCAAGGCGCTCATCGAACATGGTCACACGCAGATGCTCGTTGCGGCGCACAACGAGAGCCGAGCCCAGAAGACTCATCCACACGAGGCACAGAAGGGAGAATGGCTCACCCCAGATAGGCGAGCGGCTGAGGACGTAGCGGCCGAAAAAGATGGAGAACACCACCGCCACCAGTGCCGCAAGGATGACCACACAGGCGTATTTGACAATGCCAAACACACAGGCGTCAACCTTTTTCCATAGTTTACGAAAAGCTGTCAAAGCTTGCTCCTTTCCAAAAAAGGCTCTCCGCTTTCATCGGCGGAGAGCCTTGCTTTGCTTATTTCAAGGCACAGGAATTCGCGTAGCGAATCAATACTCGCCGCCCTGGATCTGGGCGATGATGGCCTGGACCTCTTCGCTCTGCTGGCCGTAGAGGGGAGCGCAGGCTTCCTGCCACTTCTCAATGTCGGTCACGTCGAGGCGCTTGATGCCCTTCTCCTCGAAGGAATCGAAGCAAGCCTGCTCCTGCTTCTGGTTGTACTCGTAGCAGACGGTGCGGGCCTCGAGGGCAGCTTCCTTCATCCAGCCCTGCTCTTCTTCGCTCAGGGAGTTCCAGGTATCCTCGGACACCAGGATCACGCCGCAGCCGAAGGTGTGGGCGTCGGTGATGAAGTAGGGGGCGACTTCGTTGAAGGAGTTGTCCATGTAGGAGGTAACGCCGTTTTCAGCGCCGTCGACAACGCCGGACTGGAGGGAGGTGTAGAGCTCAGCGTAGGCAATGGGGGTGGCGGAGGCGTTGAGGGCCTTCATGGTGTTGACCATGAGGTCGGTCTCGGGAACGCGGATCTTGAGGCCGTTCATCATGTCGAAGCTGAAGCTCTCGGGCTTGCCGAGCTTCTCATAGACGCTCGGGGTGATGAAGAGGCTGCGGGGGCCTTCGACCAGCCAGCCGAGGGCGATGTAGCCGCAGTCGGCGTCAGCAACACTCTGCAGGAGCTTGTCGCCGAGCTCGCTCTCAGCCACGTCCTCAAACTGCGCCATATCTTTGAAGACATAGGGCAGGCCGGTGGAGCCAATGACCTCAGCGCCGTAGTTGGGCAGAGAGGAGGCGTTGCCGCGGAAGATGTCGAGGGTACCCATCTGGATGCCCTGCATGGACTCGGCCTCGGAGCCGAGAGTGCCGTTGGTGTAGAGCTCGATGGTCAGGGCGCCGCCGGAGATCTCGGCCAGCTTGTCTGCGAAAGCGTGGGCGGCGACGGTGGCGCCGTAGGTCTCACCGTTGACCTCGTTCCATCTCAGGACGCGGCCGTCGGCATGGGCGGCGGGAGCGGCAAGCGCGAACACGAGCATCAGCGCGAGCATCAGGGAAAGTGCTTTTTTCATACTGTTTCCTCCATTTTATGATTGTCTTGTGTTGAGATCGAAGCTTCTGTTTCGTATAAGCCGAAACGTTTCGTCTCTTTTCGTTAAAAAGATACCATAAGTGCCGGAGAACGTCAAGCTGTTTTCCCCGGTTTCAGCTGTTCGCCTGACATTTTCTGCTAATTTGTATAAAAGCATCGAGTTTGATTTGTCTTACTTTCACAAAAATTCCGTATTTTTTTGTTCGCCTCTTTACTTTTGACAGGGTTTTTTTATAATAAATGCGAAACGTTTTTTCTGCACATTTTGCGGGTCATACGAAGGAAGGAGTACATAATATGGTTATTACAAAATTTGAAACCTGGTGGGTCGAGCGCGGGCACAGCCTGTTCGACGAAAAGCGCCAGGGCGGCGCCAAGATGGGCTGGGACGTGCTGGTCGTCAAGCTCACCACCGACACCGGCATCGAAGGTGTGGCCACCTGCATGGCCGCCCGCAGCGGCGCGCTGAGCGAGGCGTACCTTCAGGAGAGCATCGGCCCTGTCGTTCTCGGGCGCGATCCCCATGACCGCGAGGCCATCTTCCAGCAGCTCTGGGTCGTGGACCGGCATGAGGCGTTCTTCCCCGTCTTCCTCCCCGGCCCCGTGGATGTGGCCCTGTGGGACATCTGCGCCAAGGAAGCGGGCCTGCCCCTCTATAAATATATCGGCGCTTACCGCGACAGTCTGCCCGTCTACGCAAGCTCCAATTTCTATCCCGATGTGAAGACCTATGTGGACGAGGCCCTGTACTACAAGTCCCGCGGCATCAAAGCCTACAAGCCCCACCCCGGCGGACCGGTCAGCTTCGACATGGAGGTGCACCAGGCAGTGCGCGACGCGGTCGGCCCGGACTTCATCCTCATGTCCGACCCCGTGGGCGACTACACCCTCGACGACGCCATCCGTGTCGGCCGTCAGCTGGAGAAGCTCAACTACCGCTGGTTTGAGGAGCCCTTCCGTGACTTTGAGCTCTGGAAGTACACCGAACTCTGCCGTACGCTGGATATCCCCATCGCCGCCACCGAGACCACACGCGGCTGCCATTGGGGCGTGGCGCAGGTCATCGCCCAGCGCGCCGCCGACATCGTCCGCGCCGACGTGAGCTGGAAGGACGGCATCACCGGCACGCTCAAGATCGCGCACCTGGCGGAATCCTTCGGCCTCAACTGTGAGATCCACACCACCACCATGAACTACATGGATCTGGTGAACCTGCACGTAAGCTGCGCCATCAAGAACTGCGAGTTCTTTGAATACTTCGTGCCCGAGGACAACTACCGTCTGCCGATGAAGGGCGATCTGCCCATCGACGAAAACGGCGTCATCCACGTCCCCAACGCCCCCGGCGTGGGCGCTGAGCTGGACTGGGATCTGATTGAAAAGTCCTGCCGGAGCTACAAGTGCCTTACGCTTGACTAAAAAAGCAGAGGGGCAAAAATGGGAACTTCCGAAATAGTTCCCATTTTTGCATGGATTGTACGTGAAGGGGGACTCCCCGTCCCCCTTCACAGATCCCCCTTACAAGACCAACTTGGTTTGCAAGGGTTTGTCTACAGTCTGAGGGGCAAACGCCCCTCAGCATAACCCTTATCGCAATAAAGACCGATAGCTTTTGTTCAGATACATGCTGAGATTGCTGCGAAAGACCACCTCACTGCCCACATAGAGCTTGTCCGGCTCCGGCTGGCGGCCCAGCATGAGGTATTCCACCAGGTTTTTGACGCCGAGATAGCCCTGAGCATAGGGGTTTTTCTGGATGAGGTTATTGAACACGCCCTGCTTCAGGAAGGCGACGTTTTCTTTGGAAAGATCGCTGCCGACGCCGAAGACCACGTTCTGCTTTCCGGTCTCCATCAGCGCGCGCCCCAACAGGACGCTGCTCTGCGACAGGACGCTGCAGCAGGCCGCCACATCCGGCCGGGAGATCATGTGCAATATTTCCAGATAGCTTTCGTCCTTTTCGTCCCAGGTGTTGCAGCGGTAGATGTTGTTCGCGGCGCCGTTTTCCTGCATGTAATCCTCAAAGCCCTGCACGACCTTCGCGTGCGGCTCCCACTTGGGGTTTCCGGCGCAGAGCGCGATGCTTCCGTAGGGCGGGATGCGGCTCAGCAAAAGCTCCGCCATGGTGCGGCCGATGATCTCATAGTCCGGCATGACACAATAGATGCGGTGACTGCCCGGCATATCGGCGCCAAGGAGCGAGACCGCGATGTCCCGCGCGTAAAACTCCTCCCAGTCGCGGGCGGAAAACAGCTCTGAATGGCCGGTGACGAGGATGCCCTCCAGCTTTTTCTCCTCAAGCGCCGCATAAACGCGCTTGTAGATCCGTGTTGGGTTTTCTCCGTCTCCGAAGGGCAGCTCTGTACACTCGACGTTCATGTTCGGCACACTGCCCAGATAGTCGCGCACGCCCTTCCATACAGTGTCATAGTAGGAGGAGTTTGGCAGCAGGATGCCGATCTGCCGGGTCTTGCGCTTGAGGCTGGAGGCCATGGGGTTTGGCTGGTAGCCGAGCTCATCGGCAACGGACTGGATGCGCTTTCTTGTCTCCTCCCCTACCCCCTTCTTCCCGTTGAGGGCCTGGTGCACCGTGCTGATGGAGACGCCGGCCTTGTCCGCCACATCGCGGATTGTGATTTTATTCATGGCTGTTCACGCTTTCCGAAACGTTTTTCTTTCATTTTATCATTACAGTTGCCTTTATTCAAGGCAGAAAGGAAGAATTCATCATGAGCTTTCCCACACTTGCAGGCAAGGCCGGCATCGTCACCGGCGGCAGCAGCGGCATCGGCTTTGCCGTGGCAAACGTTCTGGCGGAGGCAGGGGCCACCGTCTATGTCATCAGCCGCACCGGCGCGCCGAAGAAGGACGCGGGTGTGAGCGCCGAAGGCGTCGTCCATCTCAAGGGCGACATTTCGGATAAAGAGGCCATGCAGCCCATCCTCGCCGAGATCGCGGCAAAGCACGATGGACACATCGACTTTCTCATCAACAACGCCGGCGTCAGCTTCAAGTGCCGGGCGGAGGATTTCCCCGAGGACCGCTTCGACGCCATCATGGCCACCAACGTCAAGTATGTTTTTCAGATGAGCGTGCTGTGCTATCCCTATCTGAAAAAGAGCCCCACCAAGGGCCGCATCATCAACATCACCAGCATGAGCGCCCATCTCGGCTTTTCCGAGGTGGTGCCCTACTGCACCAGCAAGGGCGCGGTGCTCGCCATGACACGGGCGCTCGCGGTCGAATGGGCAAACGACAACCTCTGCGTCAACTCCATCGCGCCGGGCTGGTTCCGCAGCAAGATGACCGAGCAGGTGGTGGACGCGGCGCGCGAGCAGAAGATCCTTAACCGTATGCCTCTGCACGCCTACGGCGATACCCGCGATCTCGGCGCGATGGCGGCCTTCCTCTGCGGTGACGGCGCGACCTATATCACCGGTCAGGACTTCGCCGTCGACGGCGGCGCGCTTGCATTCGGGTATTGATTCGATTGAAAACACGGTTTTCAATCGAGTAACTCGCGCTTATCGCCCTCCGCTTCCGTGAGACGCTCCGGTTGGTCGGCGCGAGGGTTCGCTTTGCTCACCTATGGTGTTTTTGCCGAGGCAAAGCCCCGTCAAAAACGGATTTGCATTTTAGGATAAATAAGGAGTAGTCCATGACAAAAAAACAAACTGCCTTTGTCATTGAACGGGCTGACACCGTCGCCACCGCGCTGGAGGCGCTTGAGCCCGGCGAGGTGCAGCTTCTGGGCGACAGCCCCGTCCCGTCCATCACCGCCGTGACGGAGGTTCCCAAGGGCCATAAGATTGCCCTGCGGGATATCCCGGCGGAGGAGAACATCATCAAGTACGCCATCCCCATCGGGCGGGCCACCGCCGATATCCCCGCTGGAAGCTGGGTGCATCTGCATGTGATGCGCAGCAATTACGACGAGAGAAGCAGCCATCTGGACGTCAGGACCGGAGCGCCGAAGGACACAAAATATGAATGACAACATGAATCGCACCTGGCTCGGTTATGCCAGGAAGAACGGGAAAAAGGGCATCCGCAACCGCCTCCTGGTGATCTACACCGTCAAATGCGCCGAGCATGTGGTGCGCCAGATCGTGGAGCGCAGCGGCAGTGATGACGTGGAGCTGGTGGGCTTTGACGGCTGCACCGACAACCAGTACGCCGTCAATCAGATCATCAGCCTCATCCGCCACCCCAATGTGGGCGCGGTGCTGGCGGTGGGCCTGGGCTGCGAGTACATGCAGCCGGAGTGGCTGGCAAAGATTGCAGCCGAAGAGGAAAAGCCTGCCGACTGGTTCTTTATCCAGAACGAGGGCGGTACTCAAAAGGCCATCGACCGGGGCCTCAAATGGATCGACCGGACGCTGGAAAAGCTGAAACACACTCCGCGCATAGAGATGGGCTTTTCCGATCTCGTCATCGGGGCCGAGTGCGGCGGCAGCGACTACACCAGCGGGCTTGCGGGCAATGTAGTCGTGGGGCGCTTCTTTGACCGGCTCGTGGACGCTGGCGGCAGCGCCGTGTTTGAGGAAATCGTGGAAGCCATCGGGCTCGACTGGTTCCTCACCTCCCGTGCGGCAGACGAAAAGGCGCGCGCGGAGCTCCAGCACACCTACGACAAGGCGCTGGATTACTGCAAGCATGCCCGGCAGTACTCCATCAGCCCCGGCAATTTTGCCGGCGGCCTGTCTACCATTGAGGAGAAAAGCATGGGCGCCGTGGTCAAGAGCGGCACGCGCCCCATTCAGGGCGTCATTAAGGTCTCCTGCCCGCCGCCCCATCCGGGTCTCTGGCTGCTCGACTCCACGCCCGACCCCTACTTTATGGACTTCGGCATCACCAACCCCAGCGACAACGAAGGGCTCATGGACCTGACCAGTATCGGCGCGCACATCGTCTTTCTGGTAACCGGACGCGGCAACGTCGTCGGCAATGCTGTCGCCCCCTGCATTAAGATCACCGGCAACGCCGATACATACGCCCGCATGATTGACGACATGGACTTCAACGCCGGCACCACCCTTGACGGCTCCATGAGTCTGGCCGAGAGTGCCGACGCCCTTGCCGCCATGGTCGCAGATGTGGCCTCCGGCACTCCCAGCAAGAGCGAGGCGCTGGGCCATAAGGAGTTTCATATACTCTACAAGTATCAGAGCAAAGAGGTTCTCCCCTGTGAATCCTGAGTTTTCTGATACGATTGCCGCAGTTTCTGCGGTGTTTTCAGTGTGAAACGCTGAAAACACGTCTCATACAAGAATCTCTGCGCGCCTTATGGCGCTATGAAAACGAAAGGTTTTCATGCGGTTCCAGTATGATACTTGCTCAACATATCGGCAAGCCAAGCGCCGTCCTTCTGTTCCGTGACAAACGGAGCAGTAGGACGGCGCTTCTCTATCATAGTTGGTCATCCAGCGGGGGGATACCTCTCGTATTTGAAATCTCTTTCATACTGTTTTTCGTTAAGGCAACAACGCATAATTCGGCAAGAGCAGATCTTGAGAAAATTTGGGTTCTGATAAAGGCACTTTTTCGCAGATGTACTTTGTGTACCTCAAGAAAAAGTGACGAAATCAGGGCGCAAATTTTCCAGGAGATGCCGCAGGCGGATTGTGCGGTGTTACCTTAAAACGGTTCGTTTTAACAAAAAGGTTTATGCGCTTCCCGGGCAGGCAGCTTTCAAATTTCTGTAGGGAGCTCACCTGGATGCCACTGGTTCAGATGTTCCGAAGACGGCGGCAGGGGGAAAAACAGCGTCAGAATATTGCGGTCTTCCTTACGTTCATAGCGCATGGAAGAGGCGCACCGGCGAATCAGATGCAGGCCCATGCCGCCGCCGTCCAGCCGTTCAAATTCCCTGTCTTCCAAAACGGCGGCAGTCTGGTCAAAGGGGACGCCGTTGTCGGAAAAGGCAACACGGAGTCGGTCGCCGTACGTTTTGCAGGAGTAGGCCAAAGTTGAGGCGCCGGAATATGATACGATATTCGCCAGCGCTTCATCACAGGCAAGCAGCGCCTGACGGGTCTCGTGGCTGTCCCCCACAGCGGCAAGGACGGCTCTCCTGACCGTGTCAAAGGCTGACAGCTCAACGGGCAGACTCCGCCATGTGCCCTCGCCCCCCCTGTATACCAGCGCCAGCACAGCCATATCGTCAAAGGCTTCGTTTCCGCCGCAGAAGTCGTCTACCGCGCCGATTAAGCGGAGGACAGTCTCTTCCGCCGCGTTCTCCCCGGCGGAAAAAGCTCCGACCGCCTCCCGCAGTCTCTCTTCCCCGAAGAATTGCCGCTGGGGGCTCACGGCCTCGGTCACGCCGTCGGTGTAGAGCAGGATACCCTGACCCGGGGAAAGCGTATACGACGCATTTTTGAGCCCCGCATTCTCAAACACACCGAGGGCGATCCCCGGCTCCGGGTTCAGAAAAGCGCATTTTTCCCGCAGCATCAGGGGCGGGTTGTGCCCGGCGTTGCAGTACAGCAGTTCTCCGGTCTTTGTATTCAGCACCGCGACAAAAGCCGTTGCGAACTGGTTCTCCGGATTCCGGGCGGCGATCTGGTCGTTGGTTCGGTTCAAGGTTTCCGCGGGGCTGAAGCCCGCCGTCAGTTTTTCCCGGATCACCGTTTTGACCATCGCCATGCTGATAGCGGCGCCGATTCCCTTTCCGGAAACGTCGCCCATGACGACGCAAACCCTGCTGTCATCCAGCGAGAAGCAGTCATAAAAGTCTCCGCCCACCGTTTTTGCAGGCCGCGTTATGGCATTCACGCGCCAGCCGTCGCCGGAGCGCGTCGTCCTTTCCGGTACCAGAACACACTGAACCCGGCGTCCCAGCTCCAGTTGGGTATTGATTTCCGTCTCCTTCTGCGTCAGCTTTTCGATGCTGTTGACATACGTGCTGATGTCGTCCGTCATTTTTTCAAAGGCTTCCGCGATCTCGCCGATTTCATCCCCTGATCGGAGCTTCAGCGGTTCCGGTTTTTTCCGGCTGTCAAGGGCAAACTGCCGCATCCCGTCAGACAGAATGCCGATGGGGCGGATAATCCGCCGCTGTACGAGGTACAGCAGGATCAGCAGCCCGACCAGAAGCGACATTGAAAACGGAAGAATATCCCGCAGAAAATCCGTATGGATTTTGTTTTGAATCAGGCCAATATCACAGACCATGCTGATCAGGGCGATGGCGCTGCCGTTCAAATCGTTGACAGGGGAAACCCATATGATCTTGTCATCGGGGAGCTGATCGCCGGCCTCTATCTGCATTTCCCTGCTTCCGTTTATCAAGGCCTCTTCTCCCGGCAGAAGCTCTGTCGCCGGAATCGTCCGCAGGGCATACTCGCGCTGAAGCTCCTGGTTTTCCTCCAGAACAGGAGAAACGTAGAAATAATAATAGCGGGCGGGTACAGACGGATCGACGCGGTAGATCGACAGAGTGTCCAGCTTGTAGGTCTTGCACAGCCCACGCAGGGAATTGGCCGCGTCGTTGTAAGCCTTTGTCCCGACGGAACCGAGCACCTCGTCATTATTCCACTGATACACGAACAGGTTGGACGCAACATAGGCACAGGTTTCGGCCAGCTGCCCATAGTCCTCCATGATGTCATTGCTGTTTTCAAAATAGTTCGCCGCGGCAGACGCCGCCATGGACAGGATGAGAACGGCGGTGAAGCAAAGGATGATCCAGCGCCGGATGGAATTCTTTTTCATGTCCGCTTTTCCACTCCTTTCGGAAACAGCCGTTCCGGGTCTGCGTCCGGCGCCGCCTGTGCGGTGTCGGTAATCCAAATCTACTGGAAAGCGTCCGGGCTCAGGACTCGATGGAGAGCTTTTTGTCCAGCCCGGTCATATGCAGGACCGACGCGACCTCTGTGGACAGATTTTTCAGTATGAGGGCCCCGTTCATCTCTTTATAAGCCGTAACGATCTGACGGATACCGGCGGAAGAGATGTATTCCAGTTTTTCCATGTCGAGCACCAGCTTTTCGACACCGTCATCCAGCCCGTTCAGGGCCTCCGCCAGAACAGGCGCGTTCTGGGTGTCCAGCCAGCCCTCCAGGTGAAGCACCGCCGTGCTGCCGTCCATTGTTTTTTCAACGGTCATTTTAAAATACTCCTTTTCGGTAATTATAGTCGTAAGCGAAACGCCGCGCCGCTGCCCCTTTCGCCCGGCATACGCGCCCGAGAGGTAAGGCGTTAACGGGAGGAATTGACGATTTCCGGCACGATAATGTCCAGAGAAGGATCGTCCATCATCAGATCATGCTCATGCGGGGTATGGATGATCCGCAATTTGTCCCGGCAGCAGTAATGCTCAAAGTTACCCGCTTCAAACTCCATCATTTTTTCCCAGTATCGACGATTGTCGCCGGTGACGCCGGCCGGGATCGTGTCGGGCTTAAAATAGGTCACGCTGCCGTGGAACACCGACGGCCGGTGATTTTTCAGATCCTCAGCCACATGGGCGGCGTTCGTGACCATGGCCTCCAGCATGCCGCTGCGGCGCAGCTCGGCAAAGAGCGGGCTTGTCTCAAAATAGTTCCGGTTGGCCGAAGACAGCATGGCCTCTGACATTTTCCGCAGGCGCGCGCTGTCCAGGGCGTGGGAATCCAGCATGAACAGATGCCGCACTTCCTCCCCCGCCGCCTCCAGCTGACACGCCATCTCATGCGCCACGACGCCGCCGTAGCACCAGCCGCCCAGCAGATACGGTCCCTTGGGCTGCCGCTGTTTGAGAATACGGATATAGTTTGCCGCGATGTTTCGGATGCCGTAGACCGCCTCGTCGGGATGGTAGAGATTAAAGGGCTCAATCACCGAAAAGGACAGCGCGTCCCGGATGCGGTCTGCAAGGCGGTAATACGCCTCGCTGCCCGTGTTGCCGGTATGGACGAAGACGAGCTTCGGCCTGTCATTGTCCGAATAGACACAGATATCCGGCGGCATCCCCTCCCGAACCGGAAGGGTCTGCGCGGTGGGCGGTGCCGGACGTTCTTCTTCCGCCCCCAGGCTGAGAAGCGCGCGCCACTCCCGGATGGAAACATCATCGGGCCAGTGCTTCTCCAGCACACCCATCACCCGCGCAAGGCAGGCGCGCAGGCGCTGATCGTCCAGGGCAATGCTGTGGGCTGTCACGCAGAGGAAGTTTCTTTTATCCGTGCGAATGCCGAAAGCCCGGATCAGGCTTTCCCGCTGCAGATCGGCAGGCTCGTCGGAAATCTGGCTGCGCAGCCGGGCCATCTCGCCGCTTCCAAACTCGTCGGCCGAAAGCATCTCAAGCGGAATGCGGCGGTCCGTAATCACCTGCTGGACGACGGAGACATCGTGATAGACAACGGCCGCGCGCAGAACCTCATCCTCCTGCGCGGCGAAATCCAGCGCCTCGCGGAGCTGTTCCTCCGAAACCGGACTGTCCAGCTCCAGAAACCAGGTTTTCCGGAAATGGCTTCGATCCGGATGGAGAATCTGCATGAAAAGCATCTCGTCCTGCTCGGGAGAGAGGGGCAAGACCTTTTGGATGTGCTCACCCCGCGCGGCAAAATCCCTTCGTACCGCCGCGCGCTCTTCCGGTGTCCAGAGCTGTTCATACGAAACCTCGGCCGCTTCGGCGATTTTCCGAAGCACGTTCAGCTGAAGCACCTGGGCGCCGCTGACTTTGATGCCCTGTTCACGGAGCATCGCCGCGTACTTCATCGCGGTCAGCGAGGTTCCCCCGAGCTCGATGAAGCGGTCATCGGGGCCTATAAAGCCCGCCGGTTCGAGTACCTCCGCCGCTGTCATCACAATGCGGGAAAGCGCCTCGCTGTCCAGCACACCGCTGGTTTTATGGCGAAGCACCGGCTGCGGCAGTTCGGAGCGCATGATCTTTCCGTTTGCGTTTCGGGGCAGAGCGCTCATGCGGACCCAGGTATCCGGAATCATGTATTCCGGCAGCCAGCGGGAAAGCTCCTCCGTCATCGGCCCCTTTTCCAGCTCCTTCTCCGCCTCATAATAACAGCAGAGATGCTCCGCGCCGCACAGCGTTTTCACCGTGACAGCCGTCTGGCCCATGTCTTCCCGGCCGAGCTTTCTCGCCGCGCGCGCGACCTGCGTCTCGACCTCTCCGGTCTCGATGCGAAAGCCGCGGAGTTTGACCATATTGTCCGTCCGCCCCAGAAGCACCCAATCGCCCTCCGAGGTGCAGACAGCCCGGTCGCCGGTGCGGAACCAGCGCCTGCCGTCCTTGCTGATCCATTTTTCCCGGCTCAGCCCGGGCAGGCCGTAATACCGGCGCGCCATGAAGGGGCTGGAAATCAGAAGCTCCCCCGGCTCGCCGGGCGCGGGCGGATTTCCCGTCTCGTCTGTCAGCCGCACCTGCGTGTTCTTCCAATTTCGTCCGACCGAAATGACTTCCTCATCGCCGAAGATTTTCTTTGACAGAACGCCGCTGAGCTCGGTGCTGCCGTAGCTGTTGATCAGGAAGCTGCCGGGGCAGAGCGGGCGGAAATTGCGCAGCTTTTCACCCGCCGCGAAGAGAAAACGACCGCGGATGTCGTAGTCCTCCGCCAGAATGGCGGCAAGCCCCGAGGGCAGGAAAATATGCGTGACGCGGTATTCCCGCAGAAACTGATCCAGCAGGGCGAGATCCCTGCGCGCCGCCTGCGGCGCGATGCAGACCGTACCGCCGTGCAGGAGCGGCCCCAGCAGGAACATCTGGGTTCCGACAAAGGAGAAGCTCGACATGGCGCCGGAGCGGGTGTCGGCGTTCATCGCCGCGTCCGGATGAACCTTGATCCAGTCGACAAGGTGAAGCAGCATATTGTGGGTATGCAGCACGCCCTTGGGGTTGCCGGTGGTTCCGGAGGTGTAGAGCAGCATGGCCGGAGACGCAGGGGTAAGGCTTGGAGAGGTGGACGCGCCGGCGGCGGGCGATTCCTCATCCGCCCCGGTGTGCGCACCGCGGCAGACTTCATCCAGAAAAATGACTTTTTCAGCCGGAAAATCCGGCTTCTTTTTTTCCCAGAGTTCCCGCAGGGTCAGGATCGCTGCGGCTTCGGAATCACGCAG
The DNA here is from genome assembly GCA_900319695.1 of uncultured Eubacteriales bacterium. Classification (GTDB taxonomy): domain Bacteria; phylum Bacillota; class Clostridia; order Oscillospirales; family Oscillospiraceae; genus Limivicinus. The sequence goes on from ONPN01000014.1 coordinate 81,441, forward strand.
CATATACTGCAGGCGTTCCACGGGGTAGGCGTCGTCAAAGGGGACAAAGACGCCGCCGGCGCGCAGCACGGAGACCGCCCCCAGCAGGATGTCCTTGGTATAGGGCACATAGACGGCCGCCCGATCGCCCGGTTTCAGCCCGCGCGCGGCAAGCATTTTTGCTGCGCGGGCGCTGCGCGCGTCCAATTCCCGATACGTTATCTCGCCCCGCTCATCAACCAAGGCGGGTTTCTCCGGGTTTTGCAGGGCATAGTCGCGCACGCGCTCATGGATCAGCTTCATCTGTCATACCTCACCGAAAAAGCCTTTTTGTTCGAGCCGGGACAGGAACTGCCGGATATACGCGCTCCCCGTCTCGGCATAGGCCGCCCCGAGCCGTCCGAGCACACGGGCAGTATAGCTGCCGTCGCAGCCCTCCAGGCCGATTCCACTGCCGCTGTCGCCGGTGTTGTAGGCTGCAAGACAGCTGACGGCCTCCATCGTTTTTTCATCAGTCAGCGCCTTTTGCAGCGCAGCGGCAAGCTCATCATTCTCCACGCCCCGAACCGGGTGGCCCATCTCCTCCAGCACCCGCATAATATCGCCCATCAGCGGCCTGTGCGGATTCAGAAGCATGAAGCAGACGCAGTCGTCCGGCGTACCGGCCAGCGACAGCACAGCGCGGGCGGCGCAGTCGATGGGAGAGAACTCGGTCGGCTCACTGAGACTGTCGAAGGGGATCATGCCCAGGGTCTCAAAAGCGCGGATGGTATTCATGAAATTATTGGTCGTGTAGTTGAGCTGGAATTCCCCGTCCGCCGCGCGCGGGGCCAGGTTTGCCATGCGGCATACCTTCGCCCGCAGGCCGCGCTCCAGAATCGCCTCGTACACGGTGCGCTCGGCCATGAACTTTGACCAGACATAGCGGTTGTTTTCCAGCTCCTGCCCGGCATAGAGTCCGTGTTCATCCAGACGCCAGGATTCGGGCGGCAGGCCGTTTTTCCTCTCCCCTGCCACGCTGCAGGTTGAGATGTGAACAAGGCGGGCTCCGTTTTGCACGCACCAGTCGATCAGGCTGCGCACGGAATCGACGTTGGCGTGTTCCAGTTCGCCGGGTCTGGCAAAGTGTTTGACGCTGGCCGCGCAGTTGATGACCGTCATGTCCGCCGAGGGCGCTTTATAAGCGCTGATCGCTGTGCCGTCTGCAGCGTCACCCTCGACGACGATGATACGGGAACCGAAGAGCTCTGCGTATTCCTCGCCGAAGTAGGCGCGCAGGGTCTCCTTCAGACGCTCTTCCCCGCTTTTTTCCTTTCCGGGGCGGATGAAGCAGAAGACGCGGTTATCATGGTGGACGATCAGCTCGTGCAGTACATAGCTGCCGAGGTAGCCCGTCCCGCCGAGCAGCAGTACGTCGTTCAGTGAAAGCCGCTCGCCGCTACGGAAGGCCGCCATGGTATTTTTCGACAGCAGCGCGTGAATGCCGCGGTAATCATAACCGTCCGGGCCGGTCTCGGGAAGGGCAGCGGCTGCGGATTCGTCTGCGGGCGGCATCTCCTCCGCCCCGCCCCGTGCGGACGTGCCGTCTTCCCCGGTCTGCCCGAGGAAGGCCGCCATGTCCCTCGGCGTCGTATGGGAGAACACGTCGTTATAGACGATATGATACCCCGCTTTTTCGGCGGCGATGACCACCTTCATGGCGAGGATGGAATTGCCCCCCACCTCGAAGAAATCATCCTCGGCGCTCACGCGGTCAAGACCGAGAACCTCGGCAAAGACGGCGCAGAAATCCTTTTCCGTCTTCCCCTTCGGTTCTACAAAGGCGGCCTTCTGGAGCTTCGGCTCCGGCAGGGCCTTTTTGTCCACCTTCTGGTTGACGGTGAGGGGGATTTTCTCAAGCTGCATGATCACCGCGGGCACCATATAGGCGGGCTTCTGCGTCCGGATATAGTCGGCTAAAAGCGCGGTGTCAAGGGCGGTGTCGCTGACCACGAAGGCCGCCAGATATTTGCCGCCGCCTTCGTAATCATAGGCCTGGACCGTCACGTCGCGAATACCGGCATAGCCCCGGATGACTGCCTCGACCTCTTTGGTTTCGATGCGGAAGCCGCGGATCTTGACCTGTCCGTCCCGGCGTCCGACAAATTCCACGTCGCCGTTGGGACGGTAGCGGACAATATCCCCCGTATGGTACATCCGGAAATCGTCGAAGGGAGACGCTTCGTAGGCCTCCGCCGTTTTATCGGGGCGGTTGAGATAGCCCCGGCTCACCTGGGGGCCGGAGAGGCAGTATTCGCCGGCCGCGCCCGCGGGAAGCCTGTGCCCGGTCTTGTCCAGTACATAGCCGTGGATGGTGTGCATCGGCTTTCCGATGGGAATATTCACTTCCCATTCCCGAATGGGGAACAGACTCACGCCGCAGCAGTTCTCCGTCGGGCCGTAGCCGTTGACGATCGTATAGCTGAGCTTGGAGGGGTCCACCGCGGGGAGCTTCTCACCGCCCATGACCAGCATACGCAGGGTTTTCAGGCGGGGATAATTCAGCAGGAACTGGACGCCGACCTGCGTGGTCAGTAGCAGGGCGGAAACCTCCGCCTCGTCAAAGGTCGCCGCCAGCGCCCCGAGATCCATGCGCGTTTCTTCCGGGATCAGCACGAGCGTGCCGCCGTTGAGCAGGGTGCAGAACACATCGGACATGTTGACGTCGAAGCCGAAGGAGGCGTAGGCGGCAATCCGGTCCTCGCGCGTATAGAAATCATTTCGCACGCCGTGTGCGTAAGCCACCAGATTTCGGTGCTCGATCTGGCAGCCCTTGGGGGTGCCGGTGGAGCCGGAGGTGTAGAGCAGAATGAACAGGTCTTCCGGCTTCGGGCCCGCGGGAACGGGCGGAGCCTCCTCCATATCATGGAGCTCCTGCACGGTCAGCACCGGGCCCTGATACTCGTTCACCAGGCCGCAGAGATCGTCCTCGACAAGGAGTAGGCAGATCCCCGCGTCCTTCACCATGAAATTCAGACGCTCGGCAGGATAGCCGGGATCGAGCGGCTCATAGGCCAGCCCCGCCTTGACCGCGGCCAGAGGCAGGAGGAATACGTTCTCGTCCCGGTGAATCAGGATCGCAACCGTCTCTTCCGCAAGCCGCGTCTTTCCGGTCAGCTCGCAGACCTTTCGGTAGAGCTTCGCAGCCAGCCGGTCGGTCAGCTCGTCCAGCTCCCGGTAGGTCCAGGATCTGTCCCGGAAAACCGCAGCCGTCTTCTCCGGCTGCATGCTGACATTGCGCTTGAAGACGGACACCGCGGTATCCCCGGTGTCAAAGTCCAGATCCCAGGGGCCGTTGAAGCTGTCCAGAACCGCCCACTGCCTGGCATCGGTGAGGCTGATATCGCTCAGGACCTCACAGCGCAGCAGACCGCGGACGGCGTTCTCGATGCTCTCGCCGAGGCCGGTCATCATCTCTGCGCTGTAAAGCGCCGTGTCATAGGTCACGGTGATCCGGGCTTCCTCCTCCGTACCGTCCACGGATACGGAGATGGGGATCTTGGCTATGTCGAGTGCGAGGCTCTCCACCTGCACGTCTCCGCGTTTTGTGCGGTATTCGTTCAGCACGCCGATCTGATAGGCGTAAGAGAGGGAGGGATGGAAGTCGTACTTCGCCGCGATACGCGCGAAGGGATAGTTTTCGTGGTCGATCGTGTCGGAGAAGTCCTTCGCGACGCGGCGCAGGAAGTCCTCCGTTTTTTCCGTTTTATCCAGCGTCGTCACAACAGGCAGGGTATTGACGAACATGCCCATGGTATCCGAGAGCTTGAGGTTGCTGCGCCCGCCGGAGATCGTGGCGATGGCCGCTGTATCCTCGCACACATAGCGGCCGAAGGTGAGCTGGGCCGCCGCAAGATACACCGCGGCCGGCGTCACGGACAGCTTTCTGGCCCGCTCCTTCACCGCAGCGATGTCGGTGGGGACGCTGACGAGCTTTTCACTGTGCGGAAGACTCTCGTCATACACGTCGGGAATCAGTCTGGTAGCCTCCTCCGCCGACGCCATGCGCTGCTCGAAAAAGCGCTCCGTCTCGGGGTCGATCGTCTCCTCGGCGGCGAAGTCATAATAGCTGTAGCTCTCCTGCTCGGGCGTCTGGCCGTCCAGCGCCCCGCAAAGCTGACTGACGAAGAGATCCATGGAGGCCCCGTCGCAGACCAGGTGGTGCATATCCGCCAGCAGGTACAGCGCATCCGCGCGGACGATCTCAAAGCGGACGGCCGGGCCTCGCTCCAGGTCGAAGGGGCGTACAAATTCACGTGTGTGTTTCTCAAATTCATCGGGAGACATGCGGCTGACCGGAATCTCAAGGCGGCAGTCTGGGATCGGCTCCTGGACGATCTCATTCTTTTCGTCCGGGACAAAGCGGCAGAGTATATAGGGATGCGCTTCTACTACTTTGCGGACAGCGTTTTCCAGCTCCTCCTCTGTGGTTCCGTCGGGGAGGCGCAACATGGAAGGAATGTTGTACTGTACGCTGTCGGGCTTTGCCTGTACCTCGGCGTACACCCCCTGCTGGCTGAAGCTGAGCCGGGCGGAACGCCGGGGCGCCTGTTCGGGCGCTTCGTTCTTCCCGTTGTTGTGTGCCTCTGCCTCCGACGCGGGCGCGTCTTTCTTCTTGAGCAGCACGCGGAGGATCTCGTTTTCCACGCTCTGCAGACTCTGCTCGGACAGCGTGCGCACATCCAGCTGAATCCCATACTGCTTGTTCAAAAACACAGCCAGGCGGATCCCGGCCAGCGAGTTCAGCCCCAGATCGCCGAAACGGTCCGTAAGCCCAAAATCCGAGGTGTGGAGAAGCTCGGAGAGGGTCTGCTTCAATTCTTCCTCCAGCAGGTTCAGCGGCGCGGCGGAGCCGACTGTACCGGCGCTTTTCGCTTTTTTCTCCGGTTTCGGCAGCGCCCGCCTGTTGACTTTCCCGTTCTGGGTCAGCGGGATCTGCTCCAGCTGCATGGTGATCGCGGGAACCATGTACGGGGGTTTGCGTTCCCGGATAAAATCGTTCAGCGCGTCAATATCCACTTCGCTGTCCGAAACCACATAGGCGGCAATATATTTCTCCCCGGTTGCCTCATCCTCGAAGGCATGTACGGTCGCGTCCCGAATACCGGGAAATTCACGGATGACGCCCTCCACCTCGGTCAGCTCAATCCGGAAACCGCGGACCTTTACCTGGCCGTCGTTGCGGCCGATAAAATCATAGCTGCCGTTCGGGAGAAGGCGCACCACATCGCCCGTGCGGTAGGCGCGGGCATAATCCGGCTCGTCAGAGAAGGGATTTTTGATGAACGCCTTTTCCGTCAGGTCTGGCCGGTTCAGATAACCGCGGCCCACACCCCGGCCGGCGATCAGCAATTCGCCCGGCACCAGCGGCGGCAGGCGATTCATGTTTTCGTCCGCTATATACATTTTGATGTTCGGAAGCGCTTTGCCCACGGGAATGCGGTCATAGAGCCGGTCGACAGGCTGCATGCAGCAGGTCACCGTGCATTCCGACGGTCCGTAGCCGTTGTAGAGGGTCGGGCCGTCCGCGATCGGCTCAACAGGGACGAGCTTTTCGCCCCCCGCAGTCAGGCACCGGAGACTCGGCACCTTCGTGCTTGTGTAAAACTGGCGCGCGACCTGGGTGGTCATGATGGAATGGGTGATGCCGTGGCGCTTGAACCAGGCCTCCATCGCCAGCAGATCCAGGCGGATTTCCTCCTCTATAATATACACGCAGCCGCCGTGGGTCAGCGCGGGCCAGGTGTCCAGCAGGGTTGCGTCAAAGCCGAAGCTGGCATAGGTGGCGGAGTGGGTGTTTTCGTCAATACCGTAGCTGTCACAGGCCATATACGCGAGATTGCAGAGGTTGCGGTGCTCCAGGATCACGCCCTTGGGCACGCCGGTGGAGCCGGAGGTGTAGAGCAGGACAAACATGTCCTCCGGGTCAGGATGATCGCACAGCTTCTCACAGGCGGGCAGCGCGGGGATGTCCTGCGTCTTCAGCACCGGGCCTTTATAGTCCGACACGATCTCCATCAGCGTCTCGTCGGCGATCAGGAGCCTGCAGTCGGCGTCCTTCATCATGAAGGCCAGTCTCTCGGGCGGGTAGCTGGGGTCCAGGGGCTGATAGGCCGCGCCGGCTTTCAGCACGCCCAGCGGGGCAATCGTCATCCATTCGCAGCGGGGAATGAGGATGGAGACGACGTCTCCCTTCCCGATCCCGCGGGAGCGCAGATACCCGGCTATACGCTCCGAGATTTCGTCCACCTCGCGGTAGGTATAGACCTTGTCCTTGAAGACGACCGCGTTGCTGTCCGCGTACTTCTCCGCCGCATCCCGCCACATGGACACAATATCCCGGACGGGATAATCCGCCTGGGTAGCGTTGAAGCGGTCGAGCTCCGCCTCGGTATCCGCCGTCAGCAGGAGAATGTCGCCGAAGGTCTCCTTATTTATAAACTCCTTTGCGATCTGCTCATAGCAGCGGGCAAAGATCTCCATGCTCTCCCGCTCAAACAGATCCGTCCGCCAGAAAATCCGCAGCCTGCAGGCATCGCCGCTGGTGTGCACTTCGACCGCAATATCGGCCTTGGCGTCATCGCATTCGATATTTTCCATGGCGATTCTTCCATCCAGGAATTCCTTCTCCCCCTTCAGTCCGCCCTGATAGATGAACATTGTGGGAATGGAAAGGTCAAAGGCGGAGCAAATATCCGTGTAGGAAAACAGGTCGTTCTCCCTGCTTTTCCGGATCTGCTCGTCCAGCTGTTTCAGATGCTCCCGGATGCTGTCCGTGCGCGCAAAGCGCTCCAGCACCGGGAAGGTCTTCACAAACATGCCGATGGTATTCATGGTCTCGGGGGTGCGTCCGTGATAAACGGAAGCGTACAGCGCCTCCCCGGCGCCGCTGAAGCGGCTGAGCAGATAACCGTAAACGCCGGTGAAAAAGCTGCCGGTACGGATTCCCGCGTCCTTCACAAACGCGGACACCTCTTCAAAGCTGAGATCGAGCCGGCGATCCAGCCAGGCACATTTCCATGTTTCTCCCTCATGGTCATGGAATGGCTCGCTGACGGTCTCTTCACCGTCCAGCAAATCACTGTACCATTTCTTTGCCGCCGCAAACTCGTCTGTGCCGCGCAGCTTCTGCTCCTGTATGGCAAAGTCGGCGGCGGAGAGCGTTTCTCCCACGGGGGATAGTCCATGGTAAGCGCGAGTCAGCTCGCTGAGAAAGACCTCCTCGCTGTGTCCGTCAAACAGAATGTGGTGAATATCGCTGAAGAGCCATGCCTGTTCCTCTCCCTGAATGATCTGAAAACGGTAAAGCTCGTCCTCCGGATCCGAAAACGGCCGGATCAGCGCGTTCAGATCGGGTTCTCCCCGGCTCTCCGAAATCGTAACCGGCAGCTCCTCCCGCGCCCCGGTCGGCGTCCTGCGCACGACGTCTCCGTCCTCTCCCGGCGCGAAGCGGGAAAGGATCCCGGGATGGGCCCGCACTGTCTCCGTCAGGGCCTCGCGCAGCTTTACGAGATCCGTTCCCTGCGGAAGCGGAAAGAGCCAGGGAATATTATAGGCTGTCCCCTGCAGATTTTTGGTCCAGTCCAGATAGATCCCCAGCTCGGTCATTGAAAGTGGTGAACTGCTCCAGTTTGTACCCATGTCATGACTCTCCTTTCACGGCCGACAATGGCCTGATACTGTTTTTCGTTAAACCGGTTCGTTTTACCGAAAAGGCATCGCACAAAGCGCGCTGCCAGTTTTGTGCCCCTGGGCACAAAACACGTCTCATAGGTCTCCGCCGCGCCTTTGGCGCTATAAAACGGCTTTAAGCCGTTTTATGGGATGCCAGTATGAGTATGAATTATGAACAGTCTTTGATATAATTATTGTAGCACAGTGTCAAAATGCTTGTCTATTCATTTTTCCGTCTTCCGATCCTTTTCTGCTTCTGCTGTTTGCCTTTTATCGAAAAAGAAAGGCGCTGTCCTGAAATCCCGTAACCAGCGGGGCCGCAGAACGGCGCTTTTCTTTTAAATATTTGGTTAACGATAAGGAAATTGAGGAAAGAGGATTGCCTCAGAACCGTCCATGATTTTTGCCCGGAGTGATTCCGCTTGCAGAATCACTCCGGGCAGTATGTATTATATGTGCTTGACAACATCGATAGAAACAAGAAATCCGAACGCCGTCCTCATTGGAACGAAGTTCGGATTTCTCAATTGTGTCTAATCCGTACACTAAAGATGCCAATTAGTCGCACAGAAATCATGTATATAATCATGCAAGCATGTAAAAAACGTGTGGGGGATTTGAACCCCCGTCTACCTCTTAGTCATGGAGGTACTCTATCCGCTGAGCTAACACGGCTTAAAGCAATAGTATTTTAACAAATATCAGCTAAAAGTCAAGAACGAAAAACGACGTGTCGAAACACGTCGTTTTTCATTGTCTAACGTACACCCCTATTGCCCAGCGAAACAAGCAGACGCTTATGATGCTGGATGCGGGGAAGGATTGGGAAAACAACAATCTGATTATCACAAATCCAACTGGAGGTTATCTGTCATACAGAACAGTATATGATTGCTTCAAGCGAGTGGTGGCAAAATTAGGTTTTCCCAATACCCGCTTTCACGATCTGCGACATACCTACGCGGTCGTTGCGATCAAGAGCGGCGACGACATATAAACCGTGCAGGAGAACCTTGGCCATGCGACTGCTGCATTTACTCTGGATATTTATGGACATGTCACAGACCAGATGAAACATGCCAGTGCTGACAGGATGGAGGCGTTCATACATGCCGTTTCGTGTTGATCTGTCCCGGCTTTCGTTAATCTCTAAAGGCTAAAAATAAGTAAAACTCGGCCTTCTACGAAAACCGAGAAAACTTTTAGAGGTGAAAGCAGACCAATTTCAAGGAAAAATAAAAAGAATCTGCATCTTTCGATGCAGATTCTTTGGTGGACGATACAAGACTCGAAAGGCTAAAAGCTATTCCATTTGTACAAAAATATAGTTAAATTGTGTTATTTCGTATTGGAATCTGCAAATTTTGTTACATTGTTTCTATTGCGTTTTTCTCTGCCCAAGCTGTCAAGGGTCAAAATATGGGTCAAACTCAGACCGAAAAGAAGGAGAAATGCAAATGAAAACCATCTTTGAAGAAATGGGAGGAAGTTACAATGAGGTCAACGGATATCTGATTCCGAACCTTGTGATTCAGGAAAGTGAGCCCATCGGCAAGTACGGATGCATGAGAAGGCAGTATCTGAAGGAACAGCATCCGATCATCTTCTCGGAGCTTTTGCTGTCCGAGCAGCTCTATCCCCATCTGGTTGAGATCGACCGCGCCTGCCACGGACGCATGGAATTGCTAATCAGGCAAATGGCAGCGCAGGAAGGTGTGACTGAGGCATTGAAGGCTGCCGATCAGATAGAGTGGATCAGGCGGATGAACAGCATCCAGAATCGTGCCGAAGAAATCGTTTTGAACGAGCTGGTCTACCTTGAGGAGGCGCCGGATGATGATACTTGAAGACCTTTATTTGGGAGATGTGCATCCCAGTGAGCGCAGCTTCAAGCGCAACAGCCAGTATGCCAGGGCATTGCACGAAGTCATTGAGGCGAACGATGCTCTGAACGAAACGCTTGACGATGAACAGTCGGAGCTGTTTGAGGAATTCATGACAGCACAGCGGGAAGTCAATGTGCTGACAGACTGTGAGACGTTCTGCTATGCCTTCAAGCTCGGCGCAAGAATCATGCTGGACGTGCTGACTGAGGGAGAAATGAAAGAAATCTGAGTCACGCTTTAACCCAAACAGGGAATATAAAATCATACTCCTTATCGAATAGGCGCTCGGAAGTCGTTGAAACATGCGGCTTTTCGAGCGCCTAAATGCGTAGAAAGCATACCAGCCGGTAAGGCTTATGCTTTGTACTGTTTACATGCAGATTCAAGAAGCAGGAAATCATTGCATCGTTTAGCCAAAGCTGTGGAATTGCCGTTTTCCACTTTATGTTTGTATACGAGCTGGGCGTTCTTTCTGATTTTCTCCTGCATAGCTTTGATGGCTCTGTACTCTGCAAGGAGGAGCGACTTATATTTTTGATTCCGCTCCTTGGAAATATCTACATATTCAGCAAGCCCGGCAGGAACCGGAAACATGTTGTTGATATTTATAACGGCGTAGTTCTTGATTTTGATGAAATCCAACGCTTCCTGCATGTGGGCATGTTTCGGTTTAAACGTAAGCGCACAATTAGCACCCGCCTACCAAGTGACCCATATTTATGAGACAATATCCGGAGAACTCGAGAAACTGCCGGTGAGTTTTTCGAGAAA
>ONPN01000095.1 GCA_900319695.1 uncultured Eubacteriales bacterium
AATCGAGTAGGAGGGGCTGAGTAAGCCCCGACCTCTCACACCACCGTGCGTACCGTTCGGTACACGGCGGTTCAACCGCATAAGTGCAGAGACTCGTACCGGTCAAGGATACTGTAGTATCCGGCCTGTGCGAGTCTTTTGCTGGATATAGCCTCATTTACGCAAGCGTGTTTGGCACATCTCCAGTAAGCTTTTCGGGAATATGCAACCGCACAAGCCCTCCAGTCTGGCACACCTAATTTCATCAGGCTTCTCATCCTGGTTTTGGGTTTCTTCCACTGCTTCCAGATATACATCCGAAAGCGGCGACGCAGCCATTTGTCCCATTCCTTCATTGTGTTTCGCATACTCGCTATGCTGAAGTAGCCAAGCCATCCGCGGATGAAACCTTGTACATCACCGCGCGAACGTTTCTGCCCTGACTGCGGGAAGTCAGTTCTTTGAGCTTCTGCTTTGCTTTCTTCAGGGACTTTGCATGGGCTCGAATGAATACTCCATTCTTCCCCTTCCCGAGTGCAAAGCCCAGAAACTTAAAATTTCGGATTGCGTATACACTTACCACCCGGCTCTTCTCCATGTTCATCCTGAGCCTGAGTTTCCCCTCAAGATATCTGCGACTGGATTCAAGCAGGCGTTGTCCTGCCCGCGGTGTTCTTGCAAGCACTACAATATCGTCTGCATAGCGAATCACATGGACGCCTCTGCTTTCCATCTCGTGGTCAAACTTATTAAGATAGATGTTCGCCAAAAGCGGACTGAGTGGGCCGCCCTGTGGGGAGCCTTCCTCCGTCTTGATCAGAAGTCCGTCTTCCATCACGCCGCTTTTGAGGAATCTCTTGATGAGTTCAATCACACGCCTGTCGTGGACTTCCTCTCGTACCATGTTCATCAGCAGATCGTGGTTCAGCGTGTCAAAGTACTTGGACAGATCTATGAGTACTGCTGTGGTGTATCCTTGTTCCGCATACTCTTTCACTTTCTGAATTGCCATTTGTGCACTTCTGCCCGGACGGTAGCCGTAGCTCCCGTCTGAGAACAGCGGTTCAAAGATTGGGGTTATCTGCTGCGCTATTGCCTGTTGGATAATGCGGTCTACGACTGTTGGGATTCCCAGCTTTCGTATTCCGCCGTCCGGTTTCGGGATTTCCTTCCGCCTCACAGGATGTGGCTTGTATTTGCCATTTCGGATTTGGTCCAGAAGTTCTTCCCTGTGTTCCCTCAGCCAAGGCAGGGCATCCTCTACCGTCATTCCGTCGATACCGGGTGCTCCCTTGTTGGCTCTTACCCGCTTGTAGGCTCTGTTCAGATTCCCTCTGCTCAGGATGCGTTCAAGCAAGTCTGCACCGTCCGTTTCTCCGGTTTCCCGTCTGCCAATACTCCGCGCTCCCGCATTCTCTTCATGTTCCGCACTATCCCTTTGCGGGCAGCCCTCGTTTCCGGGGTATTCTGCTTTCTTCATACTGACCTCCTTCTTTCCGTTTCTTCGGACTTACGATTGTTCGGCCCTTTCCTCATTTTTTTTTTGAGGTACTATGGCCTCTGCTGACTTCTCACAGTTCGTTGTTACTATGGCTCGGCTCCCAGCCGCTCATTGCTGTCACTGGGATAACGGTATTCTCCCGCCCGTTCCACCTGTGAGATCTCCCCGGGTACTCACACATTCTTTCGCTCTTATACCCGCCATGTTTACCGCAAGCGATTCCGTGCAGCTATTGGGCTTTGGCTTGTCTAGCAGTCTTGCCCTCGCTTACGGCCTGACATGATTCCTGTACGTCGGGCCAGAGTTTTGCCGCTGCCCTCCTTCAGATTCCGCCTCGCAGCGGACACCCTTGGCTTTGGCTATGACCTTCCCACTGCCGGGCGGTCTCGGGACTTTCACCCTTTAGAACGTGCGCTCGCCGGGCGCACTCACTGGAATCAGGGCCTCTGCCGGACGGCAGGGGCCCTGATTTTTGCTTTTCTTCTTTTCCGGGACGCTTAAAGATGCCGCAGCTCCGGGAGCTTCCCCGTCAGCAGCAGACTCACGGCGTTTTCGTCGAGTGCGCGCCCGATCACCGTAATCGTGCTGCGGGTCTGCGGAACCTCTGTTACGCTGCTCTCCTTTGCGGTGGCGTTCAGCTGATACCAGGTCCCCTCTTCCCGGAAAAAGCCCTTCACGCGCAAAACGGCGCCGAAGGAAGCCTCATGCAGAAGGCGTTCCGCCTTTTCCCGTATTCCCGCGCCGTCCTCCGGCAGATCCAGATAGGACAGCGACTGGAACCCGGCGGATCCTCCCGCGATGGTCTTCACATAGTCCGGCGTGCGATATCCGCAGTTTGAAAGCCGGTCCCAATCCTCCTCGGTCAGCGCGTCCCAGTCCTTGATCAGGATGTTTTCCCGCGGGATCGGGGCGCCGTGAATGCGCTCGGTCGCGCGTTCCAGATGCCGGAGGGTTCTTTCCGCGGTTTCCGGGCTCACACACTGGACCTTGCTGAACAGGACACAGCCCGCGCCGGCGGCCTGAGACGCAAGGAAAAAATCCTCTTCCTCCGCGGTCGCCTCCTCGAGGCCGGCATCCACCACCGCAATCACGCTCCCGATCTCATAGCGGCTGTCCAGCGGCGGCTCCTGGAGCGTGTCAAAGAACTCGTCCATGTCAAATCCATGTCAAATACGCCGGAGGGTTCAATGATCACCCGGTCATAGCCGCTCATGGCCATGGTAATCAGTTTTGTCCGGAAGCGTCGCCGGTGGCAGTCCGGGTCGCAGCTTCCCGCCAGCGTCTCCAGCTCACACCGGCCGCAGCGCAGCTCGTTCAACAGCGGAAGGTCCACATTCACGGCCCCGTGGTCATAGACCAGGATGCCGATCTTCTCTTCCTTTTGCATCCGCCGGCGCGCATAGCGCAGAAGGAAGCTTGTCTTCCCCGCGCCGAGAAAGCCCGTAATCAGATCAAGTTTTATCATCTATTCTTCTCCCTTCGGCGCCCGGA
>ONPN01000044.1 GCA_900319695.1 uncultured Eubacteriales bacterium
AAGTGAGCGTCCAAATCTTTGATTTGGCTACGCGAACTTATACATGTGAGCGAAGCGAATCGGATTGTGTACCTCAAGAAAAAGTGACGAAATCAGGGCGCAAATTTTCCAGGAGATGCCGCAGGCGGATTGTGCGGTGTTGCCTAAACATAGCGCAGCCATGCCTCCCCTGAAAGGGGAGCCGTCAGCGCCGCCGTCGTCTTCGTATCGCCGGGCGGCTGAACAGGGGAGGACGGGGCCTTGCGAGCAGCAGCGCCCCGTCGGCGCGGGCGTACAACTCCGCCTCCAGGTCGGCCCAAGGCTTGAGCCCCGCCCTCTCCAGACTCAGACGGACGGCAGCGCGAATATCGCTCTGTTCCTCCGCCGAGAGCAGCAGGGCCAGCGCCTCGTCTGTCACACAAACTGTAACCATATTGAAAATTAACGCCTCCATATGTAAATCTTTTCGACACAAAAAAGCCTCTTTACTGCGATTATACGCAAATTTTTTCTGATTTTCCACGCAAAAAATATGGAAATTGAAAAACAGATGTGCTATACTGCTATTACTCGAATTATGTAAATCGTATTATATCACCCGCTATGGAGAAGAGAGGATCGGCATGGAACTGACGGAAAAGAAACTCAGCGGAGAGCTTAAATATACCGGCGTGATCGTGAGCGTCACACTGGACGAGGTGGAGCTGATCGACGGACACAAGACCCTGCGCGAGGTGGTGCATCACCCCGGCGGCGTGGGTGTGCTGCCGATCGACGCGGACGGGAACTGCTACATGGTGCGGCAGTACCGCTATCCCGTCGGGGCTCCTGTTCTGGAGATTCCGGCCGGGAAGATCGACCACCACGATGCGCATGAGGCCACCGCGGTGCGCGAGCTGTCGGAGGAGACGGGCTTTACCGCGGACGAGTATGTGGACCTCGGCTGCTGCTACACCTCGCCGGGCTATACCGACGAGATCATCCATGTGTATCTGGCCCGCGGCCTTCACCGGGGCAAGAGCCACCTGGACGAGGGCGAGTATCTGAATGTCGAAAAAGTACCCTTTGAGGCGCTTCTCGGCATGGTCATGCGCAATGAGATCATCGACGCCAAGACCGTCATTGCGGTCTCCAAGGCGAAGCTGTATCTGGAAGGGCTCCTGGGCGCAAAATAAAAATGCTTGCCTTGCAGTCTCAGATATGGTATAATCAACGCTCGACGGCCCAAAATCTGGGCTTGTCCGAACAAACGGAAGGTGTTATTTAACGTGGAGAAATACGTGATACACGGCGGGACCACCCTGCGCGGCGAGGTGGAGATCAGCGGCGCGAAGAACGCGGCTGTCGCCATCATCCCGGCGGCGCTGATGGTGGACGGCGTCTGTGTAATTGAAAATATGCCGCAGATCAGCGATACAGAGATGCTGCTGACCATCCTGCGCGAGCTGGGCGCGCGCATCCGCTTTCTCAACCGCTCAACGGTGGAGATCGACTGCCGCAACGTCTGCATGCAGGACGCGCCCTATGACCTCATGCGCAAGATCCGCGCCTCCTACTATCTGATCGGCGCGATGCTGGGCCGCTTCGGCCACGCCAAGACCACCATGCCCGGCGGCTGCAACTTCGGCGTGCGCCCCATCGACCAGCATATCAAGGGCATGAACGCCCTCGGCGCGGACGTCGACGTGAAGGCGGGCTTCGTCTACGCCGACGCCAGAGACGGCAAGCTGCACGGCGCGCGCATCTACCTGGACAAGGTGTCCGTCGGCGCGACGATGAACATCATCCTCGCCGCCACCCTCGCCCAGGGCCGCACCATCATCGAGAACGCCGCGCGTGAGCCGCACATCGTCGATCTCGCCAACTTCCTCAACTCCATGGGCGCGGACATCCGCGGCGCGGGCACCGACACCGTCAAAGTAAACGGCGTCGAAAAGCTCCACGGCGGCAGCTACGCCATCATCCCCGACCAGATCGAGGCGGGCACCTATATGGTCGCTGCCGCCGCGACCGGGGGAGAGGTACTCATCAAAAACGTGATTCCCCGCCACCTTGAATGCATCAGCGCGAAGCTGCGCGAGACGGGCACCATCGTCCTTGAAAACGGCGACACCGTCCTCGTCAAGGGGGCCAGCAGCCTGAGAAAGATCAACGTCAAGACCCTGCCTTATCCGGGCTTTCCCACTGACATGCAGCCGCCCATGTGCGCGCTGCTGTGCGTGGCGGGCGGCACCTCCGTCATCACGGAGGGCGTCTATGACAACCGCTTTAAGTATGTCAACGAGCTGCGCAAAATGGGCGCCGAGATCCAGGTCGACGGTCGGGTCGCCGTGGTCGAGGGCGGACATCGCCTGAGCGGCGCGCCCGTCATGGCCTGCGATCTGCGCGCGGGCGCGGCCATGGTCATCGCCGGCATGTGCGCCTCCGGCACCACTGTGGTGGAGGACGTGCGCTTTATCGAGCGCGGGTATGAAAATTTTGTCGGCAAGCTCAACGCCCTCGGCGCGGACATCCATATCGTGGATGAGCGCGAGGAGTCGGACGGTCGGGACAAGATCCTGACGATGATCGGATGAACGTCAAGGTTTTTGCCAGCGGTTCAAGCGGCAACTGCGCCCTGCTGTCGGACAGGAACACCCACGTCCTCATCGACGCGGGCATCTCCGCGCGCAGGATCCGCCAGTCACTTGCCGACGCCGGTCTGGAACTACAGGAACTCAACGGAGTGCTCATCACGCATGAGCACTCCGATCACGTTTCGGGGCTCAAAACCCTGCTCAAATACGCGCCCGTCCCCATCTACGCGCCGCACACCGTCGCCGCGCGCCTCTGCGGGGCTCTGCCCGAGGCGGTGGACGTTGTGCGCGTCATCCCGACCGGGACGCCCGTGCGCATAGGCGGGGTATCCGTGACGGCCTTTCACACCCCTCACGACACGGACGAGAGCGTGGGCTACCGCATCGAGGGGCGCGGGATCTTTGCCCTCGCCACCGACATGGGCCATGTGACGGACGAGGTTTATGAGGGCCTTCTGGGTGCGGATGCGGCGCTGATCGAGTCAAACCACGACCTCGAAATGCTCTGCGGCGGGCCGTATCCCGTGTACTTAAAACGCCGCATCCTCTCGGACCGGGGCCATCTCTCCAACGCCGACTGCGCGGTGCTGGCCCGAAGGCTCGCCGAGGCGGGGACGGGGACAATCATCCTCGGCCACCTGAGCCGGGAGAACAACCGCCCGGAGCTCGCTTTTTCGGAGACGGAGCGGGAGCTTGCGGGGCTCGACACAAAGCTCTGCTGCGCGCCGGTCTTCGGCTGCCTGAGCGTGGAGGTGGGAAGATGATCCAGGTCAAGCTCATCTGCGTGGGGAAAATGCGCGAGAAATATTATACGGAGGCTTTCGCGGAGTACGCCAAGCGCCTGCAGGCGTACTGCCGCCTGGAGCTTTTGGAGATCGCGGAGCAGCGCCTGTCGGACAGACCCTCCGACAGGGAGATCGCCGCGGCCCTTGAGCGCGAGGGACAGGAGATTCTAAAGGCCGTCCCCGCCGACGCCTATACAGTTGCCCTCTGTGTGGAGGGGCGACAGATGCCGAGCGAGGGCATGGCGGCGCTCATCGCCGAGCGGGAGAGCTCCGGCAGGCCGAAGCTCTGCTTCGTGATCGGCGGCTCCTTCGGCCTTGCGCCGTCGGTCAAGGCCAGGGCGGACAGGCGGCTGAGCATGTCGCAGATGACCTTCCCGCACCACCTCGCCCGCGTCATGCTGATCGAGCAGATCTACCGGGGCTTCAAGATCAACGAGGGCTCACAGTATCATAAGTAGTTGAACATATCGCTGAAAAATGCTATACTGAATCAAACAATCTTCGGAGGTGAGTGCCCTATGTTTGAAGCGGGCGAATGGAGCAGACTTTTGCGGGGCGAGCTGTATGAGCGCTGGCCCAAGGACGAAAAGGGCGAGCCGGAGGAGCCGGTCTGCCTCGGCACACTGCTGAACCACAACATGCTCGACGAGCTGACCGTCAACATGCTCGAGGCCTGCGGCATCCCCTGCCTGCGCGTCTATCCGGGGGACGGCAGCTTCGGCAAAATCCTCTTCGGCATGAGCGGCCAGGGCACCGAGATCTATGTGCCCAAAAGCCTGGCCTCGGACGCCGCCGCCCTGTGTACTTATCAGGGCGACTACGAGATGGAAGACTGACCGCCTTGCGCGGTTTGATAAACGACATAATAAACAATTGAAAGAAGGTTGCGCCATGCCCAGAGGGTATAAGGAAGAATTTCAGCACTGGCTCGACAGCCCCTCGCTCAGCGAAGAGGAGTGGAGCGAGCTCAACGCCATCCGAGACGACGACAAGGAGATCGAGAACCGCTTCTTCGCGCCGCTCGAATTCGGCACCGCGGGTCTGCGCGGCACGATGAAGCTGGGACTTCACCACATGAACATCCACGTCATCCGCCACGCCACCCAGGCCTTTGCCAACGTCATCGCCGCCGAGGGGGAGGAGGCCAAACGCAAGGGCATCGTCATTGCTCACGACTGCCGCCTCAACGGGGAGGAGTTTGCAAAGGAGGCCGCCTGCGTCATGGCGGCAAACGGCATCCACGTCCGCTTCTTTGACGAGCTGCGCCCCACGCCGGAGCTCAGCTTCGCCGTGCTCTACTACGGCACGACTGCCGGCCTCAACATCACCGCCAGCCACAACCCCAAGGAGTACAACGGCTACAAGGTCTACTGGTCCGACGGCGCGCAGCTGCCGCCCCAGAAGGCCGACGCCATCGCCAAGCAGATGGAGGCCATCGACATTTTCTCGGGCTTTGTCTCCTGCGACTTTGAGGACGCTGTGGACAAGGGCCTCATCGAGATCATCGGCGCGGAGACGGATGAAGCCTTCCTCCAGCGCGTCCTGGCCCAGGCCATCGACAGGGAGGTCGTCAAGGATGTCGCGGACGACTTCAAAATCGTCTACACGCCCTTCCACGGCTGCGGCTACAAGATGGTGCCGGAAGCCCTCAAACGTCTCGGCATCAAGCACCTCTACCCCGTGCCCGAGCAGATGGTCATTGACGGCAGCTTCCCCACGGTGGTGAGCCCCAACCCCGAAAATCCCGAGGGCTTTTACCTGGCGGTGGATCTGGCCAAGAAGGTCGGCAGCGACCTCATCATCGGCACGGACCCCGACTCCGACCGCATCGGCACCATGGTCCGGAAGGGGAACGACTACGTCACCATCACCGGCAACCAGCTCGGCGTCCTGCTGACGGACTACATCATCCAGGCACGCAAGGCCACCGCCACCATGCCCGAAAACCCCGGCGTCGTGAGCTCCATCGTCTCCACCGGCATGACCAAGGCCGTCTGCGAGGCAAACGGCGTGCACTATGAGGACACGTTTACCGGCTTTAAGTTCATGGCCGAGCGCGTCGCCGCCTGGGAGGCCGCGCACAGCTACAACTATATCTTTTCCTTTGAGGAGAGCTACGGCTACATGATGGGCGACTACGTGCGCGACAAGGACGCCGTGACCGCCTCCATGATGGTGGCCGAGATGGCGGCTTACTACCACAAGAAAGGCATGACCCTGCTTGACGCGATGGTTGCCCTCTATGAGAAGTACGGCTGGTTCAAGGAGTACACCCTGAACCTCGTCATGCCGGGCCTCGACGGCCTGCAGAAGATGCGTGATCTCATGGCGGAGCTGCGGAAAAATCCCCCGAAGGAGATTGGCGGACAGACCGTTATCCGCACGCGCGACTACGCAGACGGCAGCATCTATGTCGCGGGTCTCGGGAAGGTGGGCGTTACGCCCTTCCGCGGCTCGAACGTTTTGTACTTTGAGCTCGCCGACGGCAGCAGCTTCATCGTCAGACCCTCCGGCACCGAGCCGAAGATCAAAATTTACCTCCTGGTGCGCGGGGACGACGAGGGCCAGTGCGAGTGGCGCATTGAAAAATACAAGAGATATGCGGAGTCATTAAAGAGATGAAACTGCTGCTGGATCTCTTTCTGGCCTTTGCCCGCGTCGGGGTCATGACCTTCGGCGGCGGCTACGCTATGATCCCCATTTTGGAGCGGGAGATCGTGGACCGCCACGGCTGGGCTACAGAGGAGGAGCTCATGGACTACTATGCCGTCGGCCAGTGCACCCCCGGCGTCATCGCGGTCAATACCGCGACCTTCATCGGCTACAAGACGGCGGGCACGCTCGGCGGCGTGGTGGCCACCCTCGGCGTGGTCTTCCCCTCGGTGGTCATCATCACGCTGATCGCCGGGATATTGACCAATTTTGCGGACGTGCCCCAGGTGAAAAGCGCTTTCGCCGGCATCCGCGTGTGCGTCTGTGTCCTGATCTTCAACGCGGTTTTGAAGCTCTGGAAGAAGGCCGTCGTGGATAAGTGGACGCTGGCGCTCTTCCTCGGCGTCTTTCTGCTGTCGGTGTTCTTCAGCGTCTCGCCCGTCATCTTCGTGGTGGTCTGCGCCGCGGCGGGCATCGCGCTCACCAGAATGGGGGTGCGCGGCAAATGATATTCCTGCGCCTGTTCTGGGAGTTTTTCAAGACCGGCCTCTTTGCGGTGGGCGGCGGCATGGCGACGCTGCCCTTCCTGTACGACATCTCCACCCGCACGGGCTGGTTTACCCATGCGATGCTCGCGGACATGGTGGCCGTGTCGGAGTCCACGCCCGGCCCCATCGGCGTCAACATGGCGACCTATGTGGGCTACACCACGGCGGGCATCCCCGGCGCGGTGATCGCCACCCTGGGCCTCATCACCCCGAGCGTCATCATCATCCTGCTGATCGCCCGGGCGCTCAAGGCTTTCAAGTCCAATCCCCTGGTGGAGGCGGGCTTCTACGGTCTGCGCCCCTGCTCCATCGGCCTGATCGCCGCGGCCTGTTATCTCGTCATCAAGATCGCGCTCTTTAACCCCGAAGTGTACGCCGAGACCGGCAGGCTCGCCGATCTCTTCAACGTCAAGGCCATCGCCCTCGCCGCCGTGCTGCTGGTCTGCACACGCTGGGTGAAGAAGCTCAAGGGTCTGCATCCCGTCTTCTTCATCCTCGCCTCGGCGCTCGTCGGCGTCGTGTTCGCGTTTTAGAAAATCATCAACCCCACAACATAGGCAATTCCAGCCGCAAAGCCCGCGCTCAGAAGGCGCCCTGTCAAGTGCAGGGCGCCTTTGACGTTGCTGCCGGAGAGGACGCCGAGGGTCTGAAAGTGTACCGACAGTCCGCCCCAGCCCAGCAGAAAGGCCGCAAGGGAGAGCGTCTCCGGGCACGGGCGCAGGCCCTGCAAAGCCGCCGCCCCGCTGCCGAGCTCAAAGAGCCCGGTTATCAGCGCACGGAAAAACAGCGGCTCAAAATGCAGGCGCACGGCGACGGCTGCGCACAAAGCGGAGAGCGCGCCGCCTGCGTCCAGCACCGCGAGCAGCACCGTAAAGCACAGCGCAAAGCCGCACACGCTCAAGATTGCTGGGACCGCCTGCCGAACGGATTCCGTCAGCGCGAGGGCGGGATCGGCGCTGTCGAGATGAAGCGGCTGCGTCTCCGCGCAGGGGTGTTTCCCCCGAAAGAACAGACCGGTCAGCAGCGCCGCGAGGGCGTGGACGCCATAGAGGATCAGACCTGTTTTCACCGAGCCGAAGACCCCGATCCCCACGGCCCCGACGATAAACGCGGAGCCGGAGTTGTTGCAGAAGCCCAGCAGGCGCTCCGCCTCCTGTTTGGAGACGCTGCCGCTTTTTGCCATGTCCGCGATGTAGGCCGCGCCCGCGGGATAGCCGCCCGTGAGCCCGATCAGAAGCGCCGAGGCCCCCGCGCCGCTCACGCCGAAGAGCCTGGAGGCGAAGGGGGCGAGCAGCGTCCCGAGAAGCCCCGGCAGGCCCAGGCGGTTGAGAAAGCCTGAGAGCACAAAGAAGGGAAAGAGCGAGGGGATCAGCAGACGGGCGCACATCAAAAGCCCCTCGCGGCAGGCCCGTGCCGCCTCGGATGCGTTCAACAGCAGCGCCGCCAGCAGGCCCAGCCCGAGCGCCAGCGCCAACACGCCCCTGCTTTTGGATTTCATCAAACCGCCCCCTTGTCCGTTCCTGTGTATCAGGCTATGAGCGGGCGCATAGACTTTATTCGGAATCGAGGTGCTGCGTTTGAAGACTATGAGGGAACTGCCCGCGGAGCTGGCCGAGCGGCTGGAGCTGCCTTCGGCCCTGCTGCCGGGGCAGGGGAGGCTGAGCCTCTGCGGCGGCAGACAGGCTCTCATTGAGGGGCACCGTGGCCTTTTGGAATACACGCCGGAGCGCATCGCCGTGAGCATGGGCCGCGAGACCCTGAGCCTTACCGGCGACAATCTGCGCTTACAGGCCATGAACGCCGGGGAGCTTCTGATCACGGGACGCATCCGCGCGGCGGAATGGGGGTGAGCATGGCGAGAATCAGCGACTGGCTGCGGGGCACCGTGCGCGCGGAGCTCGTCGGGGCCTTTCCCGCGGGGCTTCTCAACGCCCTGGCAGGCCGCGGCGTCGAGCTCTGGGACGTGGAGAGCGCCGACGCCTATACCCTGCGCCTCACTCTGTACGAATCGAGGCTGCCGGAGCTTGAAGGACTCGCGAAGCGCGCGGGCTGTGAAATGCGCGTGCTCAGGCGCGTCGGCGGCGCCGGGGGACGAAAGCGCGTCCTGCGAAGACCGGCGCTTTTGATCGGTCTGCTCGCGATGGCCCTGCTGCTCACGGCCTCGTCCCTTTTTGTCTGGGATGTGGAGGTGCGGGGCACGAACAGGCTCAGCCGCGCCAAAGTCCTGCGCGCGCTGGAGGACTGCGGCCTCGGCGTGGGAAGCTTCTGGCCTTCGGTCAATACCGAGCTTCTGCGCAGCGACGTGATGCTGAAACTGCCGGAGATCGGCTGGATGGCGGTGAATGTCTGCGGCTCGCGCGCCACGGCGGTGATCGTGGAGCGGGAGGAGAAACCGGAGATGGCGGGGGAGGAAAGGCCCGCCGAGCTCGTGGCCTCTCACGGGGGACTGGTGCGCCGCGTGAACGTCCTCGAGGGCAGTCCGAAGGTCAAAGAGGGCCAGCTTGTCACCGAGGGCGAGCTTTTGGTCGGCGCGGAGCTGCCGAGCCTTGCAAACGAGTCCCGCCTTGTGCGGGCCAGGGGCGCGGTCATGGCCGACACCTGGGTTGAGCTCACCGCCGTCCGCCCGCTCAAGGAGGCGCTCAAATCGCCCCGGGGCGTCACGCGCTGCCGCTTTGCGCTGGTGTTCGGAAAAAAGCGCGTCAATTTGTATATTGGCAGTGGAAAAACACTTGACGGATGTGATAAAATCATTTCGGAGTATACCCTCGGCATTCCCGGACTGTTCTCTACCCCGATCCGCCTGGTGCGCGAGCGCTTTGTGCCGTATCAGACGCACAGCGGCAGCGACTGTGACGCATCCGAACTGGGACGGCGGCTGTACGCCCTGCTCGAGAGTCGGACGGAGGGACAGATCCTCTCCTGTGATCTGACGCCGGGGCGGACGGGGGAGCTCTTCGCGCTCACGCTGCGGGCGCACTGTCTGGAGAATATCGCCAGACCGAGAGACGTTCCCGGTTAAGGCATTGAAAGGGTTTTTACATGATAGATAAAAGCATCGAAGTCGAACGCATGGAGCATGTCATCAGCGTCTTCGGCTCCTTTGACCAGAACCTGCGCATTATTGAAAACGAGCTGAGCGTGAAGGTGCTCGACCGCGACAACATGATCCACATCTGCGGCGAGGCGGAGAACGTCATGCTCGCCGAAAAGGCCATCAACGGCCTGCTGACCCTCGCCGCGAAGGGTGAGAACATCGACGCGCAGAACGTGCGCTATATTCTGAAGCTGGTCTCCGAGGGCAAGGAGACCAAGATCAATGAGCTTGCGGGCGACGTGATCTGCATCACGGCCAAGGGCAAGCCCATCAAGCCCAAGACCCTCGGCCAGAAGACCTACTGCGAGGCCATCCAGAATAACACCGTCACCCTCGGCATCGGCCCCGCCGGCACCGGCAAGACCTATCTCGCCGTCGCCGCGGCGGTGGCGGCCTTCCGGGCGGAGGAGGTCAACCGCATCATCCTCACCCGCCCCGCGGTGGAGGCGGGGGAGCGGCTGGGCTTTCTGCCGGGCGATCTGCAGAGCAAGGTCGACCCCTATCTCCGCCCGCTCTACGACGCGCTCTTCGACATGCTGGGCGCGGACACCTATCAGAAATATCTCGAGCGCGGGAATATCGAGGTCGCGCCTCTGGCCTACATGCGCGGCCGCACGCTGGATGACAGCTTCATCATCCTCGACGAGGCGCAGAACACCTCGCGCGAGCAGATGAAGATGTTCCTCACCCGCATCGGCTTCGGCTCCAAAGTGGTCATCACCGGCGACATCACGCAGATCGACCTGCCCGAGGACAAGACCAGCGGCCTCAAGGTCGCCATGAAGGTGCTCGAGGGCATCGACGACATTGCGATCTGCCAGCTCACGGGCTCCGACGTGGTGCGCCACCGCCTGGTGCAGAAGATCATCGAGGCCTACGAGGTCTACGATAAGAAAAATCCCGCGCCCTCGGAGACGGCGAAAAAGCAGCCGCCGAAGCGCGTTTACAGGAGGGGATAGGCCATGGAGCACGAAGTCTATGTTTCCCGGGAAAAGACCGGCCTCGGCCATCAAAACGCGGCGGCTCTCATCAAGAAGGCGGTACACATGGCCCTTGACGCGGAGGGCGTGGACGTGCCCTGTCAGATCAGCGTTATGTTAACCGACGATGAGGGCATACGCGCCGTCAACAGCGAGTTTCGCGGCGTGGACCGCGCGACCGACGTGCTGAGCTTCCCGTTGAACGAGCTCACCCCCGGCGAGTTCGATCCCGACGAGTGCGAGCACGACCTCGATACCGGGGCCGTGATGCTGGGCGACATGATGATCTCTCTCGAGCGCTGCGCCGCCCAGGGTGAGGAGTTCGGCCACGGTTTTAATAGAGAGGTGCAGTATTTAACCGTCCACTCCGTTCTCCACCTCCTCGGCTATGATCACGTCGACGAGGGCGAGATGAAGAAGCAAATGCGGGCGAGAGAGAAAGCCATCATGGGGGACGAGTAAGCGCCTCCCCTGAAAGGGGAGGTGGCCGAAGGCCGGAGGGGTTACCCCTCAGTCAGCCTGACGGCTTCCAGCTCCCCTTGCAGGGGAGCCAATAAGGAAAACCTCTCAGTCATGGCCTCGCGTGAGATCGGCCATGCCAGCTCCCCTTGCAGGGGAGCCAAATATGTATAACGGGAGTTATTCAAATGACAAAATCAGCCATGATTACCATCTGCGGGCGGCCCAACGCGGGCAAGTCCACCCTGACCAACGCCCTCGTGGGGGAGAAGGTCGCCATCGTCTCGGCCAAGCCCCAGACCACCCGCAACCGCATCACCGCCATTGTGGAGCGCGGCGACACCCAGTTTGTGCTGCTGGACACCCCGGGCTTTCACAAGCCGAAGACCCGCCTCGGCGACTACATGGTCAACGTCGTGCGCGAGAGCGTCGCGGACGTGGACTGCGTACTGCTGATGGTGGAGCCGGTCGCCTCCGTCGGCCCCCAGGAGGAGGCGCTGATCGAGCGGATTCAGCAGTCCGGCGTGCCCGCGCTGCTGCTCATCAACAAGATCGACACCGTGGACAAGGCGAGGCTGCTGGAGGTCATGGCCGTCTATTCCCAGGCCCATGACTTCGACGCCATCCTGCCCATCTCCGCGAAGACCGGCGACGGCCTGGACGAGCTTCTCAATGAGCTTGACAAGTACGCCGTCGAAGGCCCGCACCTCTTCCCGGACGACATGATCACCGACCAGCCCGAGCGCCAGATCTGCGCCGAGCTTGTGCGCGAAAAGCTGCTTCGCTGCCTTGATAAGGAAATCCCGCACGGGACGGCGGTGGAGGTCACCAAGTTTTCCGAGCGCCCGAGCGGCATCATCGACCTTGAGGTCACGATCTTCTGCGAGAAGGAAAGCCACAAGGGCATCATCATCGGCAAGAAGGGCGCGATGCTCAAGAAAATCGGGGAACTTGCCCGCCTGGATATTGAGGACTTCATGGGCACCAAGGTCAATCTCCAGACCTGGGTCAAGGTCAAGGAGAACTGGCGCGACTCCATGGCGTCGCTCAGAAACTTCGGCTTTACGGAGCAGTAAGACGAGCAGTTATTTCCAGCATGTCGCGCGCCGCGCCGCCTCATACTAACAGCAGAGGTGATGCGCATGAAGGCGGACGAGATCTGGAAACTCTTTGCCGAGACCGGCAGCCCCGCGCTCTATCTGCTGTACAGGGCGGTACGCGGGGGAGAAAGCTGAGCCCTCTCCGTCATGGCGCTTGCGTGAGACGCGCCATGCCACCTCCCCCAAAGGGGGAGGCAAGACTTGGCTCCCCTCCGGGGGAGCTGTCACCAGCGCGCGCTGGTGACTGAGAGGGGTTTCCATCAGAGAGGTATACATACATGTTTAAAACCCTGAACGCCCTGGTGCTGCGCGAGGTGCGCTACAAGGAGGCCGACCGCATCCTGACGCTCCTGACCGACAGCGAGGGCAAGCTGACGGTCAAGGCGCGCGGCGCGCTGCGAAAGAGCAGCCGGACCGCCGCCGCGACCCAGCAGCTCACCTTCGCCGAGATGACGCTCTTCGGAAACCGTGGCCGCTGGACGGTCAACGAGGCCGTCGTGAAAGAGGGCTTCGACGGCCTGCGCAGCGACATGGAAAAGCTCGCCCTCGCGTCCTACTTTGCCGAGTGCGTCGAGGCGCTGAGCGTCGAGGACCAGCCGGAGCCGGAGCTTTTGCAGCTTGCGCTCAACTGCCTCTACGCGCTCAGCCGCGGCCTCCACACGCCCGAGAAGATCAAGGCCGCGTTTGAAACAAGGCTCATGTGCCTCTCCGGCTACACCCCGGAGCTGCGGGCCTGTTCGGTCTGCGGAAGAGAGCCGGAAAAGCCGGTGCTGAACCTCGATTACGGCGGCGTCGCCTGCCGGGACTGCGGGGGAGCGGGGGAGAAGATCGAGCTCGGCAGCGAGGCGCTGGCCGCCATGCGCTATCTCTCGAGCGCCCCGGCAAAGCAGATTTTGTCATTCAACCTTGCCGATGAAGACCTGCGCCGCCTCTCCCGGGCGTCGGAGCGCTACCTCCTGCGCCGCACCGAGCGCGGATTTTCGACCCTGGACTATTGGAAGAAGATACGGAACTTCACAAGCGTCACGACGTAACGCCCGCCTCCCCTGAAAGGGGAGGTGCCCAAAGGGCGGAGGGGTTACCCCTCAGTCAGCCTGCGGCTGACAGCTCCCCTTGCAGGGGAGCCATGTCTGCGCCTGAGAGAATATCGAATATATAAAATGACAGGGGAAAACGATATGAGCTTTTTTGAAAAATCCCTGACCACGCTGGAGCTGCCGGCGGTGCTGGCCATGCTCGCCGCCGAGGCGGTGAGCGAGCCCGCCAAGGAGCTCGCCGCGAAGCTGACGCCGTCCATTGAGGAGGGCGAGGTGCAGCATCGCCTCGCGGAGACCACCGCGGCCAAGTCCATGATGGTCGTGCGCGGCAGCCCCTCCTTCTACGGGGTGAAGGATGTACGCGCATCGCTGGCGCGCGCTGACCTCGGCGGCGCGCTCAACACGCGCGAGCTGCTGGAGATTGCCCACGTTTTGCAGTGTGCCCGCCTCGTGCGCGGCTACCTCGCCGACGACACCGTGGGCAAGACGCCCATCGACTATCTCTTCTACGCCCTGCACGCCAACAAATTCCTCGAGGAGAAGATCACCTCCTCCATCGTGGGCGAGGACGAGATCGCGGACGCGGCCTCCTCCGAGCTTGCGAACATCCGCCGCCAGATGCGCGCGGCGGCGGCCCGGGCGCGGGAGGCTCTGCAGAAGATCATCTCCTCCCCGAGCTACGCGAAGGTCCTGCAGGAGCCTATCATCACCCAGCGCTCCGACCGCTATGTCGTCCCCGTCAAGGCCGAGTGCAAGGGTGCGATCAACGGTCTGGTGCACGACATCTCCGCCTCCGGCGCGACCATTTTTGTCGAGCCCATGGCGGCGGTCAAGGCCAACAACGAGCTCAGGGAGCTGGCCGCCAAGGAGCGCGCGGAGATCGACCGCATCCTGGCCGAGCTCTCCGCCGACTGCGCCGAGCACCGCGACGGCATCACCGCCGACTATGAGATTCTTGTCCAGCTCGACCTGATTTTTGCCAAGGCCAAGCTCTCCTACAAGCTCAACTGTGAGGCGGCGGCCATGGAGGGGCAGGGCATCGTCCTGCGCCGCGCGCGCCACCCGCTGCTCGACCAGGCCAGGGCCGTCCCCATCGACGTGGAGCTCGGCGATACGTTTGACACCCTCGTCATCACCGGCCCGAACACCGGCGGCAAGACCGTCTCCATCAAGACCATCGGCCTGCTCGCGGCCATGCACCAGTGCGGCCTGCACATCCCGGCCGCCGACGGCAGCAATCTGCCCGTCTTCTCCCACATCCTCGCGGACATCGGCGACGAGCAGAGCATCGAGCAGAGCCTGTCCACCTTCTCGGCCCACATGAGCAACATCGTCAGCATCATCGAAGAGTGCGACGAGCGCTCGCTCATCCTCTTCGACGAGCTGGGCGCGGGCACCGACCCCACCGAGGGCGCGGCCCTCGCTATCGCGGTTATCGAGCATGTGCGCCGCCGCGGCGCTGTCATCGCCGCCACCACCCACTATGCCGAGCTCAAGGTCTATGCCACCAACGAGCCGGGCGTCCAGAACGCCTCCTGCGAGTTCGATGTGGAGACCCTGCGCCCGACCTACCGTCTGCTCGTCGGCATCCCCGGCAAGTCCAACGCCTTCGCCATCTCCAAGCGCCTCGGCCTTGACGATGAGATCATCGCGGACGCCAAGAGCCGCGTCAGCTCCGAGAGCCAGAGCTTTGAGCTCACCATCGAAAAGCTGGAGCAGACCAGACTTCTGCTCGAAAAGGATCGGGAGGAGACGGCAAAGAAGCTCAGAGAAGCCCAGGAGAACGCCAAGAAATCCGCCATGCTCCGCGCGGAGCTGGAGGTGCGGCTCGACAAGGCCGACGTGAAATCCCGCCGCGAGGCCGAGCGTATTTTGGCCGACGCCCGCGCCACGGCGGAGGAGGTCTTCAGAGAGCTCGATGAGATGCGCAAAATGGCCGACGAGGATGAGGATTCCCGCCGTGTCAACGAGGCGAGAGCCCAGCTCCGGCGGCAGCTCAACCTGTCCCAGGAGGCGCTGCAGAAGGAGCTCAACCCCGAGGCGGCCAATCAGGTCTCGGCACGGCCCGTGCAGGTGGGGGACACCGTGCAGATCAAATCCATGGGCATGAAGGCGACTGTCATCTCCAAGGCCCCGGACGGCACCCTCGCCCTGCGCGCCGGCATCCTGAGCGTGAACGCCAAGGAGGACGAGGTTCTGCTTCTGGAAAACGAGCAGGCCCCGAAGCCGAAAAGCGCTTCAAAGGGCGGCTCTGCCCAGCTTCGGACGGCCATGCCCACGGAGATCGACCTGAGGGGCATGGAGGCCATCGACGCCGAGATCGCGGCCGAGCGCTTCCTTGACAGCGCGGCCATGGCAAAGCTCAAAACCGTGACCATTATCCACGGCAAGGGCACCGGCGCCCTGCGCGCCGCCATCCAGCAGATGCTCAAGAAGAACAAGCTCGTCAAGTCCTTCCGCCTCGGCCGCTACGGCGAGGGGGAGAGCGGCGTGACCGTGGTCGAACTGAAATAAAAAGCCAAGCCTTTAACAAAAAGAAATGTCTAAAATAACGAATCAGTCGAAAGCTGTTGACGATTGCGTGAAAATTTGATAAAGTAATCCTACAGTTTCCTATATGGATTAAGGATTAAGGGGTGGCGACTATGATAACCAAAGAAGTAGTCATTAACAATCAGGTCGGCCTTCATGCCAGACCCGCAACCTTCTTCATTCAGAAGAAGGGTACCCCCATCACGATCATCGCCGACGGCTCCGACGAGGATGAAGCGATCGCGACGCTCTCCGCGCTGATCGACTCCGACTTCTCCGAGTAATCGTACACTTTGGCAGAGGCGTGTGTGAATGCACACGCCTCTTTTACTTCTTAAGGATGATTCCGAATGAATAGTAAAGAAAACCGCGCGATACTCGAAATGCTCCTCTGCGCGACGCTGTGGAGCATCGCGGGCATCCTCTTTAAGCTCATCCCCTGGAATGGCTTTGCCGTGGCGGGTATGAGAAGCCTCGTGGCGGGCATAACCATCTATGTCAGTATGCGCCTGATGGGCTTTCGCTATGTGCTCAACCGCCGCACGCTGGCCGCCGGGTTCTTTTCCGGCTGCACCTATCTGTGCTTCACGGTTGCCAACAAGCTCACCACCTCGGCCAACGCCATTGTGCTCCAGTTCACCTCCCCGATTTTTATTATCATCTACTCGGTCATCTTCTTCGGCGTCAAACCGAAAAAGCGGGACCTGATCGTGGTGCTGGCGACACTCGCGGGCATCTCGCTTTTCTTTTTCGACCAGCTCAAGCCGGGCTATCTGCTCGGCAACTTTGTCGCCATTGCGGCCGGGATGTTCATGGCGGGCATGTATGTCGCGGTGGGGGAGATCGAAGAGGAGGAGCGCTTTTCCGGCATCTTAAACGGCCAGATCCTGACCTTCCTCGTCGGCTTTCCCTTCTTCCTCGCGACGAAGCCGGAGATCACGCCCACGGCGATCGCCGCGCTCGTGACCCTGGGTGTGTTCCAGCTCGGCCTGTCTTATGTGCTCTATGTGAAGGCGAGCCGTTACTGCCCGCCGCTCTTCTGCTGCCTGCTCGGCGCGATTGAGCCGCTTTTGAATCCCGTCTGGGTCTTCCTCTTCAACGGGGAAAAGCCCGGTATCTTCGCCCTCCTGGGCGCTGTGGTGGTCATCGCCTCCATCACCATCTGGAGCGTCACCGCCCCGGCGGCGGAAACAACGTAAAACGAGGTAAACCATGGCCAATCCCGTCTTGGACAATTTAAGCGACAAGGCCAACCGACTGCCGCTGCTGCCGGGCGTGTACATCATGCTCGACGCGCAGGGGCAGGTCATCTATGTGGGCAAGGCCAAGAAGCTCAAGAACCGCGTCTCGAGTTATTTCCACGGCGAGCATCTGCCCAAGGTCGCCGCCATGGTGGAGAAGGTGCGGGACTTCAACGTCATCGTCGCGGGCAGCGAGTTTGAGGCCCTGGTGCTGGAAAACTCCCTCATCAAGCAGCACAAGCCGCACTATAATATTCTGCTCAAGGACGACAAGGGCTATCCCTTCATCCGCCTCGACATGCGGGAGGAATACCCCTCTATGTCGATCGCGAGCCGCGCGGGGAAGGACGGGGCGCGCTATCTCGGCCCCTTCGGCGGCAGAAGCCAGACAAGAGACATCATCTCCACGGTCTCCAAGGCCCTGCTCCTGCCGGACTGCGCGCGGAAGTTTCCCCGGGACATCGGGAAGGAGCGGCCCTGCCTCAACTACCACATGGGCGCCTGCGCGGGCTGGTGCCTGCGGGACAGCAGCGCCGAGGACTACCGCGCCCGCATGATGCAGGCGGCCCAGATTTTAGACGGCAAGAGCAAAGAGCTGATCGAGGATCTGCGCGCACAGATGGAGAAGGCGGCGGAGGAGCTGCGCTTTGAACGCGCCGCGGAGCTGCGCGACAGGCTTCGTGCCATCGAGGGCCTTGCCAACCGCCAGCGCGTCATCGCCACCGCCTTTGCCGACACGGACGCCATAGGCTTCTGCCGGGGCGCGAAGAGCTGCTTTGCGGTGCTGCACTTTGTGGACGGCAGCCTCGTCGGCAAGGACTATGAGATGATGGACGAGCCGCTGGAGGACGACGCAGAGGCCCTGTCCGGCCTCGTGCGCCAGTACTATACCACCCACCGCGGCGGCTGGCCGAAGTCGATCCTGCTGCCCGTGGAGATCGAGGACGCGGAGGAGCTGGAGCGGCTTTTAAGCGAGGTCTCCGGTCGGCGCATTTATATTGAGACGCCCAAGCGCGGCGAGCGCCTGCGCCTCATCGAGAGCGCGGCCCTCAACGCGCGGGAGGAGATCCAGCGCCGCACCACCCAGGCCCAGCGCCGCAGCAAGACGCTCGAGTGGCTGCAAAAGGCCCTGGAGCTGGAGAACTTCCCGCGCCGCATCGAGGCCTTTGATATTTCCAACCTCGGGGCCACCGGCATCGTCGCCGCCATGACCGTCCATGTCGACGGCAAGCCCCTCAAGCGCGATTACCGCAAATTCCGTATGCGCGATCTCGACGGCCCGGACGACTATGCCAGCATGTACCAGGCGGTGTACCGCCGCTTTAAGCACTATGTCGACAGCGACGAGAAATTTGCCGAGCTGCCCGACCTCCTGCTCATCGACGGCGGCGACGTCCACGCTGGCACGGCCGAGCGGGCGCTTTCCGACCTCGGCCTCGCGGTCCCGGTCTTCGGCATGGTCAAGGATGACCGCCACCGCACCCGGGCGCTCATCCGCTCCGACGGGCGGGAGATCGGACTCAAGGGCAACCAGGCGGTCTTCGCCCTCGTCGGCGCGATCCAGGAGGAGACACACCGCTTCGCCATCGAATACCAGCGCTCGCTGAGAAACGAGGGATTTGCCTCCAAGCTCGACGCCATCCCCGGCGTGGGGGAGAAGCGGCGAAACGATCTCATCAAAAACTTCAAATCCCTCAAGGCCGTCCGGGAGGCGGGGCTTTCCCAGCTTGAGCTCGTCGTCCCCAAGAACACCGCGAGGGCGGTCTATGACTATTTCCACGGAAATAAGGAGGAAGAATCATGCGCGTCATCACCGGAAGCGCCAGAGGCAGACGACTGAAAACTCCGGAGGGGCAGGACATACGTCCCACCACCGACAACGTCAAGGAGTCGGTTTTCAACATCCTGCAATTTGATATTGAGGGACGGCGTGTGCTTGACCTCTTCGCGGGCACCGGCCAGCTCGGCATCGAGTGTCTCAGCCGCGGGGCGCGCGAGGCCGTCTTCATCGACGCCGACCGCGACGCCGTGAAGATCGTCAAAGAGAATCTCAAGACCTGCGGCTTTTCGGCCCCGGTCCTGCAGCAGGACGCTCTCTCTTTCTTAAATAACTGCGGCAAATTCGACCTCGTCTTTGTCGACCCGCCCTATGACGCGGGGCTGTACGAACCGGTTCTCGAAAAGATCAATTCGGTTGACATCCTGTCGGATGGTGGTATAATACTATGCGAATCCAGACGGGAAACCGTCCTGCCGGAGATGCGCAGGCCCTAT
The DNA here is from genome assembly GCA_900319695.1 of uncultured Eubacteriales bacterium. GTDB lineage: Bacteria > Bacillota > Clostridia > Oscillospirales > Oscillospiraceae > Limivicinus. The sequence goes on from ONPN01000044.1 coordinate 19,258, forward strand.
TACAAAAAGAAGGAGTACCGCTACGGCAGGGTCAAGCTCAGTCTGTACGCCAAGGAGAGCAGCCCATGAGAACCGCCATCTGCCCCGGCAGCTTCGATCCGATCACCCTCGGCCACCTGAACATCATCGAACGGGCGGCCCAGATTTTCGACCGCGTCGTGGTCTGCGTGGCGGCGAACACGGCCAAGACCGCGCCCATGTTCACGGTGGAGGAGAAGGTCGAAATGGTGCGCCGCGTGATCGCGCCCTACCCGAATGTGACAGTCGAGGTCAATTCCGGCCTGCTTGCCGAGTTTGCCAGACGCTACGAAGGCTCGGTGCTCATCAAGGGCCTGCGCGCCGCGTCGGATTTTGACTACGAGTTTCAGATGGACCTCATCAACAAGCGCATCAATCCCGAGCTGGAAACCATGTTCCTGACCGCCGACCAGCGCTATACCTTCCTCAGCTCTTCCATCGTCAGGGAGATGGCCCATTACGGCGGAGAGCTCTCCGGCCTTGTCCCGGAGGAGATCGTCGCTTTCATCGAAGAGAAAGCTAAAACACGGAGAGGATGAGTCCCATGGCCAACAACGACATTATTGAACTGCTGGACATTCTGTACGGCATGGTCACCGAGGCGTGGAGCGTCCCCCTCGGCAACGACAAGTGCATTATCGAGCGCGAAAAGGCCATCGAAATCATCAACGAGATCAAGACCAACCTGCCCACCGCCATTGCCGAGGCCCAGCGCCTCGTCGCCGCGAGGGATGAGTTCATCGGCAACGCCAAGCGCGAGGCCGAGGCCCTGCGCAAAAACGCCGAGGAACAGGCCCATCTGATGATCGAGGAGCAGGAGGTCGTCCGCGTGGCGAGAGCCAGAAGCAGCGAGATGATCGCCTCCGCCGAGAATAAATCCAAGGAGCTCAGACGGGTCGCCACCGAGTATGTGGACGATCTCATGCGCAATACCGAGCAGAGCCTGAACGACGCCCTTGCCACCATCCGTGGGGCACACCAGTCCTTCCAGGCCATCGGCGGGGCCGTGCCCCAACAACAGGTGAGACAGACTGCCCCCCAGCAGCAGAGGCAGGCACCGCAGCAGATCAGGCAGCAGACGCCGCAGCCGCAGAACCCGCCGCCACAGGGCAAACCGGATCCGCTATCCTCGAAGATCCAGCGCATCGAGCGCGACTGAGGACAATACCGAAACAGAATACTGCCGCACTTGCGTCCTGCAAGTGCGGCAGTTCTTTTGGTGCGTTTATACTAGAACCTCATGAAAACCTTTCATTCCTTAAAGGTTTTCATAGCGCCATATGGCGCGTAGAGGTTCTTGTATGAGACGTGTTTTCAGTGTTTCAC
>ONPN01000011.1 GCA_900319695.1 uncultured Eubacteriales bacterium
CGGGTAGATCGCCGCTACCTCGGTAAACGCATACGATACATGGGCGGCCGCGTTATTGCCGTCCATGGTCTTGTAGTGTCTCTCCATAAACTCATCTCCGTGTCATTAAATTTTGCCTTGGGAACCCTCCCGACAATCAAATGAATTGTATCTCATTTTTCAGCTTTTGTAAAGTCTTTGTAAGAATTGCGTTCTATTTTTGTGTAGTCTCAACGCATTTGCAGCACAAAAATTGTACACTTTTCTTTGTCAGCGTGCTATAATTCAATTACTATCTGCGTGGTAAAGATATAAACGTCAACGGAGGTGTTTCCATGGCTGCCGGACCGGGCCCGCGCGGGCCGATCAAGTTCCTCTCCGAAGAGGAAAAACAGAGCATGCCGAAGGTGACAAAGGAACTTCTGCTGCGCATCCTGTCCTATCTCCGGCCCTACTGGCTCCAGCTTCTGCTGGTGCTGGTTGCCATCGTCCTGTCCGCCACCGTGGGCCTGCTGCCCTCGATCATCACGGGCCGCATCGTTGACGAGGCGCTGGTCGGCCGGGACATGAAGCTGCTCGTGCAGCTCCTGCTCATGGCCTTCTTCACACTGGCCCTCTCGCAGGTCATCAGCGTGCTCGAGAGCTATATCAACGCCTGGATCTCCCAGCGCATCATCTTCGACATGAAAAACCAGATGTACGACCATCTGCAGCACATGCCCCACTCCTTTTTTGCCACGGAGAAGCAGGGCGACATCATCACCCGCATGAACACCGACATTTCGGGCGTGAGCTCCGTCATCTCCGGCACGCTCTCAAGCATTGTGAGCAATATTGCCACGGTGGTAACGACGCTTGTCGCGCTGCTTTCCATGAGCTGGCAGCTCGCCATTGTGGGCATCATGGTCATTCCCCTGCTCATTCTCCCGACCCGCAGCGTCGGCCGCACCCGCTGGCAGCTTCTCAACGAGAGTCAGAGCAAGAGTGACGAGATGAATCAGCTCATCAACGAGACGCTGTCCGTCTCCGGCTCCCTGCTGGTCAAGCTGTTCACCCGCGAGAAACGAGAGTATGAGCGCTTTGTCGCCGTCAATGAGGAGGTCACGCGCCTCGCCCTCAAGGAGCAGCGCAGTGGCAAGTGGTTTCGCGTGGTGATGGGCATGTTCACCCAGGTCGGTCCCCTGCTGATCTACTTTGCGGGCGGCTGGCTCATGATCTCCAACGCCGACCCGGCGCTCACCGTCGGCACGATCACGGCCTCCGTCGCGCTCATCAACCGCCTCTACCGTCCGGTGGAGTCCCTGCTGAACATTCAGGTGGACTTCACCCGGTCTCTCGCCCTCTTCACGCGCATCTTCGACTACTTTGACCGGGAGCTTGCCATCGTGTCCCCGCCCCACGGACGCCGGGCCTCGATGGAAGACGAGTGCGTCATCCGCTTCGAGCACGCGAAGTTCTCCTATCTGCCGGAAAAGCCCCTCCTGCGCGACATCTGCTTCACCATCCCCACCGGAAAGATGTACGCCATCGTCGGCCCCTCCGGCTCCGGCAAGTCCACGCTCGTCAACCTCATCCCCCGCCTCTACGACGTGACCGGCGGTGAGGTCTCCATCAACGGTATCAACGTCAAGAGCTATGACCTGAGCTTTCTGCGCTCCAACATCGGCGTTGTGACACAGGAGAGCTATCTCTTCAACGGCACCATCCGCGACAACCTGCTCTATGCCAAGGAGGACGCGACGGAGGAGGAGCTCGAGGCCGCCTGCCGCATCGCGAACATCCATGACTTTATTGTCAATCAGCCGGACGGCTACGACACCGAGGTCGGCAACCGCGGCTTAAAGCTCTCCGGCGGTGAAAAGCAGCGCCTGTCCATTGCGCGCGTGGTGCTCAAGGACCCGCGCATCCTGATCCTGGACGAGGCCACGTCGGCCCTCGACTCGATATCGGAAAACGCGATTCAGGACGCGCTGGAGACCATCATGCAGGGCCGCACCAACATCGTGATTGCCCACCGGCTCTCGACCATCCTCAAGGCCGACAGCATACTCGTCGTCAAGGACGGCGTCATCGCCGAGCAGGGCACGCACGACGAGCTGCTCGCGCGCGGCGGCGTCTACCGCGAACTCTACGAGACCCAGTTCCGCCAGGTGCTCGACTACGAGTCGGAGCACGGCGAGGCGGGAGAAAAGGACGCGCCTGCAGAGAAAACATGAGATCCCAAAAAGTGAAAAATAACTATTGACAAAGGCCGTTCTCCGTGATATTATATCTAAGCTTTCAGGAGCAAAGTTAAATATCGCGGGGTAGAGCAGCTGGTAGCTCGTCGGGCTCATAACCCGGAGGTCGTTGGTTCGAATCCTTCCCCCGCAACCACTAAAGTGACCGGAATCGTTGATTCCGGTCACTTTTTCGGCGTTTTCGCGTGAAAAGGTTTGGTTCGGGGTTTGGGTCAGCGCGGTCGACCCAAACCCTGACCCAAACGCGGAAACGGGCGAAAAGGGCTGGACACCGCCGGATGGCACAACGCGAGAGACCGTCTCGCGCCATCCCGTGGTGTTTTTTATCTTTTTTGCAAAGCGGAGATCTTTTTCTTTGTTTTGCACGGCATTTTTTGCTGTTGCCGAAGGTGCATCCTTCTCATGACCTTGAATTCAGGCGAATTCTGGTATATTATATCATAGAATAATTGTATGCTCCAAAGGGGTGATCGTCATGACACCGGAGGAAAAAGCGCGGGAACTGATCGACAAGCGGCTTACGCAGGCCGGTTGGGTCATACAGGACATGAAGCGCCTCAATCCAATGGCTGCGCCCGGTGTGGCGGTTCGGGAATATCCGACCAGCACCGGGCCGGTGGACTATGCCCTTTTCGTAGACGGAATGCCGGTCGGCGTGGCAGAAGCCAAAAAGGACGACCTGGGCGAGAGCATCACCAATGTTGAGACCCAAAGCGAACGTTATGCCAACAGCCATTTCAAGTACACCAATATCGACTACCGCATCCGCTTTGCCTATGAGGCCACGGGTGAGCTGACCCGCTTCACCGACTATAACGATATCAAATACCGCTCCCGCCGGGTGTTTTCCTTCCACCGACCGGAAACACTGAGGCGTTGGCTGGGCGAGGATGAAACCGTCCGAAACCGGCTCAAGCAGCTCCCCGCACTGGACAGCCGCGGTTTTCGCAAGTGTCAGATCAAAGCAATCGAGAATCTGGATATATCCTTTGCGGAGAACCGTCCCAAGGCTCTGGTGCAGATGGCGACTGGCGCGGGCAAGACCTTTACTGCGATTACCGCCGCATACCGCCTGTTAAAATTCGGCGGTATGAAGCGAATCCTGTTCCTGGTGGACACCAAAAACCTCGGCGAGCAGGCGGAGCGTGAGTTTCGTGCCTATCACCCGAACGACGATCCCCGCACCTTTCCCGAAATCTACCCGGTCAGTCGCCTGAAGTCTTCCCGGATGCCGGATGTGCAGGTTTATATAAGCACCATCCAGCGCATGTATTCCATCCTCAAGGGCGAGGAACTGGATGAATCCGCCGAGGAAGAATCCATGTTTGAGCAGCGCGGTGCCGACAGCCAGCCTCGAAAAGAGGTCGTATACAACGCAAAGGTCCCGCCGGAGTTTTTTGACTGTATCATCGTGGACGAATGCCACCGCTCGATATACAACGTGTGGAGTCAGGTTCTGGAATATTTTGACGCTTTTATCATTGGCCTGACCGCCACGCCGGACACACGCACCATCGGCTATTTCAATCAGAACATGGTCAGCAATTACTCCCGCGAGCAGGCCATTGTTGACGGCGTCAATGTGGGTGAGGATATTTACCTCATCGAAACCGATATCACGAAGAACGGAGCAACGATTCTCAAGCAGCAGATCGAGTGTCGGAACCGTCTTTCCCGTGCCAAGCGATGGAAACAGATGGATGAAGATCTGACCTATGCCTCACGGAATCTGGATCGGGATGTCGTAAATCCCAGTCAGATACGCGCTGTGATCTGCCGTTTCCGCGACAGCCTGTTCACAGAGCTGTTCCCCTATCGTACAGTCGTACCCAAAACGCTGATCTTCGCCAAGACGGACAGCCACGCGGACGACATCATCCAGATCGTGCGGGAGGAATTCGGCGAGGGCAACGAGTTCTGCCGCAAAGTTACTTATCATCATGAGCGCGATGAAAAAGGCGGAGATATCGACCCGCAGGATACGCTGAACGCTTTCCGCAACAGCTACTATCCCCGCATTGCTGTCACAGTGGACATGATCGCCACCGGAACAGACGTCAAGCCCATCGAGTGCTTGATCTTCATGCGCGATGTGCGCAGCCGGAACTATTTTGAGCAGATGAAGGGCCGCGGGACCCGCGCGCTCAGCAAGGATGAGCTTCAGACTGTTACCCCGGACGCCACGGAAAACAAAGATCATTTTGTGATCGTGGACGCTGTCGGTGTCACGAGCTCGAAAAAGACCGATACCCGGCCACTGGAGCGCAAGCCGACTGTCAGTATGAAAGAGCTGATGCTCACCGTCGCTATGGGGGCAAAGGATGCAGACACCTTGACTTCACTGGCAAACCGCATTATCCGACTGTCCAGCAAAATGACGCCGCAGGAGCACAGGGCGTTCAAGGAAAAGCTCGGCACACCGGCCAGTGCGCTGGCGCAAAGTCTGCTTGACGCCTTTGATGAGGACGTGATTGCCGCCAGCGCCGGCGTGTTGCTGGACGATGAGCATGAACTGACACCGGAGGAGCTGGAACGGCTGGAGATTGCAAAGAAGAATCTGATCGGTGAGGCAGTCAAGCCCTTCTTTGACCCGGATGCCCGGGATTACATTGAAGCGGTGCGCCGCAGCCATGAGCAGGTTATCGACAGCGTCAATCTGGATACGGTTCTCTATTCCGGTTTTGCCGAAGACAAGCAGGCAAACGCGGATCGGGTCATCGACACATTCCGGGCGTTTATCGAGCAACACAAGGACGAGATCATCGCCCTGAATATCCTCTACGATATACGCTACAAGGATCGTCCGCTCGCGCTTGAGAAGCTGCGCGCTCTGTATGAGAAGCTGAAAGCCGAGCATGTGACTGTGGAGCGGCTTTGGGACTGCTACGCGATCAAAAAGCCGGAGCAAGTCAAGCGTGGGAAGGCGGCGCAGCTCGCCGATCTGGTGTGCATGATCCGTTTTGAAATGGGCAAGGCGGACAGTCTCATGCCCTTTGCCGACCGGGTAAACGCCAACTTCCAGAAATGGACGCTGCGCCGCAACGCGGGCGCTGTCCACTTCACGGACGAGCAGATGGAGTGGCTGCGCCTGGTGCGCGACCATATTGCGTCCTCCCTCAGCATCACGACCGACGATCTGGAGCTCGACCCCTTTGACCGTAAGGGCGGGCTGGGAAGGTTCTATGAAGTGTTCGGGGATGGATATGAGGCGATTTTACAGGAAATGAATGTGGAATTGGTGGGGTAAAGGAGTTCTATATGAGTTTATATGACGGAATTAAAGATGTTGCCAAAATTGTTCAGCAGGCGGATAATGTGGATCTCTATAAGCAGCTTCTTGACTTAAGTGCGCAGGCATTGGATTTACAAGCAGAGAATGCAGAACTCAAGTCAAAAAATAGAGAATTAAAAGAAGAGTTAAACTCTAAAGCACGGATTCAGCGACACCGAAAGCTATACTTGACCATTGAAGGAGACAAAATGGGTTTGCAGTATTGCTCTGCATGCTATGACAGCGAAGGGAAACTCATCCAACTATTACTTTATGACAACGGTGTTGCAGAGTGTCCGAAATGCCGTATTACCTTGAGAACATGGCGCTCGTAGAATCTATGGTTGAGGAAAACATAAGTGAGAAACAACCAAAAATGGTCTGATATTGTTACAATCATCAGCGGGAAAAACCAAAAAGCTGTACAGGCTACCGATGGAAAGTATCCCATTTATGGGAGCGGTGGCCCAATGGGTTTTGCAAATGATTATCTATGTGAAGCCGGAACAACAATAGTCGGGAGGAAAGGCACGATCAATCGTCCAATATTTGTGAATGAGCCCTTTTGGAATGTTGATACTGCTTTCGGGATTTCTCCCGGAAATGATCTTCTGCCGAAGTATCTTTTCTTTTTTTGCTGCTTTTTCAACTTTTCGGAATTAGATAAATCAACTACTATTCCAAGCCTTGCAAAACGTGATTTGCTGAACATAGAGATGCCCGTTCCGCCCCTTGACGAACAGGAGCGCATTGTTGCGCGGATTGAGGAACTGTTTTCCCAATTGGACAGCGGCGTGGAGACCCTGCGGAAAACGAAACAGCAGCTTGCGGTGTATCGGCAGGCTGTGTTAAAAGAGGCGTTTGAAGGCTTTACAGATAAGAAGCCAATACGAGAAATGAGTTCTCTTGTAACCAGTGGCTCTCGCGGCTGGGCGCAGTATTACGCTGACACTGGAGCGCGATTTATCCGCATTACGGACTTAACCCGTGATGGAATCAAATTAAAAAACGACAGCATCCAATATGTTGTATTGCCGGATAAAGCCGAAGGAAAGCGTAGCCGGCTAATTGGCGGCGACGTGCTTGTTTCTATTACCGCTGATCTCGGAAGTATTGCATTGATCCCAGACAGCATAGAAGAAGCCTATATTAACCAGCATATTGCAATGGTTCGTTTTAACAATCCTGGTCAGGGCGAGTTCATGGCATGGTATTTGCGCAGTGAGTGGGGGCAGAAAGACTTATTAAAGAATAAACGAGGCGGTGGAAAACTTGGCCTTGGCTTGGATGACATACGTGATACGCCTGTACCGGTTGTTTCTGATGAAGAGGCTCAACAAATCGTTGCGTATATTGATAATCGGCTGTCTGTATGCGACAGCATTGGGCAAACGGTGGATACCGCTTTACAGCAAGCCGAGGCCATGCGACAGAGCATATTAAAGCAGGCGTTTGAAGGGGGAAATTAAGAGTTGGAGACGATCCCAAGAGAAGAAATCGTTAAAAAAGCAAGGGGCATAGTTTCTCCATTAATAGAAAAAGAGAATGGTTTTACGAAAAAACTATCCGGCAATGTCGCGGTTATTACAACAGCAGTCACTATTTTTGCATATGTGGTTTTATATTCATTTAAGATCGGCTATTATGGCACATTCAATATACCTGCTAAATGTATACAAATTGACCTAAGAGATTACCTCCCAGTACTGGTGCAGATTTCAGGCATATCAATATATATGGTCTGGTACATGCTCTTTATAAAAGCTGATATTGCATTAAAACAGGCAATGTTCCAATGGTATAGAGTCCTCTATGGCTTTATAATAATATACTATCTACTATCAGCAAATGATTTTTTAAGGAGTTCATCTAAGATTCCTATTTCAATAATTGCTTTTTGTGCTGCACTTGTTATTGAATTGATAGTCTATTTCTTTTTCTCCTTTAGAGGATTTGCTGATGTAAAAAAAGATGATGAAAAAAAGGCGATTAAAAATGCTGCTCTTGATCTATTGATGTACCACTCCACTGTCCGAAATGGTGTGTTTCTTGTTCTAATTACTGTGATAATAGCTCCTTTGATCGGGCAAGGATATGCAAAAAATGATTCCTCTTTTCAAGTTTTCAAAAAAGACAACAAGGAATACGCTGTTATAGTTGATTATGGTGAAAGAGTTTTAGCACAGGAAGCGCACACTGAAAATGGTACTCTTTTAATTGATATTAGTCATTATACTTTTTTATCAAAAGAAGGATTATCTTTTGAAAATACCGTCTTTAACGCAACTTCCCTCTTATCTTCATTGGACGCGAATAATCCATCTCTGGACGACTCAGATAAAACAGCGATTGCTTTGCCTATCGAAGAGGAAGAAAACAACTTAACTGTACCGTCCGAAAGTGCTTTGGCCCAAGAAGACGGGATTAAATCTTCTCCAGCAGAAGAAACCGAAAGCTAATACATTTGAACTAACGCTAATGAAGCATCATCGCCTAAAACGCATACAAATTGACACAAGCAGAGATGGTTGGTTCGCGCTTTGCCTTCCCCTCTGGGGAAGGTGGCACGGCGCGTCCCCCGCAAGCGCCGTGACGGAAGAGGTTGACCTCTCCCGCCCTTCGGGCACCCTCCCCAAAGGGGAGGGCAACGTGAGACCTCTCCCGAGCAAAGACAGCGGGGCGACGAGAGACCTCTTCAGTCACAGCCGCGAGCGGCTGCGACAGCTTCCCCATAGGGGAAGCCAAAGCTTGGCTTGCGGGGCAGCTTCCCCATAGGGGAAGTCAGGGCCTGCGGGCGCGCTCCCCGGAGGGGAGGGCGAGGATGGAGCGACGACATGAAGTATTACTACAGTGCGAATAACAAGCCGCTTGCGCAGGAGCTCCGCAGGAATATGACGCCGCAGGAGCGGCACCTATGGTACGATTTTCTCTCGGGTTATCCTGTCCGCTTTCGCCGTCAGAAGCAGTTTGGCCGCTATATTGTGGATTTCTATTGCAGCGCTGCCAAAATCATTCTTGAAATCGACGGCAGCCAGCATTATACCCCGGACGGCATGGAGTACGACGGGGAGCGTACAGCATACCTTGAAGGTCTGGGCTTTCAAGTCCTTCGCATTTCAAACACCGATGTAGACAGACGCTTTCGCGCCGTATGTGAGTGGATAGATCTAAACGTAAAAGCAAGAATGGGTAAGGATTGTGAGCTATGAACGAACACGGAGAAATCATCCTCTACCAAACCGAGGATGGGCTGACAAAAATTGATGTACGCTTTGAGGATGAAACGGTCTGGCTGACGCAACAGCAGATGGCTGATCTGTTCCAATCTTCCCGCAGCAACATTGTGGAACACATCCAGCATATCTACGAGGAAGGTGAGCTGGATGAATCCGCAACCTGTCGGAAATTCCGACAGGTTCGCACGGAGGGCAGCCGCCAGGTCACACGGGAGCTGCCGTATTACAACCTCGACATGATCATCTCTCTCGGCTACCGGGTCAAATCCCTGACGGCCACGCGCTTTCGCCAGTGGGCCACGGCGCGCTTGAAGGAATACATGATCAAGGGCTTCGCGCTGGACGATGAGCGGCTGAAAGGCCACGGCGGCGGGGACTACTGGAAAGAGCTCCTTGATCGCATCCGGGACATCCGTTCTTCGGAAAAGGTCATGTATCGGCAGGTGCTCGACCTCTATGCCACCAGCCGGGACTATGACCCCTCCAGCCCGGAATCCGTGCAGTTTTTCAAGATCGTGCAAAACAAGCTGCACTATGCCGCTCATGGTCACACTGTGGCGGAGGTCATCTTTGAGCGCGCTGACGCCGATCAGGAGTTCATGGGTCTGCGTACCTTTTCCGGGGAGTTCCCGGTGAAAAAGGACACGGAGATCGCCAAGAACTATCTGGACGAGGACGAGCTGCGGGTGCTGAACAATCTGGTCTCCGGCTATTTTGACTTTGCCGAAATCAGCGCCATCGAGCACCGCCCTATGTATATGAAGGACTATATTCAGCAGCTGGACGCGATCCTGTCCTCCGGCGGGCGAAAGCTGCTCTCGGACGCGGGCTCCGTTTCCCACGCGGCGGCCATTGAAAAGGCACACAGCGAGTACCGCAAGTATCAGCAAAAGACGCTCACGCCGGTGGAGGAAGCCTATCTGCAAAGCCTCCGCGCCGCCGAAAAGGAAGTCAAAACCGAACAGAAAAAGGGAAAGAACAATGCCTGAACAAACATCCTCCATTATCTCCAAGGTCTGGGGCATGTGCGGCCCGCTGCGGGACGACGGCGTGTCTTATGGAGACTATCTGGAACAGCTTACCTATCTGATCTTCCTCAAAATGTCCGACGAGTATTCGCGCCCGCCCTATAAGCGGGATACCGGCATCCCGGCGGGATTCACGTGGTCTGACATGAACACGCTCACCGGCGCTGCATTGGAAGAGCAGTACAAGAACACGCTCGAAACGCTGGGCGAGCAGGGCGGCATCCTGGGGCAGATTTTCAAGGGAGCCATCAACAAGGTCTCCAATGCGGCTGTCCTCTACCGCATCGTGCAGATGATCGACAGGGAGAAATGGGTCTCCATGTCCTCGGACGTGAAGGGCGAAATCTACGAAGGCCTTTTGCAGAAGAACGCCGAGGATGTCAAGAGCGGCGCGGGCCAGTATTTCACGCCCCGCCCGCTGATCCGCGCGATGGTGCGCTGCCTGCGCCCGGAGCCGATGAAAACGATCGCAGACCCCTGCTGCGGCAGCGGCGGCTTCTTCCTCGCGGCGCAGGAGTTTCTGACCGATCCGGCAAACTACACTCTCGACCGGGAGCAGAAAGCATTCCTGAAAAACGAGACCTTCCACGGCAACGAGCTCGTCCCCACCACCTTCAAGCTGGCACTGATGAACCTCTACCTGCACAACATTGGGGACATTTACGGCAATCTGCCAATCACCCGCGGTGACTCGCTGCTGACCGATCCTGGCTACCGTGTGGACTATGTTCTGACAAATCCGCCCTTCGGCAAGAAATCCTCCCTCACCTTCACGAATGAGGAAGGCGAACAGGAGGAAGAAGATCTGGTTTATAACCGGCAGGACTTTTGGACTACCAGCTCAAACAAGCAGCTCAACTTTGTACAGCACATCAACACCCTGCTGAAAGTAACCGGCAAGGCCGCAGTCGTGGTGCCGGACAATGTGCTCTTTGAAGGTGGTGCCGGAGAGATTGTGCGGCAGAAGCTCCTTTGGACCTGCGATCTGCACACCATTCTCCGCCTGCCCACCGGAATCTTTTACAAGCCCGGCGTCAAGGCGAATGTGCTCTTTTTTGACAAGCGCCCGCCCAGCGCCGAGCGACAGACGAAAACCGTCTGGATCTACGATTTTCGCACCAACGTGCATTTCACGCTCAAGCAGAACCCCATGACGGATAAGGATCTTGAGGATTTCGTCGCCTGCTATCATCCCGAAAACCGCTTTGAGCGCACGGAGACATGGTCAGAGGAAAATCCGGACGGCCGCTGGCGCTGCTTCGATGTGGAAAAGGATATTCTGCCGCGTGACAAGACAAGTCTCGATATCTTCTGGATCAAGGATAAGTCCCTTGCTGATCTGGATAACCTCCCCGCGCCCGATGTCCTCGCCGCGGACATCATCGAAAACCTCCAAAGTGCCCTGGACAGTTTCTCCGAGCTCCAGGCTGCGCTGAGGAAGGCGTCAGGGAAGAAAGCGTGAAACTGAGGGATCATGAAAGCGGTGTAGGTTTCGCCCGATCCTGACAAGGCTCTGCGCGCACTATACGTTCAGCACATTCCTCATGGTGTTCGCCGCCTCCTTTTGCGCGGCGGTGGTGACGTGGGCGTAGGTATCGAGCGTGAAGCCCGCCGAGAAGTGACCGAGCATCCCGGATACGGTCTTGATATCCACGCCGTTCTGGAGGGCTAGCGTGGCGAAGCTGTGGCGCAGATCGTGGAAGCGCATGGAGGGAAGCCCCGCCCGCTTCAGTACCCGGTGCAGCATATGGAGGACGCTGTCGGGCGAGATCGGCCCGCCCGTCGGCGAGGGGAAGACATACTCGCTGACCTTGCGCTTCTTCATTTCCCGCAGCAGCTCCACCGCGTCCTTCGAAATGCTGATGCTTCGATACGAGTGCTTTGTCTTGAGCGGCACCTCCCTGATTTCCCCGTCGATGTGGTACACCTGCCGCCTGACGTGGATAACGCCCTGGTCGAGATCAATGTCGTCCCATTTGAGGCCTAACAGTTCACCCCGGCGCAGGCCAGTGGCGAGGTCGAGATAGTACAGCTCGTACACGCCGCTCTCCTTCGCCTCCCGCAGGAAGGCTCCGAGCTGTTCGGCGGGGATCGTGCGCATCTCCCTGTGCTCCACCTTCGGCAGCTCGCAGCCCTCCGCCGGATTTGACAGGATCAGCTTGTGCTTCACCGCCATGCTCATGGCGGAAGAGATCACCTGGTGGATGTTCCGCACCGTCTTTGCGGATAAGCCCTTCGGCTGGTTTTCGGATTCGATCCTCGGCACCCGCCCCTCGGTCAGCAGCTTACGGTAGAATTTCTGAAGCCGGAGGGATGTCAGCTTCTCAATCGGGATATCTCCGATGTTCGGCTTGATGTGGTTCTCAATGTAGCCCTTGTAGGTCTGGTGCGAGGAAGCGCGCACCTTCACCTTCGCGTAGGCGTCGAACCATTCGTCCAGCCATTGCCCGACCGTGTATTTTCCTTCCTTTGTATAATCAAGCTGCCTGCTGTCGTCGATGGCTTTGCGCAGCTTTTCCTTTACCTCGGCCTGCGTTTTGCCGAGGACGTTCTTTGTAACCATCTTCCCGGTGTCGGGATCGCGTCCGACCACATAGCGGCCCTCCCATCGGCCGTCCTTCCGTTTGCGGATGCTGCCGTCCCCGTTTGCCCGTTTTCTTGCCATGCGAACACCTCCTTTGTAACCCAAACACATACCACGGAAAGCAGAGAATAGCTATTCTTTTCTCTGCCCCCGGCTCAAGTTCTACCTTTTGCACAGAAGTCTGTACAGAGGTTTTTCTTTGTTTTGCTCCACATTCTTTGCATATCCCTACATGGACTGCCCATAACCATAACGCTCCTCCTGGATCGGGCCGCGGATACCGAGAGCTTCGCGCTTTTTCAGAAGTTCGTGCCGCCGCTTCCGGTCTATGTGTATCCCTGGGCTTACCTGCTTCTGCGCGTTGTCCTGGAACATCTGCGACAGGGAACGGAACAGCCTCGTCACCGCAAGCATGGCGGAGGGGTGACGCAGCTGATCCCGGCGATCCAGGAAGAACTGTGCATAGGAGATCTTACCGCGCTCGGGAAGCTGTTCGGCCAGCTCCATGAGCTTCTGCTCGAGGGGAAGCCCGTCACCGATGCGCTTGGACAGGCGGCGGGCAAGTTGCGACAGTTCTCTCCGTGCCTGCGCCGCGAGCTGATCCCGCGTCTGGGACTTGTCTTCATAGAGATGCAGCATCTCCATCCGGAAAATCTCGTTGGTCATCTGTGACTTGATCTCACGCAAACCCTGCTCGGAGAGAAAGCCCTCCTTCGGATCAGACGACCAGACCATCATGTGGACGTGTGGATGATGCCCCTCATCATGGAAGGCGGCATACCAGCGCAGATGGTCGGTCGGGATATTCATCGCGGCCGCTATCTCATTGCGCTTGGATCGAAGCAGGTCGCGCCAGCTTTGCGCGTGATCGTAACCGAGCTGCGCAGCATCCTCCCGCCTGAGTGAGAGAATATGCGTCCAGACATTTCCGTCATGGTTTTTCAATTCTTCCATGGCGGAATCCAGATTCACGAAATCCTCATCGCCGAAGAGCCCATGGTCACCGACACGCTCGGCTCGAGGACGGTTGGCGATGTACCTGGCATAGCCTTCAACGGAAGAGACCTCCGACCAGTTCTCTTCCAGAGCCTGTGTGATCAACTGCGAGGCGTGGTACTTGGTTGGTTGTTCCGTCCACGCTTCGTACTCCGAAAGATTTTTCACCGAAGGAAAATCTTTCATGAGCTTTTGGATCAGCTGTTCCTGCTTTCGCGTGGGCGGTCGATCATCGGGAAGGATTTCCACGCGCTCGCGGGTGCCGATGTAGTTCAGATATCCGTCCGCGCTTTTCGTACCTCCGGCTTTGATGTAGCCGCTCTTGACGATCAGTCTTGCCATTCGTCATCCTCATTCCTGCTCCGCACATGCTGCTCGAGCGAGAGCTGACCGTTGGTTTTCTTCACCGCGCGAACGGCCTCGCTGCGAAGCTGCAGCAGGTATTCCTCATCCAACTGATACACGTTCGCCAGCAGACCGTTGACCATGTCCTGCTCCACGGCCACGCGGTACAGATTCTCCGCGATGCTTTTTTCGAATCGTCTCAGGCGCGCGTCGATGACCGTCGTAATGGCAGGAGCCAGCAGACCGGTCGCGTCCTTCGAAGCAAGATAGCTGATATAGAAATCCAGCGCCTGCAGAACGAATCGGTTTCGGCTTCTCGCGCCGGAACGCTCCACCCAATCGTCCACTCTTCTGAGCTGCTCATCATCCATGCGGATGGTCATATTATTCTGCTTCTCTCCCACTCCTCATCCTCCTCTCTGAATTCTCCAAGATGCCGCACAAAACCGGGAAAACTCGTGTTAATACCTGGCGGAGATGCCGCCATCCTCAATCCTGCCGTTATCCGATGCCATCCACGGCCACCCGAAAACTGCCCGCACTGCGGGAAGAAGCGGCTTCGGGGGCGTCGGTTAAGACGCCGCCCTTTATCCTGCTTTTCTTTCGTCCTCCGAAATCGGCCCCCGGAGGGGCCAACCCCGGCGACGGACGGCTCAGATCGCCCTGCCCGTGAACGCTGCGTTTGCGGGCGATTCTGGGTGCTGTGCGTTGTGCTTTGCGACGCGTTCTTCTATCCTCCGAGCTTCGGTTCCTCGGCTCAAATCCTCCAGCATTGCCCACTGACGGTGAGCTACAGCATCCTCGATGGGGCGGATCGTAAAGAGCTGCACGCCATTAACCTTCCTGCCGCCATGATTCATTGTCGTGGCCTCGCGATAGATCAGTTCGGCATCCTCAAGCTCCGTCAGCGCTTTCGCTACGGTTTTCGGAGACTTGATTCCAACCGCATTGCCGATAGTTTGCTGCTTCGCCCAGCAGACATTCGTCTTACGATCCTCCAGCCGCATTAGGTAGGCATAGACCGCGATCGCGTTTGTGGAGAGCCCGAGAGAGAAAACATCATTCGGCAGAATGAAATATTTCCCCTCCATGTACGCGGGGGAAGTCTTCAATCACACCTCCGCGTTTTGTTTTCGACCCACTGGATGAACTGATCCTTCGGAATCACGATCCGATTGCCGATCGTGATCGAAGGAAAGTCTTTTTCCTTCAGCAGCTCATAGCAGGAGGAGATCGCGATCCCCAGTGCCTTTGCCACCGTGTCCGCGTTCAGGAATAACGGCAACTCATCATAACTTTTGTAGATAGATTCTTTCGTTAAACATACACCTCCGTTTTTTTAGTCGTTGTTCATCTTTGCTGTCAACCTGTCCATTGTCATCACCCCCTGTTTTAGTGTCTTCTCAAAGACATTCGCCGCTGTTAGACTTGACAGCGCCGTGTCTTCATGTTAGACTGTCTATAAAGATTTTTTATAATCATTCTAACCTGATGCAGTGTAACATGACTGTGTCTGCTTGTCAAGACTTATTGTAAAATTATTTTTAGTCTATGTCTAATTTTCTGGAGGAGTCTATGAGCTATCTATTCAAAACCTACATCGCCAACGGAAGGGAGTACTTTTCCTATGGTGAGGACGGTGAGGAAATAAAAAAAGACTTTCCTTTCTCGGAAAGTCTGATGCGTATTCTGGATCTGGATTGGCTCAGGTTGGATGATATTTGCAATCGTATAGATCACGCCTGGCGGCAGCTCTGCAGCGAGAAAGAACAGCAGTATGCGGATGCCATGCTGGAAGGTCTGGACGAATTAGCGCAGGAGCATTTTTTCTTTGAACTCACACGCATGGACTGGCGTGATCGTCTGGACAAGGCGAAAGCGAAATCCTATGTGGACGTAATTGACCTGCTTCCGCATAAACAACTGACATGGATTCCCACGGAGATCCACGAGAGTCAAAGGCAGATCAAAGAAATCCTGAAGCTGACGCTGGATGTGGACATTGCGAAGAAAGACAAACGCTCTCCTGCGGAAAAACTGGCTGCCTATTATCGAAACGAACACCGAGATCTGGATAATAATTTGCTGATCCTTTACCGTTTCAAGCCATTGTCTACGAAATTTGAGCCGACCGAGCATGGCTTTTTTTCAGAGGTACTGTATCCGCAAACCGTTTATGATCTGATCGACTATTATCTTCGAGAGAATATCAAGCGGGAACAAAACTGGCGCGTCTGCAAGAACTGCAAACGATATTTCCCCATGACCGGACGCGTGAGCGCGGAGTACTGTGACCGAGCCGTTACCGCCTCCGGCAGCACCTGTAAGGATGTTGGTTCCACGAAGACCTGGGAATCCAAAATGCAGAGTGAAGAGAGCTTCCAGAACTATCGTCGGGAATATAAACGCCGTTATGCGTGGATACGGCTTGGCCGGTGGACGACGGAAGAGTTTGCTGCCTGGAGCAAACAGGCACGGCTTAAAAAGATGCAGTGTAACCGCGGTTCAATCAGTGAAGAGGAATTTACTGCCTGGCTGAAAAATTCATGACCTTCCGACAGGCTGAGATTCATAGAGGTGCTATGAGTACGATTAGAGAAGATGTGATTCGATACGTCAAGAAAAAATACAAAGCGGAGATCGAATATCTCTGGGCGCGGTATCCGAGCTACGGGATCTTTCGCCATGGGGACAATCAGAAATGGTTCGGGCTTGTCATGGACGTTCCCCGCGCGAAGCTCGGCCTGACCGGGGATGAGATTGTGGATATTCTGAACGTGAAGCTGGACAGCCCCTTGCTGGTCGATCTGCTGACCCAACAGGAAGGGTATCTTCCCGGTTATCACATCAGCCGCGGGAACTGGGTTTCCATTCTGCTGGACGGCACGGTTCCGCCGGAAGACATCTGCAGCTTGATCGACAAAAGCTATCGGGTCACCGCTTCTTCAAAGACGAAGCAGGCGATCCGTCCGCCAAAGGAGTGGATCATCCCCTCCAATCTCAAATACTTCGACAGCGTTCACGCCTTTGATTCCGTCAAGGAGATCATGTGGAAGCAAGGCGCGGGAATCAAGAAAGGCGACACGGTTTTCATGTACGTCGGCGCACCGGTCTCCGCAATCCTCTACAAGTGCAAGGTCACGGAGACGGACATCCCATACCAGTTTCAGCGTGAAGGCCTGACGATCAGGAGCCTCATGAAGATTCGCCTGCTCAAACGCTATGATCCGTCCCGCTTTACCTTTGATGTGCTGAATAAGCAATATCGTATCTTCGCCGTCCGCGGCCCGCGCGGGGTTCCGGAGGATTTGAGTGAAGATTTGAATCTGTAAGAATGGATACTTTTATTTTTTCTCTGAGTATGGTAAAGTATCAATAGCACAAGCTACTATGAGGAGGCAATTGAATGAGTCACGAAGAATCTATTAATCGGTCAGTCGAAAATGCCGCTGCCTCTATAGAAATGGAAGGCTTCCATATAGATGAAGAGTGCAAAGACTGGTGCCGGTTGGTATTGATGAATCAGATGTCCAAAGAAGAATACCTGAGCTTGCTGCTAAAAAAGGCAGGAGTGACTGCCTGATGAGCTACAGTATCGATCCTCTCACCGCTGATTGCTATGCAGGCACGACCTGTTTGATCTATAAACTGAATATTCATGATGAAGGCCAGTTAGCCATAGTCGAAGCAGGTATAACAATGATGAAGGACTCTGAACTGTCAGAGCATCCGATTCAAGGCAAATTTGATTTTGCACATTATAAGGCGATCCATCGATATCTTTTTGAGGATCTTTACGTTTGGGCTGGAGAAACCCGCACCGTAGACATGTCCAAGAAAGGTACCAGTTTTGTCAAGGCTGAGGATATTGACCGGGTAGCTGAAAGTGCGTTTCGACGGCTACGGGCAAAACAGTTCTTTACTGACATGCCATTTGATGAATTCGTGAAAAACATTGTAGACTTCTATGGCGTTCTCAATATGCTTCATCCATTCCGCGAGGGGAATGGCCGAGCGCAGAGGGCGTTCTTCACTCAACTCATTCGCAACGCCGGATACGATATTGATTTTGCCAAGATCAATCCGGATGAATTGATGGTCGCGACGATCCAGGCGGCAAGCGGAGTGGAAGACCTGCTCAGAGAAATCTTTCGTGAAGCAATTCACAACGATGAAGACTCGATCCTTGCATAATACTGTGGCGTGAGGGGTTAATCTTTGTTTATGCGGCGTAATAATTGCCGCGGACATTATATCCCTTGTTTTCGGACATTTTTCGTCTGACCCAAACCGTGACCCAAACGCGGAAAGCGGTGGAGAGAACCGGAGAGAATGCAGGTACCGAACGCTCCGGGAAAGCCGGACGGAAGAGGGACAAGCGGAGGCAAAACGGGCTGACAAATTCTACCACCACAGCTCATAACCCGGAGGTCGTTGGTTCGAATCCTTCCCCCGCAACCATTAAAACCGCTTAATTCTTTGTGAATCGAGCGGTTTTCTTTATTTTCCGGGCAAGTTTGTTTTGCCTGTTTTCATGATAATTCAACAATTACTGGAGATACCTTCTCACCGCCGACGTTGATGATGTCATCCGCACGCCCCAGCATATAGATAAAACCGTCCTTGTCCTGATAGACCAGATCGTTTGTATACAGCCAGCCATCCCGCAGCGATTTGGTTTTTTTCGCGCCGGCTTCTACCCCACGGCAGGTCAGCATCGCGCCTTTTGGCTTTCCCGTTGTACCCGTGGTGAAGATCAATTCCGCCAGCGCGTCCACGGAGTTAAAGATGTTTTTCAGTAAGCCCAAATTAAAGTATGTATTCTTGTCGCCGCCGAGCTATTCTCTCATTTGTTCTCACCGATATAGTAAATTTGACAGCTCAATTCACGGCTGTCGTCAGAGTCGGCAACATCGTGACTCGGTATGAACATCGCGCTGCAGCGCAGCGTAAGCTCGCCGGTCTTTCCCTGCCACGCCTCCGGAACCGCAAACCTCGCCTCGTTGATTTCTGTGCTGAGCGGAATGTCGCCCAGGTGCTCACCCTCAAGATAAACCGAAAGGGTCGGGGGTGTTTCCGCCTTATCCACGAGTGTTTTAGCGGTGCAGGTCTTGATCAGGACGCTGTCCTTCAGCTTCAGACGGACTGCAGCCTCGTCCCCAACCCAAGCAAAGCTCCCCTCGTCATCATAAAAGCCATGCAGGTTTCTGCTGTTGGAGGTCTTCTCATGTTCAAAGTCGTAGGCCGAATGCGCTTGATTTTTTAGGGCAATACCGCATAATGCGGCAAGAGCAGATTCCGAGAAAAACCGGGTTCTGATGAAGGCAGTTTTTCGCTGGAATACTTAAGTGAGCGTCCAAATCTTTGATTTGGCTACGCGAACTTATACATGTGAGCGAAGCGAATCGGATTGTGTATTGCAAGAAAAAGTGACGAGATCAGGGCACGGTTTTTCCGGAAGATGCCGCAGGCGTATTGTGCGGTGTTGCCTTAAAAGATGCCCCCTGCGGCGGCATACAGTTGCTGACGCGGCTGACGTCTCATACGATTTTCAACGCGCCATAAGGCGCTATAAAAAATAGATGCTGTCTACTTTTTAAGGAAAATCAGTATGAAGTGTGCAGCGGCGGTGAAGGACCTGGCTGCTGTCCTTCCCGGGCTCTTTCGGATATTCAGAGCCGTCCTGTTTCCCGCTTCACCGATAACAGGCTTCCGACGGAGCTCCGGTGAAAGCGAGACAGGAGCCGTCCTGACCGGTGATCCCGGTAATCAGTGCTTTTTTATCTCACAAATACTCCGTTCTGTTGCAGATTCTCAGATTTTCGATGACCTTTTTGATATCGCCGGTGCTGTTCTTTTCGCAAATCAGCGTCGCGTCCGCGGTGTCGATGATGATCAGATTCTCAATGCCCACTGTGGCGATCAGCTTTCCATTCCCCTGAATGATCGTATTTTTCGTGTCGATGGACACCACATTCCCGCTGACCACATTGCCGAACTCATCGCACGTCTGCATGCGCTCCAGCGCCAGCCACGAGCCCACGTCGTCCCAGCCGAACGAGCCGCTGAGGATGTAGATATTCTTTGCTTTCTCCATCACACCGTAGTCAATGGAGACAGACTGGAATGCGTGGAATTCACGCTCCAGCACCGTGTCCTGCCCGTCGGTTCCGATGGCGTCCCCGATGCGCAGCAGCCCCTCATACATCTCCGGCATAAATGCCTTTATGTTGCCGAGGATCGTCGAGACCTTCCATGTAAACATGCCGCTGTTCCACAAATACTGCTAGCTCCGGATATATTGCCGCGCCGTTTCGAGATCCGGCTTCTCCACGAAGCAATCCACCGCATAGGCGGCGCCCAGCGTGTCCTCCGGACGGAACTTGATGTAGCCGTAGCCGGTCTCGGGATATACCGGCGTAATGCCGATCGTCACAAGGTTATTTCCCTGCTCCGCGACCTCCGCCGCATCGTTCAGCGTTCTGCGGAAGATCTGCGGGTGCGTAATCAGGTGGTCGGACGGCAGAACGTACATCACCGCATCGTCATATTTACTTGCGATATGTACCGCGCCGAGACCGATGCACGGCGCAGTGTTGCGCCCGATCGGCTCGCAGAGGATGTTCTCCTCCGGCAGCTCCGGCAGCTGTTCCATCACCATCTTTTTATAGCTGCGGTTGGTTGCAATATAGATGTCCCCGCTGTCCACCAGCGGCGATATCCGATCTACCGTCAGCTGGATCATCGTCTTTCCGTCGCCCGTCAGCGACAGGAACTGCTTGGGCATGTTGATACGGCTCTTCGGCCAGAAGCGTTCGCCGCGGCCGCCCGCCATAATCAGTGCTGTCTTTTTCATTGTTCTTCCCCTCATACTCTGGAGAGCAGCACCCGGCTTGCCCCCCGCACTTGATATTCGCCCATCGCCGAGGGTATAAAATACGATTCGCCGCGGCGGATGGAATAGTCTTTTCCGTCGGCTGTGATGACCGCTTCGCCCTCCACGCACAGAAGATGGTGAAACGAGGTTCCGTCGCAGTAAAGCCTCGCCTCTGTTTCTATGTCCAGCTTGTACGCTCTGAAATACCGGCAGGAGAACATTTCCGTCATCCTAAAGCCCGGAAGCATTGTCATTCCGTTCGCTTTGCATTCGCTTGGAATCAGCGGATCATAATTGAGCACTTCCGCCGCGCGCTCCAGATGCAGCGGGCGCAGATTCCCGCTTGCATCCCGACGCCTGTAGTCGTATACACGGAACGTCGTGTTGGAGTTCTGCTGAATCTCCGCGATCACGATCCCGGCGCCGACGGCGTGGATCGTACCGGGCAGGATATAGAACACATCGCCCTTCCGCACCGGCATGCGGTTGAGCACCTCGCAGATGCTCCCATCCTCTGCACGGCGAAGAAATTCATCCCGTGTTACCCGTCGGGAAAAGCCGAAATAAATCGATGCCTGCGGCTCGCAGTCCAAATTTGGAGAAGCATTTTTTTGAGAGCCAAAACGTATTTCTCCTGAAAGTACTTTGTTCAGTTGTGAAGCAATGACGCAATATCACAATAACCTACTTTC
Organism: uncultured Eubacteriales bacterium; assembly: GCA_900319695.1. Lineage (GTDB taxonomy): Bacteria > Bacillota > Clostridia > Oscillospirales > Oscillospiraceae > Limivicinus. The sequence goes on from ONPN01000011.1 coordinate 21,249, forward strand.
TTCAAGAATGGATTGATGTAATCGCAGCAACGAGAATACTCTCCACGCATCTTATACTGGTCTCCTATAAAACGGCTTAAAGCCGTTTTATAGTGCCAAAGGCACGTCGGAGACCTATGAGACGTGTTTTGCGTCCGAGGGCACAAAACTGGCAGCGCGCCTTTCGCGATGCCTTTTCGTTAAAACGAGCTGTTTTAACGAAAAATAGTATTATACTACTATTCCATAGAAAGTAGACAAAGATTTCCGAGGCAGAATTGTGTCAGACAAGGCGGCGGGCGCAGGGAATACTTTGTGTATTTCCAAGCCCGATAACGAAGTCTGGCGCAATTCTGGCCGGAAAGATTGTCTTGTTTTATGGAATAGTAGTATTAGCAAAGGAAAGACTCTATCTCAATCTGACGGCAGCCGCTCCTTACAAGGGACGGCTGCCGTCATTTCGTATTATTCGCGGCTGCCTTTTGGGACAGTCACTTTGTTCATTCTTCTGTATTCTCTTCCGCGGCGGCTTCCTCTGCCGGGAGCTCCTCCGCCGTCTCGGCCTTCTGAGCCTCCTCGGCGTAGCCGTCGGTCATGGAGATTTTTCTCGCGGGGCGCTCGATGGTGCTGTCCTCGCGGGCCTTGCGGGCCTCTCTGGGCGGCATGGGCATGAACTCGCCGTGCTCGAAGTAGTAGTTGAACTCCTCGGCCTCCATGGTCTCGTGCTCGAGCAGGTATTCCGCGATGGCGCGGAGCTGGTCGGCGTGCTCGGTCAGAATCTTCTCGCACAGGGCGCTGGCCTCGTCGAAGATCTTCTTGACCTCCTCGTCGATCATGCCGGCGGTCTCCTCGGAATAGCTCTTGGTCTGGCCGAAGTCGCGGCCGATGAAGATGGAGTGGCCGGAGTTGTCGTAGGAGATGGGGCCGAGCCGCTCGCTCATGCCATAGCGCATGACCATGTCTCGGGCGATGGAGCTGGCCTGCTGGATGTCGCCGGAGGCACCGGTGGAGATGTCGTCCAGGAAGAGTCTCTCCGCCGTGCGGCCGCCGAGGGCCATGACGATGTCCTCGAACATCTCGGATTTGGACTTGAAGTTTTCCAGGTCCTCCTGCGGACGGAAGAGCGTGAAGCCGCCCGCCGCGCCGCGCGGGATGATGGTGATATAGTGGACGGGGTCGACATGCTCAAGATAGCGTCCGGCGATGGCGTGGCCGGACTCGTGATAGGCGGTGAGACGGCGGGCCTTCTCGCTCATCTTGCGGCTCTTCTTCTCGGGGCCCATCTGAACCTTGAGGATGGCTTCGTCAATATCCTCCATGTTGATGAAGCGGTGCTTGCGGCGCACGGCCAGCAGAGCCGCCTCGTTCATCAGGTTTTCGAGATCCGCGCCCGCAAAGCCCGGCGTGCCCTTGGCGATGGAGTTGAGGTCCACATCCTCCGCGAGCTGCTTGTCGCGGGAGTGGATCTTCAAAATGGCCTCGCGCCCGCGAATATCGGGAAGGCCGACATAGACCTGGCGGTCGAAGCGGCCGGGACGCAGCAGGGCGTTATCGAGGATGTCCGCGCGGTTTGTGGCCGCCATGACGATGACGCCCTCGTTGCTGCCGAAGCCGTCCATCTCGACGAGCAGCTGGTTGAGGGTCTGCTCGCGCTCGTCATGGCCGCCGCCGAGGCCGCTGCCTCTCTGACGGCCTACGGCGTCGATCTCGTCGATGAAGATGATGGCGGGGGCGGCCTTCTTGGCCTGCTCGAACAGATCGCGCACACGGCCCGCGCCGACGCCGACATAGAGCTCCACAAAGTCGGAGCCGGAGATGGACAAAAACTGCACGCCCGCCTCACCCGCGACGGCCTTGGCGAGCAGGGTCTTGCCGGTGCCCGGAGGGCCGACGAGCAGCACGCCCTTGGGGATGCGCGCGCCCATGGCGGTGTAGGCCTTCGGGTCCTTGAGGAAGTCGACGATCTCCGAAAGCTCCTCCTTCTCCTCGTCGCAGCCCGCGACGTCGGCGAAGGTCTTTTTGTTCTTCTCGTCGCTGCCGAGACGGGTGCGGGCCTTGGAGAACTTGGTGATGCCGCCCGCTCCGCCGCCGGCGCGGCTCATCATAAAGTACCACAGCGCCATCGCGCCGCCCATGACCAGGATGTAGGGCAGCATGCTCGCCCACCAGGGGACGACGAAGCCCTCGTCATAGTCGTACTTTTCCAGCACGCCCTTCGCGTACTGCTCCTTGATCAGCTCACTGAAATCGTTGTAGAAGACGGTGAAGCTGTAGAGGTCGTAGGTCACTTCCTCCGTGGGGGGCTCGCCGTTTTCGGTGCGGACCTGGAGGATGATGGTGCTGCCCTCGGTGGTGAAGGACTTTACCCGCTCCGCCTCAAAGAGGTCCACGAGGTCGGAGTAGTTCTTGAGCTGTTTGGCGTCCGAGTTTCCGGTCATCGTAAAGATGACGGCGATCATGATCGCGATGAGCAGAACGTAGAAGCCCAGGTCTCTTGCGCGTTTCGAATTCAAAGTACAATCACATCCTAATACCGTGAAAGTTTTGCTTTTCGGGTAGTTTTTTATTTATTCAGCCCATTCGGGCGTGAGTTCACGAATAAATCTCCGGCTTCAAAATGCCGATATAGGGGAGGTTGCGGTAGTGCTCGTTATAGTCCAGGCCGTAGCCCACGACGAAGGCGTCGGGCACCTCGAAGCAGGAGTAGTCGGCAAAGACGTCGGCCTTGCGGCGAGAGGGCTTGTCCATGAGGGTTGCGATGGTGATGGAGGCGGGATGGCGGACCATGAGATACTTCTTGAGGTAACTCAGGGTCACGCCGGAGTCAAGGATGTCCTCGACGATGATGACGTGGCGGCCCTCGATGTCCTGGCTCAGGTCCTTGTTGATCTTGACCGCGCCGGTGGAGCTTGTCCCGCTGTAGGAGGAGACGGCCATGAAGTCCATGGAGCACTTGATGTCCACATGGCGCATGAGGTCGGCCATAAAAATGAAGCAGCCCTTCAGCACGCCGACAAAGATGGGGTCCTTGTCCCGGAAGTCCTCGGAGATTTTTCGTCCGATCTGGGCTACGCTGGCCTCCAGCTCCTCCTCGCTGATGAGCACTCTTTCAATATCGTTGAGCATATCTCTTTCTCCTGTGTGTATTTTATAGTCCATTCCGCAGGGGTCGATCCCCTGATCGGCCCGAGGAGGGACGCCGCACGGCGGGTCGATGAGGGCATCGGCCCCTGCGAATCGTTCTTTTTTACCTTTCCACAAACGTGATCTTCCACGCTTTTTCTCCGGCCTCCGGCCAGGCCCGCTCGTCGACGGCGAGGCCGCGCGCCAGAACCGGGCCCTGCCCGTCTCGCAGAATGAGACAGGCTTCCCGCTCCGCGCGGGTGTAAGCGGCTTCTTTAAATAGCGCGCTCAGCTTCTTGCTCAAGTCCCGCCCGCGTGGTCGGATCGTGTCGCCGGGGCGTCTGCCGGTGCAAAAAACGCCGCTTGATACTATCTCATATTTGAGATAAGAAGTCTTGAACAAGTCGTGAATTTCTCCGCGATAGACACATTCCGCCGTGTCGACGCGGACGCCGAGCTCCGGGACTTCCAGGCTCCCGCCGGGGATCAGGCGGCGCTCCGGGATCTGAACGCTGTCCGCTGTTTCCAGATACAGTCTCCCCTGCTCGCGCCGAAGCGTGTGTCCGGGAAGCTGCAAAAGCCCGTACTCCGTGCTCTTAATAAAGTCCAGCACAGCCTCACAGCGCTCCATGGATATGCCGGGGAACAGCTTCCGCACAACGCGCGAGGCGACGGCGGGATGCAGGGCGCGCAGCGCAGCCAGGGGCAGGCTTTCGTCCCTGAGCTCACGCTCCAAAAACGCCTCGGCCATGCCTGCGAGACAGTCTTCGTCCCGTCCGGCGAGCCCGGAGGTTCTCGCGGCGGCCTCCGCAAAGCGGGCGTTGATCTTCCGCAGCAGGGGCACGACCTGATGGCGCAGGAGATTTCGGGTATAGTCGTCGCTCCGGTTGGTGCTGTCCTCCACATGGGGGACGGCGTTTTCTTTCAGACAGGCCTCGATTTCCGCGCGCGAGACATGGAGCAGCGGGCGCAGGATAATCCCCCGCTCGGCGGGGATGCCGCACAGGCCGGCCGTGCCGCTGCCGCGTGTGAGGTTAAACAGCAGTGTCTCGGCGTTGTCGTCCATAGTATGCGCGGTGAGGATGCGGTCCGCGCCGAGTTCCCGCGCTTTTTCAAACAAAAACGCATAGCGCAGTTCCCGCGCCGCCTCTTCGAGGCTCAGGCCGCGCGCCGCCGCATAGCCGGGCGCGTCGCCGTGTCCGACGACGCAGGGGATGCCGTGCTCGCGGCACCAGTCCTCCACAAAGGCGGCGTCGCGCAGGGATTCGGCTCCGCGTATGCCGTGCTCAAAGTGGGCGGCGGTCACGTCCCAGCCCCCGCTGTGCAAAAGATGCAGAAGGCACATGGAGTCGGCCCCGCCGGAGACCGCGCACAGGAGCTTTTCGCCCCTTTTCGGCGCGGGGTTTAAGTCAATAGTCATCTTCGCGCCGCTTCTCAAACATGCTGAAGCTGGTGTACTCGGGCAGCCACAGCAGCTCCACCGTGCCGGTCTGGCCCTTGCGGTTTTTCAGAATGATGGCCTCGGCCAGGTTGGGGTTCTCGCTCTCCTTGTTATAATACCCATCGCGGTAGAGTCCTATCACGACGTCGGCGTCCTGCTCGATGGCGCCGGATTCGCGCAGGTCGGAGAGCATGGGGCGCTTGTCCTGCCGCGACTCGTTGGCACGGGAGAGCTGGGACAGGCAGATGACGGGGACGTTGAGCTCCTTGGCCATGATCTTCAACATGCGGCTGATGTCGCTGACGGCCTGGGTGCGGCTCTCGTTCGACCAGGAGTGCCCGCTGCCCGCGGACTGCATCAGCTGTAAATAGTCGATGACCACGAGGCCGAGGTTTGCGACCCTGCGGCACTGGGCGTTCATGTCCGAGACCGTGAGGGTCGGGTTGTCGTCGATGCGGATGTCCGTGGCGCTGAGCGCCTGGGCGGCGTTGGAAATCTCCCGCCACTGCTGGTCGGAGAGCTGGCCGGTCAGCAGGTTCTGGGACGGGATCAGGGCCGCGCGGGACAAAAGCCTTGTGACAAGCTGCTCGCGCGACATTTCCAATGAGAAGATGGCGACGGTCTGCCGCTCGTTCATGGCCGCGTGCAGGGCCATGTTCAGGGCGATACTGGTCTTGCCCATGCCGGGGCGGGCCGCAATCAGGATGAGCTCGGACTTGTTGAGGCCGAGGGTCACGCGGTCGAGATCGGCAAGGCCGGTGGACAGGCCGGGGATGGCGTTGCCGGAGGTGGCCGCCTCGGAGAGCGTGTCAAAGACATTCTGCACCACCGAGGACACCGGGATCAGGCCGCCCACGTTGCGGCCCTGGCGGAGGGCGTAGATCTTCCGCTCCGCCGCCTCAAGCATGGTCTCGGCCTCGCCGCTGCCCTCGTAGACCATGGAGCTGATCTCGTCGGCGGCCTCGCCGAGACGGCGGAGCAGCGCCCTGTCGCGCACGATGGCGGCGTACTCCAGGACGTTGGCGGCGGTGGGGGTGATGCGCATGATCTCCGCGAGGTATTCCTCGCAGTTGTCCTTGTATACGCCCCTGACCTTCATCTGGCCCAGCACGGTGACCGGGTCGATGGCCATGCTGTAGGAGAACATGGCGTAGATGGTCTCGTAGATGTCCCGGTTGAGCTGGATATAAAATTCGTCCGGCTTCAGCTTCTCAAGGACCTCCGGAATGCAGCGGGAGTCGATGAGCATGGAGCCGATGACAGCCTGCTCCGCGGGCGCGGAGTGAGGCGTCTTTCTGCCCAGCAGTTCGTCCATTTTGTTACCTCAAAGCAGGGTGGAGTTTGGCGTGTGGAGTGTGGAGTGTGGAGTGTGGAGTGTGGAGTGTGGAGTGTGGAGTTATTGTGTCCGCTTCGCGGACTGATTTCAATTGTCGCGCAGCGACACCTTCACTCCAAACTCCACACTGTTTTTACTTATCCTCAATGACCAGCACGTTGACCGTGCCGCTGACCTCGTAGCCGAGCTTGGCCTTGACCTGATAGCTGCCGAAGGTCTTGATGGGGTCGGCCTGGACAATCTTGTTCTTCTCGATCTCGATGCCGAACTGCGCCTTGAGCGCGTCGCAGATCTCCTGAGAGGTGACCGCGCCGAAGAGCTTGCCCGCGCCGCCGGCTTTCGCACGGACGACGACCTGCACGCCTTCGAGCTTTTTGGCGTTTTCCTGAGCCTCCGCCTTCTCGCGGGCGATCTGGGCGGCCTTGGCCTTCTCCTTGAGCTTGAGGGCGTTGATGTTGTCGGTGGTCGCCTCGGCGGCGAGACCGCGCGGGATGAGGTAGTTTCTGGCGTAGCCGATGGAGACCTCCTTCAGCTCGCCCTTCTTGCCCTGACCTCTGACGTCGGTATTGAAAATAACTTTCATATCTGTTTCTCCCTTCGGAATGATATACAATGTGATTTATAATACCTGGTCTGTGTTCTCTATATGAATTGTCTGATAGGTTTTTCCGGTGCCGGGCTCCGTAAAAACGGAGTCTGTCGTTATTTGAACATTTTGTTTTATAAAATTATCTATACGGCTAAAATCAGGCGCTTTTTCTCCGGAGAAATCACATGCGTAAAATACAAGCTCAGACATTGTCTCATCGGTCGTCATTCTGAATATGATATCGTCCGAATCAGCCTCAAGCTCCAGCTTGTCATGTCCTATCTCCATAAAGGTCTCCCAGAGGATTTCCTCTATGGCGGCCCTCGACAGTTTGATCACGCGAACTTCATTTTCTTCCAGATGATTTGTTTTTTCCGACATATGACTTTCCCCAAAAAACCTGACAATTGACTATGACAGATAGTCGTCGATGGCTTCGCGTACCTTCTGCATGGCCTCCTCGGCCGTGATGTCCGCAAACTGCGCGGCCGCGGCGTTGCGGTTGCCGCCGCCGCCGAGCTTTTCCATGATGAGCTGGACGTTCACGTCCCCAATGGATCGGGCCGAGGCAAAGCAGCCGCCGCCCGCCGCCGGAACCACGACGATGGACGCCTCCACGCCGGAGATGTTCAAAAGCTCATCCGCCGCCTTGGCCGCGATCACGCGGTCCTGCGCCTCCTGCGGCGCCGCCAGGGCGACGCCCCGGTAGATCTCCGCCTGCTGGAGGATCTTGTACTTGGCCACCGTCTGCGCCAGATCCGACTGGAACAGGCGCTTGACGAAGATGGTGTCCGCTCCCTCGCTTCTGAGCCACGAGGCCGCGTCGAAGGTGCGCTCGCCGGTGCGGAGGGTGAAGTTTTTGGTGTCGAGCACGATACCGGCCAGCATGGCCTCGGCCTCGCAGCGCAGGACGTGGTTCACATCCGGCAGCTCCTGCAGGATCTCGGCGATCAGCTCACACGCGGAGGAGGCGTAGGGCTCGATATAGCTCAGCGCCGCGTCCTGGATATAGGTGGCGGCCACGCGGTGGTGGTCGAAGACGGCCACGCGCTGGCACTGGGTAAGCAGGGCCGGAACCTCCACCTGTTCGGGGCGGTTGGTGTCCACCACCACGAGGAGAGTGCCCGGCTCGATGCGCGCGGGCAGCTCGGCGGGGCTGATAAAGGCGTCGCGGTACTCCTGCTCACGCCGGATCATATCGGCCAGGGGCTTTGCCGCCGAGTGCTGGATGTCGGCCACGATGGTGGCCTTGATCCCGCGCTGTCGGGCGATGCTGTACACGCCGACGGCCGCGCCGTAGCTGTCCATGTCGCCGTTGCGGTGGCCCATGATGAGCAGGCCCGTCGCCTCCTGGATGAGGTTGGAGAAGGAGTTTGCGGTCACGCGGGAGCGGACCTTCGTGCGCTTTTCCACCTCGGAGCCGCGCCCGCCGTAGAACTCAAAGCCCATGCGGTTTTTGACGACGGTCTGGTCGCCGCCGCGGGAGAGGGCCAGCTCCACCGCGTTGTCCGCGGCCTGGAGGCTCTCGGCGAAGCTCTCCGCCTCCGCGCCGAGGCCGACGCTGATGGTGGCCGCGATGCCGGAGGGGCTGACGACAGCCTTGATCTCCTCGGTGATCTTGAACTTCTCCTCCTTGAGCTTCTCCATATGCTGGCGCTCCATGAGGACGAGATAGCGGTCGCGGTCATAGCGGCGCAGGATGCCGTGGAAACCGGCGCACCACTTGCCCAGCATATCCTCCGCCGCGTCGCGCAGATCGTTCTTGACGCGGTCGGGCTGGTTTTTCATCAGCTCGTCCAGGTTGTCGATGATGATGATGCCGGCGACAGGGCGGGTGTTCTCGTATTCGATGCGGATATCGTCGTAATCCGTCACGTCCACCCAGTAGGTGATGCCCATGAACACACTGTTCTCGGTCTCCTGCTCGGAGCGGATGAGCGTGCCGTGGAGCTGGTACTTGCGGCCGTTTACCTCAATGAGCGTGGGATAGCGGTCCTTGCCCTCCAGGAGCCAGCCGCCGGTAAACTGGGGGATGAGCTCGGCAATATTGGCGTCCAGGCGGGTGCCGCTCTCGCCGCACATCTTGAAAAACGCCTCGTTGCCCCAGATGATGCGCGAATCCTCCAACTTGAAGATCGCGATGGGGAGCGGGAAATTGATGAGCGTGCTGCTCTTGGCGCTCTCCGTCTCATAGACGCGGGACTCGATATACGCGGCGAGGCGTTTTTCCCTCCGGCCGCGCAGGATCAGGTTGACGATCATCAGCAGGACGATCGCCCCGCCCGTCCCGGCCGCCAGGGTGTATAGCCCGTAGTTGGCGGCCGCCGCCGCGAAAAGCAGCAGCAGCGCGTAGGGCAGTCGGCCCGGCTGAACCAGCCGCCGCAGCGTCTTGTTCATGTATGCACCTCCTCCGCAAAGAGATCATTCGCAAGGTGATGTTACATTATACCAAGTTTTCCGTCTGTTTACAATCATAAATTGCGCGCGCCCCGCAATAATACACATAGAAAGCCAAAGAAGGAGAGAAGCGAAATGAAGGCAGTGATCCTTGCGGGCGGTCTGGGGACGAGACTGCGGCCCGTGACCGGGGAGCATCCGAAGCCGATGGTGCCCCTGCTCGGCAGGCCAATGATGGAATATATCGTGGACAGGCTGCGCGACAGCGGCTTTACGCAGATCTGCGCGGCCCTGCACTACCGGGCCGGGGAGATCATGGCCCACTTCGGCGACGGGCGGCGCTTCGGGGTGAGCATGGAGTACCGCATTGAGACGGAAAACCTCGGCACGGCGGGCAGCGTCAAGAACTGCCGGGACTTTGTCGGGGGCGAGGACTTTCTCATCATCTCCGGCGACGCGGCCTGCGACTTTGCGCTCGAAAAGCTCATGCGGGCGCACCGGGACAAGGGCGCGGCCGTCACCATCGCCCTGAGCGAGGAGAGCCTGCCGCTGCGCTACGGGCTTGCGGTGACGGACGGCGAGGGGCGCATCCGCAGCTTTATCGAAAAGCCGGAGTGGCCGCGCGTGGTGACCGATCTTGTGAACACGGGGATCTACGTCGTGTCCCCCTCGGTTCTGGAGCGCATCCCGGAGGGGGTCTGCGACTTCGGAAAGGATCTGTTTCCGATGCTGCTGAAGGAGGGCGCGCCGCTCTACGGCCAGGTGATGGAGGGCTACTGGCGCGACATCGGCACGCCGCAGGACTACTACCGCTGCTGCGCCGACGCGCTGGACGGGAAACTCCGTCTGACGCCGGGCGAGGCCTTCCGCCGCCCCGCGCCCGAGCCCGTCACGGACAGCGAGGAGGAGGGCGTCGTGCTCTGCTGCGGCTGTGTGGACCGGGCACGGCTCATGGGGACGCTTTCGGAGCTGATGCTGGAGCTCGGGGCCGACTACGGCGACGGTATCCGTCTGAGCGGGAAAAACTACGAGCTGCATATCAGCCCCAGCGCCGTGAACTCCGCCGTGCGCATCGCGGTCAAATCCCCGGACGCGGAGCTTGCGAAAGCGCTCTGTCTCTCGGCAAAGGAAGTCGCGGAGAAGCTCAACATGTAAAATATGGATACAAAATCGTAGGGGTCGATCCCCAGATCGACCCGCCGAAAAACGCACAGCGCTGCAAAACGGCGGGCCGATGAGGGCATCGGCCCCTACGGCGCATGACGTGGGTTCCTCTCCGTAGGGGCGACCCTTGCGGTCGCCCGCGCGGTATATCCTTCAAATTGCATAAAACATATGGCGAATCCGCACATTGTACGGATTCGCCATACGTTTTAAAGATATTTGTTTTGTTTCACCGCCGGGACTCGTCATGCCTCCCCTGTAAGGGGAGGTGGCCGCAGGCCGGAGGGGTTGACTCCTCGCGCGCGTCCGGGGCTCGCCATGCCTCCCCTTCGAAAGGGGAGGTGCCCCAGTGCGCACACTGGGGCGGAGGGATCGGGTTCAATCGTCGCGCAGCGACTCCGCTTTGAGTCGGTGCAGGAACCGGGTTCGATCCCTCAGTCATGGCCTCGCGGGGGATCGGCCATGACAGCTCCCTTTTCGAAAGGGAGCCGTTAACCCACCGGGACAAAGGTCACATGCACCACCGCGTCCATGGCGGGCATGACGAAGGTCTGGGACTGGGTGATGTCATAGCTGGCCGAGCCGTCGATGAGGCTCCATACGATGCTGGCCAGTTTATAGCCGGGGGCGGGGCTGGGAACGACGCGGACGGTGGTCTGCGGGTAGACGTTCATGCTCTCGCCGCTCTCGCCTGTGTTCAGCACAAGCGACGCGCTGCCGCCCTGCATCGGGGCAAGGCTCACACGGTAGGCTCTCAGGCCCGTCACATAGCCGCCGCTCCAGCTCTCGTCACCGCCGCCGAAGCCAACCGCGCCGCCGGAAGCGGCGGCTTGCCAGACGGCGACAAACGTCGTGTTACGACCAATATTGATGGTAGCGCCGGGGGCATACTCGGTGCCGTCCAAACTCCACGCCTTGAAGCTCTGTCCCGCAGGCGGGTCAAAATCGCAGCCCGGAAGGGTGTACTCGCCCAACACATTCGGTACATCCTCCATCTGACCGTCGCCGCCGTTGGGGTCAAAACGCACGGTATACCCATTCACCGTCACGGCGCAGCTCGCGCTCTTGTCATCGGCCGTATCGTCGGTTCCGTTGGTGGCAGTGACGGTGACGGTTGCGCTACCCGCCGACATACCCTTGGCGTAGACGGTCGTGGTTTCGGTGGCTGTATTTAGTTGAACCGCGGTCTTGCAATCCGCGTCGGAATACAGCTTCACAGCGCTGGCGTTCGTTCCGCCAACGCTCCACTTCACGGTCTTGTCCGTGGCGTTGTCGGGGCTGACGGTGGCAGTAAAGGAGACCTTACCGTCCACATTGATTGTCTGTGCGGTGGACGGGTTGAGGGTCACGCCAGTGACAGCAACGGAGGAAGAACCCGCCGAATAATAAACAACCACCTTTTTAATCTGATATAAGTACTGATTGTCATCACATTCAATAGTAATCGACGTCGAATTTACATCAATGAACGAAAAGCCTCCACCATTGGAATCGTTGATATTAGAGAGTGTTCCATGATTTGCACTGTAGTGGCTTACATACCCATTTCCTCCATACCACCCAATGGTCATATCAACTCTTGTAATTGTCTCACCGCTCAGGCCTTGAATCGTCCATGGGGTAATAGCGGCACCATCACCATCCACATACCCAGTTCCCGTAATTTTAATATGCGTACCAGTGTATGTACCGTTTCCCGTATTTGTGGTAAACTCTTCTGACTCGACCTCCGCCGCATACGCCGTCAAGCCCATCCCCGGCATCAGCCCCAGCACCAGCACCAGCGTGAGCAGCAGGGACAGGATTTTTGTTCCTCTGTGTTTCATGTTTCTTTCTCCTTTTCTATTGATCGCCGCACCGCGCGGCGGGATGTGTGGGATTGCAGAAGCAGGTATTGATATGTATTGACAGTTCAATGTATCTGCCTTATACTGGGGACGAAAGGAGTGATCTGCTGTATGGCAAATCTTCAAATTCGTGTGGACGACGCCCTCAAGTCGGACGCCGACAGGCTTTTTGCCAGCATCGGCCTGGACACCTCTTCCGCCGTGCGCCTTTTCCTAAGGCAATCAGTCATGCGGGGCTGCATCCCCTTTGAGCTGCGGGGCGACCCTTATCTGCCCAGTCTGCGGGAGGCCGACGCGAGGGCGAGAGTCGGAGAGCCGAGCTACTCCGAGAGTGAGTTCCGTGAAAAGTCGGAGGCGCTGCTGCGTGGCTTACAGGTTTGAATATCGGGCCTCGTTCTGGCAGGACTATTCCGCGGCGCTGGCCTATATCGCCGGGAGCCTGAAAAACCCCATTGCGGCGAAAGAACTGGACGAGGCGTTTGAGCGGGAAAAGCAGGCGCTGCTCAGCTTTCCGACAGCGGGAAAGCCCTTCGCTTCACCGCCCGACGTGGACGCGCCTTATTACGCTCTGCGCGTAAAAAGCTATCTGGCCTTCTATGTGGTTGTGGGCGATGTGGTGGAGTTCCGCCGCTTTCTGTACAGCCGCGCAAATCTGCACGAAAGGCTGCAATGACAGCCAAAGCGCGCAAAAAGGGCGCAGTATACCTCAAATTGGGTATACTGCGCCCTTATGATATTCTGACAGGGAGAGGCTTACCGCACAGTCTTTACCGACCGACCGACCGACCGACCGACCGACCGACCGACCGACCGACCGAGTTAATGCTACGCCGTGCCGCCATGTCTGTCAACCCCTTCTGTAAGTTTACATAATCACAAAGTATTGTATAGAGATCATGTGATAAACACACTATACACGATCCCGCCGCGTTTTGCAAGGGGGGGAAATCGGACAAGACCGGACGCCGCCTTTTTCCGTCATACGCTTTATGGGGAGCTTATTTCCCCATCAGCCACGAGAAAATGAGGAACGCGGTTTTCAGCGCGTCGTGGCGGAGGCTGCCGTCCTCGATGCAGACCACGTCGTCCTCGATGAGCCGCGCCCCCAGGGCGAGGACTTTCTCCCGGTCGAGCTCCACCGCCGTCTTGTTCTCCTTCGTGAGATAGACCTCCGCGACGGCAGGGTCGATCATGCCGTTGTTGGCCAGCACGATATCCACCTTCCGCGCGCCAAGATAGCGGTTGAGCACCTTCAAATGGTCGCTGACCTTGTAATGATCCGTCTCCCCCGGCTGGGTAAAGAAGTTGCAGACATACAGTACCGGCGCCTTGGCCCGGCTTATGGCCTCCACCACCTCCGGCGCGATCAGGTGCGGGAGGATGCTGGTGTAGAGGCTGCCGGGGCTGAAGACGATGAGATCGCTGTCCAGGATGTGGGCGACGACCTCCTGGCTGACATGCACGTCGTGGTCATAGTTGAGGCGGGCAATGCTGCGGATATTGCGGCTTACCTCCACCTGGCCGAAAAACTCCCGCTCATGCGCTTCATTTTCCCCCACCAGCTCGACCTTTTCCTCGGTCAGCGGGAGCACCGTCCCCTTCACGTTGAGAAGGCGGCACATGTAGCGCGTGGCCTCGGTGAGGCTGCCCTTGAGGTCGATGAGCGCGGCGAGCATGATGTTGCGCACCGGATGGTTGTGAAGGCTTCCGTCCCTGGAGAAACGGTAGCGCAGCAGGCGCGTGAAGTCCTCGTCCACGTTCGCCATGGAGATGAGCACCTTGCCCACGTCCCCGACGGCGGGGATATCCAGTTCCTTCTTGAGCACCCCGGTGCTGCTGCCGTTGTCGCTGACGGCGATGACGGTGGTGACGTCCACGGGGAAGAGCTTCAGGCCGGACAGCAGGCAGGACAGCCCCGTCCCGCCGCCGAAAACGACGATCTTTTTCATGCGCTCAGCTCCTATCTGACAGCAGGGTTTATCTCTCTTTCTTTCTCTGCTCCATGGACAGCAGGATGATCTTCTCGCACAGCTCCGCGTAGCTCATGCCCTCGACCGCGGCGGACTTGGGGATCAGGGAGTTCGGCGTCATGCCGGGCAGGGTGTTGACCTCGAGGCACCAGGCCCGCCCCTCTCTGTCCAGGATGAAGTCCACGCGGGAGTAGACCGAGAGGTTCAGCGTCCTGTGGAGACTCAGCGCCGCCTCGCCGATGCTGCGCCGCTCCTCCTCCGTGATGGGGGCGGGGCAGATCTCCCGCGCGCCCTCCGCGCCGTTTTGATACTTGGCGACGTAGTCGAAATACGTCCCCTCGGGCGGGACGATCTCAATGGCCGGGAGGTAGCGCTCGTCCAGGATCGGCTGGGTGATCTCCCGGCCGTAGATTTTTTCCTCGACAATGACGCGGGTGTGGAAGCGCAGCAGATCCCGCAGGGCCTGTTCCAGCTCCCCGCGCGTCTCCGGCAGGGCCACGCCGATGGACGAGCCGCCGTTGACCACCTTCACCGCGCAGGGCACGGGCAGCTCCTCTTTAAGGCGCGGGATGTCCGCCTCGGTATAGCGCAGCTCCCGCCACGCGGGGGTGCGGACCCCGGCGATCTCCATGGCGTGCTTGGCGACCGCCTTGTCCATGGCCATCGCGCTCGCCAGCGGGTCGGACCCGGTGTAGGGCACGCCCAGCAGATCGAGCGCCGCCTGGATTTTGCCGTCCTCGCCGTCGGCCCCGTGCAGGCCGAGGAACACGCAGTCGGCCAGCTTGCACAGCTCCATCACGTTTTTGCCGATGCGGCTCGGCCCCTTCATCTCACGGGCAGCCTTGACCGCCTCGATATTCGGCGCGGTCTTGCCGATGGCGACCTGGCCGATGAAGCCGTCCGGCGCGTCGAAGGCGTCGGCCAGCTCCCCCTCGTAATTTTCAAGGCCCATGTAGAGATCGACAAAGATCGCCTTGTGGCCGACAGAGCGCAGGGCCTTGCAGACAGACGTGCCCGTGACCAGTGAGACATGGCGCTCGGTGCTGACGCCGCCGCCCAATACAACAATTTTCATATGACAGTGGGATATTCCTTTCAGAAATTTTTCACCACGCGGGGAACGCGCTTGGAAACCGCGCACAGAAGCTCATAGGGGATGGTCTGCGCCGCGCGGGAGATGGCGTTGAGATCGCTTTCCGCGCCGAAGATTTCGACCTCGTCCCCCGCCTTGACGTCCGGCAGGTCGGTGAGATCGACCATGCACATGTCCATGCAGATGCTGCCCCGCTGGGGGGCGAAGCCGCCGCCGACAGAATAGGCGCATTTGTTGGAGCTCAGGCGCGGCAGGCCGTCCGCGTAGCCGACGCCGAGCACGCCCATGCGGGTCTCGCGCTCCGTCGTGAAGCGGCGGCCGTAGCTGACCGTGGTGCCGGGGGCGTAGCGCTTGACCGTCAGCACGCGGGTGACAAGGCGCATGCAGGGCCTGAGGCCGAGCTTGCCCTCGTCGTCGCCGTAGCCGTAGAGCAGCAGGCCGGGCCGCGCCATGTCCAGGGCAAATTCCGGCATGTAGTGCAGCACCGCGCCGGTGTTGGCACAGTGGCGGATTTTGAAGGAGACGCCCGCCGCCTCCGCCGCTTCGATCACGGCGAGGAAGACGCGGTACTGCTCTCTCGTGTAGCGCTCGTTTTCCTCGCCCGCCTCGTCCGAGACAGCGAAGTGGGTAAAGACGCCCTCGACCTCGAGCCCCGGCAGCCCGCAGGCGCGTATCAGCTCAGCCGTGCCCCGCTCATAGTCCCGGCCCGTGCAGAGAAAGCCGATGCGGGACATGCCGGTGTCCACCGCCATGTGGACCCGCAGCGTCGTGCCGAGCCGCAAAGCCTCGGCGGAAAACGCCTCCGCCTCTTGAATGCCCGTGACCGCCTGGGTAATGTTATGCTCGGCCAGCGCCTTTGTATACGTGCCCGGCGTGTGGCCCAGAATCAGGATCGGCATGGTGATCCCGCCGCGGCGCAGCTCCAGCGCCTCGTCCAGACAGGCCACCGCCAGATAGTCTGCGCCCGCGTCCTCCAGCAGCTGCGCCGTCTCCAGAGCGCCGTGGCCGTAGGCGTCCGCCTTCACCACGCCGAGGAAGCGGCAGCCCTCCGGGATCGCCGCGCGCAGGGCGCGGTAGTTGTGCAGGATGTTTGCGGGGCTGATCTCGGCCCAGCAGCGTTTTTGTTCGTTCATGTGTGTTGCCTCCCGTCAGGGTAAGGTGCGCTTACAGGTGCATCGGCTCGCGCTCCCGCGCTCTCAGCCACTCCCGCAGACGGTTGAGCGGGGTGACGCGGCGCATGAAGAGCTTGCCGGTCTTGTCCTCCACGAAACGGCGAAACTCGCCCTCGCGGTCTTTCAGTCCCTCCTTCGGGACGCGGTAGCCGCCGTACTGCGTGCGGAAGAGGTAGAAGGCGTCGTAATCCTCCCCCAGCGCGAGGACTTCCCCATAGGGCAGGGCGTCAAGCTCCTCCCTGTCCGGCAGGGTGAAGATGCGCATTCTCTTCTTTTCAAACACATAGCGCGACGCGGGCAGCGGCTGCCCCGCCGCCTCAAGCTGGTCGGCGATTTTTCGCGCGGTGCGGTTGGCGGCCGCGTAGGTGCTGGTCATCAGATAGCAGGCATAGGCCATGATCAGCAGGCTCCACCAGCTCCCGCCGCCGTAGAGCACGGCGATCACGATCAGCAGCACGCTCACAAGCCCCTTCGCCGTGCGGTTGCGGCCGCAGAACAGATCGTACTGCATGTGGGCCAGGGCCGTCAGGCTCTGCCGGTCGTGGTGCATCTCGACGTCGAACGCGGGCATGGCCCGTCCCTCCTCTCCGCTGCGGTCAGGTTTATCATAGATAGTGTATTTTAGCACGTCCGCCGGAAAAGCGCAAGGAAAAGCGACTCTCCGTCCATGGCCTTATGCGAAGCTGAAACGCGGCCTGTGTCAAGAACATATCTTTTCCAAAAATAGCGCTCGGTTTTTGTGAAAGCCGACAAAATCAGCGCTGAGAAAACCGGTTTCTATTGACAGATATATGCATATTGGTGTAAATTTAGCTTGTCTTAAAGGTTTGTTAACACTTTATAATGCTTGTTTTTTTGAAGAGAGGGATCCCTCTCTTCGCCCTTGCTTTCGGCAAGGGCGAAGAGGCGCGGGCCGATTCTTCTCCGATTTGGGCGCATATGGGTGCTGACGGCCGAAAACACACAAAAAAATGAAAAAGGAGACATCAGACAATGAAGAAACTGCTCGCCCTGGTTCTGACGCTGACAATGATGGTCGGCCTGTTCGCTGTCGCCCCCGCGGCTTTCGCCGACGACGCCGACGACTATTACATCGAGCTGACCTATTCCAACGTCTTCAACCCCAAAGAGTGGAACTACAAAGCCGCCGAAAAGTTTGCCGAGATGGTCACCGAGCGCACCGAGGGCCATGTGAAGGTCACCTTCCACGGCCTTAACGAGCTCGACTGCTACCGTGACTCCGTCGTCCACGCCGTCAACGGCGACAAGTGGATCGGCCTGGAGGAGCCCTCCCTCTTTGCTGACTGGGTCGGCGACTGCGCCGTCCTCGTCGGACCGATGCTCTACAACAACGACGAAGAGTACAACTACGTCATGGATTCCGACATCGTCAAGGGCGTGAAGGAAGCTCTCGCCGAGGAGAACATCCACATCCTCGACACCCACTACTCCTTCGGCTACCGCTCCGTCGTCACCAACCTCGACATCACCAAGCCCGAGGATCTCAAGGGCGTGAAGCTGCGCTCCACCACCGCCTCCCTGTTCATCAAGACCATCGAGTGCCTGGGCGCCACCCCCGTCCCCATGAGCTTTACCGAGTGCCTGTCCTCCATCTCCTCCGGCCTGGTCGACGGCTTTGAGGGCTCCACTTCCACCCTCGCCGGCGCCGGCGCTCCCTACGAGCTGGTCAAGAAGGTCGCCCTGACCAACCACTTCATCGCGACCCGCTGGCTGTTCATGGCCGAGGACGTGTATCAGGATATGCCCCAGAAGTGGCGCGACATCCTCGATGAGTGCGCGGTCGAGTGCGGCGTCTGGGAGCAGACCCAGTGCGCTGACGACGAGGCCGTCCAGATCGAGAAGATGAAGAACGAGGCCGGCGTGACCTGGAACGAGGTCGACATCGACGCCTTCACCGCCGCCTGCGCCCCCGTGTATGACTGGATCGTGGAAGAGTACGGCGCCAATCCCGAGCTGCACGAGCAGCTGGTTGAGCTCATCAACAACTTCCGTGCCGAGAAGGCCGCCTGATCCTCTCGCCCGCATTATTCTTTCACAGTGACAAAGACTGGACTGCCCGTTTCTGCGGGCAGTCCATGTCCGGTATTATGACCGTAAGGATTTTTGCCTATGAAAAAGAAAATCACCCCAAAGTTTATTTTTACCAATCTTGACGCGATCATCTGCGGCACGACCCTGACCCTCTGCGTGATCCTGGTCAACGTCAACGTGGTGTTCCGCTACTTCCTGAACAGCCCCATCAAGTGGACGGACGAGGTCGTGACGAGTCTCTTCGTATGGACGGTGTTCATGGGCAGCGCCTACGCCCACCGCCGCCACGCCCACCTCGGCGTCGACATTGTGGTGAATCTGGTCAAGGGCCGCTCCCGCCAGGTGATCGAGTTCATCGTCGCTATGCTGGAGATCGCGATCTTGCTGCTGCTGACCTATATCAGCGCCCAGTATGTGCTGAACCTGATCTTCAAACGCGGCATCATCTTCCAGATCAAGGACGGCGTTTTTGCCTGGGGCAAGGTCAAGCTCACCTACACCGACACGCTGCGCATCCCCAAGTGGTACACCGGCGTGGCCGTGCCGCTCGGCTTTGGGCTGTCGTTCATCTATTCCATCGTCGATTTCCTGCGCTACAACCTGCACATCCTCAAGCCCAAGGCGTCCGATGAGACAGCCGTTGCGGAGGAAGGGGGCGCTTACTGATGGAGTTGACCTTTGTCAATCTGATCCCTGTCTTTCTGGTCTTCATTCTCTACTTTATGGGCATGCCCATCGTGTACGCGCTCTTCGGCTCCACCTTCTTCTACTTCCTGTTCATCAATACCAGCGTCCAGCCCTGGACCATCCTGCAAAAGGTGATGAACTCCACGCAGTCCTTCTCCATGCTGGCCAT
>ONPN01000001.1 GCA_900319695.1 uncultured Eubacteriales bacterium
TTTTCGCAGATGTACTTTGTGTACCTCAAGAAAAAGTGACGAAATCAGGGCACAAATTTTCCAGGAGATGCCGCAGGCGGATTGTGCGGTGTTGCCTTATAGGAATGCCCGTCGGCTGCTTGATGCATAAGCAGTCGGCGGGCATTTTTTGTTTACATCAGGCTGCGGTAGAGGGCGGCGATTTCTTCAACGCTGGTGTCGCGGGGGTTGCCGGGGCGGCAGGCGTCGGCGAAGGCGGACTCGGACAGGAACTGTACATCCTCGTCCTTGACGATCTCCTTGAGGTCGGCGGGGATGCCCACATCGGCGCCCAGCTTCTTGACGGCGGCGATGGTAGCCTTGGCTGCGTCCTCGTCGTTCATGGTGTCGATATAGGGAACTTCCATCGCGCGGCCGATAGCACGGTAGCGTTCACCGGCGACGGGCATGTTGTACTCGAGGCCCAGAGGCAGCAGGATCGCGCAGGCGACGCCGTGGGGCGTGTCGTACAGAGCGCTCAGGCCGTGGGCCATGGAGTGGACGATGCCGAGGCCGACGTTACTAAAGCCCATGCCGGCGATATACTGGCCGAGAGCCATGCCCTCGCGGCCCGCCTCGTCGTTTTCGACGGCGGCGCGGAGGTTCTTCGCGATCAGGCGTATAGCCTCGAGGTGGAACATGTCGGAGATGGCGCAGTGGCCCTTGGTGATATAGCCCTCGATGGCGTGGGTCAGGGCGTCCATGCCGGTGGCGGCGGTCAGAGGCTTGGGCATGGAGTACATCATCTCGGGATCGACCACGGCGACCTCGGGGATGTCATTGGTATCGACGCAGACAAACTTGCGCTTCTTCTCCACGTCGGTGATGACGTAGTTGATGGTGACCTCGGCGGCCGTGCCGGCGGTGGTGGGGACGGCGATGGTAAAGACCGCGTGCTGCTTGGTGGGGGCCACACCTTCGAGGGAGCGGACGTCGGCAAACTCGGGATTGTTGACAATGATGCCGATGGCCTTGGAGGTGTCCATAACGGAGCCGCCGCCCACGGCGATGATGCAGTCAGCCGCAAACTCCTTGAAGGCCTTGACGCCGTTCTGGACGTTCTCAATGGTGGGGTTGGGCTTGATGTCGGTGTAGAACGTATAGCTTACGCCGATCTCGTCCAGGACGTCGGTGATCTTCTTGATTTCGCCGGACTTGACAACGTGGCGGCCGGAGGCGATGAAGGCGCGCTTGAAGCCGCGGCGGCTCAGTTCGCCGCCGATCTCCTTGACGGCGCCGACGCCGTGATAGGATACGGGATTGAGTACGATGCGATTAGCCATGGTAATATCTCCTTTTCAAATTGAATTTCAGTCAAAAGAGCCGTCCCAGCCGTCATCCCAACCGCTGTCCCAGCCCCAATCGGACGCATCGCCCCAGTCGACTCCGGTCTCGTAATAATTGACGTCGCCGTCGCTTTCAAGGGCTGTCGGATCGCCGATGTACGTCTCCTCGTACCAGCCGTCGGGCTCATCGCCCAGTTCGACTTCGGTCTCGTAATAGTTGGTTTCGCCGTCACTTTCAAGGGCTGACGGATCGCCGATGTACGTCTCCTCGTTCCAATCGCCGAACACCTCGTCCCATGCGTCAAAGCTGTCTTCTTCGTCCTCTGCAAGCAGAGCAGCGTCGACATCCTCGTCGTCATCGCCGCCGTCGTAGTTTTTCACAAAGGATTCATAGGTCGTCGTGATTTTCCCGTCGGGCGCCTTGGACACCGTTTTGAGGTCGACCCTGCCGCCGCCGAACCGATATGCGGTGGCGCAGACCGTTCCCTCAGCTCCGTCATCCCGATACTCGATTTCCATGAAGGCGCGCTGGCCTGTCCCGTCCATATAAACGCCTCTGCCGGAACCGAATCCGTCTTCATTCAGCGTGTACGAAGTTCTTTCCGTCTCACGATAGCCGTCTTTATCCATGGTCTCCAGGGACTCTATGACAAAGCGTTTTCCGTTGTCCTGATATTTATAGGAGACGCTTTGATTTGTATAGGAGCCGTCCGGATCCTGCTGATAGAAGCTCTGCTTGACGGTCTGCCCGGCAGCGTTTTCGTCGATGATCTCCTTGATCACGGTGCCGTCGCTGCGCTTTCTGGAATACTCTGTGGAGGTCGAGCCGTCCGGATACGTGAACTTTACCTCTTCGACAGACTCGCCATCGCTGACCTCGTAAGCCACGCTCAGGTCATACAGCTTGTTTCCGCCTGCGTCGCGGACCTCGCCGCGGCCGCTGCTCTTGCCGTCGGCGTCAACGATGAGCTGCAGGCGCTCAAATTTCTGCGACATGTCCGGCATCGTATACACCGTCCGGCTGTCCACCACCTGCGAGCCGTCGCTGCGATAGGTCCAGACCGCTTCGTCGTCCTTCCAGGTGCCGTTGTTTTCCAGGCCCGCTACTCTCTCGCTGGTCTTCTGACCCTCTTCATTGTAGAAGGCCACGATTTTCTCAACCAGCTGTCCGTTGTCTCCGAGCGTGTCAACCTCCTCACGAATCAGCTTTCCATTTGTGTCGCGGTACTGAAACGTGTTGACGCGCTCTCCGTGTAAAATCTCCGTGCTGTAAGTCATCACCAGATTGTCGTCCGCTGCGAAGGCGCTGCCGCAGAGGGACAGGACCAAAACCAGCGCCAGAGTGATTGCCAGTGCTTTTTTCATGTCGTATCCTCCTGTAAATATTGTTTTTTCAGTGTAGCTTGATTTTAGCATACAACGCGCCGAATTTCAAGTAATGGCGCAGAACGTGCCCTGCTCTGTCCGGAAAAGCGCATCGTGTATTACCGCCTTGTCAGTTTTCAAAGAATAATAATTTAATCGCATTATATCATTGGACTCCCATTAAATAAAGAAAAAACGCTGAAAAATATAGGCGCATATTGCGTCCCTCCTTGTATTTACGTTGAAAATACGATATGATATACGAAACTGTCTTTACGTGAGCATCCCGGCAGCGATTGCCGGAGCGGTCATCAGCTTGTTAAACTAACCCTGCGGGGTAAAATACGAAAGGAGAAACTATGAAAAAACAAATCAGTCTGCTTTTGGCGATCCTGATGATCCTCTCTCTTTGCGCAAACGCATTTGCGGAGGAGACTGGGGAGCTGATTTTCACACCCGACATTGTGATGGACCGTCTGGAGAAGGGCGATGATTCTGCCCGGACGGCGGAAGATCAGACGGTAAACGGCGTTTATCGTCTTGTGGAAATGCTGGGTACTGCAGCCGCGATTCGCGCCACGGATGAAGACTGCGAGATCATCAATGCGTATCTTGAACGGATTTACGATGGTGACGAGCAGAATCTCAGCAATCAGCAAAAGCTCGCGATCGGCGCCATGCAGGCTTTTAATATTCTGGAGTTCATTGCGGAGCAGGAAGATCCCCAAGTGAAATACCAGAGCAATCGCGATGCGATCAGAGAGTACTTCAGCGACGGGGACGATGAGGCCAGAGACGCAAGGGATCAGACGCTGAACGCGCTCTACAGCGCCGTGTATATGGCTGCGCTGATCCTTGAGGAGATGTGCCCGACCAAAGAGATGATTGCGAACATTGACGAAGAACTGAATGCTTTCAGTGATGATAACAATATCTGCCAGGCTGTGGATGATCAAATCGTAAACGGCGCCTATTGGCTGCAAAGAATGCTGACCGGTATAGTCTCGTATCTTTCTCCGAGCGATGCGTACATGAATACGGTTTTTGATATGTCTGCCGAGATCGCGCAAGACGCAAATAACCAGACCGACCTGGAGAACGAACTGGTCGTATGGCTGTACAGCTGCGTCCAGATGTCGGGGCTGTTTGCGGAAGAGCTTCTCGCCGAAGCGGAATAATAAAACATATGGCTTCAAAACCGGCCGGAAGCGCTGCCTGTGCGACAGCGTTTCCGGCCGTTTTCATATCAATCGCGCCGATTCCCGGCAGCTTTTTTCCGGGAACCCGGATCTTGTCGAAGTGCTGTGAAAAAAGTGTTATTTTGGCATTGTGAGTTGCACAAACCTGTGATATGATAGTATCACTCTATAAAATAAAGGTGGCTCCCATGACTGATAAAACGATAAAAAATCCCGACAGTTCGGCAAAAACCGTCCGCTGCTCTCATTGCGGATCGGAGTATTCCGGAAAACTGCAAAAATGTCCTGTCTGCGGCAGAAGTGTTTCAAGGGACAGATTTTCCTGGCTCAGCAGATTTCTCGGCAGCACAGGCGATCAGAAGAGCCCGTCGAGAGTCTACCTCCCCGCAATCATCGGCGCCTGCCTGATGCTGACCGCCTTTACAGCCGGCATAACGATGAACATTTCCGCAAACGCCCGCGATGCTGAGCCCGTTTCAACTCCTGAAGTTTTCGTGCTGGCGTCGCCGCTTCCTGTCTTCACCCCTGCCCCAACTCCCACGCCTGAAATCACCAGCATAAAGCTCTATGCGTTCGGGCGCGAACTGGACGCCGACGGGTTTACCGCATACGTCGGGGATAAGCCCTTCTCGATCTCCGTTGAATTGGAGCCTCAGATCCGTTACGCCCCTGTGTCCTGGTTCATAAGCGACAGCGCCTCCCTGTCCGTCAGCGATGACGGCCTGAGCTGCGAATTTACCGCGCTGAAACCCACCGGAAAAAACGAGCTGACTGTAAGCTGCTATGGGGCCGAAACCACAATACCCGTGTATCTGTGGGAGCGTTAATCGGCGGCGAATAGTAAGACCGGCAAAGAGGAATTGATAAGCCGCTCTTAACTGTTTTAGTCAGGCGTTTTTTCATCCGCACCGCAGGGAGACAGAAGCTTATGAGCATTGTTGGATTTATCAGCAGCTATCAACTGGATATTATGCTCTTTTTGAGCGGGATCTGCGCCATTATGACCGTGATGACGGCAATGACCAAGTCCCTGGCGCCGAGTCGGCGGCGGGTACTCGCCCTGCTTGAGCTGGCTGCGGTGCTGCTGCTTATGTTCGACCGTTTCGCTTATCTCTACCGCGGCGACATCAGTGTTACCGGCTACTGGGTGGTCAGAATCAGCAACTTCATGGTGTATTATCTCACCTTGTACCTGATGCACGAAGTCACGCTCTATCTGATCGATCTCTACAGCGGCAAAGGCATTCAGCAGAGTTTCTTACGCAGGCTCCGCTTCTGCGAGCTGCTCTTTGTCGTCGGCACTGTGCTGCTGGTCGTTTCGCAGTTTACAGGTCTCTATTACTCCTTTGATGAGAACAATATCTATCACAGGGCTCCCGGCAATTTCATCTGTTTTCTGATTCCCCTGGCCATTTCCTTTTTACAGATTTCAGTCGTCGTGCAGTATCGTAAATACCTGAGCCGACCGGTCGTGATCTCCCTGATGCTGAATGCGATCGTGCCGATCATTGCGTCGATCATCCAGCTTTTTGTCTACGGGGTCTCGCTGACCAATATCAGCATCGTGGGCATGGTCATCATTCTGCACCTTAACGCGCTGGTCGACCTGAACGAAGAGGTTGAACACGCGAGACAGACGGAGATCACGGTCTATAAGGAGGCCCGAAAAAAGGAGCACGATCTCTTTAAGCAGACCGTCGGCGCTCTGGTCAACGCGATCGAGGCGAAGGATACGTACACCAACGGACACTCGCACAGAGTCGCCATGTATTCGGAGCGCATCGCCAGAAGAGCCGGCAAATCGGACGAATTTTGCGAGGAACTGCACTTCACGGCTCTCCTGCACGACGTGGGAAAAATCGGCATCGACAACTCGATCATCAACAAGGAGGGCAAGCTGACAGCCGCGGAATATGACGAGATCAAGCAGCATCCGGCCATGGGCAGCCAGATCCTCTCCAGCATTGAGCAGACGCCATATCTCATGACGGGCGCCAATTACCACCATGAGCGCTATGACGGGAAGGGCTATCCGAAGGGTCTCAAGGGCGAGGAAATCCCTGAGATGGCGCGCATTATCTCCGTCGCGGATGCCTATGACGCGATGACCTCGAAAAGGAGCTACCGGGAACCTCTGCCCCAGTCCGCTGTCAGGGCCGAGCTTGTCAAAGAGCGCGGAAAGCAGTTTGATCCCTTCTACGCCGACGTGATGATCCGCCTGATGGACGCCGATGACGAATACGAAATGCGTGAAAAAGAAGTATCGCCGGACAGGGTTTGACGATGCCCGCTGCACATACTGATTGAAACGAGGAACATGTTATGCATATTCTGGAAAACGAGGCTCTGAAAATCTCTGTTGCGGATGCCGGCGCGGAACTGTGCAGCGTTGTGGACAAGGCGGACGGATGTGAGCGCCTCTGGACTGCCGACCCCGCGATCTGGAACCGGCACGCGCCCATCCTGTTCCCCTTTGTCGGCAAGCTCGCGGGCGGTGAATATCGAATCGGCGGCAGAGCTTATGCGATGAAGACCCAGCACGGCTTTGCCCGCGATATGGTCTTTGAGTGCGTGGAAGCTGCCGACAGCTCCGTCACCCACCGTCTTCTGCCCACGGACGCAACGCGCGCGATCTATCCCTATGAGTTCAGCCTCCTGATCCGCCACAGCCTGGACGCCGCCGACCCGCGCCTGCTGCGCATCGAGTGGACGGTGGAAAACCACGGCACGGACACGATGTACTTCTCCATCGGCGGCCACCCCGGCTTCCTCATGCCGCCGGGCGTTGAGAAGGAGGACTGCTTTGTTCAATTCCCCGGCCTCGACACGCTGCGCTATTTCAGCGTGAACGCACAGGGATACGCACTCCCCGATCGGCTAAAGACGCTGCGTCTTGAAAACGGCTTTGCTCCCTATCAGACGGACATCCCGGACACCTGGATCTTCCCGGACGGCCAGGTACAGAGCGCCGCCATTGCGGGGCCTGACCATCGGCCTTATGTCACACTGAACTGTGAGGGCTTTCCCCTGCTCGCTGTCTGGGCCAATCCCAAAGGACCCTTTATCTGTCTTGAGCCCTGGTTCGGCCGCACGGACGACGAGGGCTTCACCGGCACGCTCGAAGACAAAGCCGGCATGGAGAAGCTCGTCCCCGGTGAGATTCGTCATATCACATACAGCATCCGCTTCCACGCCGCGGAATAAAAGTGAATGAAAGCCATTCAAATCTGTTCGTGAGATTTGAATGGCTTTCTTATCATACTGGTCTCCCATAAAACGGCTTAAAGCCGTTTTATAGTGCCAAAGGCACGTCGGAGACCTATGAGACATGTTTTGTGCCCGAGGGCACAAAACTGGCAACGCGCCTTGCGCGATGCCTTTTCGTTAAAACGAGCCGTTTTAACGAAAAACAGTATCAAACGGTATTCTCAATATATTTCTCGGTCGCGTTTTCCATCGGCTTCATCACGGCGGGATTTCCAAAAACCAAGGTATGCGGCGGAACGTCCCGATTTACATAGGAGCCGGGCGCGATCAGCACGTCGTCTCCGACGGTGATCTGTCCGACAACGATGGCGTTCATCCCGATCCAGACGCGATTGCCGATCACCGGGGCGCCTTTTCTGGAACCGCGGTTTGTCTGCCCGAGCACGACGCCCTTGTGGATATTGCAGTTTTCTCCGATCACAACGGAGGGATTGATGCTGATGTGGAAGGGATGGCCAACGTAGAAGCCTTTCCCGATCGACATGAGCCACGGGATCTCGTTTCCGCGCTTCTCACAGTGGCGCTTATACAGGACTCTGTAAAACATCTTAACCATCGGATTGCGCGCGGTCTGGATTTTGCGGAGATACCTCAGAAGCCGCCTTGTATAAGCGTTTGTACCCGCCTTACCGTAACGGGCCAGGTCGCTTTCATACAATTCTCTGAATGTGGACATAGCGCTTCCCCTCTCGCTTGACTTTGCCCGGAGAAAATGGCCAAAGGCGCGTCGGAGACCTATGAGACGTGTTTTGTGCCCGAGGGCGCAAAACTGGCAGCGCGCCTTGCGCGATGCCTTTTCGTTAAAACGAGCTGTTTTAACGAAAAACAGTATTACTTCAAGATGACCTTATTATAATTCTTCTTGCCGCGGCGCACGACGACGCCCTTGCGCAGAGCTTCCGCGCCGTAGCTTGCGGCGATGTCGCTGATCTTCTGATCGTCGACGGTGACGCCGCCCTGCTGGACATTCCGGCGGGCCTCAGACTTGGAGGCGCAGAGGCCGGCCTTGACCAGGATGCTGAGTATATCGAGCGCGCCGTCAACGAGCTCCGCTTCACCGATCTCGGTCGTGGGGATGTCGCCGCCCTCGCCGCCGCCGAAGAGAGCCTTTGCGGCAGCCTCGGCCTTTTTGGCCTCCTCCTCGCCGTGGACGAGACTGGTCAGCTCATAGGCCAGGATCTCCTTGGCACGGTTGAGCTGGCTGCCCTCCCACTTGTCCATCTCGTCGATCTGCTCGAGCGGCAGGAAGGTCAGCATACGGATGCACTTGAGCACGTCCGCGTCGCCGACGTTGCGCCAGTACTGGTAGAAGTCATAGGGGCTGGTCTTGTTGGGATCGAGCCACACCGCGCCGGAGGCCGTCTTGCCCATCTTCTTGCCCTCGGAGTTGAGCAGCAGCGTGATGGTCATGCAGTGGGCGTCCTCGCCGAGCTTCCTGCGGATCAGCTCCGTACCGCCGAGCATGTTGCTCCACTGGTCATTGCCGCCGAACTGCATGTTGCAGCCGTAGTGCTGGAACATGTAGTAGAAGTCGTAGGACTGCATGATCATGTAGTTGAACTCCAGGAAGCTCAGCCCGCGCTCCATGCGCTGCTTGTAGCACTCGGCCCGCAGCATGTTGTTGACCGAAAAGCAGGCGCCGACCTCGCGCAGAAGTTCGATATAGTTGAGCGGAACCAGCCATTCGGAGTTATACAGCATCAGCGCTTTTCCGTCGGAGAAGTCGATAAATTTCTCCATCTGGCGCTTAAAGCACTCCGCATTGTGCTTGATGTCCTCGCGGGTCAGCATCTTGCGCATATCCGTGCGGCCGGAGGGGTCGCCGATGAGCGTGGTGCCGTCGCCGATGAGGGCGATGGGCTTGTTGCCCGCCATCTGCAGGCGCTTCATCAGGCACAGCGCCATGAAATGTCCCACGTGCAGGGAGTCCGCTGTGCAGTCAAAGCCGATATAAAAGGTGGCCTTGCCGTTGTTGACCATCTCGCGGATTTTCTCCTCATCCGTGACCTGAGCGATCAGACCACGGGCCACCAGTTCTTCATAAATTCCCATGTTCATTCTCCTGATTTGAATCTTTTTCAATATAAAAAACCCTCTGTCCCACCGGACAGAGGGCATTTACATGCGGTACCACCTCTGAACGCCCCTGCCTCACGGCAGAGACCTCAGCGAGTGCGGAGCACTCACGCGCTGTATCGGGCGCACCCGTCATAGCCTACTCGTCCTGCTTTCGGTATGCCGCTCGGGACCGTATTCAAGCGCCTGCCTCTCCCCTCTTTCAGCAGCCGAAGGGCTCTCTGTGCAGGCTGTAGACGCTCTACTCCTGTCCGTCTCAGCGTTAACATGTGGGATTATACTGTATCTTTCCGGCAAAGTCAAGTCATGCTTTATCGCTCAGTCCGGCTTTGAAGCGCTCGCAGGCTTCCATCTGCTCCTCTGCGCTTTTGAGGGTGGTTTCCGTGATATTGTCGCCGCCGTAAAGCCGCGCGAGCTCCCGTCTGCGGCCCTCGCGGTCGAGCGGCAGCACGTCCGTATATGTCCGGCCGTCTCGCTCCTCTTTCCGGATCAGATAGTGCTGATCGGCCATCGCCGCGATCTGCGGCAGATGCGTCACGCACATGACCTGCTTGCCGAGCGAGACGCTGTAGAGCTTCTCCCCCACCCGCTGCGCCGCAATACCGGAGACGCCGGTGTCGATCTCGTCAAAGATCATGGTCGCAACCGGGTCTTTTTCCGCGAAGACATTTTTCATCGCCAGCATAATGCGGCTCAGCTCGCCGCCGGAGGCGATGCGGCTGATGCGTCCCAGCTCCTCGCCAGCGTTTGCGGACATGATAAAACGGATCTCGTCGCTGCCGTGGGCGTCAAAGCACGGTGCGGCTTCGATCGGCGTAAAGTCCACCTTGAAGCGGACGGAAGGCATGTTGAGCTCTCTGAGTTCACCGCTGATGCGCTCCTCCAGCAGCTTTGCCGCTTTCCTTCGGACCGAGCTGAGTTTTGCTGCCTCCTGACGGCACTGCTCCTCAGCCGCGGCCAGCTGTTTTTTGAGCTTTTCGCTGCGCTCATCGGCATACTGGATGTTGTCCAGCTTCTCACGGCACTCGTCCAGGTACGCGATCAGCGCGTCCTCGTCCCGGCCGTACTTTCTCTGGAGCTTATTGAGAAGCGCAATGCGGGTCTCAAGACTGTCATATTCGCCGGGAGAAAAATCGAGACTCTCGCGGAAGTCCCTCAAGCTCTCAGCGGCGTCAGACAGGCTGAAAGCCGCGCTGTTCAGGGTTTCGGCCGCGTTTTCAAGCTCCGGGGCGTAGGCCGCTGCCTTGCCCACATACCAGGCCGCGTTCTGTGTCAGGCTCAGGGCGTTGTCCTCCTCGCCGGAGAGCATGGCGATCGCGGAGTCCAGGGATTCGCTGAGCTTCTCCGCGTTGCGCAGCAGGTCGCGCCGCGCGCAGACGGAGTCATACTCCCCCGCCTTGAGTCCGGCCCTCTCCAGCTCCTCGATCTGATAGCGCAGGCTGTCGCTCAGCCTCTCCTTCTCGATCTCGTCCATCTCCAGAGAGGAGAGCTCTTTTTTTATCTCACGATAATCCTGATAGCAGACGCGGTAACGTTCAAGCGCGTCCGGGTCCGTGCCGAAGCGGTCCAGGTACTCCCGGTGCCGCCTCTCGTCCATAAGCTGTCGGCCGTCGTTCTGCCCGTGAATGTCCACGAGCAGCGCGGCCAGCTCCTTGAGCTGGGAGGCGCTCACAGGATTTCCGCAGACGCGGCAGCCGCTCTTGCCGTCGGCCGTGATACGGCGCTGGATGATCAGCTCGTCCTCCGCGTCGATCTCGTTTTCGCGCAGCCAATCCTCGCAGCCGTCGACGTCGAAGGCCGCCGTGACCAAGCCCTTCTCCGCCCCGCGCCGCACAAGCTCACGGCTGACCCGCTCGCCCAGTACCGCGCCGATGGAGTCAATGACGATGGACTTGCCCGCGCCGGTCTCGCCGGTCAGGATATTCAGGCCGCGGGAAAAGCTGATGTCCGCTCTCTCAATGACGGCAATGTTTTCTATATGCAGTTCGTTTAGCATTGGCTTTCCCCCTGTCTGCCTGGGGAAACGCTGTGAATGAAGCGCTTTCTCAGAAAAGCTGGTCGATTTCTTTATAGAGGTTCAGGGCGCTGGCGTTGTCCTTCATGGCGAGAAACGCCGTGTCGTCGCCGGCGAGCGTACCGACAAGGCCGTCTATCTCCATGCCGTCCAGCGCGGAGCAGGCCCCGTTGGCAAGGCCCGGCAGCGTCTTGATGACGAGTATATTCTGCGCGAGGTCATAGGAGACGACGCTCTCCTTGAAAATCTTCTTCAGTCTCTGATCGAGATCCGGGGTGTCCTGCTTGGCCGCGGCCACATAGCGGTAATTGCCCTTGGGGCCGAGCTCCTTGACGAGGCGCATGTCGCGGATGTCTCTGGAAAGGGTCGCCTGGGTGCTCTTGACGCCGCGCTCCGCCAGCGCCTCCATGAGCTGGTTCTGGGTCTCAATGTCTCTCTCGCTGATGATTTCCATGATAACGCTCTGTCTGCCGAGTTTCATCATGTGTCCTCCTGTTTGTTATTACCTTAATTTATCAAATGCAATGTCGTAGAAGTTTCTGAGTCCGAGATCCGCCATATGGGTATGGCTTTCCGAACGTGTCACAACAATCTTGTCGCCGCCGGAGAGATCCGTGACGGAGGTGCCGTCCACGGAGAGATAGGCGCGGCGGTCATGCTGTTTTTCCATTTCGACCGTGATCACATTGTCCGCTCTGAGCACAAAGCTGCGCGAGCTCATCATATGCGCGCAGATCGGGCTTAAAAGGATGGCCTCCGCGTTAGGCTCCACAATGGGGCCGCCGGCGGACATGGAGTAGCCCGTGGAGCCGGTAGGGGTGGAGAGAATAATGCCGTCTCCGGAGAAGGCGGTGATGCGGTTTCCGTTGCAGAAGGCCGTGATTTTGATGCAGTCGCCGTAGCCGTGCATCACGACATCGTTGAGGGCCTGATCCCGGCAGATCTCTCTGCCGCCGCGCCAGAGGCTGACGTCCAGCTTCATGCGCCTGCTGAGACAGTACTCCCCTCTTGCGGCCTTGAGCACATATTCGTACTCCTCGGGCTCAAGATTGGCCAGGAAGCCCTTGGAGCCGAGATTGATGCCC
Organism: uncultured Eubacteriales bacterium; assembly: GCA_900319695.1. Lineage (GTDB taxonomy): Bacteria > Bacillota > Clostridia > Oscillospirales > Oscillospiraceae > Limivicinus. The sequence continues at coordinate 12,311 of ONPN01000001.1, forward strand.
AGCATGGTCACCTCGCGCGGATGAACCTGCCGCGCCGCATGGAGAATGGTTCCGTCCCCGCCGATCACCACGATCAGCGAGCACTGATCCGCCGCCTCGGAGAGCTGACAGACGGTCAGGTCCGGCGGCAGGATTGCGTCCCCGTCCTCTGCGAAGATGGGACAGTAACAGGTTTCAAAGCCGTTTTCGTTCAGAAGTGCGGCAATGCGCCTGCTGAGCTCACAGCCTTTGTCGCGGAAGGGGTTGGGGCAGATCGCGATCATACAAACCTCCGGGCGCAAAGCCCTTTGCGGCGACACGCCGCATATAAAAACGGACTGCGTCCTCTGATGATTTTTGTTTCCTTCCAGACCGGGACGTTCTGAAACTGCTTGGAAGGAAGGATAGTAAATCCCCATGCGGCAAAGCCGCACCACGATGAATAAAAGCTGATTCATGGGGATTTACTTGTGCATGAAATCCGGTTGCCGCGTGAGCGGCGAGGATTTCGCACGCTCAAAAATTACTATAAAGGCGTCAGCTTTTATAGTAAATTGTATTATATCATTGAAAGCCGCATATGGGAAGAGGCAACCACCGCGGCGACGTCAAAGTTTTTCTGTTCGCCCTCACGGTTTTTCAGGTGGCAGAGATATTCGATATTGCCCTCCGGCCCCTTGATCGGGGAATAATCCAGGCCTTCGACCGTGAGTCCCGCCGTGGGCGCAAAGTCCAGGATCTCCCGGATCACGCGCTCATGCACGGCGCTGTCGCGGACGACGCCCTTCTTCCCCACCTCCTCGCGCCCTGCTTCAAACTGGGGCTTGATGAGACAGATAAAGTCGGCGTCCGGGCATAAAAGCGCCTTGACCGCCGGGATCACCAGACGGATGGAGATGAACGAGACGTCCATCACCGCAAGCTCAATGGGCTCCGGGATCTGTTCACTCGTCACATAGCGCAGATTGGTGCGCTCGAGATTTACGACTCTCTCGTCCGTGCGCAGCTTCCACGCGAGCTGTCCGTAGCCCACATCGACCGCGTAGACCTTTTTTGCCCCGTGCTGGAGCAGCACGTCCGTAAAGCCGCCCGTGGAGGCCCCGCAGTCCAGGCAGATTTTCCCCGCCGGATCGACCGGGAAGACCTTCAGCGCCTTGTCGAGCTTGAAGCCGCCCCGGCTGACAAAGGGCAGAGCCTCGCCCCGCACCTCGATTTTGGCCTCGGGGTCTACAGCCGTGCCGGGCTTGTCCACGCGCTGGCCGTTGACGAAGACGCTGCCGCACATGATCGTGGTTTTGGCGCGCTCCCGGCTCTCGGTGTAGCCCAGATCGAAAATGAGCTGATCAAGTCTCTGCTTTTTCATGTTTCCACCAAATCACTGCCGTTCAGCTCGGAGGCGGAGCGGACGATCGCGTCCGCATCAATGCCGTAGTCGCGTCTCAGCTCTTCCACCGTGCCGTGCGGGATGATGCCGTCGCCCAGATTCAGGAGTCTGGCTGCGCTCAGTCTGAGCTGCTTTTCCGCGCAGGCGTCCAGGATGCGGCGGCCGATGCAGCCCGCGGCGCAGACTTCCTCCGGAGCCAGCAGTTTTTTCGTCTTTTTCAAAGAGGCGAGGCATTGCTCATAAGAATTGGGGAACACCATGCCGAGCTTGACGATCTCCGCCGAAATTCCCTGCAGAGCGAGCCTGTCGGCTGCGTCCAGCGCCTCGTTGACCATGGTTCCGTAACAGACGATCGTGAGATCCTTCCCCTCGCGCAGAACCGTCTCAGGATGTACGTCACAGTCCTTATACCGTCCCTCGCCGCCGCGCGGGTAGCGCACGGCGACAGGCCCCGGAAGCGTGAGCGCAAAGCGAAGCATCTCCCGCAGCTCCGCAAAGCTCGCAGGACACAAAACCGCCATGCCGGGAACCGCGCCGAGATAACCGATATCGAACAGCCCCTGGTGCGTCTCCCCGTCGCTGCCCACAAGACCGGCCCGGTCCACGCAGAAAACAATGTGAAGCCCCATCAGGGCGGCGTCATGGATCAGCATATCAAAGCCGCGCTGTAAAAAGCTCGAATACACGGCAAAGACCGGCACAAGGCCCTGCTTGGCCATGCCGGCCGCCATGGTGACGGCGTGGCCCTCGGCAATGCCCACGTCAAAAAAGCGCTCAGGATATTTCGCCGCAAAGCACTCTGTCCCGGTGCCGCCGGCCATGGCCGCTGTGATGGCGACGATACGCCTGTCCTGTTCGGCAAATTCGCACAGGTATTCTCCGAGCTTGTCAGAGAAACCCACTCCGGCGCTCGCCACTTCGCCCGTCACCGGGTCAAAGGGGCCGACGCCGTGGTATTTGTCCGGATGTGCCTCCGCATAGGGGCAGCCCTTGCCCTTGACGGTCAAAACGTGGAGCAGCACCGGCTTTCTCAGATCGCGCGCCAGCCGGATGGCGTTTTCCAGCTGGACAAGATTGTGTCCGTCCACCGGCCCGAGATAGTGGAGGCCCAGGTCGCTGAACACGTTGCTCGGCAGGATGCGCGACTTAAGCCACTCTTTCACTCTGTGAGTGAAATCATAGATCCAGCGCGTGCGGGAGGAGACGTTGCGAAACCACTTTTTAAAAGAGGTATATCCGGGTTTGAGACGCTGGGCCTGCAGAAGCCTCGCCATGCCGCCCACGTTCTCGCTGATGGACATGTTGTTGTCGTTGAGGATAATCACCAGAGGCTCCCCGCTCGCGGCGGCGTTGCAGAGTCCCTCGTAGGACAGGCCGCCGGTGAGCGCGCCGTCGCCGATGACCGCCACCACGTCATAGTCCGCCCCCTGCAGCGTTCTGGCCCTGGCCATGCCGAGGGCCGCTGAGACCGAGGTGGAGGCGTGGCCCGCGATAAAGGCGTCGTCAGGCGCCTCGTTCGGCTTCGGGAAGCCGGAAATCCCGCCCCGCTGGCGGAGCGTTCCGAACTGATCCCGCCGCCCGGTGATGATTTTATGGGTATAGCTCTGATGGCCGACGTCAAAGATCAGTCTGTCCTTTCTTGTGTCATAAACCCGGTGAAGGGCGACAGTGAGCTCCACCGTCCCGAGATTGGAGGCGAGGTGGCCGCCGGTGCGGGCAACGCTTTCGATCTCAAAACGGCGCAGCTCCTCACAGAGCGCGGGCAGCTCAGCCCGACTCAGCGCTTTGATGTCGGCCGATGAATTGATTTTCTCTAATATACTCAAAGTGTTCCTCTGAATAACCCCGTCGTAACGGTTTTATTTATCTCTGACAGACAGCGCGTCGGCAAGCTCACACAGAAAAGCGGTGTCGTCGAATGCCTCGGAGAGGATCGTTTTGGAGAAGGCCGTGAGCTTCGCGATCGTCTTCTCGCAGCCCTCGCGCCCCATGAGGACCATATAGGTATTTTTGTTCTCCTGGCTGTCGGAGCCGATGGGCTTGCCCAGCTCCTCCTCGGTGCTGAGAACGTCCAGCATATCATCGCGGATCTGAAACGCCATGCCGATGGCCGCGCCGAAATGTCCGGCGCATTCCAGCATGCGCTCCGTACCGCCCGCCGCCGCGACGCCCATCTGGCATGCCGCCGCGAGCAGGGCCCCGGTCTTGCGGCTGTTGATCTCCGTCAGCTCCTGCTCGGTGAGGCTGCGCCCCTCCCAGAGCATGTCCAGGTACTGCCCGCAGCACATGCCGTCAAGTCCGACGGCCCCGGCCAGGATCTCCGCGCAGGCCGCTTTTCTCTCAACCGGCAGCCCGGAGCGCAGGATGGTCCCGAAGGCCTCCGCCTGGAGGGTGTCCCCCGCGAGGGTTGCGGTGCACTCGCCGAAGACGACGTGGTTGGTCGGCTTGCCGCGGCGCAGCTCGTCATTGTCCATGCAGGGCAGATCGTCGTGGATGAGGCTGTAGGTGTGCAGCATCTCAATGGCGCAGGCGACCGGCATGGCCGCCTCGATATCGCCGCCGGCAATGCGGCAGAACTCTAAAACCAGCATGGGCCGGATGCGCTTGCCGCCGGCGAGCAGGCTGTAGCGCATGGCCTCCGCCAGACCCGCCTGGGGCAGATCCTTCGGAAGGAGGAAGCACTTGTCCAGCGCCTCGTCGATATGCTGTCTGTATTCTTCAGCTTTCATGGCTGTTTTCATCCTCAAATTCAAGTTCGATGGGACTGCGGTCGGGCCCCTTTTTGAGCTTCACAACCTTCTGCTCAGCCTCGTCGAGCAGCTTGCTGCACGCGGCGATCAGGCCCGTCCCCTCCTCGTAGAGGGTCAGGGAATCGTTCAGCGGCAGATCGCCCTTTTCCAGGTGACGGACGATCTCTTCCAGTCTTGTGAGTGACTCTTCAAAGTTCAGAGTTTGTTTTTTTGCGCCCATCCTTAACTCCTTTGCACTTCTTTTACAACGCAGTCTGCGCTGCCGTCCGCAAAGCGAAGGCTGATCTCGTCGCCGCTGTCTAACTGCGAAACGCTCTTTACACAGCCGCCCTTCGCGTCGCTCGCGATGGCGTAGCCGCGGGTCAGCACTCTGAGCGGACTCATGGCCTCCAGAGACGCCGTCAGGCCCACAAAGCGCTGACGGTCTCTGGCGAGCCGTCTCTCCTGGGCGGAGACAAGGCGCTCCCGGCAGCGGTCCAGCTCCATGCGGCGGATATCCAGCGCCGCCGTCGGGTCTGTCAGGACGCGGCGGTTTTGGCAGGCTTCAAGCCGCTCTCTCAGCGCGGCGAGCTGTTTTCGCATCCCCTGTGAGGCGCGCAGCTCAAAGCCCTCCAGCAGCTCAGCGATCTCCCGGCAGTCCGGGACCGCGATCTCCGCCGCATTCGAGGGTGTGGAGGCGCGTCTGTCGGCCACATAGTCTGAGATGGTGACGTCCGGCTCATGCCCGACGGCGGAGATGACCGGGAGACGGGAGGCATAGATGGCCCTCGCCACACGCTCGTCATTAAAAGCCCACAGGTCCTCGATGGACCCGCCGCCGCGCCCGGTGATGATGAGGTCTGCCACGTCAAATTCATTGGCGTAGCGGATCGCGCCCGCGATCTCCGCCGGGGCATCACTCCCCTGGACGCGCACCGGCAGCACCAGGAGCTTCGCCAGAGGCCAGCGTCTGCCGAGAATGCGGATCATGTCGTGTACCGCCGCCCCGGCCGAGGAGGTGATGATCGCGATGCGGCCCGGAAAGCGCGGCAGCGGCTTTTTATGCGCCGGGTCGAAAAGGCCCTCCGCCTCGAGCTTTGCCTTGAGCTGTTCAAAGGCGACCTGGAGATCGCCCGTCCCCTCCGGCATCATCTGCGTGCAGTAGAGCTGATAGACGCCGTCCCGCGGGTAGACCGTGACGCGGCCCCAGGCGGTGACGCCCATGCCGTTTTCCGGCCGGAAGCGCAGCTTTGAGGCGCTGCCCTTGAACATGACGCATTTGAGACTGCTCTCGCTGTCCTTGAGCGTGAAGTAGTGGTGGCCGGAGGGATACATCTTGTAGTTGGACAGCTCCCCTTTTACGCAGACGCCCGACAGAAAGGGCTGATCGTCCAGCAGGTCGCGGATGTAGAGGTTGAGCTGGGTAACAGTCAGGGCGCTGTCCATGTTCACGTCGAAGTCTCGCCGCGCATATAGCCGCCGAGCACGCCGTTGACAAAGGCGACCGTATCCGGTTCGTCATAGCCCTTTGCAAGCTCCACCGCCTCGTTGATGGCGGCGGCGTTCGGAATGTCGTCCATATACAGGATCTCGCAGAGGGCGCAGCGCAGGACGGCCAGCGCCGTTTTGGAGATGCGTTCGAGCTTCCAGCCCTTGGCATAGCGGCGGATCTGCTCGTCGATCTCGTCCCGGTGCTCGTCGATCAGGGTGACGAGACTGGTGATATACTCCATCTGCCTGTCGTCCGGATATTGGGCGTAAAGCTCATCCTCTTTGGCGAGGCTGTCATAGTGCTCGCGCTCAAAGAAGCGCTCCATAAGCTCACTGGGCTGCTCGCCCGTGGCGGCGGCCGCAAAGCCGAGCTGAATGGCGATTTCTCTCGCCGTCTTTCTGGTCATGTCGATACCTCCGTTTTATTTATCAAAGGAGATGCCGGAAACGTGGACGTTGACCTCCGCCTGCTCAAGCCCGGTCGAAGCCTGGATCATGGACATGACCTTCTCCTGTACCTCGCGCGCGACCTGGACGATGTTGCAGCCGTACATGACGTTGATGATGACGTCGACAATGATCCTGCCGTCCACGAACTGAACCTTGACGCCCTTGCTGACCGTTTTCAGACCGATCAGCTCGGCAAGCTCGGTCCCCGCGGTATAGGACAGACCGGCCACGCCCTCGACCTCGCCGACAACGGATTTGACGATGTCGGTGATGACTTCTTCCGAAATATTGATACTGCCTTTTTCCGCCTGGCAGCTGATATAATTCTCGCCCATAACGAACCTCCAAACTAAAATCGTGTTATTGTATCACATCCGCCTAAAAAAAGAAAGCTCTTTTCTTTTAATTCCGCTTTAAAATGCAAAAATATTCAGGCGCGTCTTTTCGGCGCGCCTGAACTGTCAGGCTTTGACTTCAATGATACTGAGCTGCGAGGGGCTGTAGTTTGTCTCGGTGCAGATCACATCCGTGATACGGGCGACGGCCTCCTCGCTCAGGCCCTCTACCGGGGCCGGGACGGCTACCGTGACCCTGTCGGTGCCTATGTAGACCACGCAGTCCTCAAAATTCTTTGCCAGCAGGAGGTTTTCGATCTGTGTCTCCTGCAGCGACCAGGCGGCCATATTGGTGATGGCGCTCATGGCCCCGTCAATGGTCTCCTGCGAGGCCGCGTCCGAGGCGGCCGCCGTCTGTAATAGCTCCAGCGCCTCATCCCGCGACACCTGACGGGTCAGTCTCGCCTCGGCAAAATACTCCGTGCCCGAGGTGACGAGCGTCTTTTCAAACTCCACCTGGGCCGCCGCCATGGCCTCGTCCTCCGCGTAGACCATCTCGGCGTCCGGCTTGCCCCAGCGGCTGTTGTAGCTCCAGTTGAGGGCCACCGCCGCGCAGACAAACATCATCACCGCCAGCATGGTCAGATTCCTTTTTCGATTCTTCATGTTGCCAGATCTCCTCCCCGTTCAAGTCCTTAATTTCAAAATGATGATCCTGTCAGAGCCAAAGCCAGTATATGCGGCGGCGGCGCGTATCATGTCAAGCCGTACCTTGGCGTCCGCCGCCCCGGTGCAGGCGACAATGACGCCGCTTTCGGAGATCAGGACCCTGGCCTCCCCCACGCCCTTCACCTGGGAGAGCAGCGCCGCCAGCTCCTCCTGTGCGCTGGGGGCCGGATCGCTCCGTTTCTCCGACGTCGGGATCAGCAGCAGGGCTAGCCCGATCAGGAGGATGAGCAGCGGGTATTTGTACTTTTCCAGTTTCGCCGGAAGAGCGCTCCAGTCCTTATTCATTCAGCGTCCACTCCTGTCTTTCCGGCGGTATCCCCAGCTCGTCGCGGAGCTGCCCGACCAGCCGCTCCGCCTCCTCCGGGCTTCCGTCCGCGCGAACCGAAGCCGCGTACGGCAGCCAGTTTCCCCACTCGTCCTGCGCAAGCTCCACTGTCACGCCCGAAACCTTCAGGCCATGCTTTGACGCCTGCTCCTCCAGCCAGCGCTCGCAGTTTTTCTGCAAAAGCAGCTTTTTCAAAAGCGTCTCGCTCTTAGCGCGGCTCATCATGATTTCCGCCTCCGCGCTGTTGAACTTTGCCTCGCCGAGAGAGAACAGGTCGTAGTCAAAACCATGCACGGGCGCGACGGCGGCGGTGACCAGGACGGCGGTAAAGAGCATTCCCATCACGCGCCGGACGCCGCCCGCCGGACACAGAAACAAAAGCGCGCCGCCGAAAACGCTCAGCGCGATCAAAGTCCTTAAAACCGCCTGCATCAGCCTGTCACCGCCTTCATCCCTGTCGTAAACGCGAGAAAGAGCATCACGGCGCTGCATCCGAGCAGCCCCATCAGCATGGCCGCGGCACTGCCGACACAGGAAAAGAGCTGTTTTAAGCGCGGACTCTGCAGAGACTCCGCCACGGCCGCGACGGTTTTAAACACAAAATGCTTGACCGCCAGCACCGCAAACGGGCCGACGCTGATGGCGCAGACCGCGATGAGGCCGAAGACGCCTGTACAGCTGCGCACCAGCGCGGCCGCAGAGAGGAGGGCGGCGGAGGCGTCCGAGATCATGCCGCCGACCACCGGCAGAGCGCCCGAAATCACGCTGCGCGCCGTTTTGATCGCGGCCGCGTCCACGGAGGTGCTGATGAGGGCGCTCATGCTGAGGTAGGCGGTAAAGGCGAGGGCCGCGTATGTCATCACCGTCCTGGCCGCCCAGCGGACGAGCTTCTCAACAGCGCCGAGGATGGGATTTGCAAACAGCACGCCGGTAAGCCCGAGGGCGAGGTCTGCATATATGAGCGGGATCACCGCCTTCTGCGCAAGACTCATCATCACGTCCAGGGCGAACGTTGCCGCCGCATAGCGCACGGCGGCGGAGCTCACCGCCCCGGCTGCCGCCGCGGCGGTATAAATCACCGGCAGGGCCGCCTTGGAGTAGTCGGAGAGCCTGTACATGGCCTGCGCGGTCTGCCCGATCAGCGTGTTGACGCCGCCCGCGAGCAGGATGGCGGCGGCGCAGGCGGCGGACATTTCGATCAGGTCCCGGATCTTCTCCTCCTGGCACACCGCGCAGAGGAGGGCGTTGAGAAACAGCAGCGCCAGGAGATTTGCCGCAAAGCCGAGGCTTGAATGAAGCTCCGCGCGCAGCCTGTCGGCAAAGGCGCGCCATAGCCGGGACAGCGCCGCGCCCGCGTCATAGCGCTCGAGCCCGACACTGCCGCTGATCGCGGCCTCCTCCTCGCTCAGAGCGCGTTCCATGGCTTTGGCGTCGAAGGCGTCCAGCGCGCTCTCGCCGAGGTCCTCGGCGTAGGCCCGCCCGATAAAGGCGGGGAGTATCACAATCAGGATCAGCAGTCGTTTCACAGCAGCCCGCCTATCGTCGTCAGCATGGTAAAGATCATGGGCATTGAGACTGCGACGGCGCAGAGCGTCCCCGCGAGCTCCACCGCTGAGGCCAGCGCCGCCTGGGAGGCGTCCCGGCAGAGATCCGCGCCGAGCCTGCTCGCCGCCGCGATACCGAGACATTTGAGCATGGGCCTCATCTGCATCGTCGTATCCGCAAAAATCTTCTCCGCCTCCCGGAAGGAGGAGATCGTCTTCTCCAACAGCGAGGCAGAGGCAAGCAGCAGCGTCACCACCGTCAACGCTGCGAGGGCGAAGGAGAGCTCCGGATTCATCCGGCGTATCATCAGACTCACAAGGGCGCTGAAAATGGCCAGCGCCGCGCACTTGACCGCAAGCTCCATCCTACAGCCCGAACAGCGCCTTGATCATATGGAACAGCTCGCTGATCTTCTGCACCACGACCATCAGCACCACGACCAGGGCCGTGATGGTGGTCATCAGCGCCTGCTCCTCACGGCCGGAGCGCTGCAGCAGGATGTTCAAAACGGCGACCAGGATCCCGACCGCCGCGATCTTGAAAATCAAATCGACGTCCATGTTTTCTCCTAAATCAGGATGATCCCGACGAGCGCGGCCGCCGCCAGACTCAGCCCAAGCGTCAGGCGCTTTGTCTGGGGCAGCGACTGACGCTGCGCGTCCAGACGGCGGCAGAGCACAGCCCGGCAGCTCTCGACCGCCCGGAGCTGCGTCTCCAGCTCGTAGCGGCCGAGAACCGTGCCGAGTTCTTCAAGCGCCTGCGCGGCTTCCCTGTCCGACAGGGCGGGCGCCGCGCCCAGGGCGGTTTTCCACAGTGCGCAGAAGCTGTATCCGCCGAGCCTGTCCATGGAGGCGGCAAGCGCCCGCAGAAATACCTCGGCGGCTCCGTCGCTTCCCGGGATCAGCTCGCCGATCAGCTCCGGCATCGGGGCAGCGTCCCTGCCGAGCAGGCCGCCGAGCTGCTCGAGCATGGCGCAGAAGGAGGCAAGGCAGTCCGCCCCGCGCTTTTTTGAGCCGATATGCAGCAGCGAAAAAAGCAGGGCCGCGAGCTGCAACAGTGCAAAACCGGCGATTCTCACCCGTCCAGACTCTCCCTGTCGTAGATGCGCTTCCCGCCGAGGCAGCGTATCGTCACCAGCTCACGGAAGACGCCCTCTGTCAGCAGCTTTCTGTACAGTGGGCGGCGCAGCATGTCCTCCCGGTCTCGCCCGTGAGCGGCCGCAAAGAGCAGCACGCCGCAGCCCGCGATCTGCTCCACGGCCCGCAGGTCTTCCTCGTCCGTGATCTCGTCCATAGCGATGATCTGCGGGTTCATGCCCCGCAGCAGCATCATGGCTGCCCGCCCCTTCGGAACACCGACCAGCACGTCGCTGCTCTGCCCAAGATCAAACTGCGCCTCCCCGGTATAGCAGGCTGACAGCTCGTTTCGTTCGTCGATCACCGCCACGCGCATGGAGCGCGCGGCAGCGCGGATCAGCTCCCTGAGAAAGCTCGTTTTCCCGACGCCCGGAGGCGCGGCGATCAGGACGTTCGTCGGCGCGGGACGGAGCAGCTTTTCGATCAGCGTCATGCAGTCCGGTGCGCAGCCGCGGGGGATGCGGATGGCAAGAGAGCTGAAGGAGCGCAGACCGTTCATTGTCTCGCCGCCGTACACAGCCTCGCCGCAGACGCCGATGCGAAGACCCCTGTAGCTGATATACCCGCCGCGGATCGCCGGGGCCGCCGCGTGGATGGACGCGCCCGTCGCCTTCTCGAGCACATGCAGCAGCGCCTCCCGGCTGACGCTTGATGCGTTCACCGTCTGTTCCCTGCCCGCGATCACGACGCCGGGCGGTCTGCCGCGCCGCAGACGCAGCTCCTCCGCGTCCGGGTATGCCGTCAGCGCCTTTGCAAGGGGTTCTGGCAAAAGGCTCAGGGCCATTGTCCATGCGTCCATCTCATCACTTCCCACGGACAATCTATGCGCCGCAATCTCTGAATATGAAAACAGAGCTCCGCCCGAAAGCAAAGCTCTGTTGAAAACCGATTATTCTATTTTTTCCCGGGCCAGGGGAACAGCCGATGCTTCTTGACCAAAAAAGCTCTATCCGCGATGTCGGCCATGGGGCTGTCGGTGAGGGAGTCGGAATAAAAGGCTTCCGTGCGGCCGTGGGGATGCAGACTGTAGAAGCGCCGCACCTTCTCGTGGTCGTGGCAGTTTTCACCGCTGATGCGCCCGCTGCGGCTGTCCATCTCGGTCGCGATCAGCCGGACGCCCAGCTTGTCGCAGATCGGCTGGAGCAGAAAGCGGGGCGAGGCGGAGAGAATCAGATCGTCGCTGCGCTTCTGGGCCAGATACCAGGCCCCGATGCGCCTCTCGTTTTTGCGCCAGAAAGCGGCCACCGCTTCGTCGATATCCCGTATCTCCGACAGGAAGGAGAAGAGCTGCTGCTTGAGCTCCCGGGCGCTGACCTCTCCCCTTCGGTAGCGCAGCGCCATGCGCAGGCTTTTCGGCAGCGTCGGCAGGAGCGCCGAGGGATAGCGCCGCAGGCAGAAGCGGAAGAAGCAGGCGGAGCTGTCCGGGTAAAATATCGTTTTATCAAAATCGTAGGTGTTCATAAATCGCAGTTCCTATTTGATTCTCAGGCTGTTGCCGAGCAGGAGCAGACAGCACGCAGCGCTCGCGATCACAGCGGCGAGAGGCGAGAAAACGCCCAGCGCGCCGAAGAGCGCGATGACCGCGTTTGTGCCGAAGCCCACCCCGAGATTGACCAGAGCAGCGCGGTATACCTGGCGGGAGATGGCGAGCGTCTTCGGAATCTTGAAGATGTCCCGGTCCATAACCAGCACGTCCGCACGAGCGAGCGCCGCGTCAGAGCCCAGCGAGCCCATGGCGATGCCCACGTCCGCCCCGGACATGATCTTGCCGCTGTTCTCTCCCTCTCCGACAAAGGCGATGGTGGAGCGCTGGCCTTTATTATTCATCAGGTATCCGACCGCCTTTGCCTTCTCCTCCGGCTTAAGCTCCGCGCGGAGCATATCGAAGTTGAGGCGGGAGGCGATGGGGCGCGCAACCGAGAACACGTCGCCCGTCAGAAGAACCAGTTTTTTGACGCCGCCGACACGCAGGCTCTCCAGCGCGTCGAAGGCGCGCCGCCTGACCTTGTCGGTGACGAGGATGTATCCGCAGTAGCGCTCGTCCACCGAGACGTGGATCGCGGTGCCGGGCCGCGCGGGGATGTTGTATTTGATCCCGTGCTCCTCCAGGAGCGCGGCGTTGCCGACATAGACCTGATGGCTGCCGAGGAAAGCGCTGATGCCCCGCCCGGGGTAATCCCGGATCTTGACGGCGCGGATGACCCTCTCGTCCAGCTTGCCGGCGGCCTCGCGGATCGCGGCGGCGATGGGATGGCGCGAAAAGCTCTCCGCGGTGGCGGCGATCGTCAAAAGCTGTCTCTCGCTCATCTTCACGGGGTAGACGTCCGTCACGGCGTAGCGGCCCTCGGTGATCGTGCCGGTCTTGTCGAAGATGACCGTCTCAGCTCTGGCCATGGCCTCCAGACAGTCCTCACCCTTGGAGAAGACGCCGAGCTTTTCCGCGGTCGACAGCGCCCTGCGGTACAGAAGCGGGATGCCGAAGCACTCCGTCACGGCGCGTGCCGCGATGAGCAGCACGGCGGCGCGGCGCAGCCATACGATCCAGTTTCCGCGGAAAATCGGAAGGATAACGCCCAGCAGCAGCGCCAGCGCCAGCGCGGCGCACTGATACCAGAACAGAAAACGCCTGACGGTGTTCTCCTGTTCGGAGGGAAAGTCGGTCGCCGCCGCGGCCAGGCGCGTCAGCTTACGCACGGTCGACTGCTCGTAAGGTCGCGAGACCCTGATCTTGATGTCGCTCGTCAGGTTGCGGCAGCCGGAGTAGACCTTGTAGCCCGTATTGACCGCCCAGGGCGAACGCTGGCCGGATACGGCGACGGTGTCAATGGTGGAGATGCCCTCGGTCACGACGCCGTCCAGCGGGATTCTCTCCCCTGCGCGGACAAGCAGAATGTCCCCGACGCTGACCGCCGCAGGGTCTACGCGCTCAAACCCCACGTCGGTGACAAGCACGGCATGAGTCGGAAGGATCTCCATCACCTTATCCAGGTTCTCCTGGCTCCTGTCGTGGAGACTCTTTTCCAGGTGTCCCGTAAGAGACGTGAGAACCAGCAGCAGCACCGCCTCCGTATACAGCCCCGTGGCAAAAAGCAGCAAGGCGGAAAGGCAGGTGAAGAGCGCGTTGTTCAGATAACGTCCGCCGCGGATATTCTCAAAGGCGTCCGCCGCGTGCTCCATGAGGGCAAGCAGGGCGGGTACGGCCCAGGCTGCCGGGATCATCCAGCCCTCAAGCGGGACAAAGCGCAGCGCGATCAGCAGCAGCGCGGCGAGCAGCGGGAAAAGCCATGAGAAGCGTCCCATGGAGGGCAGGCGCTGCGGGAGTTTTATGCGGGGCGCGCTCAGCTTCGGGAGCTTGAAGCGAGGCCGCTCGGCAGGCGCCCTCCCTGCGCCCCGTCGCGCAGGGGCTTCCCTTTTGGTCTCGGGGATTCGCGCTTCCCTTCTGCTCTCAGGGGCCGATGCTTCCCTCTTTCCCCTTGCCGCATGTGCGGACGCAGTCTGCCCGGAAGCACGGTTTGCTCTGTTCAATATGAAATTCAGCTCGTGCTTTGGTTTCGGCGCGAGATGCTTTCCCATACAGTATCACCTTAAGACGTTTTCGGGCAGTTTCCTACATTTTGTTATATTACAACTTTTTACACCTTTCTGTCAACAAACAAACATTGGATGATGCATAAATAATGATCATTTTTCTGCCGCTTTCCTGAACGCCAGTTCTTTTCGGACTGATGATCCGATCGTTCACAGCGCAAAACCGAAAATCGGCATATAAACGCAGAGCAAATTGAGCAAAATAAAGAAATGCGGAGCAGTCCGAAAACTGTTCCGCATCCCGTTATGAGGCTGTGTTTACTTCATGCCGTTCTCGTAGGCTTCGATCATCTTTTTGACCATCTGACCGCCGACGGAACCAGCCTGACGGCTGGTGAGCTCGCCGTTGTAACCGTTCTTCAGGTTGACGCCGACCTCAGCCGCGGCTTCCATTTTGAACTTATCCATGGCCTCGCGCGCGGCGGGGTTGACAAGATGATTGCTGTTGTTGGTAGACATGCTGCCATCTCCTTTTCATCGTTTTGGGACTCGTTCGCCCGACCTTATCATGTGCCGCAGCGAGCGCGATATGCTTTGAAGTATTTGACAGTTTGAAATGAATGCTGATATAGATTTGTCTCTCTCGCGCAGTCTTTTGAACTTGCCGAGGACAGAATACCCCGTCCCTTTTGCTCTTTTCGCACGCCGTTTCTTGACTTTTTGAGCCCTCATGTTATACTGATGAAAAAAATGGAGGTACACCACAATGACCATTGAAGAACGCGCCGAACAGGGGGCCGTTTACAAGCGCTCCTGCAACTGCTGCATCGCCGTGCTGCTGGCGCTGGCGGACCAGACAGGCATGAGCCCGGATGAGCTTGCCAAGCTCGGCTCTCTCTTCGGCTCCGGCATGGGCAACATGGAGGGGACCTGCGGCGCGCTTGTCGGCGCGGGGCTCGCGGGCGGTCTGCGTCTTGAGGGCGGCAACGGAAAAATCGCGAGACAGCTCAACGACAACTTCCGCACCCGCTGCGGAGCCATACTCTGCAAGGATCTCAAGGGCCGCGACACGGGCACGGTGCTCTGCTCCTGCGAGGACTGCGTGCGCAACGCCGTCCGCGCCTACGGGGATGTCATCGGACTCAAGTAATTTTTATAATTTGAAAGGAATACGACCATGGCCAGAATCATCAACGAACCCTGCCATACCTTTAACGAGTACCTGCTGATCCCCGGCTATACGCCCATCACCTGCCGCTCCGAGAAGGTCTCCCTCAAGACGCCGCTTGTGAAGTTCCGCAAGGGACAGGAGGAGAGCGCGATCACCATGAACATCCCCATGGTCTCCGCCATCATGCAGTCCGTCTCCGGTGACCGCATGGCTGTGGCTCTCGCCACCGAGGGCGGCGTCAGCTTCATCTACGGCTCCCAGAGCGTGGAGGACGAGGCCGCCATGGTCAAGCGCGCCAAGAGCTACAAGGCGGGCTTTGTGCGCAGCGACTCAAACCTCGGCCCCGGCAGCTGCCTGCGTGACGTGCTGGCGCTCAAGGAGAAGACCGGCCACTCCACCATCGCCGTCACCGAGGACGGCACCGCCGAGGGCAAGCTCGTCGGCGTGGTGACGAGCCGCGACTACCGCGTCAGCCGCATGGACCCGAGCACGCC
The DNA here is from genome assembly GCA_900319695.1 of uncultured Eubacteriales bacterium. Classification (GTDB taxonomy): domain Bacteria; phylum Bacillota; class Clostridia; order Oscillospirales; family Oscillospiraceae; genus Limivicinus. Next base: position 27,607 of record ONPN01000001.1, read on the forward strand.
GGTCGTGAGCTTTATGACGCCCTTTGAAAAGCTGATCTGGGCCAAGGAGGGCACCACGCTCAAGGAGGCCAACGACATCATCTGGGAGCACAAGCTCAACTCCCTGCCCATCATCGACGACGACGGCCGCCTGTGCTACTTCGTCTTCCGCAAGGACTACGAGAGCCACAAGCAGAACCCGAACGAGCTGCTGGACGCCCACAAGCGCTATGTGGTCGGCGCGGGCATCAACACCCGAGACTATGAGACCCGCGTCCCCGCCCTGCTCGAGGCCGGGGCAGACGTGCTGTGCATCGACTCCTCCGAGGGTCACACCGACTGGCAGCGCTTCACCCTCGGGTGGATCCGCGAGCACTACGGCGATACCGTCAAGGTCGGCGCGGGCAACGTCGTGGACGCGGCGGGCTTCCGCTTCCTCGCCGACTGCGGGGCCGACTTTGTGAAGGTCGGCATCGGGGGCGGCTCCATCTGCATCACGCGCGAGACAAAGGGCATCGGCCGCGGACAGGCCACCGCCCTCATTGAGGTCTGCGCCGAGAGAGATAAATATTTTGAGGAGACGGGCGTCTATATCCCGGTCTGCTCCGACGGCGGCATCGTCTTCGACCACCACATCACCCTGGCCCTCGCCATGGGCGCGGACTTCGTGATGCTGGGACGCTACTTTGCCCGCTTTGACGAGAGCCCCACCAACAAGGTCAACATCGGCGGCACCTACTACAAGGAATACTGGGGCGAGGGCTCGGCCCGCGCGCGCAACTGGCAACGCTACGACATGGGCGGCGACAAGAAGCTCAGCTTTGAGGAGGGCGTGGACTCCTACGTCCCCTATGCGGGCTCGCTCAAGGATAACGTCGCTCTCACGCTCAGCAAGGTGCGCCACGCCATGTGCAACTGCGGCGCCATGAGCATTCCGGAGCTTCAGGAGAAGGCCGTGCTGACGCTGGTCTCCCCGACCTCCATTGTCGAGGGCGGCGCGCACGACGTCATCCAGAAGGACACCTCGCCGGCGATCAAGTAATCCATTGAGAAGGGAGCGCAGCGTATGACGGATTTTCTGGCTTTTCTGAGGAGCAACCCCTATCCCGGGCGTGGCATCGCCGTGGGCAGGGATCGCGTCTACTACTTCATTATGGGCCGCAGTGAGAACAGCCGCAACCGTATCTTTTCCCTGACCGACGACGGTATCCGCACCGAGGCGCATGACCCCGCGAAGCTGCGCGACCCGAGTCTCATCATCTACCACCCCGTGCGCAGCATGGGCGACAGGCTCATCGTCACAAACGGCGATCAGACCGACACCATCCGCGACATGGGCGACTTCCGCAAGGCCCTTGCGACGCGGGAGTACGAGCCGGACGAGCCCAATTATACGCCGCGCATCTCCGCCATCCTGAACGCCGACGGCAGCTTTTCCCTCTCCGTTCTCAAGCGTGTGGACGGGCGCTGCCTGCGCTGCTTCTACGACTATGAGGGCTGCGATGAGGGCAGGGGCTATTTCATCAGCACCTATGAGGGGGACGGCTCTCCCCTGCCGAGCTTTTCGGGCGAGCCGCTTCCCATCGACATGCCGGAGCCAGAGGCTGTCTGGGAGGCTTTGAACCAAGACAACAAGGTCTCGCTGTACGCGAATGTACACGGGCAGGTCAAGCTCTTCAATAAAAATCTGGGGGACTGAGCGATGACAGAATTTGAACTGAAATACGGCTGCAATCCCAATCAGAAGCCCGCGCGCATTTTTATGAGGGACGGCGCGGAGCTGCCGGTCACGGTGCTGAACGGCCGCCCCGGCTACATCAACTTTCTCGACGCGCTCAACTCCTGGCAGCTTGTCAGGGAGCTCAAGGAGGCCACCGGGCTTCCCTCCGCCGCGTCCTTCAAGCACGTCTCCCCCGCCGGGGCCGCCGTCGGCCTGCCGCTGAGCGAGACGGATCGGCGCATCTATTTCGTGGCCGAGGGGGCGGAGCTGTCCCCCATCGCCTGCGCCTATATCCGCGCGCGCGGGGCTGACCGCCTATGCTCCTACGGCGACTGGGCCGCGCTGAGCGAGGTCTGCGACGCCGCGACCGCCGCCTATCTCAAGGACGAGGTCTCCGACGGCGTGATCGCCCCGGGCTATACCGAGGAAGCGCTCGCCATCCTCAAGACCAAGAAGAAGGGCAATTACAACGTCGTGCAGATTGACCCCGCCTATGTCCCCGCCGTTCAGGAGCGCAAGGACGTCTTCGGCGTGACCTTCGAGCAGGGACGCAACAACTTCAAAATCGACGAGAGTCTTCTGCAAAACATCGTCACCGAGAATAAGGAACTGCCCGAGCAGGCGAAGATCGACATGATCGTTGCCCTCATCACGCTCAAATATACCCAGTCCAACTCCGTCTGCTACGTCAAGGACGGGCAGGCCATCGGCGTGGGCGCGGGCCAGCAGAGCCGCATCCACTGCACGCGCCTGGCCGGGCAGAAGGCCGACAACTGGTTTTTGCGCCAGCATCCGAAGGTGCTTGGCCTCCGGTTTGTGGACGGCATCCGCAGGCCCGACCGCGACAACGCCATCGACGTCTACACCTCCGACGAGTATGAGGACGTGCTGCGCGAGGGCGAGTGGCAGCGGCTCTTCAAGGTCAGGCCCGAGCCGCTGACGGCCGAGGAGAAGAAAGCCTGGATTGCCACCCAGAGCGGCGTGACCTGCGGCTCCGACGCCTTCTTCCCCTTCGGTGACAATGTGGAACGCGCCCGCAAGTCCGGCGTGCAGTACATTGCGGAGCCGGGCGGGTCTATCCGGGACGACCATGTGATCGAGACGGCGAACCGCTATGGCATGGTCATGGCCTTCACCGGCATGAGGCTGTTCCACCACTAATTATGTAAACCGGAGGTCCTTTCATGGCATATAAATCCGACATTGAGATCGCCCAGGCGTGTGAGCTGCGCCCCATTCAGGAGATCGCCGCGCGCGCGCATATTGACGAGCGGTATCTGGAGCAGTACGGGCGCTGGAAGGCGAAGGTCGACCCCGCCCTCCTGCGCGAGACCGACAGAGAAAACGGCAGGCTGGTCCTCGTGACGGCCATCACCCCCACCCCGGCGGGCGAGGGCAAGACCACCACGACCATCGGGCTCGCCGACGGGCTCAGGCGCATCGGCAAGGACGTGACCGTCGCCCTGCGCGAGCCGTCCCTCGGCCCCGTCTTCGGCATAAAAGGGGGCGCTGCCGGCGGCGGCTACGCCCAGGTCGTGCCGATGGAGGACATCAATCTCCACTTCACCGGCGACTTTCACGCCATCGGCGCGGCCAACAATCTGCTGGCCGCCATGCTGGACAACCACATTCAGCAGGGCAACAGCCTGCACATCGACCCGCGGCGCATCACCTGGAAGCGCTGCGTGGACATGAACGACAGGCAGCTGCGCTTTGTGGTGGACGGTCTCGGCGGCAAGGCCAACGGCACCCCGCGCGAGGACGGCTTTGACATCACGGTGGCAAGCGAGATCATGGCGGTGTTCTGCCTCGCCTCCTCCATCACCGATCTCAAGGAGCGTCTCGGCCGCATCATCGTGGGCTACAGCTATGAGGGCAAGCCCGTCACCGCCGCCGATCTCAAGGCTGTCGGGGCGATGGCCGCTCTCCTGAAGGACGCGCTCAAGCCCAACCTCGTCCAGACGCTCGAGGGCACGCCCGCCTTTGTCCACGGCGGCCCCTTCGCCAACATCGCCCACGGCTGCAACTCCGTGATGGCGACACGCATGGCGCTCAAGCTCGGCGACTACACGGTCACGGAGGCCGGCTTCGGAGCGGACCTCGGCGCGGAGAAATTCCTCGACATCAAGTGCCGTATGGCGGGGCTCACGCCGGACGCGGTGGTTATCGTCGCCACCGTGCGCGCGCTCAAAATGCACGGCGGCCTGCCCAAGAACGCCCTCGGCACGGAGGATCTCGCCGCGCTCGAGAAGGGCGTGCCGAACCTGCTGCGCCATGTGTCCAACATCCGCAGCGTCTACGGCCTGCCCTGCGTGGTGGCGGTCAACCGCTTCCCCACCGACACGGACGCGGAGATCGACTTCATCATCAAAAAATGCCGTGAGCTCGGCGTCAACACCGTGCTCTCCACGGTCTGGGCCGAGGGCGGCAAGGGCGGCGAGGCGCTTGCACGCGAGGTCGTGCGCCTGTGCGAGGAGGAGAAGGGCGACTTCCGCTTCTCCTATGAGCTGGGCGGCAGCATCACGGAGAAGATCGAGGCCGTGGTCACGCGCGTCTACGGCGGCAAGGGCGTCAGCGTCCTGCCCGCCGCGCAGAAGCAGATTGACGAGCTGACGGCCCTGGGCTATGACAGGCTCCCCGTCTGCATCGCCAAGACGCAGTACAGCTTCACCGACGACCCGACAAAGCTCGGCGCGCCCGAGGACTTCACCGTCACGGTGAAGAACGTCAAGGTCTCCGCCGGTGCGGGCTTCATCGTGGTCCTGACCGGCGACATCATGACCATGCCGGGGCTGCCAAAGGTCCCCGCCGCCGAGAAGATCGACGTCGACGAAAACGGCGTCATCAGCGGGCTGTTTTGAGAATTGAGAATACTAAATAAACAAATGTCAGAGGCTGACGGAGCATCCCATCAGCCTCTGGCATTTGTTTATTTCTTCATAAAATTTCAGCCTAAAACACAGAAAACACGTCTCATGCAAGAACCTCTGCGCGCCTTATGGCGCTATTAAGAGTTGAAAGATTCCCATGATCTTCCCGTACACGTGATGCCACAGGGGGGGCGATTTTAACCCGCGATATTTCCAATCATTCCGCTTCCCAGGGCAGGTCGACGAAGGTCGGCGCGTGGCCCATGGCGGGGATGATTTTTTCCAGCAGATCCGAGGTGCTGACGCGCAGGGACGAGCTGTTGAGACAGGGGTGCATACCGATGGCCTCCTGCTTTAAAAGATCGCGGTCGATGAGCAGGCGCGCCCTGTTCTCTCTGTCGTTCATCAGGCCCAGCACGCTGACCGAGCCGGGGGTGATGTCCAGCACGTCCAGCATCTGTTCGGGCGTGGCGAAGGACAGGCGGGCCGAGCCGATCTGCTTTGACAGCAGCTTTGTCTTGAAGGGCTTGTCCCCCGGCATGAGCAGCAGCCAAAGCTCGGTCATCTGGCGGTTTGTGAGAAAGAGGTTCTTGCAGATCTCGCAGCCCAGGAGCTTTTCGATCTCATGGCAGGCCTCAATGGTGTCTGCATGGTCGTGGTCGACACGGGTATAGGAGACGCCGAGACTGTCCAGCAGCGCATAGCAGCGCTCCTCCTTGTCGGCGCGCCTGTCCGCGGGTCTGCCGGTGTAGACGGTGGGGTCAATGTACATGTCAGGTATCCTCCGTTAATGCTTCAATCAGATTGTCCGCGAGGTAATCCATGTCCGCCTCCGTGTAGCGCTGGTCGCAGAGCACGGCGATCATGTGCTCCGTGATGTGACGGCTCACCGGGCAGACGCCGGAGACCGCCTTCGGCTCTGGCCAGATGGCCGAGGGGCAGTAGATTTTCCGGCTGAAGAGCACGCGCTGCACGGCGTCCCGGTTTTGAACCAGGATCGGAAGATACAGGCCGCTGCGCTCCGGGGCCGGGGTCATGGGCCGTATCGTCCCGGCCGTTATCAGCGGGGCGAGGCGTACTTGCAGTCTTGCCAGATTCCGCCGACGCGCGGCGAGGATTTTGTCAAAGTCGACGCCGCGCAGCAGCTCCCGATATGGAGGGCGCATGGTGAAGGGCTCCCCGCTCTCGTCCAGCACGGCCTCGGCCCGGTGAAAGAGCTCCGTGTACGTCTCGCGCAGGGCCATATCGCCGCTTTCCAAAAAGCGGCTCTTTATCTCCATAGCCTCAGAGCGCAGATCGCCGTAGCGCGCGTCCGTCCCGGCCGCATAAAGGCCGAGTCGGGTGTCCAGCATCCCGCCCTCCGGCAGCGCCGTCCACTTGCGCAGACTCGCCGCCGTGCCGTCGGGGGTAAAGCCCTCCTTCTCCCGGCGCACCAGGATGTCGTGTGTCCTGTCCTCGAGGAAGACAAGCCCCGGCTTCTCCCGGCGCAGGCTCTCCAAAAAGGCGTCCGAGAAGGGCTTCACGCCGAAGTAGCGCATATAGAGCAGGACGGCGTCATCTGTGAGCCTTAAGCGAAGGTCGTCCTCATCCGCGCTCAGATCCTCCCGCAGGCGGTAGAAACCCAGCTCATAGCCGTTTTGCGCGAAGGGCAGGAGCATCGATTCACAGCAGAGGGCGGGCAGGAAAACCCGCCGCTTCCCCGCGAGGCGCGCGAAGGCCTTCAGCGCGTCCCGCCCGCTGCGGAAAAGCTGCCAGCTCTCCGGGACAGGATTCTCGCCCAAAAAAGGGCGGTTTGCGTTGAGGTCAAATTCGCTTCCGTATTCCATAGGCTTATCCGATCACATCCGCGAAAACACGCAGGGCGTTTTGACAGCAGATTTTTTCCGCCGCGTCCGAACCGAAGCGGTCGGCGATCCGCTCCGCGAGGGCGGGCAGGCCGGTATAATCGCCCAGCTCGAGGGTGCAGTCGATCCCGTCAAAGTCGGAGCCGAGGGCCACGGCCTCCATGCCGGCCTTGTCCGCGATATGGGCCATGTGGCGCAGGATGTCGTCGTTTGCGGTATGCTCCGCGTTTTCCCGCAGAAAGCGGGCGTAGAAGTTCACGCCGCACACGCCGCCCGCGTCGCCCAGGGCGCGGAGCTGCCCGTCCGTGAGGTTGCGGGGGTGATCGCAGAGGGCGCGGGCGCAGGAGTGGGAGGCGATAAAGGGCTTTTTGCTCTCCCGCGCGACATCCCAAAAGCCGCCCTCGGAGAGGTGGGACACGTCCACAAGCATGCCGAGCTGCCCCATCCGGTCGATGACCTCAAGGCCGAAGTCCTTGAGCCCCTTTCCGTGCAGGGCCGGGTCGGGAGAATTGGGATAGCCGAGGCTGTTTTCATAGTTCCAGGTGAGGGCGATCATGCGCACGCCGAGCTCATACATGGTATGCAGGCGTTCGATCTTTCCGTCGAGGCCGACGCCGTCCTCCACGGTGAGCATGGCGGAGACGAAGCCGCGCTTTCGGTTTTGTTCGATGTCCGCCATGGCGCGCACGGGGCGCAGCGCGTCGGGAAAGCGGGCGGCCTCCCGCTCAAAGAGGGCCGCCTGGGCGAGGAAGAAGTCCCACGGGTCCTGCGTGATGTGATATTTCTCCGCGCAGTCGTGGGTCGGGATGAAGGCCGCAAAGCACTGCAAAAGCGCCCCGCCCGCGCGGAGCTTATGAAGGCTTATATGCCCCGGCGCGGCCTCCAGCCCGCAGCCCTCCTGCTGCAAGCTCAGCAGGGTATCGCAGTGCAGGTCTACAAAGTTCATGCTATTCATGCTGACTTCTCCCCTTCTGTTTCCTTATTGCCGATCACGTCCGGCATGGTCTCGCCCTTTTCGATCATCGGCAGATACCAGCTCCCGTAATAAAAGGGCTGCTCGTCCGCGCTGCCGGGCCAGCGACTTCCCCACGGGCGCAGATAGATCACATAGTGAAAGCCGCCCTTGCCGACGGCCTGGTACTCCCCTTCGATGGTCAAAAGCGTTCCGCAGGCGTCCTCCCTCTCGGTGATGGTCCAGTCGGAGGGACTGAGCTCCCGGTCGAGAAAGCTGCCGCCCGCGCAGCGCAGCGCGCCGCCGTCCCGCGAAAGCCGCGCCTCGCTGAGGCAGTTGTCGCGGGGCATGTCCTCGTCCCAGAGCAGGAGCTTGAGCACGCCGTCCGCCTCGGAAAGCACGGCGCAGCAGTCCCAGTAATAGCCGTACATGTGCGCCCAGTCGCCCTTGCAGTGGTCCATCTTCCACCAGCCGTACCAGTCCCCGTCAGAGACGGCGGCTTCGGCGGTGGGTGCGGGCGTCGGAGCCGTGTCCAGGATCACGACGGTCTTGTCCGCCGCGCTTTCTTTCCCGCAGCCGCCCAGCATCAGAGAGAGCAGCGCGGCGAGCAGGGATAAGCCTATCTTTCTCACCCGAATTTCACCACGATCCTGTCGTCGATTTTCTGCACCGAGCCGTCGTATGGATACTCCGCCATGGCGAGCACGCGCGGGTCCTCCGCGAGCTCTGCAAGCTCCGCCTCGTCCGCAAAGGGGATGTCGAGGCCGAGGTAATAGCGGATGAGGTTTTCCCGGGAATAGATGTTCACAAGGTCCCGGTTCACGCCCATAAAGAGCTCGGTGTCGAGCTCCGGGAAGCTGTGCAGCAGATTGTCCTGCCGCCCGATGACGGCGAGGGCGCAGTCTTCGTCAAAGCCCTCGGTTCTCTCCACCCGGGAGGCGAGCACGGTATAGAAGGCCCGTGCGTTTTCATATTGCAGGGTCATTTTGAGATAGCACTTGTTGGCAAAATACACGTTGCCGAGCACCACAAGGCAGAGCGGCAGACACAGCCACTTCGCGCCGCCCTTCACCCGCTCAGCAGCTAACCCCATCAGCAGATAGACGCACACAAAGCTGTACATGACCAGCGTGTGAATCGACTCCTGCGACATGATGAGGAACATGCAGCAGATGCTCAGCGGCAGAAGCAGCACCAGCACCGCGAGCAGGGCGGCGTTTAACACCCGGCGCCCCCTGAGCGCAAGTCCCGCCAGCGCCGCGAGGGTAAGGCCCAGAAGGGCGATGTGCAGATAGCGCGAGGCCTCAGACGTGATGAGCGAGAAGTTTCGGAAGCTGAAGATGTAAGTAAAGGCGTCATAGGCCATGCGGACGCGCCGCGGCAGACTCACCGCGCCGTTGACGTTCTCGGTCACATAGCTGTTGAAGGCCGCGCCCGTCACGCGCAGGACGAGCAGGGTGATGAGATAGTACAGCGCCACCGCCCCCAGCAGCATCGCCAGGGCCTTGACGCCGAAGCGCACGATCTCAAAGACGGGCTTCTCCCCGTCCAGTGTGTCGCGTATCATCACCAGCAGCAGGAGGCTTGCGGCGAGGGAGATATACGCCTGGTAGATGCCCAGGGCGAGCACCAGCAGCACCGCGCCCAAAAGCGTCCGCCGCAGTCCGCCCTTACAAAACAGGAACACCGCCAACACCGCGAGGCCGAAGGACCAGGCGTAGGCGCTGGAGGTGAACATGAAGCAGAAGACCCCCGTGAGGGCCGGAAAGCTCGTGATGATCGCGGGGAGCGCGACGCGCATGGGAGCGCTGCGGATGTCGAGCACGGAGAGGATCAGGCAGCAGGCCACTGAGATCAGCAGCAGGCTCAAAATCCCGTAGATCCAGGGCATGGACCAGTCGGGAAACAGAACCTTGACGAGCTCCAGTCCCCAGCGGCCGGAGGTCACGGTCGCGCCTTTGCCGAAGAGGGACTCGATCTCGTCATGGTTCAAGAGCTTGTTGGCAAAGGCGTAGCCGTGGGCGAGCAGGCCCGCGATCAGCGCCGAGCAGAACGGCGTCCGCCAGTCCCGCCACAGGGCGCGCAGCTTGTCCGTCTTCATGGGCAGCTTTCGACCTTTCTGAAAACAGTGAACAGCCCGTAGGCCGCGATGGGCAGCATCAGGGAGAAATACGGCAGGGCATACTGGCTCTTGGCCTCAAACAGCAGATGGTAGAGAAGCCCGCCCAGCAAAATCAGCGGCAGCAGGCAGCGCAGCAGATCTTTCTTTTTCCACAGGCGGATCAGACCGAACAGCAGGCCAAGGAAGACAAACTGCTGAAACTGGTTCATGGTGCCGAAGGTGCGCCTTGTCCCGCTGCCGCAGAAGAAATCGTACAAAAAGCCCTTCTTGCCGTAGCTCGGGTACACCTGATTGAGCCAGAGGGAGCCGTAGCTCGGCTCGTTCCACTGGCTGCGCAGCTTTAGCGAGAAGAAGGTAAACATAGAGGACGGCTCGCGCAGGAACTCACGCAGGCGCTGCGCGACGACCTCTCTCGCCTGGGCCGCGGTAGCGGCGCTGTCTCGGCCGTTTTTCTCGAAGGACTCCACCGTGTAGGCCGCGTTATACCAGCCCGGCGCAGCGTAGCCCTCGTTAAAGCCCATGGCCATCCAGGCGATCATGGGGATGCCGTCGCCGTAGTCTACGCCTATCCCCTTTTCGTAGATTTTCTGCGGCAGCTTCGGGATCGTAAAGACACAGGCCGCGGCAAAAAGCAGGCACAGCAGGGATTTGAGCGTGGGCTTTTTCAGCAGCATCACGATCCAGGCCCCGCCCACCGCCGCGCAGAAGATCAGCAGGTTGAGCTTGAGCGTGACCGCGAGGGCCAGCAGCAGGGCGCAGAGCACGCCGTATCTCGTCTTGCCCTTTTTGATAAACAGCAGCATCATCCATACCGCGCAGATGCCGCAGGAATAGGCGGGGACGTTTCCGTAGAGAAACGGCAGGGTCAACAGCGGAGGAAAGCAGAAGAAGAGCAGCAGGATCAGCAGCTTGCGGATGCGCTCATCCTTAAACAGCAGCCCCGTGATCTCAATGAGGGCGTGGTATTGCAGAATCAGCCAGAAGAGGTTCAGCTCCTGCAGGGCGAGCACGGCGTAGCCCTCCGGCGCGCTGCGCAGAAAAAGCGCCATGAGGCGGAAGAAAATCTCCGAATACAGCACATAGCCGAGCTGGAACGGGAAACGGTGAAAATAGTTCTCGGACAGGATGGAATAATCCCCCACTGCCGCGCGCTGCGCCCCATAGGTGACGAGGAAGGAGTCGCTGTAGCTCGGCGCGCGCAGCTTCGTGGTGGCGATATAGGCCGTCCCGAGGGCGAAGGTCCAGAACAGCAGGGCGTATTCCATCCGCCGGACGCGTATCCCGTCACAGTGGCGGAAAAACAGGTAGGCCGACGACAGGAGGAGGGAGAGGATAATGATATTCAGAAACACGTTATCGTCGTAGAACACGATATTCTCACCGGAGGCATCCTCCGTGTTCAAGATGCTGGTCTCCCAGAAGGCCGCGGCCGTAAGTCCAAGGATAAACGCAAGGGTGAGAATCAGGATGATCGCGGAGGCCGTCTTCTCCAGGTTTGTGGAAAAGCGCTCCAGTCTGTTGTCCATTGCGGTCTCTCCTTCTCTATCTTAAATAATCAGAATCAGCCGGGGTTATTGCCTGCTGCGCCCATTTCCAAAGCTCAGACGGTGCAGAACCAGGAGCAGGAGCGCGAGGTAGACGGCCGCGATCGCGCAGACCGCAATGGCCATGAGGTCGGAGCGGGCGGCCAGACTCACCAGCACCAAAACCGGCGCGCCCAGGATGATGCCGACGCTGCTGCCGCTGACAAGGTTGTTGGCGGCCGGGGTCTTAAAGTCGCTGTCGATCTCCCGCAGCAGGAGGATGCCGGAGGAGATGGTGCCGGTCATCATGCCGTACATGGAGATGAGGCCCTCGTAATAATAATCGGGATAGGCCCAGCGGCACACGTGCTTGAGGTGCAGCCAGGTGAAGACGCCGCCGCTGACGGCCATGAGGAGGAAGTAAACCCACAGGCCGCTCAGATCCTCGATATTGATGGAGGAGACGCCGGCAACGATCATGATGTCAAAGAAGAAGCCGGAAATGCGGTTTAAGAGATAGTTGTTCTGATACTGCCGCTCGATAAGGCCGCTCTGTCTCCCCTTCTCCAGGAGGGCCCGCAGCAGCACCGCGATGGCCGAGCCGATGATGAAGTTAAAGCCCCAGAGCAGAGTGTTGACCGTTCTCGCAAGGCCCTCCGACAGAGCCGCAATACCCGCGGTCAGCCCCCATGTGGCGAGATAGGTGACAAGATAGGTCACAAGCACCATCGCAAGCTGCACGGACAGTCTGTCCACCGAGTCGGCCACGGGCAGCTCGTTTCGATCCTGGAAGAAGCCGACGGCGAGATCGTCGTCGCTCGCCCTCTTCGAGGGCTTGAGACTGCCGCGCCTTGCCAGGACGTTGAGCAGAATGACGCCCACGACGCAGGCGCAGAGATAGCCCGCCGCCGCGATGGCGAGGCCGAAGCTGCGCCCGCCGGCAAAGCCCAGGTTCTGATAGCTGGTGCCCACGTTGTTGGCCTGGCCGGGGCCCTGGCCGAAGCCCATCGGCAGCAGCAGGCCGGAGGCCTTGAAAAGTCCAGGCAACAGGGTATAGCCGAGGGTGATGCTGATGACAAGGCCGATCACGCCCTGCACCATGTAGGAGCTCACAATGATGACGCCGGACTTGAGGGCGGCGTGGTCAGTCTGGTTTGCCGCCTTGTTCGGCACGCGCAGGGACATGGCGATGAAGCCCAGGGCGATACCGTGGTAGACCAGGATCTCCATGATCTCCCCGTCGATATGTATGAGGCCCGTATATTTGAGCGCGAGCAGCAGAAAGCCCGCCATGACCGCCACGGGCATCATGGCATTGCGGATGAGCCTGACGCGGTTGCGCAGCATGTTGCACAGCAAAATCGCGCCCGCGATCTGGCCGAGCTGTATGACAATGTTCCAAAGGGACGTGTTTGCGGCAGAATAGTCCATGCTTTCCTCCGGTTTCAGGCCACGGCGTTCTGCCAGACCAACAGGTATTTTCTCAGGCAGGCCCCGCCCGCCGCGCGGATTTCAAAATAGCGGTCCCCGACGGAGAAGAGCAGCATCCCGGCCTTGACCATGGCCATGCTGTCGATCTCCGAGAGCGGAATGCGCTGTCCGCCGAGCTCAATGGCGTCGGGGTACTGTCGGAGCTCTCCGCGCCCGAGCAGGGTCTCGCGGTGGCCGGCGCCGATCTCGCGCAGGGTCATATCCCCGTCCGAGAAGAGCAGGCCGTCCGCTTTTGCGCAGATGTCCTTCAAGGCGCTCTGCTGCACGGCCTCCCACTCGGCGAGAGTCGCCACCGGGTTGGGCGGGTCGAAGAAGCCCTCCTCGGTATAGAGAAGGTCGAGGCCGCAGGCGCAGAGCACGCGCTCCCCAACGCCCCGGACACGCCCTATTTTTCCGCACTTCGGGCAGAGAAAGAAGCCGCGCTCTATCCCCTCAGCCCGGTTCTGTCCCCGAAAGCGCACATGCTCCGTCCGCTGGAGGGCAAAGGCGTCCTCGTACAGGTCGCGGTCGATGAGGGCCGTGATCGCCGGGCCCTTCATGGCCTTCAGCTCCTCCGGGGAATAGATCCCGACGGCCGCGCCGCGCATCCGGCCGAGGCGGCGGGAGTTTGCCCAGCGCGGCAGGCTGAGATAGCCGCCCTCCAGGCGGTAGGTCACAAGCGGGACGCCCGCCATGCGCGCGAGCTTTCCCGTCGCCGGGAAGACAGGGTGGGTCAGGCCGTCCCAGCTTGCGTCCCCCTCGGCAAAGAGGCAGACGGTGTCCCCCGCCTTTAATGCGCGCAGAACCGCCATGACCGTGTCCGCTCCGGAGGCCGCTTTTTTTCGCGGGATGGGCGCGACCAGCCATTCAAGCAGTTTTGAGAGGAAACCGTGACGGAAGATATGCTCGCTCGCCACGAAGCGCACGGGGCGCTCCGGAAAGCTCAGCGCGAGCAGAAGGGGGTCCCAGTTCGTCACATGGTTTGCGATGATGAGACAGGGGCCGTCCGTCTGGCAGGGCTGCGCCGTCATGTTGAAGCGGCGCGCCACGAAACCGCGCATCAGCCGCTGCAGAAAGCGCCAGCGTTTGAGTCTTTCCATGGGCGTCCCCTCTCCCCTTTTTTATTTTTGCGGTATCAGCTCCAGAAGGCTCTGCTCAAAGCCGTAGGCTGCGCGCAGGGCCTCCGCCCTCTCCCGGCTCCCGCTCCGGCGCCTGCCGGTAAAGTTTGCCCGGAGCATGAGGTTTTTGGGTGAGTGCTCGAAGTCCACAAACTCGATCACATCTACCTCGTAGCCCGCGTCCTCCAGCACCGCCGCGCGGATGGAGTCGGTCAGCAGGGCGCAGACGCGCTCCCTGATGATGCCGTGCTCCAGCAGCAGATCCAGCTCCCCGCCCTTGTGAATGCTGAGGTTTACTTCATGCTGGCAGCATGGCACGGAGAAGATGTGCTTAACTCCGCGTTTGACCGCATAGGCCAGGGCGTAGTCCGTCGCCGTGTCGCAGGCGTGGAGGGTGACCACCATGTCGATCTCCGTGTCCGCGAGTCTGTCCTTCGTCACGTCCGCGACCTCGAAGCGCAGGCCCGTATAGCCGTAGCGCGCGGCGATCTCGTTGCAGCGGGCCACCACGTCCGCCTTGAGGTCGTAGCCGATGATCTCGGTCTCCATGCCGCGGCGGACGGCGAAGTAGTAGTACAGGATAAAGGTCAGATAGGACTTGCCGCAGCCGAAGTCCAGGATGCGGATGCGCTCAGCCTTCTCGTCCCGCACGCCCTGATCGACCAGCTCCACAAAGCGGTTGATCTGGCGGAACTTGTCATACTTGGCGCGCACGATGGAAAAGTCCTTTGTGAACACGCCGAGGTCGACCAGGGCCGGGATGTTCTCCCCCTCGCGCAGGAGGTAGTCCTTCTCCCTGTTGTGCGCCTGCGCGCCGCCGGGGCGGGGCAGGACGGCCGCGCCGCCTGTTTTTTTATAGCTGCCGTCGCGCTTTAGGACGTACTGGCGGCTCTCCGTCTCCGCGCTCAGCAAGACCTGGCGGAAACGGCCCTCCAGATTTTCCTCAGCCCAGGAGAGCAGACCCAAGTCGGTAAAGTTCTGATGGAAAGCCTTGCTGTTTTGAAAGCTCTCCGCCTGGTAGCGCCGCTCTCCTTTGATGAGCACGGGGCGCAGCTCGACCTTCTGCGGGCCGTCCTTGCCGGTCGGCTGGGAGAAGACGGCCTTGCCGAGCGTCGGCAGGACAATGGCGAGCTCCTGTGTGATCTTCGCCATCTCAGCCACCGAAGAGGCGCTTGAGATTCAGCGCCGCGGCCTTGAGCTCGTTCTTGCTGTAGGAGTTGTTCTCGTCGCCGAGCACCGCCGCGACGGCCTCTTTGGCGGAGAGATCGCCCGCGATCATGGCGTCGACCAGCATGGCCTCGGCCGAGACGGTGTGCTCCTGCTTGTTGAAAACATAGTCCTCGTCGATCTCCACGACGACGGCGTACTCGCCCTTGTCGTAATTGCCCTTGGCGAGAAGCTGCTCCTTGACCTCTGCGGGCGTACCGCGAAAGCTCATCTCATGGAGCTTGGTCAGATCGTTGCACAGGCACAGGCGGCAGCGGGCTTCGCTGTCGATGAAGAAGTCCACCAGCTCCATGATGCGCTTGGGCGACTCATAGAGGGCGAAGGTGCGGGTATCGCCGCGGCGCATCTTCTCCAGGAGCCTCCTGCGCTCGGCATTTTCCCGGGGAAAGAAGCCGTAGAACAGAAAGCTCGACAGATCAAAGCCCGACACGGACAGGGCCGTCACCGCGGCGCAGCAGCCGGGCACGCCGATGACCGGGATGCCCGCCTCCACGGCGGCCTTGATGAGCTCGTTTCCGGGGTCGGAGATGCAGGGCGTGCCCGCGTCCGTGATGACGGCGACGCTCTTTCCCTGGAGCATCTCGCCTATAAAGTACCTGGCCTTGCCGTACTCGTTGAATTTATGGTTGGAGACCAGCTTGTTGCGGATCTCCAGCTTGCCGAGCAGCACCATGGAGCGGCGCGTATCCTCGGCCGCGATGATGTCCACGTCCGATAAAATCTGCCTGCCCCTGGGCGACATGTCGCGGGAGTTGCCGATGGGCGTGGCGACGATATAGAGCTTTCCGGTTCCGGTCGTTTCGTTCATGGCGTGTTCCTTTTCGTTGCTTTCATTTTTCATTATATTATAAACCATCCGCCCCCCCTTGGCAAGCGAAATAAAAACGCCGGGGAAAACTCCCCGGCGTTTAATGGTAAAGATCAGTCGAGATTCAGCCCGTCGTCGCAGATCAGACCGTAGCCGCCCTGTTTGCGCTTGTAGACCACGGAAAAAGCCTCATCCGCGTCCATGTTTTTGAAGACAAACCACTCATGCTCCAGCAGGTTCATCTGCAAAATGGCCTCCTCGGGAGACATGGGCTTGATGGAGAAGCGCTTCGAGCGCACGATCTTGAAATCGTCCGGCTCTTCCTCCAACGGCTGCTCATAGGCCGGCAGGACTTCTTTCTCCATGACGCCCTCTCTGAGCTTCTTCTCCAGGCGGGTCTTGTTCCGGCGAATCTGGCGCTCAATGGCGGCGACGCCGGAATCGACCGAGGCATACATGTCGTTGGTCACTTCGCTCGCGCGGTAGTAGATACCGTTGTTGTGGATGGTGATCTCAGCCTTATGTCTGCCGCGCTCGATGCTGAAGGTGACATAGGCCTCGCCCTCGGTCTTGAAGAAGCGGTCGAGCTTGCCGATCTTTTTGATCGCATAGGCGCGCAGCTCCTCGGAGGAGTCCATCTTTTTCTCGCTGAAAGTGAACTTCATTGGTGACAACTCCTTTCCTTTATGCCGTCAAAAAACGAAAGTCCGTCTTTTGTACTTTAGAGTATAACACAAAAATCGCAGAATTTGAATATTCTTTTCCGCTCTTTCCGATAATCGGTACTTTTGCCGATTTTTGGATGAAAGATTTGTACAATTCTACAAAAGTTTGAAAGATCAGAAAATCACTTCGCAGTCCGGGAGCATCATACACAGGAGGTTGACGTCCTCAAGGCTCAGCGGGTTTCCGGTGAGGCGGAGACTGCGCAGGGTGGAGAGCATCATCAGCGGCTGGAGGGATGTGATCTGGTTATAGGAGAGGTCCAGGTTCTCGATGGACGTGAGCAGGGACAGGGGCGTGATGTCCGACAGGCCGTTGTAGCTCAGGTTCATGTCGGTGATGGTGAAGCGGCAGTCGGAGAAATAGAGCGGGTAGAGGTTTGTGACCTGGTTGACGCTCAGGTCCACGACGCGAAGCTGCGGCATCATCTGCAGGGTGCTGATGTCCGAGACGTTCTGGCCGACCATGCGCAGCTCATAGGTGTCCGCCGGGACATAGCGCCCGGAGAAGTCTATGTTGAAGGCAAAGGCGGAATGGTCGATTATACAGCCGGGCAGGAAGCCCTTGAGCATATCCACGCCCTGCGCCGTGAGCAGAGGGTTGTCCGTGATGTTGAGCGAGCTCAAAGTTTGCAGGCCGCGCAGATACTGGAGGTCCCCGTCGGTCAGGCCCGTCTCGGTCAGGCCGAGGATCTGGATGCTTCTGAGCTTTCTCAGGCCTGAGAAATCGTTGACGGGGTTCGAGTCCAGATAGAGGGTGTTGAGCCCGGTCATCATGGTCAGGGCCGAGGTGCTGCCGATGTTGTTGTGGGCGGCGTTGAGAAAGGACAGGGAGGAAATGCCCATCAGGGGCTTTAAGTCGCTGACCGCGTTGTAGGAGATATCCAGCCACTGGAGATAGGGCAGGTTCATCAATGGGCTTAAATCGCTGATGCTGTTGCCGCTGAGATTGAGCCTTGTGATGTTCTGACAGGCGGACAGGGCCGAAATGTCCCAGATGCCCATGCTGCTCAGATCCAGGTCCGTCACGTCCGACGAGAAGGTCACGCCGCCGAAGCTGATGTCCTGAAACTCCTGCTGGGCCTTTTCGCTGTGGACGGCACAGTTCGGCAGGGCCTTGGAGAGGTCGGAGAGCTGTGACTCGGTCAGGTCGATGCCCTTGATGCTCAGACTTTTGAGGTTTTCGAGCGAATACAGGGGGCTGAAATCCCGGATGGGGTTGTTGTCAAGGTACAGCGTGCGCAGGCCCGTCAGCGCGGAGAGGGGCCTTAAATCCATGATCTCATTGCCGCTGAGATTGAGCGTGACGAGGCCGCCGAGGGAGGCCAGGCGCGAGACGTCGCGGATGGTGTTGTCCGCGAGCGACAGGCTGTCGATCGCGTAGAGCTGGGCGATCTCGTTCAAAACCGCGTCGCCGAGATTCATGCTGTCGAGCACCAGGCGCGTGGTGTTGACGGGGTACTCCTTGCCCGCGATGCGCACGGACTGCACCGCGCCCTCGCTGCGGCGCAGCGCCTCCACCTGGTCGATGCGCGAGGCCACCGTGGGCTTGTTGATGTCCATTCTGCGCAGCATTTCCAGCGCCTTGGCATAGTTGCCCTGGGACTGGTAGCACTCCGCCATGAGCATCAGGCACTCCTCCGTCTGCTCGATGGAGGACGCCTTGCGCAGGGACGCCAGTGCCCCGTCATAGTCCTTGTTGTAGAACAGCTGCTGCGCGCGGTTCATGTAGTCGTTGTAGCTGCGGTTGTCCGATACGCTCATCAGCGCGGTGGCCATGGCGAAAACGAACACCGCCGCGAGTATCGCGCAGATCATGACGGCGCGTCTTCTGTTCGGCCTTCGCTTCACCGCTGTATTCGATGCCACGCGGGCCCGGCCGCTTTGATTATTCATGTTTGCTCTCGTCTGCGTTTTCCTCCGCTCTGTCCTCCGGTCCGGTGAAGTCCGGGTCCAGCGTCAGCATCGGGGTATAGGGCGCGGTGAGGATGGAGTCATCCTCCGGCGCGGGCGTCTCAGCGGGCTGCGCTGTCTGGGCGGGCGCCGCGGCGGGCGCGGGCTGGACAGGCGCTGCGGGCTGGGCGGAAGCAGGCTGGACGGGCGCAGGCTCCGCCGCGGAAACGGCGGCAGCGGCGGAAGCGGCGGGAGTCTTGTACTTCTTGATCAGGCCCATGTTGACGCAGAACATCGCCGCCATGATGCACAGCACGCTCATCTCCTGCATACCGGCCGCGAAGGTCACAGGCTCGGCCGTGTTGCTGAGGGCGGGGATATCCTCCATGATGATATGGTAGAGGAAGGGCAGGCCGAACAGCGGCGGCAGCAGCCATTTGGTGCGGATCCAGCCGAAGACCGTGGCCGTGTAGACCAGGGCGATCACAAGGTAGAGCAGGATGCACAGCACCGTGTGAACCCAGCTGTCATAGCTGAGGGCCTGGTAGACGAAGAACACCACGCCCAGCAGCACCGGGATGAAGGACAGGAAGAAGCCCTTTTTGCCGAACAGCAGGATCGCCAGCGTCATCAGCACGCAGCAGCACAGCGGGAGCAGGAAGACCATGATGAAGTTCACCCTGTCGTTCCACAGGCCCCAGCAGCCGATGAAGCGGAAGATCGCGGAGAGCAGGAAAAGGATCATCGCGCTCTCGGCGAAGAAGCCGGTCCTATCTATATAGAATCTCACCTTTGCGTTGTCGTTCATGTTTCACGCCGCCTTTCTGAAAGCTCGCTTGAGCAACACGTAATTCTACACAGTTTGACATTGTACCACAGTTTCGCGCTTTTCGCAAGTATACGCGGCGCTTGCAATCGGAACCGGAGCCGGGTATAATCGAAATATCAGAATTTTTTGAAACGGAGTGCGCGAAATGTCCGACAATGTCAGCCGCTTTTTTAAACAGTATGAAGCCGATCCCGCCCTCAAGGCGCGTGTGGCGGAGGCCGTCGCCTGCTATCCCGGAAGTCTGGAAGTGCGCGAGTCCCTGGTGGAGGCGGTGCTGCTGCCCATCGCCGACGAGCTCGGCCTGCCCTTTACCGTGCAGGAGCTTCGCGCCTGGGAGACCGCGCTCAAGCTCAGCCGCGTCAAGCCCGACGTGCCCATTGAGGAGGGCGAGGAGGACGAGGACGCGGACTTTGAGGGCTACTGGCTGCTCGACCGCGGCTGGGAAAACGACGAGGCCATTTTCAAAGCCTGAGCTCAGCCCCAGAAGCCGAAGCGGTAGCTCTGAATATAGCTGTCGTTGTCGGAGACGTGCCTGACCAGGCGGTAGGCCGTCACAAACATCAAAATGACGAAGACGATGAAAATCAGGCTCCCCGCCTCGCTCTCGCGTGAGGCGACGAAATCATAAAAGCCGTGCAGCAGGGCCGGGATCAAAAGCGCCCTGACGCGCATGCGTTTGGAGCCCGCCTCGTCCCCCGCGCCCTCGCGCCGTTTGGCCATGCCGTACCACACGCCCATGAACACGCCGAAGCAGGCGTGACCCGGCACGGCGGTCACAGCGCGGATCAGGGCCGTCGAGAGGCCGTACATCGCGACATAGCCGATGTTCTCCCAGAGCGCAAAGCCCAGCGCGACGAACACACCGTAGACCACCCCGTCAAACTGGCAGTTAAACTCCGGGCTGCGCCAGGTACGGCGCTTGAGCAGGACGTACTTGGCCCCCTCTTCGGAAAAGGCGACCACGCCGAAATAGAGCAGAACGTCGCACAGTACGCTCTCCTGCGCAAAAAGCCTGTTCAAAACGGCGATGCCGATGCGCTCCCCCAGGGCGGCGACGGAGGTGGAGACGATGCCGAAGACGACCAGGGACAAAAGCAGGCCCGTGCTCTCCTTTTCGAGGCGGTCCAGCCGCTCTACCCGCACCAGGAGGATGACCGCCGGGATCACCGCCGCGGCGATCAGGATGGGATTGACCGTGAAAATCATATGTGTTTCCCCTTCTCTCGCTTTGTCTTATCTTGGTGCAAGCATAGCATTTTATGCGCCGGAAAGCAAGATTAACGCTTGAAAGGCCCTGTGCGCTGTGTTAGTATGAAATCAAAGCATTCCATCCATTTTTCAGCTAAGGAGGCGTATACCATGGCAAATACCGTCGGGCCGCTCATCAAGGAGGCGCGCGGCAAGGCAAAGCTCAGCCAGGAGGCGCTGGCCGGTCAGATCGAGGGTCTCAGCGCGTCCGATCTCGGCAAGGCCGAGCGCGGGGAAAAGGAGCTTTCGCAGAGCGTGTTGAAGCAGATCGCAAAGCTCACCGGCGTCACGCAGAGCTCGCTCATCAACGCGGCGAAGGAGAGCAGCTACGGTCCCGCGAAAAAGACGACCGAGGCGAAGAAGACGTCGACCACGGCCGCGAAGAAGCCCGCCGCGAAGAAGGACGACTTTGAGCTCACCGCCGCCGAAAAAAAGCTGGTCGAGCTCTACCGCGCCGCCGACAGCGACACAAAGAAGAAGGCCGTCGCCGTGCTCAAGGGCGTGCAGAGCGACACGGGCGACATTCTCACCAGTCTCATCGGCACCGCCATCGACATGTTCGGAAAGAAATAACAGAAGACGTCTCCCTTGAACAATCAGCTTTCAAGGGAGACGTCTTCTCTTACCAATAATATGAAACTGTTCCCGCCGCATTTTTTGCACCGCAGCAGCTTTCCCCTGCCGCGCAGCATGAGCTCCACCGTCCGGCCTCGGCGCACATAGCGGCTTTCGGCCCCGCAGGTTTTGCAGCGAATGATGTACCTGGCCTGCGCTTTCCGCAGCTCGGCGGCCCTCCCCTGCTCCGGGGCCAGGCGCTTCGGATCACAGCCCACAAGACGGCACATCTCCCGCCAGGTCTTGTCGTGCCCGTGCCTCTCGCCGGGATACTTGAGATACACGGCGGCATGTGCGTACTCGTGGCGCACGGTGTCCCAGAACTGGGCGTCGTCGTCCAGGATGAGGGCCGACAGCGTGATGCGGAGCTTCCCCTTCCCCCGCGCAGGGGCGCGGAAGGAGCCGAGCTGCCGCACGGCGCGGCGGGAGATTTTGAGCTCGATGCCGCGGGTGTCGATCCCGACCAGGCGGTCAAGGCGGTCGTACTCCCGGCGCACTTCGGTAAGGTTGTGCATACTCAGTCCTCCAGTCGGCAGCAGATCACGGCCAGCACGCCGCTTGAAAAGCTGATCTCCGCGTCGGAGACAAAGGCGTTGCTCTGGCCCAGGGTGGTGGGGTTTTGGAGCGTGACGTTTTGAGCCTCGTACTTGGTCCCGCGTATGCTCAGACCCCCGACCTTCTCCGTCAGGGCGAGCAGCGACAGGCTCCATCCCGCGCGGTACGGCAGGCGGTACGTTCCGGGGCGGAGCACGCGCAGCTCATTGTGCTCGTCCCGCGCCTCGGCCTCCATGCCGAGCTCTGCCGCGAGGTGCAGGGTCTGGATATTGGACAGCAGATGGTCGAGCCGCCCGCCGAAGCAGCAGGCGAGGCGAATCGCGTCAAAGCCGCTGCCGGCGGCCCAGCGCACGGCGAGCATGGCGTCCGTGTCGTCCTTCTCCACGGGGTAGCGCAGCACCGGGATCCCCTCGGGCAGCGCGCCGCGGTAGGAATCGAAATCCCCGAGGACGAGGTCCGGGACGATCCCCTCCCGCTGGGCGTAGGCAAGCCCCCGGTCGCAGGCGAGGACAAAGTCCTCCGCCACGGGGCCGATGGGCGCGTAATCGCCCCCGGCGATGATAAGACAGCGGCGCATGGTCAGCCTCCTTTTCGGCATTTTTACCATATTTTTATGACAAAGCTAACACAAGCGGGGAAAAATTGCAAGACGGTCGGCCTTTGTTTTGTTGCATTTTACCATGCAGGCCTGTTCACATACCGTTCATCTTTATCACTTTGCCGATTTAAAGAAAAGCTCTTGCGCAGTTTTTCCACCAATGCTATAGTGTATTTGTCATTTCAATACCTCTGACGCCGTCAGGATCTTTTGGGAAACTGTCGGCCGAGGAAACTCTGGAGAAGCTCCGCCCGCAGCGGGGTGCCGAAGGTGCAAGGCCGCAAGGCCGAATCTCTCAGGCAAAAGGACAGAGTGCCCATCCCCCCTCGCGGGGCCATGGGTTCTCATTTCCGGAGCCGCTGAGAAATCAGCGCTCTTTTCATTTCCTCTCCGGCGGGAGAAATGACAGGGTAGTTTAAAAGGAGGAATACACATGACACTCAGCCAATTCATCTCCACCATCGACGACATCGCCTGGGGTCCCGTAATGCTGCTCCTGTTGGTCGGCACGGGCTTCTACCTGAGCTTCCGGATGGGCTTTCTGCAGTTCAGCCGCATCCCCTACTGGTGGAAGAACACCGCGGGCAAGCTCTTTGACAAGCACCAGGCCGGTGCGGGCGAGGTCACGCCCTTCCAGGCGCTGACCACGGCGCTGGCCGCCACGGTCGGCACCGGCAACATCGCCGGCGTCACCGGCGCCATCTTCATCGGCGGCCCCGGCGCGGTCTTCTGGATGTGGGTCGCGGCCCTCGTCGGCATGATGACCAAGTACTCCGAGGTGCTGCTCGCCGTCAGATACCGTGAGCGCAACGCCAAGGGCGACTGGGTCGGCGGCCCGATGTACTACATCAAGAACGGCCTCGGCAAGAACTGGGCCTGGCTCGGCGGCGTGTTTGCCGCGCTGGCCGCCCTCGCCGCCTTCGGCATCGGCAACGCCACCCAGGTGCAGTCCATCGCCGACGCCGTCAACAACGCCATCGACAGCTTCACGCCCAACGCCGCCTCCACCTTCCTGTTCCTCGGCAGCGAGGTGCGCGTGAGCACCTTTGTCATCGGCTGCATCGTCGCCGTCTTTGTCGGTCTGGTCGTGCTCGGCGGCATCAAGCGCATCGGTCAGGTCACCGAGAAGCTGGTCCCCTTCATGGCTGTTGTCTACATCGTCGCGGCTCTGGTCGTCATCTTTGCGAACATCTCCCACATCGGCAGGGTCTTCGCGCTGATCTTTGAGGGCGCCTTCAATCCCACCGCCGCCGTCGGCGGTGCCATCGGCATCACCATTATGACCAGCATGAAGAAGGGTGTCGGCCGCGGCTGCTTCTCCAACGAGGCCGGCCTTGGCTCCGCGCCCATCGCCCACGCCGCCACCTCCGAGACCGATCCCGTCAAGCAGGGTCTCTACGGCATCTTTGAGGTCTTCATGGACACCATCGTCATCTGCACCCTGACGAGTCTGACCGTCCTCTCCGCCTACTGCGCGGGCGGCATCGACATCACCTGGGGCAGCGGCGGCAACGGCTCCAACGTCGCGGCGGCCATGAGCTCCGTGCTCGGCGGCAAGTTCGGCGCGATCATCATCGCCGTCTGCCTGAGCCTCTTCGCCCTGTCCACGATCCTGAGCTGGTCCCTCTACGGCACCCGCTGCTGCGAGTACATCTTCGGCCATAAGTCCGTGCGCGTGTACCAGATCCTCTTCATCTGCTTCATCATCATCGGCGCCACCATGAGTCTGGCTGACGCCTGGAACCTGGCCGACGCCCTCAACGGCTTCATGGCCATCCCGAACCTCATCGCCCTGCTGGCCCTGTCCGGCGTGACCATCAAGCTCACGAAGGAGCACATGGCCGCAAACGCGAAGAAGTAAGAAAGACACCAAATAAAAACGAGAGCGCTTTTCGGCGCTCTCGCTTTTTATATGCTATGGTTTACTTGATCTCGAGTCTGCGGCTGGCGGGCACCTCGGCGGCCTTCTTGGGCAGCTTCACGGTCAGCACGCCGTCGGTATAGGCGGCTTCGATGGCGTCCACGTTGATGCCGGAGACGTCGAAGCTCCGGGTGAAGGAGCCGTAGAAGCGCTCACGCTTGACATAGTTGTCCTTCTCTTCCTTGTTGTCGGCATTGCGGACGGCGCTGATGGTCAGGCAGTCGTTTTCAATGTCGATCTTGATGTCCTCTTTCTTGAAGCCGGGCAGCTCCGCCTCGAGCTTGAAGGCGTCGCCGGTATCCAGCACGTCGGTGCGGAAGGCGGAGACGGCGGGGGCGCCGGTGAAGAAGCGGCGGTCCATCTCGTCGAACATGCGGAAGGGGTCAAAGCTCGTCATATTGCGGGTGCGGCGGTCAAAGGGAATCAGTTCAAACATATCTATACCTCCAATAATTTTAATTACTATATTAATTTCGAATCAAGTTTTCTTTCTTTCGTTTGATTCTGTATATAATATAGCTTTCAATTATTAAGAAATATAGCATATAATATGAACAGAATATGAATATTAGCACTCGCATTTTGTGAGTGCTAATTGTTCGTTCCGGACTTGGCTCGCCCCCGCCGAAGGCGAGGGGAGAGCTGGCGCGCAGCGCCTGAGAGGGGCCGAAAACGTGCAGGGAGTCCCCCTCTCAGTCACGGCGCTTGTGGGAGACGCGCCGCGCCAGCTCCCCCCCAGGGGGGGGAGCCAAGTCTCCGGCGGTAAGTTGTACCTGTTTTAATCCATATACACCCTCGCGACCCGCGGAGACAGGGCCGAGGTCAGGCCGCAGCCCTCGTTGCTGTTGATGAGGGAGGCGACGTCCTGGGAGGAGAGAAAGCCGCCCTTGCCGTCATAGCCGAAGAAGGTGACCTCGTCCCCCACCCGGCAGTCGATGCCGGTCACGTCGATCATGCACTGGTCCATACAGCAGGCGAGCAGGCCGCAGCAGCGGCCGTCCACCAGCACCGACGCGCCTACGCGGAAGAGCTCCTGGTTCAGCCCGTCGCCATAGCCGACGCCGACCGTGGCGATCACGCTGTCTTTCTTGAGCTTTACTGTCCCGCCGTAGCCTATCCTCTCCCCTGCCCTGCGAGCCTTGACATGGGTGACAAAAGCGCGCCAGCTCACGGCCTCCGTGATGGCGCTGCCGGGTCTGTCGGGCCTGTCCATGTAGAGCCGCCTGCCGCAGCGCACCGCGTCCAGATTATACTGCGGCCAGCGCTCCGACGAGGCCGAGCAGGCCATGTGCCGCATGGGGACTGGCACGCCGCCGCTCCTGAGTTTCTCCAGCGCCCCGAGAAAGGCGGTGTACTCGCGCTCGCAGATGGCGGGATAGGACACGTCGGAGAAATGGGAAAAGACCCCGGTGACCTCGACTCTGTCGGCGCAGGCGGCGTACTCGGTGATAAAATCATCCAGCTCCCCCGCCTCCAGGCCGATGCGGTGCAGGCCCGTGTCGATCTTGATCTGCACCCTCGCCCGCCTGCCGACGCGCTCCGCCGTCTCGCAGTACGCGGTCAGAAAGCCGAGGTGCGGACAGGCCAGCGTGAGCTCCGCCTCCGCCGCCGCCTCCATCTGGAAGGGCAGCGCCGCCCCCATGACCAGGATTTCCCGGTCGATCCCGGCCTCGCGCAGCTCAAGCCCCTCCGACACATGCGCGACCGCGACGCGCCGGATCTCCGGCAGGGCGCACAGGGTCCGCGCCACCGGCAGCAGGCCCAGCCCGTAGGCGTCGTCCTTGAGCACGGGGATGAGCTCCGTCCCCGGTTTGAGCTCCGCGAGGATCGCGCTCGCGTTGCGGCTGATCACGCCGAGGTCGATCAGCAGATAGGAGTTGTGATTGTGGATATTCATTTTCATATTCATTTTTCTCTTGCGTCGGCACAAAAGCTGCCGCGCGGCTTTCTGAATGTTGGCTCATATTATAGCGTAAAAAACTCCGCTGTGCAAGCAGGAATTACCGCATGATTGATCTCTGTCCCCTTTCCGGGCCATTTTGCTCTGCGGGCAGCGTTTCTGTTTCAAATTGCCCAAACGCCCCTTTGTTTCCGCGTTCTTTTAATGCATATTTTATGATTGACTTTGAATACGCCCCGCGGTATACTCGTAGCATCATCATAATTTAGATGTAAGGAGAACATACCTATGAAAAAAATGATTACCATGCTGCTGGCTCTGGCCATGATTTTTGCGCTGTGCGCCTGCGGCACCTCTGCCCCGGCGGCGACCGCCGCCCCCAAGACGCTGGTGCTCGGCACCTCCGCCGACTACAAGCCCTTTGAGTTCATGTACCCCAATGAGAAGGGCGAGCTCGTCTATGGCGGCATCGACGTGGACGTCGCCAAGTACATTGCGGAGAAGACCGGCAAGGAGCTCAAGATCGAGAACATGAGCTTTGACTACCTGCTGGCGAGCCTCCAGAAGGGCGACTTCGACATGGTCCTCGCGGCCATGGAGGCCACCGATGAGCGCAAGAACAGCGCCGACTTCTCCGATCCCTACTACACCGACATCCCCGCCATGATCCTCATCCGCGCGGAGGACGCCGACGTCTTCACCTCCCTTGACTCCTTCGAGGGCAAGTCCGTCGGCGCGCAGACCGCCACCACCAAGGAGGACATCGTCAAGAACGACATGCCCGGCGCAAACCTCGTCTCCATCGCGGTCGTCGACGATCTGATCAACCAGCTCGTCCACAACAAGATCGACGCGGTCGTGCTCGACGGCGGCGTCGCCACCTCCCATGCCGAGTCCAACAAGGATCTGGCTGTCGCCTCCATCTCCCTCGGCGAGGCCGAGCCCTACTGCGTGGCCGTCGCCAAGGGCGACCCGAAGGGCCTGCTGCCCGGCATCAACGCCGCCATCGCCGACATGATCAAGGAGGGCAAGGTCGACGCCTTCATCTCCGCGGCCGAGGCTCTCGACGATGTGGCGCAGGAGGTCTCCGCGGAGTAAGTCTCCCGGAACTTTCAGTCTGCAAACGGACATGCAAAGCCCCCCTTCGGGCTTTGCATGTCCGACTATATAATCTGACTATATAACAAGAAAGAGACAGAAAGGAAGCTGCCCCTATGTGGTGGAGCAATCTCTTCGCGGACATGAGTCCGGCGAGCTTTTTTAACTTTTCATTTCTGCCGAAGTACGCCGTCTTCTTCAGACAGGGCATTGAGTACACGCTGCTGCTGGCGGTCTGCTCGGTGGCCCTGGCGGTGATCCCGGCGCTGGTGCTGGCCCTGATGCGTCTGAGCAAGAGCCGCCTGGTCAGGGGCCTGTCCGGCGCGTATATCGCGGTCTTCCGCTCCACCCCGCTTCTGGTGCAGCTGTCGATCATCTACTTCGGTCTCTTCGGCATGATCCACATCCCGCGCTATTCCCTCTTCGGCTTTGTGGATCTCAGCCGTTTCATCCCCGGCGTCGTGGCCCTGGCGCTCAACTCCTCGGCCTATGTGGCGGAGATCTTCCGCGCCGGCATCCTCGCGGTGGACGCGGGCCAGATGGAGGCCGCGCGCTCCCTGGGCCTGTCCAAGTGGGACGGGATGCAGCTTGTGGTGCTGCCCCAGGCCATCAAGAACGTCCTGCCCGCCATCGCCAACGAGATCGTCACCATGGTCAAGGAGAGCTCGATCTGCTCGGTGCTCGGCATGGCGGAGCTGATGTTCGGCGCGAAGGCCGTCGCCTCCTCGACCTACATCACCCTGGCCCCCTACACCATGGCGGCCCTGATTTACTTCTGCATCAACTACCCCGCCTCGAAGGCCATCGAGGCCATTGAAAGGAGGATGCGCCGTGGCGACAAACAATGAGGTCATCCGCGTGGAGCATGTGGTCAAGGAGTTTGACGGCGGCGTGCGCGCGCTGGACGACTGCTCCCTGACCGTCGGCAAGGGCGAGGTGGTCGCCATCATCGGCCCCTCCGGCTCCGGCAAGTCCACCATGCTCCGCTGCCTGAACCTTCTCGAACAGCCCACCTCCGGCAAGGTCTATGTCGACGACGTGGACATCACCGCCAAGGGCGTCGATCTGGACAAGCACCGCCGTAAGATGGGCATGGTCTTCCAGCACTTCAACCTCTTCCCCCACATGACGGTGAAGAAGAACATCACCCTCGCCCCGGTGCGCCTCAAGCTCAAGACCCAGAAGCAGGCCGACGAGCTGGCCGTGAAACTCCTGCAGCGCATCGGCCTGCCGGACAAAGCGGACGCCTACCCCGCCATGCTCTCCGGCGGCCAGAAGCAGCGCATCGCCATCATCCGCGCCCTCGCCATGGAGCCTGAGGTCATGCTCTTTGACGAGCCGACCTCCGCCCTCGACCCCGAGATGGTGGGCGAGGTGCTGGACGTGATGAAGGAACTGGCCCGCGAGGGCATGACCATGGCGGTCGTGACGCACGAGATGGGCTTTGCCCGCGAGGTCGCCGACCGCGTGATCTTCATGGACAGCGGCAAGATCGTCGAGGTCAATACCCCGGACGAGCTCTTCGACCATCCGCAGCACGAGAGGACAAAGCTGTTTTTGTCGAAGGTGCTTTAAAACAAGCCGTAGGGGCCGATGCCCTCATCGGCCCGCCATTGGACGCGAATGTGCGTTTTTCGGCGGGTCGATCTGGGGATCGACCCCTACGGTCTTTATTATTTTAACACAGCAATCCGATCGCCATGCCGCAGAGGGCGGAGAGGACGTAGCTGATGCCCACGACGGCGAGGTTTTCGCGCAGATTGCGATTCGTGCGGAAGAGGACCAGCATACCGATGCCGGCATTCGACAGAAGCCCCGCGAAGAGCCCGCCGAGGCCGATGATGCCGGAGAGGAAGGCGCGCGTCAGGATGACCGAGACCGAGCAGTTCGGGATGAGGCCAAGCGCCGCCAGCAGTAGCGCGCCCAGCACCGGCCTTGCCAGCACCGTGCCGCTGAGCTGTTCCGGGGAGACGTTCGCGAGAATGAGGTTCAGGACAAAGGTCACGGCGATGAGCATGCCCGCGATCTTGACCGTGTGGACGAAGGCCGCGTGCAGGGCGCTCCCCTCTTCCTCCTCGCACTCGCAGTGCTCGCGCTCGCAGAAGGAGTGAATGTCCTTGCGGGAGAAAAAGCGCCGGGCCAGAAGGTCGGCCAGATAGCCGAGCACCACGCCGAGGCCCGCCTTGGCGGCCACGATTTTGAAGATGCTCCCGAGGCCGACGCCGCCCGCCTCCGTCACGGAGGAGAGCATCACGGGCAGCATCTCGTCCGAGGTGGCGAAGAACACCGCCAGCATCGTGCCCACGGTGATGGAGCCGGTGGAGAACAGCGTCGCCGCCGCGCCGGAGATGCCGCACTGGGGCACCACGCCGAGCAGGCCGCCGATCAGCGGCCCCGCCTTGGCGGAATAGGCGTGGAGGACGGACTCGTCCAGGCGCTTGCTTCGCTCCAGAAGCTCCATGAGCAGGTAGGCGACAAATAAAATCGGGATGCTGAGCGCCCCGTCCTTCAGGGCGTCCAGCGCACAGTCGAGAATCAGATCAAGCAAGGCAAAAAACTCCAGTCTGTAAATGTATCTGTAAATGTATAGGAAACGCCTGCTATCTTAACCGCGCTCCTCTGCTTTGTCAAGGGAAATCCCTTTCCACACGCGCAAATCCGTGCTATACTGTCTGTACTTCATTCCGGAGGTTCGTTTATGAACATCTGCATTTTCGGCGCGTCCTCCGACCGGATAGACCCGGCGTACTTTGACGCGGCGTATGAGCTCGGCGTTCTGATCGCCCGCGGCGGGCACCGCCTTGTCTTCGGCGGCGGAAGCGAGGGCCTTATGGGCGCCTGCGCCAGGGGCGTACTCTCCGGGGGCGGACGACCCCTCGGCGTCGCGCCGCGCTTTTTTGACGAGCCCGGCATCCTGATGAAGGACGCCTGCGACTTTGTTTTCACCGACACCATGGCCGAGCGCAAAACCCGCTTGGAGGACGAGGCCGACGCCTTCATCGCCCTGCCCGGCGGGATCGGCACCTTTGAGGAATTCATGGAGGTGCTGACCCTGCGCCAGCTCGGGCGGCATTACAAGCCCATTGCCCTGCTCAACACCCTCGGCTACTTTGACGCGCTGGAGACCATGCTCCGGGAGGCGTCGGAAAAGGGCTTTATGAGCGCGCGGGTACACCGCTGCTATGCCCTCTGCCCCGATCCCGCGGCGGCGCTTTCGCATGTGACGCGCCCCAATGATGCCCCGGACGCGGCGTCCGGCCTCTCGCTCTACAGCCGATAGTCTGTTTTTGCCCTCATTTTCCGCGGAAAATGAGGGTTTTTTCTTGCCTCGCACTTGCAATGACTTCAAGTTTTTGTTAATATTAGTTATTAATAAAAAATGAAAAGTAGAAGTGCATATGAAAAACAAGGACTGGAACATCCCCTATGCCAGGCCGGTTGTTTCGCGCGCGCTTGAGGAGGCCGGTTTTTCTCCCCTGCTGTGTCAGATTCTGGCACTGCGCGGTTATGACAGCGCGGAGGCGGCCAGGCACCTTCTGTACGGTGGGAAGGAAGAAATCTGCGACCCCCTGCTCATGCTCGGCATGGACAGGGCGCGTGAGCGCGTCCTCCGGGCGATCGAAAACGGCGAGACTGTGGCGGTCTACGGCGACTACGACGTGGACGGCATCACCTCCACCTGCATGCTGACGGACTGGCTCAGAAGCAAGGGTCTGACCTGCTATTACTACATCCCCGACCGCAACGAGGAGGGCTACGGCCTCAACTGCGGGGCACTGGACTCTCTCAAGGCCAGGGGCGTGAGTCTCGTCATCACGGTCGACTGCGGCATCACCGCTGTGGAGGAGGCCGCCTATGCCAAACAGATCGGCGTGGACATGGTGATCACCGACCACCACGAGTGCAGGCCCGACGCTCTGCCGGACGCCGCCGCCCTCATCGACTGCAAGCGTGAGGGCGACCCCTACCCCAACAAGAACCTCGCGGGCGTGGGCGTGGCGCTCAAGCTGCTGTGCGCCTGCGAGGGGAGCTCCGACGCGGCGCTGACCCGCTACGCGGACCTCGTCGCCATCGGGACCATCGCGGACGTGATGCCGCTGACGGAGGAAAACCGCTATCTTGTGCGGCTCGGCCTCAGACAGATCACGGACTCCCCGCGCCCCGGCATCGCCGCCATGCTGAAGGAGTCCTCCATCGACCCCGCGCGTCTCAACGCCTCCAGCATCGGCTTCAGCCTCGCGCCGCGCCTGAACGCCGCAGGGCGGCTCGGTCAGGCCTCCGTCGCGGCAAAGCTCCTGCTCAGCCGGGACCACAACACTGCCGCCTCGCTGGCCAGAGAGCTGTGCGAATTAAACCGCAGGCGGCAGAGCATTGAGAATGAGATCTGGCGGGAGGCCAACGCCCAGCTCAGAGGGCAGACGCCGGACGGCCCCATCGTTCTCGCGAGCGAGGAGTGGAACCAGGGCGTCATCGGCATCGCGGCCTCGAGGCTTGCCGAGCAGTACTCCCTGCCCGCCATCATCGTCTGTCTCAACGGCGACGTAGGCAAGGGCTCCTGCCGCAGCTACGGTGGTTTCAACCTCTTTGAGGCGCTGTCCGCCTGCTCGGACAAGCTGATCGGCTTCGGCGGCCACGCCCTCGCGGCCGGGCTCAACGTGCGGCGCGACAAGCTGGACGACTTCCGCAGAGCGCTGCGGGAATATTATCTCGCAAACAAGCCCGAACCCGTGCCGGAGGTGCAGTGCGATCTGCTCATCACCGATCCCGCCCTGCTGACGCTGGAGAACGTCCGCTCCCTCGACCTGCTGGAGCCCTACGGAAACGCAAACCCCAGGCCCATCCTCTGCTTCAGCGGGGTACGGCTTGAATCTCTCACCGAGGTCGGCGGCGGCAAGCACTCGCGCTTTCGCGTCCGCCTCGGGGATACGCGCTTTGAGTGCATCTTCTTCTCCCACTCCAACAGTGAAACCGGCGTGCGGGAGGGAGAGCTCATCGATATGGCCTTTACGCCGCAGATCAACGAATACCGCGGCAGCGTCTCGGTGCAGCTTGTCGCCTGCGCCGTGCGGCCCCACGACCCGCGCGGGCTGTGCCGGGCCATCCTGCGTCCGGATGAGGACGTGACCCCGGCGGCCGCGGCCTATTGCCCGGAGAGGGCCGACTTTGTGCGCGTCTGGCGCGGCATGGGCCGGGATTATCAGGTCGGCCGCGACCTGGGCGCCGTGCTCGCCCGCTGCCCGGGCGACATGGAGCCCGAGACCTACTGTCTGTGCCTGATGGTCTTTCAGGAGGCGGGCCTTCTGTCCGACGGGCCGGACGGGATCTTCTCCGCGCGGCCCGTGCAGATCGAGGGCAAGGCCGATCTTGAGGCCACGCCCCTGATCCGCGAGCTTCGGCGCCGCCGGACCGAACAGTCTGAATAACGGGAGAACGCTATGGATACGCAGAATCAAAAAAACAACACCGTGGATCCCGACGCCCTGTTTGAGGAGCTTGTCAGGAAAATCAGGGAAAACACGCACAATATGGATCTCGGGCGCATCCGCGCCGCCTATGAGATGGCGCGCATGGCGCACTCCGGCCAGAAGCGGAAGGACGGCTCGCCCTATGTGACGCACTGCATCGCCGCCGCCGACATCAGCGTGGACATCGGTCTGGACGAGGAATCGATCATCGCGGCCCTGCTGCACGACGTCATTGAGGACACCAGTCTCACGCACGACGATATTGCCAAGCAGTTCGGCACTGCGGTCGCGGACATTGTGGAGGGCGTCACCAAGCTGACGCGCGTGCAGTACACCAGCAAGGAGGACGAGCAGGCCGAGAACCTGCGCAAGATGCTGCTGGCCATGTCCAAGGACATCCGCGTCATCCTCATCAAGATCGCCGACCGTCTGCACAACATGCGCACCATGGCCTACCAGAGCCCGGACAAGCAGAAGTCCAAGTCCCTGGAGACCATGGAGATCTACGCGCCCATCGCCCACCGTCTCGGCATGCAGAGGGCCAAGTGGGAGCTGGAGGATCTGTCGCTGCAGTACCTCGACCCCGAGGGCTATAAGGAGATCACCGACAACCTGACCCGCCGCATGC
Organism: uncultured Eubacteriales bacterium; assembly: GCA_900319695.1. Taxonomy (GTDB): domain Bacteria; phylum Bacillota; class Clostridia; order Oscillospirales; family Oscillospiraceae; genus Limivicinus. Next base: position 60,712 of record ONPN01000001.1, read on the forward strand.
CCGAACTCGAGCGCTTCATGGACAGCATGAAGGCGAAGATCCAGACGCGCCTCGAGGCCGAGGGCGTGCAGTGCACCATTTACTGCCGCATCAAGCACGTCTACTCCATCTACCGCAAGATGTTCGCCCAGAAGCTGGACATCAACGGCATCTTCGACCTCTGCGCCTTCCGCGTGATCGTCGACTCCATCCCCGACTGCTACAACGTCCTCGGCATCATCCACGACATGTTCAAACCCGTGCCGGGGCGCTTCAAGGACTATATCTCCACGCCGAAGCCCAACATGTACCAGAGCGTGCACACCACGGTCATCGGCTCCGAGGGCATCCCCTTCGAGGTGCAGATCCGCACCTGGGAGATGCACTACACCGCCGAGTACGGCGTGGCGGCGCACTGGAAGTACAAGATGGGCGCGAGCGCGAACACCGCCCTGCGCGACGGGGACGAGACCACCTTCGCCTGGGTCAGACGCCTGCTGGAGAGCCAGCAGGAGTCCGACGCCTCCGACTTCTTCTACAACATGAAGGTGGACATGTTCGCCGACGAGGTCTTCGTCTTCTCCCCGAAGGGCGACGTCATCAATCTCCCCGCCGGGGCCACGCCCATCGACTTTGCCTACAACATTCACTCCGACATCGGAAACCGCATGGTCGGCGCAAAGGTCAACGGCCGCATCGTCACCTACGACTATGTCCTGCAAAACGGCGACATTGTGGAGATCCGCACCTCCAAGAGCGCGCCGGGGCCCAGCCGCGACTGGCTCAACACCGCCAAGAGCAACTCGGCCCGCACCAAGATCAAGCAGTGGTTCAAGAAGGAGCGGCGCGAGGAGAACATCATCCGCGGCCGCGCCATGCTGGAGGACGAGCTCAGGCACAACGGCCTGACGCTTGACGACGTGAGCGACGACGCCGTCTGCTCCCCCATGCTCAAGCGCTTCTCCTTCACCTGCATGGACGACATGTTCGCCGCCATCGGCTACGGCGGCCTCACCGCGACGCGCGCCTGCAACCGCCTGCGCGACGAGCTCAAGAATCAGGAGCCCAAGCGCAAGACCGCTCTGGATAAGGTCTCCGAGGCCGCCGGTCGGCGCGAGTCCCACGCCCCCAAGAAGGAGGGCAAGGCCGTCCACGGCATTCTGGTGGAGGGGCTTTCCAACTGTCTGGTCAAGTTCTCCCGCTGCTGCACCCCCGTGCCGGGGGACGACATCATGGGCTTCATCACCCGCGGGCAGGGCGTGTCCATCCACCGCCGGGACTGCGTCAACTGCCAGCAGCTTCTGAGCAACCCGGAGAACAACGGCCGCTGGGTGGAGGTCTCCTGGGCGGGCAAGATCACCGAGAGCTACCTGACCACCATTATGATCTCCGCCAAGGACCGCAACGGCATGGTCATGGACGTGGCGACGGTCTTAAACTCCCTCAACGCCAAGGTCCACTCCCTCAGTGCCCGAACCACCGGCCTCAACTTCGGCGTGGTCTCGGTCACGCTCGAGGTCAAGGACGCCGCCGAGCTCAAGTATATCACCAACAAGCTCAGCTCCATCCCCGGCGTCAACAACGTCACAAGAAACGGCATGTGACAGGAAAGGATTCGTACTATGAGAGCTGTTGTCGCGCGCGTGCGCTCCGCCTCCGTGACCGTGGAGGACAAAATCGTCGGTCAGATCGGCGCCGGTCTGCTGGTGCTGCTGGGCGTCCACCAGGACGACACCGAGAAGGAGGCCGTCAGGATCGCTGATAAAATCTGCGGCCTGCGCATCTTTGAGGACGAAAACGATAAAATGAACGTAAACCCGGCAGACGCCGGGGCCGAGATTTTGATCATCAGCCAGTTTACCCTGTTTGCCGACTGCAAGTCCCGCCGCCCCAGCTTCGCCCTGGCGGCGAGGCCTGAGAAAGCCATCCCGCTTTATGAGCTGGTGATTGCCGAGTGCCGCAGGCGCGGGTTCAAGGTGGAGACCGGCGTCTTCGCCGCCTATATGCAGGTGGAGTCCGTCAACGACGGGCCCGTGACCATTCTTCTGGATACAAAGGAGCTGTGAGCCATGCTGATCAAAACCATCCCCGTCGGCCAGCTTGAGACCAACTGCTACGTCGTCACAAACGAGGACACGCTTGAGTGCGTGGTCATCGACCCGGGCGACGAGTCCAACACCATCCTCGACTATATGGAGTCCAACCATCTGAAATGCCGCGCGATCCTGCTGACCCACGGCCACTATGACCACGTCGGCGCGGTGGACGCGGTGGCGGAGGAGACCCGGGCCGTCGTGTACATGAACGAGCGGGACGACGCGCGCCGCAGCGCGGACAGCCACCTGCCCTATCTGCTCAAGGAAAACGGCAGAAGCTATGACGACGGCGACGTGATCGAGGCGGCGGGCCTGCGCTTTGAAGTGATTGCGACCCCCGGCCATACCCCCGGCGGCGTGACGCTCAAGTGCGGCGACGCGCTCTTCACAGGCGACACCCTTTTCAAAGGCAGCTGCGGCAGGACCGATCTGCCCGGCGGGAATATGCTTGAGGAGCTCGCCTCCCTGCGCCGCATCTGTGAGCTCGACGGGGATTATGAAGTCTACCCCGGGCACATGGACCCCTCGACGCTCGAGCGGGAACGGGAATTTAACTACTACTGCCGCTCCGCCATGCACGCGTGAGCGGCCGTGCGGCGGATAGGAAATTTGCAAAAGCGATTGCAGACGGCCTGTCCGCTGTGTTATAATACCTTAAAGATTCTTTTACCAATTCATATTCAGGAGGAATGGACAGATGGACCATGAAGTGAGACGCCTTGTCACCAGAAGCGACTTTGACGGCCTGGCCTGCGCCATGATGCTCAAGGAGCTCAAGCTCATCGATGAGATCAAATTCGTACACCCCAAGGATGTGCAGGACGGCAAGATCGAGCTGTCCAAGAACGATATTACAACAAACCTGCCCTATGACCCGCGGGTCTCCATCGCCTTTGACCACCATGAGTCCGAGGTCGACCGCCTCAAGGCCGTTGAGACCGGCGGCAAGCTCATCATCGACCCCAAGGCCCGCAGCGCGGCGCGCGTGGTGTACGACTACTACGGCGGCAAGGACGCCTTCCCCCGCATCTCCGACGATCTGATGGAGGCGGTGGACAAGGGCGACAGCGCCGACTTCACCATGGACGAGATTTTGAATCCCACCGGCTGGGTGCTGCTGCACTATCTGATGGACGCGCGCACCGGTCTCGGCCGCTTCCACAATTTCCGCATCTCCAACTACGATCTGATGATGGAGCTCATCGACTACTGCCTCACCCATACCATAGACCAGATCCTGGAGCTGCCCGATGTCAAGGAGCGCGTCGACCTCTATTTTGAGCAGGCCGAGGAGTTCAAAACGCAGCTCAAGCGCATCGCGAAGGTCTATGGCAAGGTCGTCGTTCTCGACCTGAGAAACGAGGAGATCATCCACGCGGGCAACCGCTTTATGATCTACGCCCTCTATCCCGAGACGCAGATTTCCGTCCACGTCGCCTGGGGCTTCCGCAAGCAGAACACCGCCGTGATGATCGGCAAGTCCATCGTCAACCGCGGCTCCGAGGTCGACATCGGCGAGCTCTGCCTCCAGTACGGCGGCGGCGGCCACCACAACGCCGGCACCTGCCAGCTCGACAACGACAAGGTCGACGCCCAGCTGCCCGACATCATCAAAGCCCTCAACGCCTGAGTTTACCGTATATCCGTATCACCGACTATCAATCAAGAAAGGGAGCGTGTCACTATGGTCATTCCGACAGTTCATTTCCACAGCGAGTACAGCCGCATCCCCCTTCGCATCGCGAAAGGGCACTTTGCCACGAACCACAGCCACATCAACTACTACATCGACATGACCTACACCAAGCACCGTCTCGCGGAGGCCCGTCAGGCCGCCGAGGAACTGGTCGTCCAGATGGATCACCGGGCCATTATCGACACGATCCTCTGTCTTGACGGAACCGAGGTCCTGGGCGCGTGCCTGGCCGACGAGATGGCCGCCGCGGGCATCCGCACCACCAACGAGCACAACACCATGTACGTCGTGACGCCGGAGTACACCTCCGCCGGGCAGATGATCTTCCGCGAGAACATCGCCCACCTCATCCGCAACCGCCGCGTCGTCGTGCTGGCCGCCTCGGTCACCACCGGCGGCACGGTCGCCTCCGCGATCGAGACCGTCCACTACTACGGCGGCGCGATCATCGGCGCGTGCAGCATCTTCTCCTGCCTCGACAAGTGCGCGGGCTACCCCGTCACGTCGATCTTCCGTTCCAAGCAGCTGGAGGGCTATATGTGCCTGCCGTCCAACCAGTGCCCCCTGTGCAAGGACGGCGTGAAGCTCGACGCGCTGGTCAACAGCCACGGCATTTCGAGCTTTTAATGAAGAATTCTTAATCCCGGGCCCGGCGTATGGACAGGGTTAAGCCCCGCGTGTTATACTATGTCCAGCCTCGGACGAGGACAACAACAAGGAGGATTTTTCTCATGAGTGATATTGAAAAGCTGATGGACGACGAGCTGCTGGGCGTGGCCGGCGGCGTGAAGAGCGACATTGAGGTCGCCTATGACGTGATCGACGGCAGATGGGGCAACGGCCAGGACCGCATCAACCGCCTGCGCGCGGCGGGCTATGATCCCCAGGCCATCCAGTCGATCGTCAACTACCTGCTCAAGCAGCCCCAGCGCTACAACATCCCCAACTACCGTGACCCCTACCTCGGCTGATTGACAGACGATATGCAAACCCCCTCGGAAATGTTTAGTGTTCCGAGGGGGTTTGCTATACCTCCAGCATGTCTCTTAGCTGCTCCACCGCGCGGCGCTCGAGGCGGGAGACCTGGACCTGCGAGACGTGCAGGACGCGGGCGCTGGCCTGCTGGGTCATGCCGTGGTAGTAGCGCAGGGCGATCACCTGTCTCTCCCGCTCGGGGAGCTTTTCGATCGCGGCGCGCAGGGCCACATGCTCCACCAGCCGCTCCTCCGCGCCGTAGTCGCCCAGCACCAGTTCGAGGGTGAAGCCGTCCTCCCCGCTCTCGCGCTGGATGCTGTCGGCGGGGCCGGTGGCGGTCTCGGCAAAGGCGATCTCCTCGGGGCTGATGCCGGTCTCGGCGGCGAGCTCCGACAGCTTCGGCTCTCTGCCGAGGCGCTGCTCCAGCAAGAGGCGGGCGGCGCGTATCTTCGCAGCCTGCTCCTTGACGCCGCGGCTGACCTTCACGGTTCCGTCGTCCCGCAGGAAGCGGCGTATTTCCCCGGAGATTTTCGGCACGGCGTAGGTCGAAAAGCGCGTGCCGTAGTCCGTGTCAAAGCCCTCGATGGCCTTGAGAAAGCCCACGCAGCCGAGCTGATAGAGGTCGTCCGGCTCCACGCCGCGGCCGAAATAGCGGCGGGCGATGCTCCAGATGAGGCCGGTGTTCTCCTCCACCAGGCGCGCTCTGGCCTCCGCGTCCCCGCTCTGGGCGCGGCGGATGAGCTCGATGCGCTCCTCGTTCATCGGCGGATACGGGGGCTCAGACGCTTGCGCATGGTGACGGTGGTCCCCCGCCCCGGCGTGGAGCGCACGCGCAGGGCGTCCATGAAGCTCCCCATGATGGTAAAGCCCATGCCGCTGCGCTCCTCCCCGCCGGTGGTGTAGAGGGGCGTCATGGCCCTTTCCACATCCTCGATGCCCCGGCCCCAGTCGCGCACCGTGATCTCCAGGGTGTCGTCGTCCAGGATGCGCAGGCGCATGGCGACACGGCCTATGCTGTCCGGGTAGGCGTGGACGATGGCGTTGGTGACCGCCTCCGACACCGCCGTGCGCAGGTCGCCCAGCTCCTCCATGGTGGGGTCAAGCTGGGCCGCGAAGGCCGCCGCCACCGAGCGGGCCAGGCCCTCGTTGCTGCTTCTGCTGGGAAAGTCCAGCTTTATGTAGTTGCGTTCCTTCATGTCGCTCTCCTTATCTGCTCATGGCGATCGGGACGAGCCGCTCGATCCCCGCCGCGTCGATCACCCGCTGCGGCTGCCGCGCCGGGTCCTCGATCCAGGCCCGCCCGCCCAGCACCTGCATACGGCGGCTGACCCGGACGATGAGGGCGATGCCGGAGGAGTCCATGAAGCGCAGATCCCGGAGATTCAGGGCGCAGTCGCGGGGCATGTACTCGTCCAGCAGCGCGTCAAGCTGCCGCATGAGGGACCGCGCCTCGTGGTGGTCCAGCTCCCCGCCGAGATAGACGGTGAGCCGCCCGGCGTCAAAGCTCGTGCTGATTTCCATATCGCCAGCTCCTTTGTCATAGGGTAAAAAAATAACACCGCACATGAAGCACGGTGTCTGAATTTCCGCAGGGGCCGATGCCCTCATCGGCCCGCTGTTCACTGAATGACGGCGGGTCGATCTGGGGATCGACCCCTACGGCATTTCCGAAAAAAATAACACCGCACGCTTTGTGCGGTGTTATTGTAGTCTATTCTGTCTGCAAATCCTGTCGGGTTCAGCCGAGGTTTTCGAGGCTGATTTTGAGATTTTCGATCAGGGCCTCGAGCTTGGCCTTCTTTTCGCGCTCGACGTTGACGACGGCCTCGGGGGCGCGGGTGACAAAGTTTTCGTTTGCCAGCTTCGCGTTCTGACCCGCGAGCTGCTTTTCGGCGTTTTGAAGCTCCTTCTGAATGCGGGCGCGCTCCTTTTCAAGATCGACCAGCTCCGCCATGGGCATGAACATGCGGGCGTTGTCGGTGACGACGGAGACCATGCCCTCGGTATTCGCGGGGGCCTCGCCGGTCACGCTGACCGCGCTTGCATAGGCGAGCTTGCAGATATAGCTGACGCCGGCTTCAAAAGCGGCCTTCCGGTCGGTGACGATGATGAGGTGGGCCTTGCGGGAGGGCGGGACGTTCATCTCGCTGCGGCGGGCGCGGACGGCCTTGATGGCGGTCATGACCATCTCAAAGTTCTGCTCGTCCTCGGGGAAGCTCAGGGCCGGGTCGAAGGCCGGGTAGCGCTCGAGCATCAGGGCCGTGCCCTCATGCGGCAGGGACTGCCAGATCTCCTCGGTGATGAAGGGGATGAAGGGGTGAATGAGCTTGAGGATCTCGGTCAGCACATAGAGGAGCACCTTCTGCGCGCCGAGCTTTGCCTCCTCGTCCTCGCCGTTAAGGCGGGGCTTGGTCAGCTCAATGTACCAGTCGCAGTAGCTGTCCCAGATGAAGTCGTAGATCTTGCCTGCGGCGACGCCGAGCTCGTAGCTGTCCATGTTCTCGCAGACCTCTTTCGTCAGGTCGTTGAGCTTGGAGAGTATCCATTTGTCCTCGATCTCAAGCTTTTCGGGCAGCTCGTTTTTGTCGATGGTGAGGTTCATCATCACAAAGCGGGAGGCGTTCCACAGCTTGTTGCAGAAGTTGCGCATGGCCTCGCACTTTTCGACGTAGAAGCGCATGTCGTTGCCGGGGGAGTTGCCGGTGATGAGGTTGAAGCGCAGGGCGTCCGCGCCGTACTGCTCCACCATCTCCAGCGGGTCGATGCCGTTTCCGAGGGACTTGGACATCTTGCGGCCCTGGCTGTCGCGCACGAGGCCGTGGATGAAGACGGTCTTGAAGGGCTCCTCCTTCATCTGCTCCATGCCGGAGAAGATCATGCGGGCGACCCAGAAGAAAATGATGTCATAGCCCGTGACCATGACGGAAGTGGGGTACCAGTAGCTGAGGTCGGCGGTCTTCTCGGGCCAGCCCATCGTGGAGAAGGGCCAGAGCGCGGAGGAAAACCAGGTGTCCAGCACGTCCTCTTCGCGGCGGATGTTTTTGCTGTGGCACTGCTCGCACTCGCAGGCGTCCTCGCGGGAGACGGTGATGTGGCCGCAGTCGTCGCAGTACCAGGCGGGGATCTGGTGGCCCCACCAGAGCTGGCGGGAGATGCACCAGTCGTGCACGTTCTCCATCCAGTTGAGGTAGATTTTTGTAAAGCGCTCGGGCACGAACCTGATGCGCCCGTCCTTCACGACGTCGATGGCGGCCTTGGCCAGGGGCTTCATTTTGACAAACCACTGGGGGCTGGTGAGGGGCTCGACCACGGTGCCGCAGCGGTAGCAGGTGCCGACGTTGTGGCTGTAGGGCTCGATCTTCACAAGATAGCCCTGCTCCTCCAGGTCGGCGACGATGGCCTTTCTCGCTTCGTAGCGGTCCATGCCGTCGTACTTGCCGCCGTTGATGATGCGCGCGTCCTCGTCGATGCACTGGATCTGCTCGAGATTGTGGCGCAGGCCGACCTCATAGTCGTTGGGGTCGTGGCAGGGCGTCATCTTCACGGCGCCGGTGCCGAAGCCGAGCTCGACATAGTCGTCGGCGACGATGGGGAGCTTGCGGCCCACGAGGGGCAGGATCGCGTTCTTGCCCACGAGGTGCTTGTAGCGCTCATCCTCGGGGTTGACGGCCACGCCGGTGTCGCCCAGCATGGTCTCGGGCCGGGTGGTGGCGATGGTGAACTCCTCGTCCGAGTCCTCCACGGGATAGCGGATATACCAGAAGGAGCCGGGGATGTCCTTGTACTCGACCTCCGCGTCGCTCAGGGCGGTGCGGCAGTGGGGGCACCAGTTGATGATGCGGCTGCCCTTATAGATGAGGCCCTTTTCGTAGAGATCGCAGAAGTTCTCGCGCACGGACCGGGCGCAGACCTCGTCCATGGTGAAGCGGCTGCGGCTCCAGTCGCAGGAGACGCCCATGCTCTTCTGCTGCTCGACGATGCGGTTGCCGTACTGGTTCTTCCAGTCCCAGACGCGCTCGAGGAATTTCTCGCGGCCAAGGTCGTAGCGGGTCTTGCCCTCCTCCTTGCGCAGCACCTCCTCCACCTTGATCTGGGTGGCGATGCCAGCGTGGTCGACGCCGGGCAGCCAGAGCGCGGCATAGCCCTGCATGCGCTTGTAGCGGGTCAGGATGTCCTGGAGGGTGGCGTCCAGGGCGTGGCCCATGTGGAGCTGGCCCGTCACGTTGGGGGGCGGCATGACGATGGAGAAGGGCTTCTTGTCCGGGTCGATCTCGCCCTTGAAGCAGCCGTTTTTCTCCCACATGTCGTAGATTTTTTTCTCGACCTGCTTGGGATCGTAGGTCTTCGGCAGTTGATTCATGTTCTGTCTCCTTCTATACTCATTTGATTTCTTTCACTTCAAGCCCCGTTTTTTCGGCGATAAAGCGCCCGAAGGCGGCGGGGTCGCCCTGGGTAAAGCAGCGCTCCGGCAGGATGACGGCGTGTCCCTTGTCAATATAGAGGTAGTAGGCGTCCCGGCTGCGGTACAGCTCGCGGAAGGCGGAATAGGCATAGCGTCCGGACATGTGATCCGCGCCCGTCAGTACCTCATCGTCGTTAAATCGGTACTCCCCTTTCAGCATACTGCTGTTGGCCTTGTACATCTGGGAGATCATAAAGCGGTCCACCAGCGGCCACGCGGCGAGCATCAGGATGAAGATGCAGTAGGCCCGCAGTACCTCCGCGCTCTCCCACAGCCGGAAGATCACCATCAGCGCCGTCAGCACAAGACCCAGAACATAGGCCGCAATGCCGAGGATCCTGACGAGCAGGGTGACCGCGCGCGCGTGCGCCTTCTGATTGAGCCGATAAAAGGCGATGAAATCCTGCTTTGTCAGCTCTGTCTCGACTTCAAATCTCATGTTCTTCTCCAACAAAAAACGCCCCGAGACTTTCGTCTCAGGGCGGAATGATCCGTGGTACCACCTGAATTCCGCATAACTGCGGCGCTCATGCGTCCTCTAACGGGGACGAGCCGCCCGGACTACGCAGGGTCTCCCCCTTCGCCCGGAACGCTCGGGGCCGACCTTCCGCGCCGCCTCACAGGGACTTTCACCCTCCGTCCCCTCTCTGCGATCAGCTCTGCGCGTACTCCTGCCCGTCACAGCAATGTGTGGATTTTACAACAGCAAACAAAATTTGTCAAGGCCGATGTTAGCCCCTCTCAGGCGCTGCGCGCCAGCTCTCCCCTCGCCTTCGGCGGGGGCGAGCCAAGACGCTGAACTTGCCTCTCCCCGCCTCGGAGAGAGGGGTCGCTTTTATTTGAGCATGTCCTTGAGGGATTCGAGATCCTGATAGCCCACGCGGGTGGCCTTGACCTGGCCGTCCTGGAAGGCGATGAGCGTGGGGATGCTCATGACGCGGAACTTGCGGGCCAGGGCGGGCTGCTCGTCCACGTCGACCTTGCAGATCTTCACGCTGTCGCCGCACTCGGCGTCGAGCTGCTCGAGCACCGGGGCCTGCATCTTGCAGGGGCCGCACCAGGTCGCCCAGAAGTCGACGAGCACGAGGCCCTGACCGGCGACGGCGTCAAAATTGTCCTGAGTGAGATGAATGATTGCCATAATGATTCTCCTTTTTCTCTTTGTACGGTGTGTGCTGTCCCGGGAGCAGGACAAAAGCGCTTGACAGCTCCGGCCCCCGGCTTTATGATGTGCGTGCATTATAACATATCCATGTCTTTTTGCATAGACTCAGGCGAATGTTTCTTTTTCCGGTTTTCCAAATCTGCCTCTTGCATTATTGGCCGAGATGTTATATAGTATACATATCGTATTTTTACCATTATTCTGGGAGGTAACGCAAATGAAAAGATTCCTTTCTTTCGCTCTGGTTCTTTCCCTGCTCTTCTGCATGTCTGTCTGCGCCTTCGCCGCGGACGACGCAGCAGATGAAGCCGATCCTGTCGAAGATGTCTCCATACCCGAGGACGTCAGCGTTGATTCCGATAAGGTGACTCTGGGCGCGCTCACTGAGCTTCCCGAGACTTTGAAAGCCGAAGCGGAAAAGCTGGTTTCCCGCATGAACGCCAGCGGCTACACGATCATCTCCGGTTTTGGCGTGTGGTCTGAGGCCCCCGAAAAGAGCTTCTGCACCGTGAAGCTGCCTGTTTCGGAGGTTCCCAAGGGCGCCGATATCTACATCAACGGCCAGGCGCTCATGCCTGAAGCGCAGGAGGACGGCTATTTCTATTTTGACGTTCCCCTTGACGCGAAGCTGACGAAGTCTATCGTGATCATTGCGATGCGCCCGATCATTCCCGACACTTCCCCTGTCGGCACCGAAACCGCGCAGCCGGCTCCCTATTATCCCTCTCCCACAGCAGGCACTCCCTGAGTGACTGCGTCTGCGGAAGGATTTCACCGGCATTTGAACATGACGACTATCAAATAAAGGACGGGATCAGCCCGTCCTTTATTTCGATATAAGGGGAAGCATATCAATGAAAAGAAAGAATAAAAAGTTCTTCCTTGTCCTGGATCTCGTCCTCATTCTCGTGCTGGCCGCGGGACTGCTTCTGGCGGTGCGGGCGGCGCGCAGGAAAGATCTGTCCCTCTCGACGGAGGAGGACAGGAACCGGCGCTATCTCCCCTATCTCAGCTACCAGGGGAAGAACTATCCGCTCAAGCGCAACATGTCCGCTGTGCTCCTGATCGGTACCGACAATTATGCGGACGATGAAAAGCAGATACAGGACGAGGAATACTATCACAACTTTAACCTCGCCGACTTTTTGGTGATCCTGGTCTTCGACCACACGGCCAAAACCGTCACGCCTTTTCAGATCGGCCGCGATACCATGTGCGAGGTGACGCGCATCGACACGGACGGCTCGCCGCTGCCCAGCCAGTACATGCAGATCACCCTCTCCCATTCCTACGGCACGGGCAAGGAGGACAGCTGCATCAATACGCGAAACTGTGTTGAAAATCTGCTTTTCCATGTCCCCATTGACAACTACCTCGCCTTCACCATGGACACCGTCCCCCTCATCAACGATCTTGTCGGCGGCGTCACGGTCACGCTCGAAAGCGATGTGCCCTCCCTCGGCAAGGAGTTTGTCAAGGGCGCGACCGTCACGCTCAGGGGGAAGGACGCGCTGAGCTTTGTCCGATACCGCAACACGAAATACATGAACTCCAACCAGGGCCGTATGGCCAATCATCGGCTGTATATGGACGCCTTTACCGTCTCGGCCCGCGCGGCGGCGGAAAAGAACCCGGATCTCGCCCTGGACGCCTTCAAGCTCGTGGAGCGCTTTCTCTGCACCGACCTCACGGTCGACCACATCCAGCGCATGATCGATCAGCTTATCTCCTATGAATACCTCCCCTTTGTCACGCCTGGCGGCGTCTATGAATTTCGGGAGGGCGAGCGCTTCCCCGGCTTCTACGCGGACGAGGCCTCCCTCTGGTCCTGCGTGAAATCCACCTTCTGCGCCTGATCCCCTTCTCACCCGGAGCGGTTTTGCTCCGGGTTTTTTCATTTTATGGGGATTCTTCTGTTGTGTTTTTCCGCACGATCATATATAATACAGAAGTTATTCTAGCGCCGCGCTCAGCGGCAGAACGGAGAGAGACATGGAAGACAACGCCAGAAACTTTATTGACGCTTTTATACAGGAGGACATCGCCGATGGCGGTCAGTTCGCCGGGATGGAGGTCCACACCCGCTTCCCGCCCGAGCCCAACGGCTATCTGCACATCGGCCACTGCAAGGCCCTGACCATCGACTTCGGCACGGCCGAGCACTTCGGCGGCATCTGCAACCTCCGCATGGACGACACCAACCCCGCCAAGGAGGATACCGAGTTTGTCGAGGCCATTCAGGAGGACATTCACTGGCTGGGCTTCGACTGGGGCGACCGCTTCTTCTACGGCTCGGACTACTTTGAGAAGACCTACGAGCTCGCCATCGAGCTCATCAAAAAGGGTCTCGCCTATGTGTGCGAGCTGACGCCTGAGCAGTTCCGCGAGTACCGCGGCGACACGACGACGCCCGCCGTCAGCCCCTGGCGCGACAGGCCCGTTGAGGAAAATCTCGAGCTCTTTGAGCGCATGAAAAACGGCGAGTTCCCCGAGGGCAAGTACACCCTGCGCGCGAAGATCGACCTTGCCAGCGGCAACTTCAACATGCGCGACCCCGTGCTCTACCGCATCCGCTATATCGAGCACCACCGTCAGGGCACCAAGTGGTGCATCTACCCGATGTACGACTTCGCCCACCCCATCCAGGACGCGCTGGAGGGCATCACCCACTCCCTCTGCTCCCTGGAGTATGAGGCGCACAGGCCCCTCTACGACTGGGTCGTGTCCAATGTCAGCATCCCGGGCCACAAGCCCCGGCAGATCGAGTTTGCCCGCCTCGGCATCAACTACACGGTCATGTCCAAGCGCAAGCTCCGCAAGCTGGTGGAGGAGGGCTTCGTCTCCGGCTGGGACGATCCTCGCATGCCGACCCTCTGCGGCCTGCGCCGCCGCGGCTACACCTCCGCCTCCATCCGCAGCTTCTGCGACCGCATCGGCGTGTCGAAGGTCGACTCCACCGTGGACTGGGCCCTGCTGGAGAGCTGCCTGCGAGACGATCTGAACCAGAACGCCCGCCGCGTCATGGCGGTGCTGCGGCCCGTCAAGCTCACCGTCACCAACTACCCCGAGGGGCAGAGCGAGCTGCTGAGCGTTGAAAACAATCCCCTCCGCCCCGAGGACGGCAGCCGTGAGATCAGCTTCTCCCGCCATCTCTGGGTCGAACGCGACGACTTCATGGATGTCCCCGCCCCCAAGTACAAGCGCCTCTACCCCGGCAACGAGGTCCGTCTCAAGGGCGCGTATCTCGTCACCTGCACCGGCTGCGTCAAGGACCGCGACGGCAACGTCACCGAGATCCTCTGTGAGTACGATCCCGACAGCCGCGGCGGCGATCCCGCCGACGGACGCAAGGTCAAGGGCGCTACCATCCACTGGGTCGACGCCGCCACCGCCGCCGACGCCGAGGTCCGCGTCTACGATTATCTCTTCTCCGACCCCGATCCCGACGGCCCGGACAAGAACTTCCTTGACTACCTCAACCCCGAGAGTCTGAGCGTCCTCACCGGCTGCAAGGTCGAGGCCTGCCTCGCCGACGCGCCCATGCCCGAGCACGGCAAGAACTCCGAGAGCTTCCAGTTCATGCGTCAGGGCTACTTCTGCCTTGACAACCGCGACGCCGCCCCCGGCCATCTGGTCTTCAACCGCGCCGTCGCCCTCAAGGACAGCTTCAGAAAATAAGGTCCCTTTTCCCGGGCGGCCATCGCCGCCCGGGATTTTCTGTTGCCATCCGGTATATTTTTCTTGACATTCCGGTATTTAGTGCTTATAATATAAAAGCTGTCCAGAACAGCAGATATTGTTTCGGGGTGTAGCGCAGATGGTAGCGCGCTTGGTTCGGGACCAAGAGGCCCGGGGTTCAAATCCCCGCACTCCGACCAAAAATCACAGGGTCGCCATTCGGCGGCCCTGTGATTTTCCCTGTGCGGGGATTTGAATCAATGTTGCAGCTGCCGGGGGCAGCTGCATGTACCAGTCCGAAGACTGGTACATTCTTTTATCCCGTCCCTCAGAGGGACGGGATGCAGGCAAATCCCCGCACTCCGACCAGCGTCAAAACAACACCATGAGGTCACCAGCCGCCGCGAGGCGGCGTCCGGTCGACCGATGGTGTTGTTTTTCCTTTCCGAATCGAACCCACTGCATTGGGCTTCGATTCGGTTTTTGTCCGGGAGTTGAGACCGTTATGATCACTCGCACAAAATCACAGGGTCGCCATTCGGCGGCCCTGTGATTTTTCCTGTGCGGGGATTTGATAATACTTTATGATGTTTTTCAGTGCAAAGCGCTGTATTAATCACCGCGCATGGGGATTTATGCAGCTCCTGCGCCGGGGGGCGATTTTCGGGCCGCCCCGCATTTGCCGCAGGCCCCGCAGGAGGCGCAGTTGCCGCCGCAGGAGGATTTGCCCGCCTTTTTGTCGCGGATCATGCTGCGGATCAGGAGGCCGACGACGAGCGCGATCACGGCGATCAGCGCGATGTTGATGAGATTGGCGGTGAGCCACGCGAACATAAGATCACTTCCTTTAGGATGCGCGGCAGCACGGTGAGGGAGGAGGTACTGCCCGCACCGCGCTGCCATTAGGAGAAAGAATAGAGAGGATTTACTATAAAAGCTGTCGCTTTTATAGTATTATTTGAATGTGCGAACTCCTCGCCGCTGACGCGGCAACCGGATTTCATGCACATGTAAATCCCCATGAATCAGCTTTTATTCATTGTGGCGAGGCTTGCCACATGGGGATTTACTGTACAGTGAGCTTCTGCGCTTCCTTGTAGGGCTTGAAGAGCTGCCAGAGGATGAGCGCCAGCATGACGAGCGCGAGGACAAGGCCGACGACGTTCATGCCGCCCGCGAACACTCGGCCGAGCTGCCAGACGATGAAGGCCGTGACCCAGGCAAAGCAGCACTGATAGCCAATGGCAAACCAGGTCCACTTGCGGCTGTTCATCTCGCGCTTGATCGCGCCGATGGCCGCGAAGCAGGGCGCGCAGAGGAGGTTGAAGATCATGAAGGTGTAGGCCGCGAGCTTGCCGTGGCCGCCGGAGAAGGCATTGAAGTCCTCGGCGACGCGGTCCCAGATCTGATCGCCGTTCTCGTCCAGCTCCTCCTCGCCGTCCTGATCGTCATAGGCGTACATGATGCCGAAGTTGGCGACGACCTCCTCCTTCGCGACAAGGCCGGTGACGGTGGCGGCGGTGGGCTTCCAGTCGCCGAAGCCCAGGGGTTTAAAGACGATGGACACGGGCTGGGCGACGCGGGCCAGGATGGAGTCGTCCATGGGCTCGACCTCGTCCTCGGGGATGCCCATGCGGTCAGCCACAACGGCGACATACTCGTCGGTGACGACGGTCTCGTCCTCATAGAGGGCGTCTACCATACCGAACCTGCCGTTGACGGAGCCGAAGCTCGTGAGGAACCAGATCACGATGGAGGACACGACGATGACCGTGCCCGCGCGCTTGATGAAGGACCAGCCGCGCTCCCAGGTGCCGCGCAGGACGTTGCCCCAGGCGGGCAGATGGTAGGCGGGCAGCTCCATGACGAAGGGGGCCGGGTCGCCCGCGAACATCTTCGTCTTCTTGAGCATGATGCCGGACAGGACAATGGCCGCGATGCCGATGAAGTAGGCGGAGGTGGCGACCCAGGTGCTGCCGGCGAAGAGAGCGCCCGCGATGAGGCCGATGATGGGCATTTTTGCGCCGCAGGGGATGAAGGTCGTGGTCATGACCGTCATGCGGCGGTCGCGCTCGTTCTCGATGGTGCGGGAGGCCATGACGCCCGGGATGCCGCAGCCGGTGCCGACGAGCATGGGGATGAAGCTCTTGCCGCTCAGACCGAAGCGGCGGAAGATGCGGTCCATGATGAAGGCGATGCGCGCCATGTAGCCGCAGTCCTCCAGCAGGCAGAGCATCAGGAACAGCACGAGCATCTGCGGCACAAAGCCGAGCACCGCGCCGACGCCCGCGAGGATGCCGTCGGAGATGAGGCCCACCAGCCAGGGGGCGACGTTCCAACCCTCGAGGATGGCGCGGGAGCCGTCGGTCAGCCACGCGCCGCCGAGCACGTCGTTTGTCCAGTCGGTGAGGAAGGTGCCGACGGAGAGGCCACCGTCCGCGATGGAGCTGCCCATGGACAGGGCATAGACCAGCCACATGACCACCACGAAGATCGGCAGGGCGAGGATGCGGTTGGTGACGATTTTGTCGATCTTGTCCGAGGAGGAGAGCTGCCCCTTCCCTTTCTTTTTATAGATGCCCTTGAGCAGCGCGCCGATGTAGATGTAGCGCTCGTTGGTGATGATGCTCTCGGCGTCGTCGTCCAGCTCCTTTTCGGCGGCGCGGATGTCGTTTTCGATGTGGGCCTTGACCGTTTCGGAAAGCTTCAGGCTCTCCATGACCTTCTCGTCGCGCTCGAAGAGCTTGACGGCGTACCAGCGCTGACGCTCCTCGGGGAGATTATGTACCGTGACCTCCTCGATGTGGGCCAGGGCGTGCTCGACCGGGCCGGAGAAGCTGTGCTGCGGGATGGTCTTCCCATTCTTCGCCGCGTCGATCGCGGCTTTGGCCGCCTCCGTCACGCCGTCGCCCTTGAGGGCGGAGATCTCGACGATCTTGCAGCCGAGCTGTTTGGAGAGCTCTTTGACGTTGATGCTGTCCCCCGCTCTGCACACCAGGTCCATCATGTTCAGGGCGATGACCACGGGGATGCCGAGCTCGGTGAGCTGGGTGGTCAGGTAGAGGTTGCGCTCGAGGTTCGTGGCGTCGACGATGTTCAAAATCGCGTCCGGCTTTTCCTCGATGAGGTAGTTTCGCGCGACAACCTCCTCCAGCGTGTAGGGCGAGAGCGAGTAGATGCCGGGCAGGTCGGTCAGGATGACCTCTTTGTCGACGATGAGCCGGCCCTCCTTCTTCTCCACCGTGACGCCGGGCCAGTTGCCGACGAACTGCGCAGAGCCGGTCAGCTTGTTGAACAGGGTGGTTTTGCCGCTGTTGGGGTTTCCCGCGAGGGCGATGCGTATCTGCTTATCCATGTTCCCGCCTCCTTATTCGACTTCGATCATCTCAGCGTCCGACTTGCGGAGACTGAGCTCATAGTCCCGGACGGTGACCTCGATGGGGTCCCCCAGCGGGGCCAGCTTACGCACATAGACCTCCACCCCGCGGGTGATGCCCATGTCCATGATGCGGCGCTTGACCGCGCCCTCGCCGTGGAGCCTGACAACCTGAACGGTCTCGCCGACCTTTGCGTCTCTGAGTGTTTTCATCCTCATCTCTCCTTTATACCCATTTTGATTAAACGAAAATTTTCGCCGCCATCTCGCGGCTGATGGCCACACGGGATTCCCTGACCTTCACGATCAGGTTGCCGCCGATGGTGTTCATCACCGTGACGGTGCTGCCAACGGTAAAGCCCAGATCCTCCAAATGCTTTTTGGTCTCGGGATTTCCGCCGACCCGCCTGATCACAGCCTCCTCGCCGGGATCCGTCAATGTCAGGGGCATCATGGGTCCCCGCCTCCCTTCAAGTATTCTATTCTTGTTTAGATAACGCTAATTTGATGAGATTAAAAAGAGTTAGCTTTTCTTAACCTGGACGCAGTTTAACACCTTTAATCTGCGTTGTCAATGGCTAACTGACATTTTTTCCGGGAGGCGGCTACGGCGGATCGTGCGGTGTTGCCCTTGCTTTTTTCTTGGCTCCATGGTATGCTGTAGCTGTGGACGCTGCGCCGTCACAATACATGGATTGATAAAACGGTGATTATGATGAACATACACGAATCTGCGGAAGATTATCTGGAAGCCATGCTCATGCTCAAGGAGGAGCGGGGCTATGTCCGCGCGGTCGACGTGGCGGAAAAGCTCGGCGTGACCCTGCCCAGCGTCAGCTATGCCACCAAGCGCCTGCGGGAGGACGGCTATATCGCCTATGACCCCGCGAGGATGATCGTCCTGCTGGAGCCGGGGCTCAAAATCGCGGAAAAAATTCTGGAGCGCCACCGGCTTCTGACAGAGCTGCTGATCGGTCTCGGCGTCTCTCCCGCGACGGCGCGGGCGGACGCCTGCAAGATCGAGCACGATCTCAGCGAGGAGAGCTTCGACGCGATCCGCCGCCACGCGCAGGAGCACCGCGCGTAAAAAAATGACCCTCCGATCTGTACGCAAACGGATCGGAGGGTTTTATGATTGTACGCGGCTTGACAAAGCGGACGCGCCCGCGGGTCACGGCGCACCCGCTGGGGGGTTGTGAAAAAAGTCTGTTCATGCACCGTAGGGGCGGCTATCAGCCGCCCGGCAACAGAAACCGGGATGATGCACCGCGCCGGGGGCGAATATGTACTGCGCACGTCGTGCCGCGCGGGCGGATAGTATCCGCCCCTACGGCGATGGTGACATTTTTCCCGCACGGGCCGATGAGGGCATCGGCCCCTACGGATTTGTATGCTTATGCCTTATGAGACAGCCCCTTTTTTGCGCCTCGCCCGCATGCCTTCCCCTCAAGGGGAAGGCATTTTTCGGTTTTTGCTTTTACCTCTTGCAAAATGAAGCTGAATCATGTATAGTATATATAACAAAATATTGACACAATATATAGAGATTATGTCATTTTTTTGTAACGTTTCGACCGTCATGGGCGCAGGACGGCGCGTCACGCGGGGCGGAACCGATAACAGGAGGATGAAAGAAATGAAACACACAAGCAAAAGACTTTTGAGCATCCTGCTCTGCCTGGTGCTGATGCTCTCGCTCATCCCGTCGGCGTATGCGGCGGACGTGACAGTGGCGCAGGCGCAAAAACTGGCTGCGGAGATGAGAAATCTTGCGTCGGAAAAGGAAGCGGCTGGCGTACAATATTTGCCTACTTTGTTAAGATCTGCAGCGGACGACGTGGAAGCAACATTTAATAACCCACGAGCGGACCAGACGTCCCGTAATCAGACATATGAATATTTTAGAGGTATGTTTGAGCAGTTAGGCGGCGACCCCGACGACCTCGTCATCGCCCCGGACGCCCCGGACAAGATCGACCTTTACCCCGCTGTCCAGCAGATGAACCGCCTGTACGGGGCGCTCGGCGCGTTTGCCACCAGAACCATGATCGCCAACAGCTATGAGGGATTCAAGAATCTGGCTGAGCTGTTCCCCAAGGACTCCGCCGCCCGCGCGAATGCCCTGAACGGTCATAAGGACGTAAAGATTACCGTTCTTGGAAAAAAAGATTCCTTAGATTCTTTCCTTCAGCTTTTGTGGAAAGACGTGGCTCAGCAGATGATCGATGAGGGCTGGGCGCCCAGCCCGGAGGGCATGTTTGAGGGTGCGGGTTTTGTGCTTGCCGCGTGGTATGATTATGTCGGCGAAGGCGTTATAACCGACACCAACGCCAAGATCGACGAGCAGAGCGACAAGATTGAGGCGGACGTCGCGGCGGAAACCGCGAAGCTCCAGGAGAGCATCAACAACGCCCTCGCAGGCGCTTTCCCCAATTTCGGCCAGGGATGATACTGTTTTTCGTTAAAACGGCTCGTTTTAACGAAAAGGCATCGCGCAAGGCGCGCTGCCAGTTTTGTGCCCTCGGGCACAAAACACGTCTCATAGTAAGCCGTTTTATGGGAGACCAGTATGACAGGCGCCCGTAAAAAAACAAAAACGACAAAAGATCACGTCCCGCGCGGGGCGTGATCTTTTGTCGTCTATACCACATACGCCTTTTTCGCGCCGAGCTCGCGGGCGAGGGCGGCGCAGCGCTCGGCATAGGCGGCGTCGGTCTCAAACTCGCCGAGGAGCTTTTGATACCTCTCCCGCACGCCGTAGGGGCGGTAGCGGATGATCTTGTAGAAGCAGCCGTCGGCGATATGCGCGGCGACATAGCGGACGGTCTCCTCGTTCTCCCTGTCGCGGTTCGGGAGGATGACGGTGCGCACCTCATGGAGCTTGCCGACCGAGAGCAGGTAGTCGAGGTTTTTGAGCACGACATCCCGCGGGTGGGAGATCAGCTCGTCGCTCCAATGCTGTTCCACGGCCTTGACGTCGAGCATCACGCCCTCCGAGACCGCCAGCACGCGGGGGTCCTTTTCAAAATCGAAGGAGCCGTTGGAGTCGATGAGGCAGGTCTTGCCGAGCCTGTGCACCGCCGTGAAGAGCTCGATCAGAAACTCGTTGTGCAGGGTGCACTCCCCGCCCGAGGTGGTGATTCCCTCGATATAGGGGGCGGCGCGGCGGACCTCCTCCACCACGTCCTCCACCGTCATCCAGCGGATCTTGGGCGAGGCGTCGTGCGGGCAGACTTTAATGCAGGTGTCGCAGCCGACGCATCTGGCGCTGTCCCAGACGACGCTCTCCCCTTCCATGCGCAGCGCCCCGGCGGGGCAGCTTTGCACGCAGAGGCCGCAGCCCCTGCAGAGATGAATCGTCTCCGGGTTGTGGCAGAACAGGCAGTTGAAGGGGCAGCCCTGGAAGAAGATCGAGGTCCGGTTGCCCGGCCCGTCCACGTTGGAAAACGGGATGATCTTATTGACCGGCGCTCTCATCATGGTGCTGGACCCGGCGGTCGAGGGCGTGGCCGCCGTCCTGCGCGCCCATGCCGAAGACGGTCACGTTGTTGAGGGACTGCTTTTTCGCGCGGAGCTTTTCGATCTCGCTCTTCTTGACGAGGTAGCCCGTGACGCGCACCACATCGTTATTCTCCAGATACCCGGAGAAGTAGCGCAGACCGTTTTGCAGCGAGCCCTTGATGATCGCCAGCACCGCCTCGGGGGTCTTGAGCCAGGTCTCCTCAAACTTGAAGATGTCGCCCGTGCCGGTCGGGAAATAGGGATGGAACTTCTCGTTGACCTCGAGCTGCTCGAGCATGGTGGGCTCCACGCCGATGGGGATGCGGGTGCCGGGGGAATCGTCCATGCCGTCGGTGTCGATGCCGACCTGAGCGTGGAGGCGGTAGCGGTGGCCGTAGGCCTCGCAGTAGGGGGCCTCGTGGGCTTTCACGCGCTCGTCGATGGCGTCCATGATGCGAAGGCCGAGGTCGGTGGCCTCCTTGTTCATGCCGAAGCCCTTCTTTTTATCGGTGATGCCCAGCAGGTGGTTGCAGCACTCGGCAAGACCCACTACACCGAACATGCCGGTGAAGTTTTCCTGCTTGACAAAGCCCTCGGTGACGAGGAAGTTTGTTTTGAAGAAGCTGGACTGCTCGACAATGAACTTGACGCGCTTGTCCATGTACTCAAGCTGCAGGTCGATGTGCCGCGGCAGCTCGCGCGTGAGAAAGTCGTCCACGTCCTTTGCGCCGAGTGAGCACTCGTACAGGCGCAGTCTCGGCAGGGTGTAGCCGCCGCCGGCGATGGACAGGCCGTTATAGCAGGAGGCAATGGCGTAGCGCTCGCCCCACTCCCTGACGAACATACGGTGGTTGGCGAAGGAGGGCTTGGCGGTCTTGAGCATGCATTTGACGCAGGCGAGGGCAAAGTCGTCGCTGGTCTTTTCGGGGTCGTAGCGCAGGGTGAGGTTCGGCACGGCCAGCTGCATCTCCTCGGTCAGCTCCAGCAGGAGGCGCGCGGTGACGCTGTCCTCGGGGCCGATGTCCGCGTGGACAAAGGAGTCGGTCTGCACCCTGTCGATATTTCTCAGAAAGAGGCCAAGCACCTTCTTGGCGAAGGCGCGGTCTTCTTTGACCACGAAGGGCTCCAGCAGCTTGTCCAGGTCGCCGAGGTAGACCGGGAAGGAGGTGATGGACGGGACGTGGCAGTAGAAGATTTCGAGGGCGTTGACCGCCTCAAGCAGATCCTTCGGCGGATCGAGGGCGAGGAACTTGCAGCCGTTTTTGAACAGCAGCTCATAGTCCGGGCAGATGTAGCGCGGGCGGTAGGGCATGACGCCCTCGTTGAGGTCGCAGAGCGCGCCCTTTCTCTTGGCTTCGTAGTATTCGTCGGAATAGCGCAGGGAGTCGTCGGTGCTCTCGCCGAGGCGGGCCAGGGCGAGCAGCTCCTGTTTATAGGTCAGGGTCGGGTCCTGAATAATGCGCAGGGCTTCGGACATGGTTATCGTCCTCCAATCGGGCGTTATCAATGCAGATTTGCGTGTACAGTATACCCCGCGCGGCACGCGGGGTCAAGACCCGCCGGGCGATTCGGCGCGGGAGATTTATGAATTTCCCTTAACTTCTGGGCTCTCTCCCTTGCGTTTTTGGGGCGAATCGAGTAATATGAATACAAAAGCGGCGCGCCGCGCGCCTGTCTCAATTTGAACATTCAGGGAGGAAATCATGGATATTCTTGCTGCGGCGATGACAGTCGTTATTCTGGGTCTGCTGTACTGGCGGATGATCAGGAGAGAGACCCCGGAGCGGATCGGGGCGGTTCAGGCGCTGGTCCCGCTCGCGCTCGGCGTCGTCTCCATGTTTATCGGGGGGCTTGCCACCGTCCTGCTTGCCAAAGCCCTCGGGGGCATGTCGAATATGATAAGCGGGAACAATGGATTCGGCGCCTCGCTGTTTCGTTCCTTTCTCATGGCCGGCGTTACGGAAGAGGCGGCAAAGCTGCTCATGATCCTCCTTGCGCTGGCGATCCTGAAATCCAGGGTCAAAAACGTCTATGAATACGTCCTGATCGGCGCGGCCGTCGGCTTTGGCTTTGCGGTGGCGGAGGAGTTTTATTACGGCGACTTCGGCGCCGAAGCAAGCGCCGAGGATTACGTCTCCCTCGTCGCAAGAATGATCTCGGTTCCGGCGCACATGACGTTCAACATGGTCATGGCCGAGTTTCTGGGCAGGGCCAGATACGGCAGGCTGACCGGCAAGGGCTCTCCGGCTCTGAACGTCGCGCTGGCTCTCCTGATCCCGATAGGCGTCCACTCGCTGTATGACGCCTGCACGGTCTTCAACAGCAAGCTGGTGTCGGGAGAGCTGATCGGCGTAGCGCTGGCGCTCGCGGGCTATGCGGGCCTGCTGATTTATGAGCTTGTCGTGCTGATCCGATTCAGAAAGAAGACGGCGCTGTTCTGCGGCATGAGCACCCTGGCGGAAGCGGCGGCATAAGGCCGCGCCATGTCACCAAAAGGAGGAAACATTCTATGAAAAACAACGAAAGCAGGCAGAGAAATCACGCGCTGAGCGAGCGGTCTGGCGGAACAAGTGGGATTTTGCCGACAGCGACGCCGGTACGGACATCCCTGCGCGGCAGTATCAGCCGAAGCACTGATCGACTGGGTCTTGTAAGGATTTGTTGAGCCGCGGCGATTTTGCCGCGGCTCTCTTTCTTGCGTTCTTACAGGGCGGCGATGACCGCTTCCCGCACCGCCTGCATGTCGGCGGTGGGCTCAAAGCGCGCGATGACCCGGCCCTCGCGGTCGATCAGGAACTTGGTGAAGTTCCATTTGATATAGGCCTTGTCGCCGTACTTCTTGTTGTTCATGTCCGCGAACTTGTTGAGCGCCGCGTTCTTCAGCCCCTTGCCGAAGCCCTCGAAGGGCTTTTCCTCCGCGAGGAAGGCATACAGCGGGTCCGCCGTCTCGCCGTTGACGTCGATCTTCTTGAACTGGGGAAACTCCGTCCCGAATTTCAGCGTGCAGAAGGAGTGGATCTCGTCGTCGCTGCCGGGGGCCTGGTTGGCAAACTGGTTGCAGGGGAAGTCCAGGATCTCAAAGCCGCGGTCGCGCAGCTCCTTATACATGGCCTCCAGCGGGTCATAGTGCGGGGTGAAGCCGCAGCCCGTGGCGGTGTTGACGATCAGCAGCACCTTGCCGCGATAGTCCGCGAGACTGATGCTGCGGCCCTCTCTGTCCGTTACGGTAAAATCATACACTGTTTTCATTTTATTATCCCCTTTCAAATTTTTATCCTTTTATGTGATAGCCGCGCTTTTCCAGCAGCTCATAGAGCAGCGAGTACAGCTCCCTCGCCTTCTCGGGCGGCAGGTCGATGCATCCGGCGGCCTTCTGCGGGATGTCCTTCGCCTGCTCCTGCAGGGCCCTCCCCTTCTCCGTGAGCGTGATCAGCACCACGCGGTCGTCCTCCGCGCTTCGGCGCCTCTCCACATAGCCGGCCTGCTCCATCTTTTTCAGCAGGGGCGAAAGCGTGCCGTTGTCCAGCATCAGCCTTTCGCCGATCTCCGAGACGGGGACGGCGTCCTTTTCCCACAGCACCAGAAAAACCACATACTGCGTGTAGGTCAGGCCCAGCGGCTTGAGCCAGGGCGTGTAGAGCCCGGTCACGTTCCTCGCGGCGGCATACAGCGGGAAGCAGAGCTGATTGGACAGCTTCATTGCCTCTCGGTAATCATATTCCATTGCTCGGCCTCCTTTCCTGTTTGATGCAAATATATTTTATCAAATACTTTTTCTCCTGTCAAGCGCTAAGAAAGACTTTCTCAAAAAAATTTCTGTTGCCTGCTCCTGTCAGTCATGGTATGATAGGATAGGATCGCGCGGAGGAGACAGCGCGGGAATCATAGAACGGAAGCAAAGGAGGAAACGTCATGGGTCTGCCTGACCAGAAATGGGCCAAGAGTCTGTTTGACCGCTCGTCGAAGGGTCTGATCCTGCTGCACCTGTTTCTGACGCTCTACTATGCCATCCATTCCGTGGTGCTGATGCTCGCGGTAAACGCGGTCTGCGCGCTCTCCTTCGTGTTCGCTCTGCGCCTGCTCAGGAGGGACAGGATACGCGCCCACATCCTGACGCTGTATCTGACGGAGCTCATCCATCTGGCGGTCTCCGCGGTCTGCCTGGGATGGAGCGCCGGTTTTCAGCTCCCGCTGATCGGGCTGACGGCCATGATCTTTCTCGGCGAGTATCTGGGCCGCTCGATGAAGCTGCCGTACATTCGAGCGCTGCCCACGGCGGCGGTGAATTTCGCGGTGTATGTGCTGGTCTTCCAGCGCTTTTTCCATAGTCCCGGCCTGCTCGGGCTGCCGCAGAACATGGTGTTCCCGGTCGAGACCGTGCTGAGCCTGCTGGCCTTTGCGCTGCTCGTGTGGGGGATGCTGTCGGTCGTGCAGCTGACGAGCGTGTCCGAGCACAGCCTCGCCAACAAGGCCGAGACAGACGAGCTGACCGGTCTCTACAACCGCGCGGGCTACGACAGGCTGCTTGAGGAGCTCGATCTCAAAACGACCACCCTCCTGCTGGTGGACACCGACAAGTTCAAGGGCATCAACGACCGCTTCGGCCATGATATGGGCGACCGGGTCTTGCAGAAGATTTCCCGCTCGCTTCTGGGAAACTTCCGGCAGAACGACTATGTCTGCCGCATCGGCGGGGACGAGTTCGCGGTTTTGATGGTGAACGTCGGGACGCTCGGCAACGAGAAGATCTGTGAAAAGATACGCTACATCAACCGGGAGCTCGCCGCCACCGCGGCCGACGATCTGCCCGCCGTCTCCGTCAGCGTCGGGGTCGCCCACGGCGCGTCGGCGGAGAACTGGACGGAGCTCTTTAAACGCGCGGACTCCGTTCTGTACCGGGTCAAGCAGGACGGCGGACGCGGCTGCCGCGTCTACAGCGCGTCATAAGCTCCGCAACAACTCAACAACTGAATACCTCCCCCTTCATCCGCGGAACGCGGCGCATGGAATCGGGTGAAACGCCCGGCGAGTCGGTCACTGTGAAGCCTTCTGTTTACGCAGAGGATAAGTCAGATACATGGGAGGGGGATGTGCTTCTGCCGGAACCGGAGGCACGTTGACAGGCGCACACGGCGTCTGCTTTTGACGTGCTTTGAAAAAAGCACGTTTTTTCTTTTGTGTACACCGGCGCGCAGGCGCCGAATATATAACAAAGGAGAACAATTATGAAAAAACTTCTGGCAATGCTTCTCATCCTCTGCATGGTCTCGGGACTTCTCGCCGCTTCGGCGGGCGCGGCCTTCGCCGAGGACGAGGAAAACCACAACACCGGCGACGCCTCTCTGGACGATCCCCTGAACGCGGACGGCATCGGCGAGAAGGAGCTTCTGGTCGTGTCCTTCGGCACCAGCTTCAACGACAGCCGCCGTCTCACCATCGGCGCGATCGAGAAGGCCCTGCAGGACGCCTATCCCGACTGGAGCGTCCGCCGCGCGTTCACGAGTCAGATCATCATCGACCATGTGGCAAAGCGCGACGGGGAGATCATCGACAACGTGCACGACGCGCTGGAGCGCGCGGTCAAAAACGGCGTCAAGGTTCTGGCCGTGCAGCCGACCCATCTGATGAGCGGCTTTGAGTACAACGATCTCAAGAACGAGCTCGCCGAGTACGCCGACGCCTTTGAGCAGATCGTCCTGGGCGACGCCCTGCTGACCATTGACCGCGACTATGACATGCTCGCCGAGGCCGTCACGGAGGCCACCGCCGCCTATGACGACGGCAAGACCGCCATCTGCTTCATGGGCCACGGCACCGAGGCTGAGTCCAACGCGGTCTATGCGAAGATGCAGACCGTGCTCAGCGAGGCCGGGTGCGAGCACTATTACATCGGCACCGTCGAGGCCGAGCCCTCCGTCGAGGATCTGCTGGAGGCGGTCAAAGAGGGCGGCTATCAGCGCGTCGTGCTGCGCCCGCTGATGATCGTGGCCGGCGACCACGCCAACAACGACATGGCCGGCGACGAGGAGGACTCCTGGAAGAGCGTCTTTGAGGCCGCGGGCTATGAGGTCACCTGCGTGCTTGAGGGTCTGGGCCAGCTCCCCGCCGTCCGTCAGCTCATCGTCGAGCATGCGGGCGAGGCCCTGGCAAAGGTGAAATAAAAGTTCAATCGGGAGGCCCCAGGCGGGGTCTCCCGAATTTTTGAGCATCATATATCTTGAAGGCGTGAACGTGCACTTCGCTATGCCTTCCCCTTGAGGGGAAGGCATTTTGCGCGTTGACCCGCATTCTTCACCGTAGGGGCGACCGTCGCCGCTCTTTTGCGGGTCAAAGTTCCGAGATGATTCAAAAAAGTCTTCCCCTTTTCGTTCTGTTGTGGTATACTGCCTATTCAAAGAGTATAAAATGCGCGCCGACGCCCCGGCCGCGATCGCTTCAACATACGAAAAGAGGGCTTACATGAAACATTCACTGAGAAAAAAGACCGTTATCCTGATCGTCACGATCGCCGTTGTGATCGGCCTTACCGGCATCCTCGTTTCCAGCCGCTTTATCGGCAGGCTCATCGACAGCAGCTATGAGGACAAGGCCCGCGACATCGCGCGCACGATGGCCGCCGTTATCGACACCGAGCGGGCCAAAACGCTGAACGACGCGGTGCAGGCCATCTATCGGGACACGGAGGAGGTCGTCTACAGCGACGACTGGGGCTCGCCGGAATTTGACGCCTACATCGCGCGCTACGCCGCGCTGGAGGAGAGCGAGGCCTTTCAGGGCCTTCTCGCCCAGCTTCGCAAAATCCAGGACGTCAACGACGTGGACTGCCTCTATCTCAGCTCTCTCGGCGGGGACTCCGCCTTCCTCTATCTGGTGGACGGGGCCTATGAGGACGCCTGCCCGCCGGGCTGCGCCGACCCCATCTACGAGGAAAACCGGGAGCTGCTGTATAATCCCGCCAGAGGCTATCCGCCTTACATCACCAATACCGAGCCCTACGGCTGGCTGGTCACGGCGGGCGCGCCCGTCTATGATGAGGACGGCGGCGTCATCTGCTACGCCATGGTCGACATCTCCATGGACACCGTGAGGGGCGAGCAGGCGCGCTTTATCACCACGCTGGCCGCGGGTCTCGCGGGCCTGACGGTTTTGATCTGCCTCGTCGCGATCCTCATCGTCAACCGCGTCATCATCCGCCCCATCAACCGCCTCAGCAGCGCCGCGGAGCACTACGACGCGAGACTCGGCGACAGCAGCGAAATCGACAATCTGACCATCAAAACCCATGACGAGATTCAGTCGCTCTACTCCTCCTTCAAGCAGATGACCCATGACATTGAGGGCTACATCGACAACCTCATGCGCACCTCGAACGAGCTGAGCCAGACCAGGATCAAGGCCAGCCAGATGGACGAGCTGGCGCACAGGGACGCCCTGACCGGCGTGGGCAGCAAGCTGGCCTACAACCGGGAGGTGCAGGCGCTCACGGCGGAGATGGCCCGCGGCGACGCCCGCTTCGGCATCGTGATGATCGACCTGAACTGGCTCAAGAAGCTCAACGACAGCTACGGCCATGAGAAGGGCGACATCGCCATCCGGAAAATCTGCTCCATGATCTGCAGCGTGTTCGACAAAAACGCGGTCTACAGGCTCGGCGGGGACGAGTTCGCGGTGATCCTGCGCGGGGACGACTGCGCCGGGGTCGAGCACCTGGTCGCCGAGTTCAAGACCCTCGTGGACGCCTCCGAAAACTCCGGCGGCGAGCCCTGGGAGGCGGTCAGCGCCGCAATCGGCTACGCCCTCTACGACGGCGACGACACGGTCAACGACGTGTTCCGCCGCGCGGACTACAGCATGTACGAGTGCAAAAAGAGCATGAAG
This sequence comes from uncultured Eubacteriales bacterium, assembly GCA_900319695.1. Lineage (GTDB taxonomy): Bacteria > Bacillota > Clostridia > Oscillospirales > Oscillospiraceae > Limivicinus. The sequence continues at coordinate 89,518 of ONPN01000001.1, forward strand.
GCCGCCAGAGTATGAGCAGGAAAGCTCAGGCCCTGCCGCCGAGCTTCGAGGTGATCAGCGCCCAGGCGCGCTCCGTCTTCTCGCAGTCCGGCAGGAGGAAGGCCCGCGTCGGGCTCACATACAGGTAGATGCAGCCCTTCCTGCGCCAGGCCCGGTAGATGTTTTCCCAGGAAAAGTCCGCCGTCTCCTTTCCCTTCTCGACGTGGATCTTCTCCGGGGAGAGCGTCACGCGGTACTGGGTTTTGTCCGCCGAAAGGCCCATGCGCTTTGCCTGACGGCTGACGGACAGGGCATACATCCCGACCCAGACCAGCGGCAGCACGAGACCGACGCCGAGCAGCACGCCCCCGAGCAGCACCGCCTGCTCATGCGTCTTACGTCCCATAAAGCAGACCGCCGCGAAGGCGGACAGGATGAGGGCGAACAGGGCCGGGCTTCTCCATCTCTTTTTCACAAAAAAGGTATCGAACATCGCAAAGCGCCGGAAGGTCTTCCGGTCGATCCTTCCCTCCATCGTCACAGCCGCGGCGCTTCTTTTCTCTGACATCTCACAGTCCCCTTTCGGCTCCCGGGCCCATCCGCCCGGGAGCTCCGTTTTCTCCATATTTTTTATTCAGATAGTCCATGTCCCTTGTGGACAATAGTTGAAGTTTCTGTTATAATAGCACACAAGGAAGCGTTTGTGTATACGAAAGAAGAGGGGCTTTTCTCTTTTTTGCGCGTGCACGGACGCAGGGTAAAAAACTATTTTGAAAACGGAGGAAAACAACATGAAAAAGATCCTGGCGCTCACCCTGGCACTGTGCATGGTCTTCGCGCTCTGCGCAGTCTCCGCGTCCGCGGACGAACCCATCACCCTGACCTACGCGGAAGTCAACCCCCTCGAGGGCACGATCGTCGGCGCGATGGCCAAGGCCTTCAAAGAGAAGGTTGAAGAGCTCTCCGGCGGCTCCGTCCTGATCGACATTCAGGCCAGCGGCGTGCTCGGCTCCGAAGATCAGGTTCTCGACAATCTGCTCGGCGGCGGCAACATCACCGACATCAGCCGCATCTCCGCCTTCGCCCTGACCCAGTACGGCTGCGACAAGGCCAGCCTCCTCTCCATCCCCTACACCTTCGTCAATGAGGATCACTTCTGGGCCTTCGCCGACAGCGATCTGGCTCAGGACTTCCTGAACGAGCCCCAGGAGATCGGCCTGCCCCTGCGCGGCATCTGCTACGGCGAAGAGGGCTTCCGTCACTTCTTCTTCAAGAATGAGGTCAAGGGTCTCGACGATCTGAAGGGTCTCAAGATCCGCGTCTCCTCCGACCCCGTTATGACCGGCATGGTCTCCAACCTCGGCGCTTCCGCCACCAGCGTCCCCTTCACCGAGCTCTACAGCGCGCTGAACACCGGTGTTGTCGACGGCGCTGAGCAGCCCACCGCCAACTACTTCTCCAACGCCTTCCAGGAAGTCGCCCCCTACCTCCTCCTCGACGGCCACACCCTCGGCGCTCTGCAGATCATCATCACCGACACCGGCTGGAACAAGCTCAATGAGGAGCAGCAGGGCTGGATCATGGAGGCCGCCAAGTACGCCTCCGACGTCTGCCGTGAGAAGGTAGCCGAGATCGAGGGCGAGACCTTCGATAAGCTCGCCGAAGCCGGCGCCACCGTCATCCCCGTTGAGGACAAGGGTCCCTGGGTTGAGGCCTGCCAGCCCACCATCAAGGCCAACACTGAGAAGCTCGCTGACGTGTACCAGCAGATCCTCGACATGGCCAAGTAATTTCGTCCGATAACAGCTTATGGGGCGCAGGGGTTGTCCCCTGCGCCTCTCCCTATACTCGATACGGAAAGGAGCTTTTGTATGCCTGCTTTTTTCCGGGCCATTGAAAAAATCAAGCCCGTTTATGACTGGACGTACAAAATACTGATGTTTATCTGTAAGCTGCTGCTCATCGGCGATATTCTGATCACCGCCTGGGCAGTGGCCGGACGCTATATCCCCTTCATCACAGACCCCCACTGGAGCGAGGAGATCGTGCTGACGCTGATGGTGTACATGGCCGTTCTCTCCGCCACGCTCGCCATCCGGCGCGGCGCGCATATCCGCATGACCGCCTTTGACACCTACCTGCCGAAAAAGGTTCTGATCGTGTCCGACATCCTGGCCGATATTGCGGTGCTGGTGCTCGGCGTGCTGCTCGTCTACTACGGCGTCAAGTTCTGCAACTCCCCGCTGAGTCTGCGCGGCAAATACGCCTCTCTCCCCCTGAGCAAGTTCTGGCAGTACCTGCCCATCCCCGTCGCGGGCGCGGGCATGATCATCTTTGAGCTGGAGCAGATTTTCCAGCATGTCGAAGCGCTCTTTGTAAAGGAGGAAAAGTGAGTTATGACGCCTGAAACCATATCCACCATCGTCCTTCTGGGGAGCTTCTTTGTGATGATCTTCCTCCGCTTCCCCATCGCCTATTCCGTCGGTATCTCCACCATCCTCTGCATGGCCTCCATGGGCCAGAATCTCGTCACCCTGCCGCAGCAGATGGTCAAGGGCGTGTGGTCCTTCTCCCTGATGGCGGTGCCCTTCTTCATCACGATGGGCGTTCTGATGGGCACGGGCGGCATCTCCGACAAGCTGATCGCGCTGGCAAACTCGCTGGTCGGCTGGATGCGCGGCGGCCTTGCGATGGTGAACATCGTCGCCTCCTACTTCTTCGGCGGCATCTCCGGCTCCGCCTCGGCGGACACCGCCTCTCTCGGCTCCATCCTCATCCCCATGATGGTGGACGAGGGCTATGACGCCGACTTCTCCACCGCCGTCACCATCACCTCCTCCTGCGAGGGTCTGCTCGTTCCGCCGAGCCACAACATGGTCATCTACGCCACCACAGCGGGCGGCGTGTCCGTGGGCGCGCTGTTCATGGCGGGCTACCTGCCCGGCGCGCTGCTCGCCATCGCGCTGATGGTCGGCTCCTACATCCTCTCCGTCAAGCACAACTACCCCAAGGGCAATCCCTTCTCGCTTGTCAACTTCATCAAGCAGATCGGCAAGTCCATCTGGGCCCTGCTGGCGGTATTGATCGTGGTCGTGGGCGTCGTCGGCGGCGTCTTCACCGCGACCGAGTCCGCCGCCATCGCGGTCATCTACTCCCTGCTTGTGTCCGTGTTCGTGTACAAGGGCCTGGACTGGAAGGGCGTCTGGAAGAGCCTGGAGCAGTGCATCGACACCCTCGCCATCGTGCTGATCCTCATCGCGATGAGCGCGGCCTTCGGCAACTGCCTGACCCTGCTGCACGTCCCCGCGAAGGCCGCCACCTTCATCACCAGCATCTCCAGCAGCCCCGTGGTCATCATCATCCTGCTCAACGTCATCCTGCTTCTGCTGGGCATGATTATGGACATGGCCCCCATCATTCTGATCGCGACGCCGATCCTGCTGCCCGTTGCCCAGAGCGTCGGCCTGCACCCGGTGCAGTTCGGCATTATGATGGTGCTCAACTGCGGCATCGGCCTGCTGACCCCGCCTGTCGGCGCGGTGCTGTTCATCGGCTCGGCCGTGGCGAAGCGCCCGATGGAGAAGGTCGTCAAGGCGACGCTCCCCTTCTATCTTTGCATGATCGTGGCCCTGCTGCTGATCTCCTTCGTCCCGTCCATCAGCCTGTGGCTGCCGAAGCTGACCGGCGCGCTGGCCGCGTAAGGAGGAACCCATGGTTACAGAGAACAAGAACATCCCCTCCACCGATCTCGGCGGGGGCGTGACGCGCAAGGTCCTGTCCTACAGTAAAAACCTCATGAGCGTGGAGCTCTATTTCAAAAAGGGCGCGATCGGCGCCAAGCACTCCCACCCCCACGAGCAGATCGGCTATGTGATCTCCGGAAAGCTCGTGTATCAGGAGGAGGGCTGCGAGGACAAGGTGCTCGTCACCGGCGACAGCTACTATGTGCCGCCGAACGCGGTGCACGGCATCGAAGTTCTGGAGGACACGAAGCTGCTGGACATCTTCACCCCCATGCGCGAGGACTTTGTGAAATAACGAAACACAACGAAAAACAGACTGCGAAGACGATTTGCTTCGCAGTCTGTTTTTGTCCCCTGTTCTTTTACCAGATCAGGTCCCGGCCGAACTTGGCCTTGTACTCCTCTTTGTTGAGCACGGTGGTGCTGAGCCCGTAGGCCTTCGCAAACTCCTGCGCCTTCTCCCTGCCGGGGGCCGGGGAGATCACGCTGCCGTCCTGACGGACGATCCAGTACTTCTGCCCGTCGTCCACGACGTAGCCGCCGGCCACGTCCTCAAGCGCGCTGTCGTCAAGGTTCAGAATGTTCTCGTCTTTCATGTCATGTCTTCCTTTCCTGATATATATAAATTTTGTTTCTGTCCTTTGCTTTGCAGCCACAGTATACATCCTTGTCTGTCACACAACTGTCACAGCTCGGAGCCGTCCCGGTGTTCGGCCTGATAGATCAGCTCGCCCAGGGCGCGGTAGAGGTTATCGGGCTCGATGGGCTTGGTGAGGTGGGCGTTCATGCCCGCCTGGAGGGAGCGCTGCACATCCTCGTCAAAGGCGTTGGCGGTCAGGGCGATGATCGGGACGGTCTTCGCGTCGGGCCTGTCAAGGGCGCGGATGGCGGCGGCCGCCTCGAGTCCGTCCATCTCCGGCATGCGCACGTCCATGAGGACGGCGTCATAGGCGCCGGGCGCGCTGTTTCGGAACATCTCGACCGCCTCCCTGCCGTTTTCGGCGTGGTCGGCCCGTATGCTCTCCAGCCCGAGTATGTCCATCAGAATCTCGGCGTTGATCTCCATATCCTCCGCCAGAAGGATGCGGCGGCCTGAGAGCTCGACCCGGTTTTCCTTCGCGCGGGCCAGCCTCTGTCTGCGGGCGATGCGCTCAAACTCCTCAATGACGTTCGCGGCGAAGAGGGGCTTGGCCAGGAAGCTGTCCACCCCGACGCGCTCGGCCTCCTGCTGGATGTCGTCCCGGTTATAGGCCGTGAGGATGACGACGGTGGACTCGTTCTCGTAGCGCCTGCGGATCTCGGCGGAGGTCTCCAGCCCGTTCATGCCGGGCATGTTCCAGTCCATGAGCACGAGGTTGTAGGGCCTGTGCTTGGAGTGCTGCACCTCCATCATGCGCAGGGCCTCCTCCCCGCTGTTGCAGACGTCGGCGCGTATGCCGAGCTCGTCCAGCACGGAGCCGGCGTGGTCGGCGGCGATCTTGTCGTCGTCCACCACGAGGACGTAGAGCTCCTGCGCGCCGGCAGAGCCGTCCGGGCCCTCGCCCCTCTGCTCGCAGGTTTTGAGGGTGACGGTCACGGCAAACTCGGTGCCGACGCCCTTTTCGGACTCCACGCTGATGGAGCCGTTCATCATCTCCACGATGCGCTTGGTGATGGCCATGCCGAGGCCGGTGCTGCCGTACTTGCTCTTGCGGCTGTTGTCCGCCTGGGAGAAGACGTCGAAGATTCTGGGGAGAAACTCCTCATCCATGCCGATGCCGGTGTCGCGGACGCGGAAGCAGAGCGTGGCGTGATCCTCAAAGCGGGCCGTCTCCTCGACCGTCAGGGTCACGCTGCCGGGGGCCTCGGTGAATTTGACGGCGTTGGAGAGGATGTTGATCAGGACCTCCTTGAGCTTCATATCGTCGCCGATATAGGACTCGGAGACCTGGCCGAGGACGCGGCAGTCATAGCTGAGCCCCTTGTCGGCGCACTGGGACATGACCATGGTGTTGATCTGCTCAAGCATGTCCTTGAAGGGAAAGACCACCCGGCGCAGGACCAGATGCCCGGACTCGATACGGCTCATGTCCAGGATGTCGTTGATGAGGTTGAGCAGGTGCCTTGCGCTGCTGCCGATCTTCTGCAGGTAATCCCGGGTCTGCGCGCTCAGCTCCCTGTCCCGGAGGGCGAGCTTGTCCAGGCCGATGATCGCGTTCATGGGGGTGCGGATCTCATGGCTCATGCTGGACAGGAAGGAGGTCTTGGCCTTGTTGGCCTCCTCCGCCGCGCTCAGGGCGGCGGCGAGGGCCTCGCTCTTGGCCATGGCCTCGCGCATCTCGGCGTCGACGTTGGTGATGCCGAGGATGATGAAGTGCTTGTCGTCCTCCATCAGCGAGACCTTCATGCTGACGTACACCGGGCCGTTGTCCCCGATCTGGCGGCAGGTCATGAGGAAGGTGTCCTTGCGCTCCAGGGCCGAGACCAGGGTGCGGCGATCCATGGCCTTGAGAAAACTCTCCCGGTCGTCGGGCCAGACGCGCTCGCTGAGCTCCTTCTTGCAGTCGGAGAAGAAGTGCCAGCCGCGCCGCATTTCGGAGAGCTGACTGCTCACGTCGCCGCGGCGGTACTCGATAAACTCCTCGGTATCGAGGTTTACATAAAACATGTCCGTATAGTCGCGGACAAGGGTGCGGGCGATGTGGGTGTACATGACGCCGGAGCTGACGGCGTTTTCGTAGGCCTCGCGGGTCATGGCGTTTTCGTGCTGGATACGCACCATCTCGGTGTCGTCCCGGCAGATGCCCAGCAGGCAGACGCGGCCGGTGGAGTCGATGAACTTGAGCTTCGTCGTCTGAAGGCGCATCTGGTTGCCGGCGGCGTCGGGCACGTCCTCATAGAAGATGTAGGGCCTGTCCATCGAGAGGGCGAGTTTGTCGTCGGCCACAAAGTGGGCCGCGGTCTCGGCGTCGAAGATCTCCTCGTCCGTCAGGCCCGCCACGCCGTCCGGGCTGCCCTTGTGGGCGTAGTCGGCGAAGGCCTGGTTGCAGGCGATATAGACCCCGGTCCCGGCGTCCTTGGTGAAGGTCATGCCGGGGATGTTGTCGAGCAGGGAGCTGATGGACTCCTTGAGCTCCGCGATTTTGCGGGCCGAGATCGCCTCCTGCTCGGCCTCGGCCAGCTTCTCGCCGAGGGCCTGCGTCTCCTTGTAGTTGTTCAGGAGCATGGTGGTGATGACGAGGAAGATGCCAAGCGTCACCGTGGTGTAGAGGGTGTTGGTGCTGCTGATGGCCTTTGCCTGGCTGTGCAGGAAGTCGGCCCTGTCCTCCATGCTCTTCTCGGTGTCGTGCTCCGGGTGGGTCTGGTGGTATTCATAAATGCGGTCCACCGCGTTGTTGGCGGCGATCTCCGTCTCTCGGGAGACCCACATCATCGCCGCGAAGAGCACCAGCACCAGCAGGAAGGCCCAGACGACGATGCGCTGCTCATGCTCGTGGTGCTTGTCGCGCCGGAGGATGGCGCGGAAGTAGATCAGGCCCAGCACCGACCACACGACGAACAGGACATAGGACTCCGTCGCCACCGCGTGGAAGGGCAGCAGACTCGGCACCAGCAGCAGAAGGCCGAAGACCAGCATCAGCACGATACCCGCCGCCCCGCTGATCATCTCCGGCACGCGGCGGCTGCGCTGCGCGTCGCGGAAGACCGCGTGGGAGATGAGGCCGTAGATCAGCGTCGCGCCCAGGGTGGTGACGTCCACGATCCAGCCGATGGCCGTCCTGCCGAGGAAGGGGACGAAGAACGAGACCGCCACCACGGCGGCGATCGCCCGGTACGGGACGCCGCGGGCGTTGAGCCTGGCAAGCGACCCGGGGGCCTCCCCTTCCCGGCCAGCGGCGAAGAGCAGGCGGCTCAGGGCCAGGAGGTTTCCGATGAGGCTGGTGAGGATGACGCCGAAGAGGGACAGCATCAGCACCGTGACGCCGGCCCTGCCCATGTAGCGCTCGGCGGCGTAGAAGGCGGGGACGGCCTTGAGCCCCTCGAGATTGTCCATGTCGCAGATGTAGGCAAGCCAGCTTTCATACTCCGGCGGGTAGGCGGACACGGACAGCAGCGACACGAAGAGGTAGAGCAGGGTCGTGACGATGACCGAGGCGATCAGAATGCCGCGCACCCTTTTGACCGGGAAGCGGTACTCCTCGGAAAAATGCGAGATGTTCTCGTAGCCGATGAAGGCCCAGGGCGAGATCGCCGCGATGTGGACGATCTGGGCAAAGGCGCCTGCCCCCTCGGCGTACATGGGCTCATAGCTGTAGGCCGCGCCGTCGTGCCGCAGCAGGGCGACCACGGCGCAGACCGTAAAGCCCAGGGCGAAGGTCAGGGCCGCGGCGACCATGACGTGGTTGACAAGCCGCGTGCTCCTCACGCACAGCAGGCCGATCAGCACCACGGCGGCCATGGACAGAAGCGCCTCGCCCAGCCAGACCTGATAGCCGAAGATCGTATAGGAAAAGCCGAAGCGGAAGGCGCCGCCGAGGAAGAAGCGGGCGAACAGCGGCAGCGAGGTCATGTTGGCCCAGAGGATGGCGAGATAGGTCAGCAGTACGAACCAGAAGGCGAGAAAGCCCAGGTCCTTGCCGCCGACCTTCTTTTCAAAGCTGTAGATGCCGCCCGCGCCGGGGGCGCGGCGTATCATATACTGCAGGTTCCAGGTGACGACGAGGATGACCGCCGTGCCGAGCAGCAGGCCGACGACCGTGCCGAGCACGCCGGATTTTTGCAGATAGGTGTTGCAGGTGACGATGAAGGAGCCCCAGCCTATGCTGGTGCCGATGGAGAAAGCCCACATGCCGAGCGGCGTATAGCCCGGGCGCAGTCCGGCCGGGGGACTGTCGCCCTGTACGGCGGGTTTTCTGTCTTCCATGCTCATATCCCCTTCCTTCTCGCTTTCAGCTCGTTCTTGTTCTCGTACATGTTGTGGTCGGCCCGCTCAAACACGGGGGCGACGCCGCCGTCGTTCTCGTACCGGGCCATGCCGCAGGCGATCACGACGCCGCCGACGTGCAGGGCCTCGCGGTTATGCTCGGCCACCTGGGCGACCAGCTCCTCAATGCGGGCGCAGTCGGCGCCCTGGGAGATGACCGCGAACTCGTCCCCGCCGATGCGGAAGACGGGGCTGTGATCGAAAATGTCGCAGATGACCTTGCAGGCCGCGCGCAGCAGCTCGTCCCCCGCCTCGTGGCCCTGGCTGTCGTTGACCTTCTTGAGATCGTTCACGTCCAGGATCGTGACCGCGAAGGCCGGAGCGCGCTTTTCAGCGATCTGGATGTTCAGGCGATCCTCGGCCTCAAGGTAGGCGTGGCGGTTCTTGACGCCGGTCAGCGCGTCGGTACTGGCCTCCCTGCGCGCCTTGGCGAGAGTCATGACATACGCCTCCTCCTGGCGGACCTGGGCGTCGATGTCGTTGATGCCGACGACGAGGCGGCGGCCCTCCTTCTCCTCCACCATGGCGGCCTTGAGGGCCACATAGCGGGCCCCGCCGTGCAGGAGGACGCGGAAGCTCACGGTAAAGATGCCGCGGCGCTCGATCTCCGCGAGGATGTTCTCCCTCGAGAAGGTCGAGCGGAAGCGGTTGAGATCGTCCGGGTGGCAGTAGGCGCGGGCCATCTCCAGCGCGTCGCGGAAGAAGTCCTCGCCCTGCTCGGTCTGCCCAAAGTCCTGATAGCGTTCGGACGAGCTGAATTTCCGGTAGCGCCCGGTCTCCGGGTCGACCAGGTAGACGCCCAGATAGTCGCCGGCGAGGGCGCTGAGGCGGGTGTACGCGATGCGCTCCTCGCGCACGCGCTCGGCCTCGAGGCGCTGCCTCGCCTGCTCGTCCACGTCGGTCACGCCGATGACGATATAGCGCGCGTCGTCCTCCATGCGGGACACGCGCATACTGACATAGACGGGCTCCTCCTCCCCGATCAGGCGGTAGGTCATCACAAAGGTCTTGTTCCGGTCTATCGCGTCCAGGAGGGTCTTGCGGTCCATCGCCCTGATAAAGGCGGGGCGGTCGTCGGCGTAGACGAACTGCTCGGCCTCGAGGGCGCAGGACTCGAAGAAGTGCCAGCCGCGCCGCTTCTCGCTGAGCGTGCCGCCCTCCTCCGTCTCGTATTCGATAAACTCCTCGCTGTCGACATTGACGTAGTAGAGATCGCGGTAGCCGCGGGTCATGGACTGGGCGATGTGGGAGTACATGAGACCCGTGCTGCGGGCCTTCTCATAGGCCTCCTTCGTGGTGGCGTTCTCGCGCTGGATGCGCACCATGTCCGTCACGTCCTGGCTGATGCCCAGCAGGCACAGGCGCCCGCCGTCGTCGGTGTATTTGATGAGCGTGGTCTGCACCTGACGTTTGGCCCCGTCCACGTCGACATCCTCATAGAAAATATACGGCTCGTCCATGGACAGGGCGACGCGGTGATCCTCTTCAAAGTGCCGCGCCCTCTCGGCGTCGAAGAGCTCCGCGTCGGTCCAGCCGATCACGTCCTCGGGGCTCTGTCTGTTCGTGACGGCCGCGAAGGCCTTGTTGCAGGCGAGATACACGCCGGTCTCGGCGTCCTTGGAGAAGGTCATGCCGGGCAGGTGGTCCAGCAGCGCCGTGATGGTCTCCTTGAGGGCGGCGTCCTTCTCGGCGGCCTCCAGCCCGTGCCTGAAAGCCTCCTTCTCCTCGTTCAAAACAAAGGTATGCAGCAGGCAGGTGCCGAGCATGTAGGCGATGGAGTACAGGGGCAGCAGCGGATACCGGAGCTGGGCGATCAGCAGCACGGCCATCAGCAGGCCGAAAATCGTCAGCGTGCGGTATTTGCCGCGTCTGGCCGCGTGACGCCGGAGCATCAGCGTGAAGGAGTAGACGGAGATCAGCAGGAGCAGGGCGATCTGGCAGGCCAGCATGATGTGGCGCAGCGGCAGGGCGCTGTAGACGCAGGCGCTGTCCACGGTGAACAGGACGGGCGTAAAGAGGTTTACCAGGGCGAGGACCGTGATGATCCCCGCGACGGCGCGCCCGGCCCAGACCAGAAGGGAGCCGAAGCCGCTCTGCTCCTCAAGGTAGACCACCGTGTACTCCACCCAGTACAGCACGCCGACGGCCATGGCGATGTAATAGACCGTCGTGTCGGCAAAGAGCAGGGCCGCCAGCTTCGCGCTCTCGATCACGCCCCAGAGTATGTCCGTGACGTAATAGGCCAGGACGGCGAACAGGAAACGCCTGTACACCTTCCAGGCGGGCTTTTCAAACGCGCCCTCCAGATTGCGTATCACATCCTGGTTTTCGATCAGCAGGATCAGCACCGCCAGCAGGCCGATCGCGGAGTAGTACATAGGCCGTTATCCTCTCTGTAGACAGCATGGGGCTTTCGCCGGTCTATCGCAAAAGCGTATGATTTCCCTATTTTGTTAATTATACCATATTGCTCCGAATATGGCTACCCCTGAGCCGAAAAAATCTGGAACTTTTTGCCTTGGCTTCCGGTTCCCCGACAGGCGTCCGAAGCGGCCGGGCGGGCGCGGATAACCATGCAGGGAGTCGTATAAAAAAAAGACTGAGTCCACACTTGATCTTTTGTAAGTGAGATGCTATAATAGGGCTATCTTAAATTTAAGAGATTCCGGAGGGCTGTAAATGGCAAAGCAAAAAGAGAGGCCGGGCGTAATGCTGTACTTTGACGCGCTCAGGCCCGCGATCTCACGTCTTGATGAGGCCCAGTGCGGTGCGCTTCTGCGCTCAGTGCTGGACTACGCGCAGTACGGCGTGGTGCCGGAGCTCGACCCCATGACGGGTCTGGCCTTCGACATGCTGGTGCCGAAGATCGACCGCGACGCCGAACGCTATGAGGAGAGCCGGGAGCAGCGCCTGTATGCAACCTATTCGCGCGAGAAAAAGAAAAAAGGCGAACCGCCCCTGAGCTATGAAGAATGGCGCCTCATGCAGAACGCCGTCGAACAGGAGGGCAACGACCCGTCAAGGCCCGTTCACGAAAACAACGGGCCGTTGCATCCCGTTAACGAGATTGCAGTGTCGTATCCATCTACATCTACATCTACATCCCCATCTGCAACCGCAACCGCATCCGCAGCCCCATCCGCAGCCCCATCCGCAAATACATCCGCAGCGGGAGAGAGAGGGGGTTGCAAGGGGGAGGCGCGCACGCTCTACGAGGCATGGCTCAAGGCGATGGAGGCGAAGGACAACAAGAGCGCGCTGAATCTCAGCGACAGGCTCTTCGCCCTCGGCTACCACGCGGATATAGCGACAAGAGAGCTGAGGAAAAGGCCGACAAGAGTGGGCTATGCGTAGGGCTTTGCCCTCATCGGCCCGCGCCCTTGGCTCGCCCCCGCCGAAAGGCGAGGGGAGAGCTGTCAGCGCAGCTGACTGAGAGGGGCAAAGCGCAGTCGGTCAACGGCCCCCTCTCAGTCACGGCGCTTGCGTGAGACGCGCCGCGACAGCTCCCCCCAATGGGGGAGCCAAGAGGACGCGCGCCTGATGTGCCGATTATGTCTGCCGCGTGACATACCAGATGTCAACCGAATGACATACCAGTTGACATACCGGATGTCTACCACATGACATACCAGATGACATACCGGATGACATACCAGATGTCTACCGGATGACATACCAGATGTCTACCACATGACATACCAAATGTCTACCGCGTGACATACCAAACGCCCGGCAAATGACACACCGCCGGGCGGGCACAGAGGCCACCCGGCGGCGGAAATAACGGTCTATTGGAGAAGCGTATCAGGTACACAGGCGCTCGGCCCGAGCGAAGACGGAGGCGACGCTCTCGCTGCCGTCGTAGAACGCCATGCCGCAGGACATGGCCGGGGCGCGTCTGTCGCGGTGCTCGGCCATCTCTTTGACCAGGCTGTGGATGTCCTCCAGATCGCGGCCCTGCACGATAACGGCGAACTGGTCGCCCGCCACGCGGAACACGGGGCTGTGCTTGAAGACGTCGCAGATCATGGCGCAGGCGTCGCGGATGAGCTGATCGCCCGCCTCGCGGCCCTGGGTCTCGTTGACCCGGGCCAGGGCCCGCACACGGCAGAGGACGATGGCGTAGCGGATGTTCTGCCCCTCCTCGATCTGCCGGGAGAGTTGCTCGGACATGTTGTTGTAGGCGCTCTTCGTCTTGACGCCGGTGAGGGCGTCGAGATTTGCCCGGCTGCGGGCGTTGGACAGCTTGCGCTCAAACTCCTGCTCGTGCCGGACCTGGGCGTCGATGTCGTTGACGCCGACGATGAGGAGCTTTCTCCCCTGCTCCTCCACCATGGCCGCCTTAAGGTTGACGTAGTGCGGCGTCCCGTCCAGAAGCAGGCGGTAGCGCAGGGCGAAAAAGCCGTGTCTTTCGATCTCGCCCATGAGGCGCTCCCGTGTCATCATCGTCCGCAGCTTCGGCAGATCCTCGGGATAGATGACGCGGGCGATCTCCTTCTGGGTCTCGGTGAAGAAATCGTCCCCCTCCGTCGGCACGCCGAGATTTGCGTAGCCGCTGCTGGCGCGGTATTCAATGTAGTGCCCGGTCTCGATATCGACGGTGTACAGGGCGATAAAGTCCTGGGTCAGGGCGCTGACACGGGCGTAGACGGCCCTCTCCGCCTGGACGCGGGACGCCTCCTCCTTCCGGCGCATCTGCGCGTCCACATCCGTGACGCCGATGAGGATGTGGGAGACGGTGCCCGACACGCGCGCTGCCTTCATGCCGACGTAGACGGGCTTTCCGTCCATCAGCTGGCGGTAGGTCAGCTTGAACTGCCCCTCGCTGTCCAGGGCGCTGAGCACGTTCTCCTTGGTGAAGGCGGCGACGAAATCCTCCCGGTCGTCCGGATACAGCACATGCATGGCGTCCTTGCGGGCGGCGGCGAAGAAGTCCTCCCCGTGCCGCTCCATCGTGAGGTTTTCCTGCGCGGCGTCTGGCCTGTACTCGATGAACTTCTCCGTCTCCAGATCCACATAGAAGAGATCCACATAGTCCGACGCCATGGCCCTGGCCATCTGGCTGTAGCTGGTACCGGCGTTCTCGTCCTCGCGGATGAGGGCGAGCACCGCCACCGCCACCGCCGCCGTGCCCGTGACGGGGTTGACGGCCACGCGCCGCACGAGGGAGTGGGCCACGCTGTCCCCGCCCACCTTCTCATCTATCACGCTGCGCACGCCGTCCCGGCCGCACTGTACCACCGCCTTGAGGAAGGCCGCGCCGGGTCTGCCCGTGAGATCGGTGCAGTCGATCTCCTCCGTGTCGTAGGTCACGCCCACGTTGCGCTCCAGAAAGTCGCGGTAGGAGCGGTTGCAGCGGCTGAAGCGCAGCCTCTCGCCGTTGACCTCCATGAGGCACATGGGCAGGGTGTTGAAGTACTGGGAGAGGGATTCGTCGTTTTCGTTGGCGAGGGCGGTGACGTCGTAGAGGTTGATGCGGCCGATGGCGGCGTAGTACTCCGCCTCCGCGGGGTTTTCGTACTCGAGGCCGGAGCCGCTTTCCATCTGGGACAGGATCCCCTCGAAGGGGATGGGCTTGCCGTAGTAGTAGCCCTGTATCCTGGTGCAGCCGATCTCGCGCAGAAATTCGACCTGCGCCTCGGTCTCCACGCCCTCGCAGACGGTCTCCATGCCGAGGCCGATCGCCATGTTCATCAGCTCCGTCAGGATGATCTTGCTCTCGTCCCCCTCGTCGAAGCGCTGCATGAAGCCCATGTCGAACTTGATGAGGTCGAAGCGGATCTGCTGCAGGACGTTCATGGAGGAATAGCCGCTGCCGAAGTCGTCCATCCACACGGGGAAGCCCAGCTCCCGGAAGCGGACGACCTGCTGCTTCATAAACTCGAAGTCGCCGCCTATGACGCTCTCGGTGATCTCAACGGTGATCAGGCTGCGCGCGACGCCCGCGTCGTCCACGCGGCGGCGTATCTCCTCCACCACGTCGCAGCTCTCGAAGTCCATGCGGGAGAGGTTGACCGACTGGGGCACCACATACTGCCCCGCCGCCTTCTGCCGCTTCATCTTCTCGAGCACCTGATCGAGCACGTAGAGGTCGAGCCTGTAAATGAGCTTGTTCTGCTCCAGGGCGGGGATGAAGTCCCCCGGGGAGAGGAAGCCCAGCTCGGGGTCGATCCAGCGGGCCAGGGCCTCCTCGTCGCAGACCTTGCCGTCGGCGGCGCGGATGATGGGCTGATAGTAGACCTTGACCCAGCCCTCCGCCAGGGCGCGGTCCAGGTTCTGGGTGATGTAGCGGTACAGCTCGCCCTGCTTGAGCATGGTGTCGTTATACCAGGTGACGCTGGAGCCGAGCTCGCCCTTTTTGAGCTCCGCGGCGAAGCGGGCGCGGTCGAGGGCGACGTTCACGTCCACCTCCTCCAGGGCGTTCGGGTAAGCGCCCACCCGGATGGGCAGGGGCTTGCCGTCCATGGCGGTCTCGCACTCGCGCAGGACGGCCTGGATCTCCCCCACCGCGCGCTCCTCGTCCGTCACGGCCGCGAAGTGGTCGCCGCTGACGCGGCAGACGCGGTGGTCGCCGAACTGGCGCAGGAGGATACCGGCGAAGCCCGCGATCAGGCTGTCGCCCCGGTCGAAGCCGTACTGGCGGTTATAGCCGCTTAAGCCCACGACGTTGAAGTACAGCAGGACGGGCCTGCGCCCCTCGGCGAGCATGTCGTCCCGCTGCTTTCTGACCAGGTCGAAGAAGTGGCGCATGTTGGGCAGATCGGTCAGCCTGTCGTGGTAGAGCTGGTGGTTGAGGTCGTGGATGTATTTTCTGATCTGGTCGCGCATCCGCTTGAACGCGCCGGTCAGGGCGCCGATCTCGTTTTTGCCCTGATAGCTCAGCTCCACCTCGTAGTCGCCGTCGGCCAGACGGCGGGAGGCGTCAGTGAGATCACTGAGCGGAGAGGTGATGGCCCCGACGAGGAAGGAGACCACGGCGACAAACAGCAGCATGACCGCGGCCATGATCACCAGGATGGCGCGCACGAGTCTGATCCAGGGGGCGTTGATCTCTTTGGCGGGGGCGATGCACACGAGCTTGAGGCCGTTTGAGAGCGTGGAGAAGGACATCTGGCGTCTGTCGCCCCCGGCCGTGTACTGGATCAGCTCGTCCCCGCTGTCCTTTTCTTTGAACATGTCCGCGTGGACGCTCAGGCCCAGCTCGTCCAGCTCGCTGCCGATGGGGAGATCAGGGTGGTAGATGACCTGTCTGTCCTCGTCAAGCAGGCACACATAGCCCGTGTCGTACACGCGGATATCCTCGACCTGGGCGATCAGCGTGTCGCAGGGGATGTCCATGCCCATCAGGCCGATGAGCATGCCGGACTTGTAGATCGGCACGAAATAGGAGCAGATCCAGGTATTGCGATCCTCCTCCCAGGTATAGGGCCCGATCCAGCACGGGCGGCCCCGGCCGACGGCCTTGTCGTACCAGGTGGCGCCCAGGGTCTCCGAGGGCTCCAGGTTTTCGACGTCCAGGGGCTTTTGCGCGATGAAGCCGGTCTTGCCGAGTTTCCGGTAGTAAAAGCCGCGCTCTGTCCCGCTGAGCTCGGGGCTGAGGCAGTAGAAATAAGCCGTCACGCCCTGGGTATAGTCCGCCACGCCCGAGAAATACTCCTGGATTTTGGCGCAGTAATCCCGCAGGTAGGCGTCCAGGGCCGCTTCCTGCGCCGGGGTCAGGGCGCTCTGCTCCCCCTCGGGGCGGATCGCGCCGCACTCCACGAGGAAAACGCTGTCCAGGTTCTCCACGGCGATGTTCGCGGCGATCTCGACGGACTGCTCGATGCTCTCAAAGTATTTTTCGAGAGACTTCTGCGTGTCGTCGTCGATCAGGTTCATCATGCCGACGGAGTTCCGGTCGGTCTCGCCCTGGATGATGGTGAAGCTGACCGCGAAGACCAGCAGGATGCTCGTCAGGATCGCGGCGACGGTGATGGCCGTGATCTGTGTGCGGATCGAATGCATGTCTTTCCCCCTCTCGCCGGATAATCAGAAAAGCTCTTAACAGCGTATACATAGGACGGCCCCGCCTCCCCTGCAAGGGGAGGTGGTTTTGGGCCGCTTGCGGTTCAAAACCGGAGGGGTCAGTCCCGCCCGCAGGCTAACCCCTCAGTCACCGGTGTGACCACCGGTGACAGCTCCCCTTTCAGGGGAGCCATGTATCTTTTTCCCGGAAAGTCGTACGTTCAGCCGGCGATGCTCATCTCGCGGTACATGTTCTTGACCGAGCCGTTCCAGGAGGCGCAGATGCCCTCCAGCCGCTCGGAGGTGACGTAGAAGCGCAGTCTCGAATACAGGGGGATCCAGGCGGCGTCCTCCTGGACGATGATGCGCTCCAGCTCCTGATATTCCGCGACGCGCGCCGCGGGGTCCGCGATGGTACGCGCCAGGCGCACCCGCTCCATCACGTCCTCCCTTGGGTAGCAGAGGCTGCGAAAGCGCGTGTTCTCTTCGTCGCCGAAAAAGGTATAGACAAAGTTGTCCGGGTCGTTGAAGTCCGCCGTCCACAGCGCCGTGTAGCAGGCGAGCTGCCCGCTCTTTCTCAGGCGCATGAACTCGCCCTCTTCCAGCACCTTGATCGTCGTGCGGATGCCGATCTTCGCCCACATGGAGGCGGCCAGGCGCAGGACCGACAGCTCCCAGCGGGTGGAGGAGGAGTTGACGCTCACCGTCAGGTCAAAGCCCGCGGGGTATCCCGCTTCGCGCAGAAGGCTGCGGGCCCGGTCCGGCTGACAGGGGATCTCCGGCAGATCGGGGTTGAAGCCGTAGAGCCCGTGGGGGTAGATGCCATTTTCGACGCTGCCGCGCCCGCCGTAGACCGCCGTCAGCAGCATGGCGCGGTCCAGCGAGAGCTGCATGGCCTTTCTCACGCGCACGTCGTCCAGGGGCCTGATGCTCTCATTGAGGGCGATATAGGTGATGCCGATGCGCGGCACGGAGAAGAGCCTGTCCCGATAGATGTCCCCGTGGAGGAAAAACTCCGCGGCGTTGCCCGCCTCGTCCAGATCCAGCACGTCGATCTCGCCGCGCTCAAACATGCGGCGTATCTCCTTGGAATCGGTGATGAAGCGCAGGTCAAGCCCCTCGCAGCGGGGCGCGCCCTGCCAGCAGCCGGGGTTGGCGGTCAGGATCAGGCCCTCCCCCGGCGTCCACTTTTTGAGGATGAAGGAGCCCGTCCCCACCGTCCAGGCGGGGTCTTTGCCGAAGCGCGCCCCCGCCGCCTCCGTCGTCTCCCGGTCGAGGATGGACGCGCCGGGCATGGACAGGCACGCGAGGAAGGCCGCGAAGGGCTGCTCGAGCGTGATGGAAAAATCCAGCTCGTTCAGAATGTGAAAGCCCTCCAGCACGTCGGTCTCGCCGCGCTCCAGCGCTTTCGCGCCGAGGATCTCGTCGGCGATGTCGCGGTTGCAGGAGTCGGGATGGGTCAGCAGGCGGTGGAAGGTATAGGCCACGTCCTCCGCCGTCAGGTGGGAGCCGTTGCTGAACTGTACGCCCTCGCGCAGGCGGAAGGTGTAGGTCCGCCCGTCGTCGGAGACGAGCCAGGATTCCGCCAGGGACGGCAGGATCATCATGTCGCCGTGCTCGTCGCTCTCCATCTCCACCAGGCGGTTGAAGACGTTCTGCGCCACCGTGTAGTGGATGGAGGTACACTGAAAGTCCACGGTGTCCGGCTCGTCCTCCACCGCGACGAGAAAGCGCGAGGTATCAAGCTGGGCTTCGCTGTCCTTTGCGTTTGCCTCCTTCCCGCCCGCCGGGGCCGCGCAGGCGGCGGCGGACAGAACAAACGCGAGCACAAGCAGCAGGCACGCGAGGGGCTTGCGTCTGGAGATGCGCTTCATGGTGTCCTCCTTTATGGCCGGTGCCGTGAAAACGAATGCGTTATTATGAAAGCTGACCCTTTTATTATACCAAATCAGTATACCATGTTCTCCCGCGCTTGAACAGTCCCCAAACGTGAAAAAAATCACGCCCCGAAAGGGGCGTTTCTGCGCATTCGCCGGGGCGAACACAGGTGACGCGCGTCGTGCCGCCGGGCGAAATCCGTTGACAAACGGCGTCATATTATGTAAAATAAATCCACCCATTAGGGACGGTGAAGAGTAAACATACACACGCAGGCGGTTGGTTCCATCCCTCCAGAAGGAGGTGATGCGTATGCGTCTGACCTTTCACATAGGAAAGTATACCGTGACGATTATCGTCCGGAAGACTTCCGCGAAGGCAAGGACACAGCACGATAAAAAATCTGCCGCCACTCCGCTAAAGTGACGGCAGTTTTTGTGGCTTAGCCACAAAATGAAAACCACTCTTTGAGGAGCCAACCGTGTGCGTGGTTTGCTCTTCACTGTTATTATAGACGGACACATCCGTTTTGTCAAGCCGCGGGCTTGGATTACGGGCAAAGTCCGTTTCTTATCACCGGTGCGCAATGACAGGCCGGGGCGGCGTCTCAGCCGACGTCCCTGCTCAGATAGTCCTTGAGCTTGGTGATCGGCGCGGGTCTGGAATACTTGAAGCCCTGGAGATAGGCCGCGGACATGTCGCGGCACATCGCCTCGTCCGCGTCCTTCTCGACGCCCTCATACAGCACGAAGTAATCCATGACGGCGAACATGTTGGCGAGATTGGCCACCATCTTCCGCGAGCGCTTCTCCGCGCCGGAGGCGACGACCAGGGAGCGGTCGAACTTGATGATGTCGAAGGGCAGCTCCATAATGCGCTCCATATTGGAGTAGCCAGTGCCGAAATCGTCCAGATAGAACTTGATGCCATACTTTTTCAGCTCGTCGATCTTCTGCTTCATCAGCATGAAGTCGCCCTCGTTCTGCGACTCGGTCAGCTCGATGGCGATCTTGTCGCCGGAGATGCCGTTTTTGCGGATGATGTCGATGATGTCGCCGCAGAAGCCCTCGTCCTTCAGCTCCGGCACGGAGACGTTGACCGAGATGCGCCGGATGACGTAGCCCGCGTCGGTAAACTCCCGGATGGCGCGGCAGGTCTTGTGGAGGATGATCTCCGTCAGCGTGTGGATGTAGCCCTGCTCCTCCGCCAGACGGATGAACTGGTCGGGATAGACGACGCCCAGGTCCTTGAGACTCAGCCGCATGAGGGCCTCCGCCGTGTCGTACTCGCCGGTTCTGACGTTCAGCACCGGCTGGCAGTACACCAGCACGCGCGGATCGTCCAGGTCGGCCCGGCGGTAGATGTCCGCCAGCTCCCGGAGGATGTACTCATTGCGCCTGAACGCGGCGACGTCCTCGTCATTGACCCGGTGGACGCCGCACTCCGCCATCGTCCGGTGGATGTTGCGGATAAAGCTGACATACTCGTTCTTCCGGCTGATCTCGTCCACGGAGCTGCCGATCACGATCTTGTAGTCAAAGCCGTACTGATCGTAGAGCGGGTAAAACGCCTCCTGGATCTCCCGGATCTTCTTTTCGCAGTCCGGGTAGTGTTTCTTCAGAAAGATCAGGATCATGTGTCCCCGGCTGACCTTGAACAGTCTCGCGTTTTTGATCAAGCGGTAGGTAAACTGCCGGACGCTGGCCTGCATCTGCGGGGGGAACTTCTTCCCCTCCTCGTCGATCTCCCGCATGTACAGGCTCATAAACACGAACTCGCGCTTTTTCTCGCCGCAGTAGCGGACAAAGTCCTGCATGGCCGCGGCGTCGTTCGAGCCGAGCTGCGCGTCATAGGGGTTGGAGTGGAGCACATACATCACGGCCACCACGGGCAGCATGAGCGAGGCGACCGTGAAGGAGGCCTGGTCGCTCAGTCCCTGAACGACAAGCAGGCAGAACGAGACCGCGATCGTCCCGTAAAAGCCGAGCATGATGCGCCGGTACAGCAGCCGCCGCACACGGGTCATAAGATAGAAGCTCATGGCCGCGTAGCCCACATAGGCGTAGATAAAGATGCCGCGCCTGACAAAGTGTACGCCCTCCCTGTCCACGGAAAAGCCCGCCCCCCGGGCCGTCGTGACAATATCCGCCGCCATCGCGGCGACGAGCAGGAGGTTCGCGGCCACGCGGAAGAACCTCTGCTTTTCGTAGCAGGTGACCTCGCAGATATAGGCGATATAGTACACGAAGATCAGCAGCAGCAGGGCGTGGTACACGCAGCGCGTCCAGGTGGCGGCGCGCACAAGCGACGGCGCCATGGCGAAGGTGTAAAACGTGATGTCCGACCAGGCGGCCGAGAGCACCAGCACGACCATGACCACGAAGAGCTTGAAGCTGCGCGTGCGGCTGATGTTGGAGAAAAAGACGAGAATGAGCATCACAAAGCAGACGGCTGTCACCACGATGTCAGCCGCCGGCGAGTAATTGGAGAATTGAATGTACCGACTCACCCTATCACCCGGATCAAATCAGATTCTCTTTCATGCGGCATACGGCGCGCGCGGGCCTTTCTCACGGCTTTGGGGCGGCGCTGTATGCTCTCATTAAAATATTATACCGTGCGTTTTTTCAAAATGCAAGAGTGCGCGTTGGTTTTTTGTCATAATAAGGCAAGCCCGAAAGACGCCGGGCGGCTCGCCGCGGACGGAGGCGCGAGGGCCGCGCCGCCCTCCCCTGCCGCCCCTGCGGGCTCCATATTTTTGTGCAATTTGCACCATGATTCTGTAAACCGGTCTTGATTTCTCCGGCCTCTTGCGTTAAACTGTACAAAAAGGGGCGTCACCCTTCCGTGACGCGCAGGGAGGAGAATGAACATGAGCGTCTATCTGTACATCACACCCGTGCTCGCGGTCTGCGCGCTGCTGTTCGCGGCGTACAAGGCGGCCTTTGTTTCAAGGGCTGAGGCCGGGAACGAGCGCATGCGGGAGATCGCAGCCGCCATCGCCGAGGGGGCCGACGCCTTTTTGAAGGCGGAGTACCGCATCCTCGTCGTGTTCATCGCGGCGCTGTTTCTGCTGATCGGCCTGTTCATCGGGGAGAACGCCTGGCTCACGGCCGTGTGCTTTCTGCTCGGCGCGGGCTTTTCCATCTTAGCCGGCTTCTTCGGCATGAAGGTCGCCACGCGCGCCAACGTCCGCACCGCCCAGGCGGCCTCCGAGGGCGGCATGAACCGGGCCCTCGCGGTGGCGTTCTCCGGCGGCTCGGTCATGGGCATGTGCGTGGTGGGCCTCGGGCTTCTGGGGTGCAGCCTCATCTATCTCGTCACCGGCAGCTACAGCATCCTCTTCGGCTTCTCGCTGGGCGCGTCGTCCATCGCGCTGTTCGCCCGCGTGGGCGGCGGCATCTACACCAAGGCGGCGGACGTGGGCGCGGACCTCGTCGGCAAGGTGGAGGTCGGCATCCCCGAGGACGACCCCCGCAACCCCGCCGTCATCGCGGACAACGTGGGCGACAACGTGGGCGACGTGGCCGGCATGGGCGCGGACCTCTTCGAGAGCTATGTCGGCGCGCTGATCTCCGCCCTGACCCTGGGCGTGGCCGTCGCGGGGCGCTTTGAGGGCGCGGGCGCGGTCTATCCCCTCTTTATCGCCGCCGTCGGGGTCGCGGCCTCCATCCTCGCCACCTTCTTTGTGCGGGGTAAGGACGACGCAAACCCCCACGCCGCGCTCAAAACCGGCTCCTACGTCTCGGCGGTCCTCGTCGCGGCGCTGTCCGTGCCATTGAGTCTCGTCTTCTTCGGCAAGGTCTATTTCTCCCTGCCCATCATCGCGGGTATCCTCGTGGGCCTCGTGATCGGCTATATGACCGAGGTCTACACCTCCGGCGACTACAGCTCCGTCAAGCGCATCGCCGACCAGTCCGAGACCGGCTCCGCCACCACGGTCATCAGCGGCATCGCCGTCGGCATGATGAGCACCTGGGTCCCCATCCTGCTCATCTGCGTCGGCATCTATGTCTCCTACCGGGTCACAGGCAATCTCTACGGCATTGCGCTGGCGGCCGTCGGCATGCTCTCCACCACGGGCATCACCGTCGCGGTGGACGCCTACGGGCCCATCGCGGACAACTCCGGCGGCATCGCGGAGATGAGCGGCCTCGCCCCCCATGTGCGCGAGATCACCGACAAGCTCGACGCGGTGGGCAACACCACCGCCGCCATGGGCAAGGGCTTCGCCATCGGCTCGGCGGCGCTCACGGCCCTGGCCCTGTTTGTCTCCTACGCGCAGGAGGTGGGGCTCTCGTCCATCGACATCCTGACGCCGAACGTCGTGATCGGCCTGCTCGTCGGCGGGATGCTGCCCTTCGCCTTCTCGGCCATGACCATGGACTCGGTGTCCAAGGCGGCGTACAAGATGATCGAGGAGGTGCGGCGGCAGTTTCGCGAGATCCCCGGCATCCTCGAGGGCGAGAGCAAGCCGCAGTACGGCGCCTGCGTGGAGATCTCCACGAGAGCGGCCCTGCATGAGATGATCGTCCCCGGCGCGATGGCGGTCGCGGCGCCGCTGCTGGTGGGCATCCTGCTGGGCCCGGAGGCGCTGGGCGGTCTGCTCGCGGGCTCGCTCGTCACGGGCGTGCTGCTCGCGATCTTCATGTCCAACGCCGGCGGCGCGTGGGACAACGCCAAGAAGTATATCGAGGAGGGCCACCACGGCGGCAAGGGCTCCTCGGCCCACAAGGCGGCCGTCGTGGGCGACACCGTGGGCGATCCCTTCAAGGACACCTCCGGCCCGTCGCTCAACATCCTCATCAAGCTGATGACCGTCGTGGCCCTGGTCTTCGCCCCCCTCTTCGTCCGCATCGGCGGCCTGCTGTGATTGGCAGAGCACGTCTTGACAGATGCGGTGTAAGCGGCTATAATAACAGTGAAGAGCAAACCACGCACACGGTTGGCTCCTCAAAAGGTCAGACGTATATGTGGCAAAGCCACAAAACTGCCGTCACTTTCGCGGAGTGGCGGCAGATTTTTTATCGTGCTGTGTCCTTGCCTTCGCGGCAGTTTTCCGGACGATAATCGTCACGGTATACTTACCTATGTGAAAGGTCAGACATGTCACAATCTGTCAATCACATTTGCGCCTTAAAAGGGCGCGGCGTCGCCGCAGACGCGCTCGTAGCTTCTCTCGTCCACGTCGAAGAGGCGGCGGATATAGTCCCCGGTGAAAATTTCATCCGGTCTCCCCTCCCGGTCGACCTGTCCGTTTTTGAGGCACAGGATGCGGTCGGGGATTTTTTTTGCCAGCTCCAGCTCGTGCAGGCTCAGCACGACGGCGAGCTTCTGCCGGTCGGCAAGCTCCCGCAGCAGCAGCAGGAAGTCCAGCTTGTGGCGTATGTCCAGAAAGCTGATGGGCTCGTCAAGCAGCAGCAGCTTCGGCTGCTGGCAGAGTGCCCGCGCGAGCAGGACGCGCTGGCGCTGCCCATCGCTGAGTCGGGTGAAGTCCTCGTCCCGCAGCGCGCCTGTGCCGGTCATGTCCATGCAGCTCTCCGCCACGGCGCGGTCCTCCGCCGTCAGCAGGCCGAGCCGCCCCGTGTAGGGGTAGCGCCCCAGCGCGACGATCTCCCCGCAGCGCATGAGCTCCGGCGCGGGTCTGCCGGTCAGCACCGCAGCGCAGGTCCGGGCAAGCTCCCGCTCCGGGATCGCGCCGAGCTCCCGCCCGTTCAGGCGTATGCTGCCCTCGACGGCGGGGAGGCGGCGCATCAGGGTCTTGAGCAGCGTGGACTTGCCCGCGCCGTTCGGGCCGATCAGGCAGAGGATCTGCCCGGCCTCCAGGCGCAGATCGATCCCCTTCACAACCGCCCTGCCGCCGTAGCCGACCGCGAGCGCCCGCGTCTCCAGGATGGTTCCGCTCATTCCTCCGCCCCCCTTCTCCGGCTCAGCAGCACCCGGATCACGACCGGCGCGCCGAACACCGCGGTCACCGAGCTGATGGACAGCTCCGTCGGCGCGAAGAGGATGCGCGCCAGCAGGTCGCAGAACAGGCAGAACACGCCGCCGCCGAGAAAGCAGGCCGGGATCATCAGCAGGGGCTTTGCGCTCTTAAACAGCCGCTTCATAAGCTGCGGCACCGCGATCCCGACAAAGGAGACGGGCCCCGCGAAGGCCGTCACACAGGCGGACAGGACGCTGGACGTGAGGATCAGCGCCGTGCGGTAGCGCCGGAGATTGACGCCCATGCTGCGGGCGTAGCCCTCCCCGAGTCGGCAGGCGTCCATGGGCTTGGCGAGCAGCAGCGAGCAGGCCAGCGCGGCGGCCACGGTCAGCGCGGCGGCGGCGAGATCGTCCCACCCGATGCCGGAGAAGCTGCCCTGCGACCAGTGGTGGAGATTGACGATGTTGGCGTCGTCGGCAAAGGCGACGGCGATCTCCGTCACGGCCGAGCAGATATACCCGACCATGACCCCGCAGACGATGAGCATGCCCATGCCCCGCAGGCGCGCGGAGGCGAGCAGCACAAAGCCCATCGCAAGCAGCGCCCCGCAGAAGGCGGCGGCGATCATCCCGGCGGAGCTGATCGCAAGGCCCCGGCTGAGGCAGAAGATCATGCACAGGGCGACCATGAGCTTTGCCCCCGAGGAGACGCCCAGC
Organism: uncultured Eubacteriales bacterium; assembly: GCA_900319695.1. GTDB lineage: Bacteria > Bacillota > Clostridia > Oscillospirales > Oscillospiraceae > Limivicinus. The sequence continues at coordinate 114,727 of ONPN01000001.1, forward strand.
ACGAAGGGCCCCGCGATGGGATTGGCGAAAAAGCTCTGCAGCAGAAAGCCCGACACGCTCAGCGCCCCGCCGAGCAGGGCCGCCGCCGCAAGGCGCGGCAGGCGGATCTGGCGCACGACGCCCGCCGCCGCGCTCCCGCTCTGCCCCGGCCCCAGCGCCGCCAGCACCTCCGACACGCTCAGGCGGCTGCTGCCGGTCGTCAGGTTCAGCGCCGCGAGCAGCAGCAGCCCCGCCGTCAGCAGCGCAAAGCATAGCGCGTATCTTCTGTTTTGCCCGTTTGTCATGTTCTTCGCCTCATTTAAGTCTGTGAAAATAGCGCAGCGCGCTCTCGTCCGGCTCGTCGCGCAGAAGCTCGCGTAAGTCCGCGATGATGTCCGCCGCGGCGGACGAGCGCTGGAACATGCTCTGCTCCGTACACCAGACCCGGCCCTCTCTCACCGCGCGAAACTCCCCGAGCAGGGGGCTGAGCTTCAAAAAGTCCTCGAGCGTTGCGATCTCCCCCGCCACGGTGCTGTTGTAGATCAGCACGTCGGCGTTTCGCGCCTGGGTGTAGAAGGATTCGGTCTGGATGGTCACGGTGGACAGGGCGTTTTCCTCGCCCGGAAGCGCGGTGAACACGCTCTCGCCGCCCGCAAGCTCGATCATGCGCGTGACGTAGTCGGCCTTTTTCCGCACGACCGCGCCGCCGTTTGCGCTCAGGTGGAAGAAGGCCACGGTCCTGCCGCCGCTCTCCTCCGCCGTCGCCGCCGCGAGCGTCTGCTCCTGGCGCTTAAAGAAGTCCTCCGCCTCCCGGAGCCGCCCAGTCAAAAGCCCGTAGAGCTTGATCCACTCGACCCGCCCGAGGGGGTGGGGCTCGTAGCTGGAATACTCCACCAGCACGGGAAAGCCCAGGGCCTCCAGCTTCTCCCGCGTCTCCGGGGCGTGGAGGATCATGGTGTTCTCGAGGGCCAGATCGCAGCCCTCCTCGAGCAGCAGCTCATAGTCCGGCGCGCTGTACTTGCCCGCGTAGAGCACGCGCTCCTCCTCTTCGGCCCGCCGCAGCTCCGGGATGCGCCAGCTCTCCGGCGCGGTGGCCGTGCAGCGCACGTTCTCCAGCGCGCCGAGGCGCAGAAACAGATCCCCCGCCGAGGAGCTCGCGAGGTACGCGCGCTCCACCGGGACGGGGATCACCGGCAGCGCCTCCAGCCCCGGGGGGACGGGCGCGCCGTCCGGCAGGAGCAGATATTGCTCCCGCCCCGCGACCGTGAGCAGGGCCGCCCCGCCCTCGTAGTAGTCGACGCGGTACTGCTCGGCATAGGCAAGGGCCAGCTCCCCGACGGGTTCGGCCCCCGTCCGGGCTTTATCCTCCGCCGCGCAGGCGCCGAGCATGAGGCACAGCAGGGCAAGCAGAAGCGACAGGCCCCGCCTCATGCGCCGCGCTCCAGACTGTCGGACGCAAAGCGCAGCGTGTAGTCGATCAGGTGCGGCTCGCTCATGGCGACGGTCCTGGCCTTGACCGCCATGGGCCGGTCAAAGCGCGTCACGGGGATTTCAAACACAGCGTTTCCCTCCGCATTCACCGGTGTAAACTCTTCGTCCCCGACGCACATGAGATCATAGTTTTTGCTGCCCCAGACGATACGCGCGAAGGCCTGTCCCCCCTCGACCCAGAGGGCGCAGGGGGACTCAACGCTCGCCCGGCCCGAGCCGCCGCCGAGACTGACGGACACGGTATAGTCTCCGTCCTCCAGTCCCAGGCTCTCCGCCGTCACGAAAAAGCCCTCCCGGAAGGCGTCCTCCGGCAGGGAGTCCGCCCGGAACAGCAGGGTCCTGTCGTACCAGAGCTCCTTGCTGCGGCTGTAGGCCGCGCAGGGCACGCCCGCGTCCAGCGCCGCGACGGGGATGGTGAAGCTGCCCTCCCCCTCGCCGCTCTCTTCAAAGGGGATGCGCTCGGCCTCGGGGGCCGCGTCGGCCTCCGGCGCCGTGCCGGGGTAGACGAAGAGGTAGCTTTTGCTGTGCATGTAGAGCGTCGCGCTCATCTCCCCGCCGCGCACATGCAGCACCGCCTTTGTCACGCGGAACATCGAGGAGCTGCACTTGAGCTCCACCGGGTAGTCCCCGTCCCGCAGGCTCTCGGGATAGACCGGGACCATGCCAGGCTCGACCACCTCTTCCACCGTCGTCATCTGGGAGGCGTCCGCCACGGCCGGGCCGTCCGCCGAAGCGGGCGCGCCGAGCAGCAGCGCCGCCAGGCACAGGATGAAAACGCCCGTATAAAACCTTCTCATGTTCTCTCTCCCCCTCTTTCTTCGCTGTGAGCGCCCAGCGCCTCCGCGCAGCGCTTTAAGACCTCTTCATAGCTCAGCCCGTCCTCGCGCGGGCGGCTGAGCACCAGCAGCTCCGCCCCGGTCTCCCGCGCGGCGGCCGCCTTCTCCCGAAAGCCCCCCGCGCCGCCCCCGTCCTTGCTGACAAGGTAGCGTATCGCGTACTGCCGGATCGTCGCCGCGTTCATCTCCCGGGAAAAGGGCCCCTGCATGGCGATGATGTTCCGGTGCGGGATGCCCAGCGCCTCGCAGGCGGCGAGACTCTCCCGGCAGGGCAGCACGCGCGGGAAGAGCCGCTCCGGGCCGAGGCTTGCGTAGGCCCCGAGCTCTTTCGCCCCGGTGGTGAGCAGGACGTTTCCCTCCCGTGGGGTAAGCCATTGGGCTGCCCCGGCGGCGTCGGCAAAGACCCGCGCGCCCGCCGTCTCGCTCTCGTCCCGCTTGAGCCGCAGCAACGGCACGCCCGCCGCCTCGCAGGCGGCCCTGACCGTCTCGCTGATGTGTTTGGCATAGGGGTGGGTCGCGTCCACGCAGAGGGCGGCGTCTTTTAACAGCGCCCGCTTTTCCTCCGCGTCCAGGGGGCCGACCCGGACGCTCACGCCGGGGATTACCCCCTGTTCCTCCCGCCCGTAGTCGCTGGCCACGCAGACGGTGAGCGCCGCGCCCAGCTCCGCGAGCCGTTCGGACAATCGCCGCCCCTCGCTGGTGCCGCCGAAGATCACGATCCTCATGTCCGGTACCCCCGGGGCGTCACCATGCGCTCCCCGATTTTCTTTGTGGAGGACGCGCCGACAAAGACGGTCGTGAACATGTCCGCCTGCGCGTCTCTGAGCTCTTTGAGACTCAGGATGCGGACGCTCTCCCCCTCGCGGGCGATGTTCCGCGCAAGTCCGCAGACCGTCTCCGCCGCCTTGTGCTCCAGCAGCACGTCGCAGGCGCGGCGCAGAAAGTCCGGCCGGTGCCGGGACGCGGGGTTATACAGGCACAGCGCGAAGTCCCCCTCGGCTGCCAGACGCAGGCGCTTTTCGATCACGGCCCAGTCGGTCAGGCGGTCGGACAGGGAGATCACGCAGAAATCGTGGCCCAGCGGCGCGCCCAGCAGGGCCGCGCCCGAGACCGCCGCCGTGACGCCGGGGATCACAATGATCTCCGCCCCCGGGTAATCAGCGCCCAGCTCCAGCGCCGGGCCCGCCATGCCGTAGACGCCCGCGTCCCCGCTGCACACGAGGGCGCAGCAAAGGCCCTCGGACGCGCGCTCGAGACAGAAGCGGCAGCGCTCCAGCTCGCCGGTCATACCGGTCGTATAGAAGCGCTTTTCCGGAAAAAGGGGCCTGAGCAAGTCCACATAGCGCGTGTAGCCGCAGATGAGCTCCGCCTCCTCCAGAGCCGCGCGGGCGGCCCCGGTCATGTTCGCCGCGTCCCCCGGCCCGATGCCGACAAGATAACATTTTCCCATTTCACCAGCTCCAATCCAGCGCGGGCTCCGCCTCCGCCAGCGCGAAGGTCACCCCGTTTGCGGCGTATTTTTTCTCGACCAGCGTCCCGCCGCACAGGACTGCCGCCCGCTCGCAGACATTGTCCACGCCGGTCTGCGCCTCCACAAAGCGCGAGGGCGTAAACTCGCCGGGGATGTCCCGCAGCGCCGAAGCGCTGTAGAACGTGAGCGGCCATCCGTGCTTTTCGCAGAAGCGCGAAAGCCCCGCCTCGTCCCGCTTGAGCTCGATCGTCGCCGCGCGGACGATCGCCCCGGGCAGCACGCCGCGCCCGGCGCAGAAGCGTGCAAGCTCCCGCTCCAGCGTCTCCGCCTCCATCCCGCGCCTGCACCCGATCCCGACCGTCAGCACGCGGGGGATAAGCTGCAAGACATTCCTCCCCGTCTCCCGGTAAGAGACCAGCGCCGCCGCGTCCGTGGGGCTCTCGGTCAGATGCACATGGGCGGGCCTCTCCCCGGCGACGGGCCAGGGACAGTACAGGCTCACGTCCTCCCCCCGCAGCACGGCGGCGGATACCGCCCGGATGCCCTCCGGCCGAAGAACGCTCATCCCCTGTTTTTTGGCCCAGAGGTCCACCGCAAACGCGCCGTTTAAGTCCGTCGCGGTGGTGACGATCGCCGTCCCGCCCGTGAGGGCCGCGATCCGGCGGGCAAGCGCATTGGCCCCGCCCAGATGCCCGGACAGCAGCGGGATCACAAAGCGGCCCGTCTCGTCCAGGCACAAGACGGCGGGGTCCGCCGCCTTGCTTTGGATGTGCGCCGCGACGGCGCGGACCGCGATGCCCGCGGCGCCGATAAAGATCAGCGCCTCCCGCCTCGGAAACTCCGCCGCCGTCCACGCGGCGAGGGGCAGGTCGGCTTCGCGCAGCGTCCCGCCGAGCTCTCCGCGCAGCGTCTCCGCCAGAGTCTGACCCCGCGCGGTAAACGCCGTAAAGGCAAAGCCCTCTCTCATGTCTTCTCCCTCCGCCAAAAGCCCAGCTCCTTCACGCCCGCCGTCTCGCCCAGCAGGCCGTAGACATTGGAAAACAGGATCGCCCCGATCCGCAGCGCGCCGCCGGCGCGCCTGTCAAGATGGGCCTGGATCTCCGACAGCAGGCTCTCCATGACGGCTTCCCGCAGGCAAGCCTTCTCCAAAACGGCGAGGCAGCCGTCCGCGCTGACCTGCTCCATGAGCTCCCGGCAGGTCTCTCTCCCCGCGCCGCAGAGGGCCGCGTGGGCGCAGAACAGCTCCCGCCGGCAGTCGGCGGTGCGGGAATGGGTGTTCATGATCCCGCCCGCGAGCTTGACGAGCTTGCCGACATGCCCGACGAGCAGGACGTCCCGCAGCCCCTCCGTCACGGCGATATCCACCGCGTCCCCGATGAAGTTGGAGCACTTCGCGGCGGGGATGCCCTTCAGGGCCGGGAGCTTTTCGCGCAGGTAATCCATGCCGTAGTTTCCGGGCGTCAGGACGAGCGCGTCGGAGCCGGAGGCCGCCGCCTGCCTTATCTCCAGGGCGATGGTATCCACCAGGGCCCGCTCGCTCATCGGCTCGACGATCCCGGAGGTGCCGAGGATGGAGATGCCGCCCTCGATCCCGAGCTGCGGGTTGAAGGTCTTTTTCGCAAGCTCCGCCCCGCCGGGCACGGAGAGCGTCACGCTCAGCCCCCCGCCGTAGCCCGCCTCATCGCACACGGTCTCGAGCGCCGCCAGGATCATTTTGCGCGGCACGCTGTTGATCGCGGCCTCGCCGACCTTCTGATCGAGCCCCGGCTTCGTCACGCGCCCGATCCCCTCCCCGGCCTCGAGTTTGATCCCCCGCTCCCGGCGGGAGACGCGGGCGGCGATCAGGATGCCGTCGGTGACGTCGGGGTCGTCCCCCGCGTCCTTTCGCACCGCGCAGACGGCGCTCCCGCCGTCCATGGTCAAAAGCTCCGGCCTCAGCTCCACGCGCAGGCCGCCCGGCGTCAGCAGGGAGAGCGTTTCCGGCGCTCTGCCCGTCAGCAGCAGCTCCGCCGCCCCCGCCGCCGCCAGGGCCGCGCAGGTGCCGGTGGTATAGCCCCGGCGCAGGCGCTTTGCCCCGCAGCGGACATAGCGTTCATCGTCCATCGCTGTTCTCTTTTCTCGCCGCGAGACGCGCAAGCTCGGGAAAGCGCGCCGTCACCTTCTGATAGTTCTCTCTGATATGCGGAAACGCGCACCCGTCGCAGCTCTTGATCCCCGCCCCGGTATAGCGGAAGCGGCCGCCGCAGCCCTCGCCGAGGGCGTAGAGCGGGCAGTAGCAGAACAGGCAGTTGAAGACCTCCTCCGCGATCCCCTCATGGCAGGGAAAATACTCGCAGGCGCGGTTTTGTACAAACTGATAATGCTTTTCCATCACGTCCATCCTCTCTCCCCGGGGTCCAGCATGTCCGCCGCCGTGTAGATCAGCGCGTTGCAGACCGCGGCGGCGATGCTGCTGCCGCCCTTGCGGCCCATGGCGGCGATGGCCGGGACGCCGCAGGCCCGGCAGGTCTCAAAGATTTTTTCCTTGCTCTCCACGACGTTTACAAAGCCCACCGGCACGGCGATGACCAGTGCGGGCCGCAGGCCGTCCCGTATGAGCTCTGCGAGCGTGAGCAGGGCGGTCGGGGCGTTTCCGACGGCATAGACCGCCGAAGGGCAGCGCTGCGCCGCATGGCGCATGGCCGCCGCGGCGCGGGTAGTGCCCCCGGCCTTCGCAAGCGCCGCGATCTCGGGCTCCGCCATGAAGCAGAAAAGCTCCCCGCCGAGCCTTGAAAGGCCACGCCTGCTGACGCCCGCCTTCGCCATATTGGTGTCGGTCACAACGCCCGCGCCGTTTCTGAGCGCTTCGACGCCCAGGCGTACGGCGTCGGGCGTAAAGCGCAGAGTCTCCGCGTAGTCAAAATCCGCGCTCGCGTGGATGCAGCGCAGGATCACGGCCTCGTTTTCGGGCTCGGTCGGGACGCCTTTCGCCCGCAGCTCCGAGCGGATGATGGCGAAGCTCTCCCGTTCGATCTCATCGGGTCTTGTCGTCATGGGCATACGCCTCCATTGCTCTCCGTATGGCCTTCATATCAAGGCTCTCTTCCACCGCGTCGGCCAAAAGCTCATACTGCCGCTGCCGGTACGCGGCGCGGTTTTCGGGGACCACGCGGGGAACTTCGATCCCCTTTCGTTCGGCGAGGAAGGACGCGAGCCGCGCGGTCAGCTCCCCGCTGTCGAAAAGCCCGTGCAGGTAGGTACCGTACACGTTGTCCCCGGCCGCGCCGTCCGCCGTCCCGTCCTCCAGGCGGCAGAAGGGCGGGGCTTCTCCGCGGGTGACGCCCATGTGGATCTCATAGCCCTCGAGCGCCGCGCCCGCAAACGGGCCCGCCGCGCAGACCGCCGTCCGCCGCGTCCGGGTCTTGGCCCGGGTGAAGACGGTCTCGCAGGGCAGAAGGCCGAGGCCCTCATACTCTCCCCGGCGCTCCACGCCCTCGGGGTCGGAGAGGCGTCTGCCCAGCATCTGATAGCCCCCGCACACGCCGAGCACCGGCGTCCCCGCCCGGTGCAGACGGCAGAGCGCGTCGGCAAGGCCGCTCTCACGCAGCCAGATGAGATCGTCGATCGTGTTCTTGGTCCCCGGCAGCAGGAGCATGTCCGGCTCGCCGAGCTCTTCCCTCCGCCACACATAGCGCAGGGAGAGGGCCGGGTGCTGCTCCAGGGGCGAAAAGTCCGTAAAGTTTGCGATGTGCGGCAGTCTGATTGCCGCGAGATCCAGCGCCCGTCTCTCTCCCCGGCGCGAGAGTCTGGGAGAGAGGCTGTCCTCATCGTCGATCTCCGCCTTTATCCACGGCACGACGCCGAGCACCGGCAGCTTTGTCAGCTCCTCGAGCTGCGTAAGTCCCGGCCGCAGCAGCGCGATGTCCCCGCGAAACTTGTTGATCACCGTCCCGCACACGCGCCGCCGCTCGTCCTCCCGCAGCAGGGCCAGCGTCCCGTAGAGCTGCGCGAACACGCCGCCCCGGTCGATGTCCCCGGCCAGCAGCACGGGCGCGTCGATCAGCTCCGCAAGGCCCATGTTCACGATGTCGTCCTCGCGCAGGTTGATCTCCGCCGGGGAGCCCGCGCCCTCGACGACGATGACGTCGTTTTCCCGCGCGAGACTGCGATAGGCGTCCAGGATCACCGGGATCAGGCCGCGCTTCATTTGAAAATACGCGGCGGCGTCATAGTGGCCGCGCACCTCGCCCATGACGATGAGCTGGCTGCCGGTGTCCGAGGCGGGCTTGAGCAGGATGGGGTTCATCCTCACGTCGCAGGCGAGGCCCGCCGCCTCCGCCTGCACCGCCTGGGCCCGGCCGATCTCCAGCCCGTCCGGGGTGACGAAGCTGTTGAGGGCCATGTTCTGGCTCTTGAAGGGCGCCACGCGCAGGCCCTGCCGCGCGAAGATGCGGCAGAGCGCCGTGACCAGCAGGCTCTTCCCCGCGCCGGACATGGTGCCCTGTACCATGATGCGCTCAGCCACGTTCCAGCACCTCCCCGATCGCTTTGAGCAGGGCCGCGTTTTCCTCCGGCGCGCGCACCGCCGTCCGCAGCCAGCCCGCCCGCAGCCCCGGCATCTGCCCGCAGTCGCGCAGCAAAATCCCGCGGGCGCGCAGCTTTTCGCACAGGGCCGCATCCTCCGTATAAAAGAGCAGGAAGTTTGCCTCGCCGGGGATAACGCGCAGGCCGAGACCTTCAAGCCCCCGGCGCAGCCTTTCCCTCTCCCGCCCGATGAGTGAGCGCAGCGTGTCCGCATATTCCGTCTCCCGCAGGGCGGCGATCCCGGCCTCCTGCGCGATCAGGGAGACGGGCCAGGGCTGGTCCCCCTGCCGCAGCCTTTCGGCGAGGTCCCCGTCCCCGCAGAGGGCGCAGCCGAGGCGCAGCCCCGCCATGCCGTAGGTCTTGGTGAAGGCTTTCAAAATGATGAGCTCCGGCCGGGAAGCGAGCGCGCCGACCATGCTGTACTTCTCGGGCTCCGGGACAAAGTCCATAAAGCACTCGTCCAGCACCGGCACGGCCCCCGCCGCCCGGCAGGCGTCCAGAATGAGCGTGACCTCCGCCTTTGACAGGAGCAGGCCCGTGGGGTTATGGGGATTGCACAGGAAGACAAGCTCCGTCCCCTCCGTGACCGCGCGGGCATAGTCCCCGGCGGGAAGGCGAAAGCCCTCGGACTCCGAGAGCGCAAAGCGCTTTACGGAGCAGTCGACGCTCTCCAGCGCCCGCTCGTACTCCGTAAAGCCCGGGGCCGTGACCAGCGCGCGGCGGGGCCTGAGCAGACGGCAGAGCCTGTAGATCAGGTCCGCCGCCCCGTTGCCGCAGACGATGTTTTCGGCCGGAACTTTGTGAAAGGCGGCGAGGCTCCGGCGCAGGGCGCGGCACCGGGGATCCGGGTACAGAGCCGCCCTGTCCAGCGCCCGGACAGCCGCCGCGCGCACGCCCTCCGGCAGGCCGAGGGGGCTCACATTCGCCGAAAAATCCAGCGGCTGCGCCCCGTATTGTTCCATAAAACCGGCCCAGTCGCCGCCATGCGTCTGTTTCATCATATCATCACCCACCATAGTCTGATCAGGCACAGAAGGCCCAGGCAGAGCAGACTGCCCGCGGCCTCCATACGGCAGGCCCTCGGGATGTCCTCCGCCCCGACCGGCCGCGTGTCGTCCCCGATATACGGCTTTTCATGCCGTTCGCCGAAGTAGGACGCCGGGCCGCACAGCCGCACGCCCAGCGCCCCGGCCATGGCCGCCTCGCACTGTCCGGCGTTGGGGCTGTCGTGTCTGCGCCTGTCCCTGCGCCAGATACGCGCGGCCTGCCGGGCGTCCTCCCCGCAGAGGGCCGCCGCCGCGATCAGCAGCAGGGCCGAGAGCCGCGCGGGGAGGAAATTGACCGCGTCGTCGATACGCGCCGGGGCTTTCCCGAAATCCCGATAGCGCTCGTTCCGGTAGCCCACCATGCTGTCCATGGTGTTGACCGCCTTGTAGCCCAGGGCCAGCGGCGCGCCGCCGAGCGCCATGTACAGCATGGGTGCCGCCGCCCCGTCGGAGAAATTCTCGGCCACGGTCTCCACCGCGGCCCGGATGACGCCCGGGGCGTCCAGACTTCCGGTGTCGCGCCCGACGATGCGCGAGAGCATCCCGCGCGCCTCCTCGAGCGTGCCGGCCCGCAGCCTGTCATAGACCCGCATGGTCTCGACGCGAAGATCCTTCGCAGCGATCGCCTGCCAGCACCAGAGCGTCTCCACCGCGAGGGAGAGCGGCGGCCAGAGTGTATTCAGCAGGTATAAAACCGCAGCGCTGAGCGCCGCGGTCCCCGCGATCATCAGCACGGCCATGCACAGTCCCGCATGATACGCGCCCCGCCGCGTCTTGGGAAAGCGGGCGCGCAGCGTCCTCTCAAGGCCCCGGATCGCGCGCCCCATCCAGACCACCGGATGGAGCGGGGCGAGCTTTTCCGGATCGCCGAGCAGCAGGTCCAGCAGAAAGCCCCCGAGCATCACAAAAACGATCCTCATAACGTAAAAGCGATCTCCTCCACGACGCGCAGGGTATCGCCGCAGCGCTCGAGCAGCCAGCCCCGGCCGCAGGCGGTCTGCCAGCGCCAGTAGTCGCGCTCCGGCTCGCCCCGGCGCTCCAGCGCCGCCATCTGCGTCCCGCCGTGGGCCACGATCACGGCGTCCTCCCCGGCCTTCTCCGCGGCGTCCAGTATCTCCCGCAGCGCCAGGTTTACGCGCGCGGTGAAGGACGCGCGGTCCTCGCCGCCGGGACAGCGCCCCGCGCAGCCGCCGTCCACCCACGCGCGGTAGGCGGCGTCGTTCTCCATCTCCCGCCAGCTTCTCCCCTCGAAAGCGCCGAAGTCCATCTCCCGGAGATTTGGGACTATGATCTGCTCCGCCGCCGGGAAGAGGATGGCCGCCGTCTCCCTCGCCCTCCGGGCGGGAGAGACCCAGACGCGCGTCGGCGTCCACGCGGCGCTCTTTAGCTGCGCCCGGCCCCTTTCGCTGAGGCCGTCGTCCAGTCTTCCCTGATATTTTCCGGCCTCCCCCAGCGCTGTCAGGCCGTGCCGGATCAGCCACACTCTCACGGCCACTCCCCCTTCAATAGCTGCGGCAGGCCGCAGCAGACCCGGATCACCGTGTCCGCGCGCGCGGCCAGCAGACAGGCAAGGCGTCCGGCCTGCTCCCGCTTCCGCCGCATCCCGGCATCGACGGGGACGACGCCGCCGCCGAGCTCCGTCGCGATCACGAGCTCCCGGGCGGCGAGTCTGTCCGCCAGCGCCGCGAGGTCATCACAGGGCACAAGCTCCTGCACGTCGCGCACGGCGCGCGCCCGGAAGTCCGCCTCATCCCAGCCCAGCGCCCGCCGGATATAGCTCTCTTTTCCCGCGTACAGCGGTCCCGTCACAAAAATCATCGTTTCAACACCTGTCCCGTCACCAGCGCCAGCAGCATCCAGAGCTCCGCGGTCTGCAAAAACCAGCCCGCGAGATCCCCGGACAGGCCGCCGAACGCCTTTTCACACAGTCTCCGATAGTACCAGAAGACCCCGCCCGCAGCGAGCACGCAGAGCCAGGCCCCCGACGCGCACAGCAGCGCCGCAAAGCCGAGACTCATCCCGAGCAGGACCCGGCCCGCCCGCGTCCGGTCCGCCGCCTCGGCAAAGCTCCTGGCAAGGCCGCTGCCCTCCCGCAGACGAAAGCGCGTGAGCGAGAGGCCCGAGAGGCTTCTCGACAGGCCGAAGAGCCCGAGCGCCGCGGGGGCGTTCAGCTCCGGCAGGGCGGTCCAGAGGGCGAAATCCGCGGCGAACCAGGCGCAGAGCCTGATCGCCGCGAAGGCCCCGAGATGGGGGTCTTTTAAGATCCGCTGCCGGTCCTCGACGCTGCCGCGGCACGCCAGGGCGTCGCAGGTGTCGGCGTAGCCGTCCAGGTGGATGCCGCCCGTGATCCACACCGGGAGCAGGCAGAGCCCAGCCCCGCGCAGCACGGCGGGCAGGGCAAGGCGCGCGCAGAACAGGGCCCAGCCGAGGCAGGCGAGGCCGACGACCGCGCCCACCAGCGGGAAGGCACAGAGGCTCCAGCGCCTGTTTTTTTCGTTCCATTCCACTTGCGGCACCGGCAGGGCCGAGAACATGGAAAAGGCCACGATCACCGTCTCCCACACGATCACGGCAGTTCCCCCTTCAGCACATTCGGCAGCCCGCAGACGATTTCCGTGACCAGATCGGCCCGCGCGGCGAGCTCCCGGTTGAGCGCGGCGAGCTCCCTCAGAAAAGCCAGCGTCCCCGCGCCGTAGTCCTCGCCCCCGGAGAAGACCTCGTTTGTCACGACGGTGAGGTTTCCACAGCGCGAGAGGGCCCGGGAAAGCCCGCGGCGCACCGCCTCCGCCCCGCCCCCGCCGGGGGAAAACATCTCGTTTGCCAGGAGATTGGACAAATCCTCCAGCAGGGCGTTTGCCCCCGCCGGGATCGCCGCTTTGTCGAGGGAGAGGGGGCATTCCAGCGTTTCAAAGCCGAGACCCGCGCGCTGCCTGCGGTGCCTTTCGATGCGCGCCAGACTCTCCGCGCCCTCCGTGTGCATGGTCGCGATATACAGGCGCTCCCCGTCCAGTTTTTCGCACAGGGCCTCGGCGAAGGCGCTCTTCCCGCTGCCCGCGCCGCCGATGATGAGACTCAGCATGTTTTCCTCATTTCCTCACTGCGGCCTGTACGCCTCGATGCCGAGGCGCTCAAAGCTCTGGCCGCTGTCGTACAGACGCAGCGCCATGTCCAGCAGGGGCATGAGTAGCACCGCGCCCGTCCCCTCGCCGAGGTACATCCCGGCGTCCAGCGGCGCGCGCAGGCCGATCGCCCCGAGCAGCGCCTTTCCCACCGGCTCCTTCGACACATGGCTTGCGAGCATCGCATCCCCCGCCGCCGGGCAGAGACGAAGCGCGCACAGGGCCGCCGCGGCGCTGATCACGCCGTCGACGATCACCGGCGTCCGGCAGGCGGCCGCGCCGAGAAAGGCCCCGCACATGGCGGCGATCTCCAGCCCGCCGAGCGCCGAGAGGACCCCGACGGTATCGCGCGGGTCCGTCCGGTTGACCTCCAGCGCCCTCTGCACGGCCCGGCGCTTGCGCTCAAGGCCCGCTGAACTCAGTCCCGCGCCGCGCCCCACGGCCTGCTCCGGACTCAGGCCCAGCAGGGCGCAGGCCAGCGCCGCAGCGGCGGTGGTGTTGCCGATGCCCATTTCTCCAACGGCCAGCAGCTCCGTCCCCTCTCCCGCCAGCTTCTCGGCCAGGGCCGCCCCGCGCTCAATGGCGAGCAGGCAGTCGGCCCTGCTCATGGCGGGGCCGAGGCTCAGATCGTCCGTCCCGTTTTTCACGCGCAGGTTCAAAACGCCCGGATGTCCCGGGAAATCCCTCATGCCCATATCGACCGGCACGACCCGGCAGCGGGCGTATGCCGCGAGAGGGCTGACCGAGCTGCGCCCCTCCGCCAGGGCCTCGGCGACGCGGGCGGTCACCTCGCTGCCGCACTGGGTCACGCCCCGGGCCGCCACGCCGTGGTCGGCGCAGAAGACCAGAAGGGCGCGCCTGTCAAGCCGGATCTCCGCGCGGCCGCTTATGGCCGCGGCGCGCACAAGCGCCTCCTCCAGCAGGCCGAGGCTTCCGAGGGGCTTTGCGACGCTGTCCCAGCGCGCCCTCGCCGCCTCTGCGGCCGCGGCGTCCCCGGGGCTTATGCGCTTTAAATACTCATGTAACTGTCCCATAGTCCAGACACGCTTTCACAAATCGCTCCGCCAGCGGCAGCTCCCCGCCGAAATGCAGGTGGGGAAAGGCCGCGTAGAGCCTGTTGTTCACGACGCCGCAGCGCCAGCTTTTTCCGTTTGCCTTTCTCGCCTCGAGCTCTTCCCCGCAGCGGGTGCTGTCCCAGTAGTGAAACTCATGGGCCGGGATCTCCTCCCCTCTGCGAAAGAGCAGCGAATCCGTCTGCGCACGCAGGCGCAGATAGCCGAAGCGGACAAGCCGCTCCGTCCGGACTCCCCGCCCGGGGAGAGCGCCGCACATGGGATAGAACTCCCCGTCGGCCCCCTCCAGCTCCTCCTGTAAATAGAGAAAGCCCCCGCACTCGGCCACCGTCGGCAGCCCCGCCTCGAGCGCCCTGCGGACCGCGCCGCGCATGGCCGCGTTTTCCGCCAAAGCCCGGGTGTGAAGCTCGGGATAGCCGCCGCAGAGCCAGAGTCCCCGGCAGCCCTCCGGCAGCGCCCCGTCCCGGAGGGGGCTGAAAAAGACGATCTCCGCCCCCGCCCGCCGCAGGGCGTCCAGACTGTCCTCATAGAGAAAGCAGAAGGCCTCGTCCTTCGACACCGCGATCCGGCACAGGCTCCCGCCCGGCGCGCCTCGCGGCGGCGCCGTCTCCTTCTCGGAGGCAAGGTGCAGCAGCAGCGGAAGGTCGATATGCGCAAGCGCCGCCTCCGCAAGTCTCTCGAGGCGTGCGCCCAGATCCCGGATCTCCCCTGCCGTCATCAGGCCGAGGTGGCGGCTTTCGATCCGGGCCTCCGCCATCGTCGGCAGATAACCCAGCACCGGCACGCCGCACTCCCGCTCGAGCAGGGGCGTGAGCATACGCGCACAGCCCTCCGTGCAGTCGTTCAGGATCAGCGCGGCGATGCGGCTGTTTTCCCGAAACTCCATCAGCCCCCGCACCTGGGCCGCGAGCGTCAGCCCCGCCCCCTTCGGGCGCAGGACCAGCACGGCCGGGAGCGCGAGCCGGTTCGCCACATCCCAGGCCCCGGCCTCCGCCGTGCCGCCGAGACCGTCGTAGTAGCCCATCGCGCCCTCCACGACGGCGACGTCCGCCGAAGCTGCCGCGAAGCTCGCCCGGACGCCCCTCTCCCCCTGCAGAAAGAGGTCGAGGTTTCGGCTCGGGATGCCGAGCGCCCCGCTGTGGAACATGGGGTCGATGTAGTCCGGCCCGCACTTGAAGGCCTGCACGCGCAGGCCCTTTTGTTTTAGCGCCGCCATCAGCGCGCAGCTCACCGCGGTCTTGCCCGCGCCGCTGTGCATGGCGGCGATCAGAAAGGCCCTCATGCCTTTGCCCCCGTGATGAGCCAGACCGGGTTCTGCGCCGTCATCAGGGTATGCGCCCCCGCCTTTCGGCTCCGGCTCACGGAGAGCTGGCACAGCTCGGGCGCGCGGCCCAGGGCCTTCATGGTTTCCACCGCCTCATGCAGGGTCTCGAGCGTGACGGCGGCCGCGCACAGCCGCGCCGCGGGGTTGGCCCCGGCGATCTCACGCAGAATATCGGGCAGGCTGCCGCCGCTGCCGCCGATGAAAACCGCGTCGGGCTTCGGCAGCACCCGCAGGGCCTCCGGGGCCTCGCCGCGCACAAGGCGCAGATTCCACGCCCCGAAGCGCCGTCGGTTTTTCTCCGCGAGGCAGAGCGCCTTTTCGTCCCGCTCCACGGAGAAGACGCGCCGCGTCCGCAGAGCGAGCTCCACCGCCACGCTGCCCGTCCCCGTGCCGACGTCCCAGCAGGTATCCTCCGGCCCGACGCCGAGCTTGGCGAGGATCACGGCGCGCACTTCCTGCTTGGTCATGGGCACGCCCTCCTCCCTGAGAAAGCTGTCGTCCGGAAAGCCGGGGCAGCGCTCCGCCGGGCGCGGCGCGGGGCGCGCCAGCAGGACGCTCAGGGGCGCGAAGTCCCGCCGCGCGAAGTCCTCCGCGCGGCCCAGCGTGATCCGCTCCTCCGCCGTGCCGAGCTTTTCCCCGACGGCGGTCTCGAGAAAGCCGAGCCCCGCCTCCGTAAGCTCCCGGCAGAGCGCCGCCGGGCCGCGCGCGCCGCCCGTGAGGAAGAAGACCGTCCTCCCGCCGCAGACCGCTTCGACCGCGTCGCAGTCGCGCCCGTGGGCCGAGCACAGCCGCCAGTCCTGCCACGGCTCCTTCAGCCGCGCGGCGAGGACCTGCACGCTCGAAAGGCCGGGCAGCACCTTTATTTCCGCCCCCTCCGCTCTCTCCAAAACGCCCGCGGTCCCGGAGTAAAAGCCGCTGTCGCCGCTGAAAAGCAGCGCGGCGCTCTGTGCGTCCGACCGCCGCAGCGCGTCCTCGATCTCCCCGCCGCTGCGGGCCGCGATGCGCTGAGATGCGCCGGGAAACTGCTCCAAAAGCCGGGGCGAGCCGACCAGCAGCTCCGCCCCCTCTATGGCCTTTCGGGCCTCCGCGCTCAGGCTGTCAGGCCCGCAGCCGCAGCCGATCAGCGTCAGCTTCATCCCTGATCCTTCCTCTCCCGATATTCCGTGCCGAAGGCCGGATCATAGAGGCGGCTCCGCTCGGGGCCGCCCTCCAGAAAATCGCCGACCAGCACCAGCGCCGTCTTCTGTATCCCGTTCTCCTCCGCGCGCTGCGCCAAGGTCCCGACCGTGCAGCGTATGCACTTCTCCTCCGGCCAGCTCGCCTTATACACCAGGGCGGCCGGGGTCTCGTCGCTGTACGCGCCCCGTATAAGCTCCGCGCGCAGCTTCTCCAGCATGCCCGCCGAGAGGAAGACCGCCATGGAGCTGCCGTGGGCCGCGAGGGCCGCGACGCTCTCCCGCTCCGGCACCGGCGTCCTGCCCGCCATGCGCGTCAGGATCACGGTCTGACTTGCCCCCGGCACGGTGTATTCCGCGCGCAGGGCCGCCGCCGCGCCGCAGAAGCTCGACACGCCGGGCGTCACGTCGTAGGAGATGCCCAGGGCGTCCAGGCGCTCCGTCTGCTCGCGTATCGCCCCGTAGACGCTGGGGTCGCCGGTGTGTAGACGCACTGTCGTCTCTCCCCTCTCCTCCGCCTTCTGCATCGCCTCGACGATCTCCTCGAGGGTCATTTCGGCGCTGTTGAGGATGCGGCAGCTTTCCCGGCAGTAAGACAGCAGCGCGGGGCTTACAAGGCTGCCCGCGTAGATGACCAGATCGGCGTTTTCCAGCAGCCGCGCGCCCCGCAGCGTGATCAGATCCGGCGCGCCGGGCCCCGCCCCGACAAAATGAACCATGTCTTCCTCCCAAACAAAAATGACGTACCCCGGAGCCGGGGTACGCCAAGGGCAGACGCAGCCGCGCGTCTGTCAGCGCATGCCCCCGGTACCGGCAGAAGCATCGCCTCTCTCCCGTGTATCTGACTTATCCTCATCAACGAGGCTTCACAGTGACCGACTCGCCGGGACTCTCACCCGATTCCACGTTCCGCCTGCGCGGAAGGAGAAGGCGTTATGTATTTTCATATACTATATCATACTGCCTCTTCTTTGTCATCCGTTTTTTCGCGCGCCCGCGCTGCCGCCGCATCTTCGCGCGGTTTTGTTGACAAGAGTCCGCGCGCATGATACCTTATAAAGAAGAATACTTTGCGGAGCGCGGAGCGGAATATCCTATGAGCTATATTGAATTTCATGAGGTCTGCCGGGACTATGTCACCGGGGGCAGCGTGGTCCACGCGGCGGACCACGTCTCCTTCGGCATCGAAAAGGGCGAGCTGTGCGTCATCCTCGGCCACAGCGGCGCGGGCAAGACCACGGTGCTGAACCTTCTGGGCGGCATGGACCGGGCAAGCGCCGGGCGCATCACGGTCGGGGACAAGGTCGTCACCGATATGAGCGACCATGAGCTCACGGAGTACCGCCGCCTGGACGTGGGCTTCGTGTTCCAGTTTTACAATCTCATGCACAACCTGACGGCGCTCGAGAACGTGGAGCTTGCCGAGCAGGTATGTCCCAACGCCCTCGACCCCCGGGCGGTCATGGAGCAGGTCGGCCTTGCCGACCGCATGGGCAACTTCCCCGCCCAGCTCTCGGGGGGCGAACAGCAGCGCGTCTCCATCGCCCGCGCCCTGTGCAAGAACCCGGCCCTCCTGCTCTGCGACGAGCCGACCGGCGCCCTCGACAGCAAAACCGGCGAGCAGGTGCTGGAGCTTCTGACCCGCCTGTGCCGGGACTACAAAACCACGGTGGTCATCATCACCCACAACGCCGCCATCGCCCCCCTCGGCAACCGCATCATCCGCCTCAAAAACGGCATGGTGCAGGAGGTCGTCATCAACGAGCGCCCCATGCGGGTCGAGGACATCCAATGGTAGGGCGCGCGAAAAAGCGCCGGGGGACGCTCACAAGGAAGCTCCTGCGGGACATACGGGAAAACGCCATGCAGTTTCTCGCCATGACCCTGCTGTGCTTTCTGGGGGTCTGGGTCTTCTCCGGTCTGGACGGGACCTGGCGGCTGATGGATCTGACCGTGGAGACCTACTTCAAGGACTGCGTGCTCGCGGATTTCTGGGTCAGCGCCCCCTCCCTCTCCCGCCTCGATCTGGAGCGCATCGGGCACACGGAGGGCGTGGCCCTCGTCCAGCCCCGCACGTCCCTGCGGGTGGACATGGAGGAGCTGGGGGACGACGTGGAAGCCGCGCTCGAAATCTACGAGGGCGACTTTCAGATCAACAGGCCGTGGCTGCGCGAAGGGGACATGCTCCTGCCGGGCGACACCAAGGGCTGCCTGATGGAGGAGCAGTTTGCCGCCGCCCACGGGCTCAAACCCGGCGACACGGTGATCCTCCGTCTTCTCGGCCAGCGCCTGCGCTTTGTCATCCGGGGGACCGTGCTCTCGGCGGAGTACACCATCACGAGCAAGGAGGCCACCCCCGACCCCGAGCACTACGGCTTTCTCATTCTCTCCCACGCCGCCGTCCCGACGCTGCCGTACACGAACGCGCTGGTCAAGCTCGCCCCCGGGGCGAACGCGGACGCCGCGGAGGAAGCGTTGAAGGACGCCGTCCCCGGCGCGCTGGTCATGCCCGCCGACTCCCAGCAGAACGTGTCCACCGCGCGCAGCTACGCCCGGATGTTCCGGGCCCTGACCTATTCCTTCCCGCTCATCACCTTCTCGGTGGCGGCGCTCATCGTCGTGTCCACCCTCAAGCGCATGATCGACAAGGAGCGGCTCGAGATCGGCACGCTCAAGGCCCTGGGCTATAACGAGCGGCAGATCCGGCGGCACTATCTCTGGTACGCCCTGCTGCCCTCGGCCGTCGGGTCGGCCGCCGGGATCTACCTCGGCTGGTACACCCTGCCGGACGTGGTGTGGACCATGATGGTCCACAACGCCCGTTATCCCTACACGCTCCGCCCGCGGGTCAGTCTCGCGGCCTACGGCATCGCCGCCCTGTCGGTGGCGCTGTCGGTCCTCATCTGCGTCGTCACGCTGCGCCGCTCCCTTGAGGAGCAGACGGCGGAGCTGCTGCGGCCCAAGCCCCCCAAGAGCGGGGCCCGCATCCTGCTCGAGCGCTTCCCCGCCCTGTGGGGCCGCTTTTCCTTCAACGGCAAGATGATCGTGCGCAACCTCCTGCGCAACAAGAGCCGCACCGCCATCATGCTGGTGGGCATCATCTGCTGCAACATGCTCATCATCACCACCTTCGGCATACAGGAATCCGTCGGCTTCTTCGTGCGGCAGTATTTCGGCGGGACGCTCAGCTATGAGCTGCGCCTGAATCTCAAGGAAGGCGAGGCCGGAACGCTCGAGAGCTATCAGAAGCGCCTCGGCGCCGATACCGTCGAAGGCGTGATGGAGAAGAGCATCTCCTTAAGCGGCAGCCGCGCAAGCCGCGCCTGCCTGCTCACGGTCTTGAAGGACGACCAGACCATCTACCGCCTCAGCGCAAAGCAGACCGTCCTGCCCCTGCCCGCGGAGGGCGCGCTCATCAGCCGGAAGCTCGCCAAAGTCACGGGCGTCATGCCGGGCGACACGGCGGAGGTCCGCCTTGTGGGCGAGACCGATCCGCTCAAAATCCAAATCCGGGGCTATGCCGAAACAAACTCCGGCCAGGGCCTCTTCATGGGCGAGGGCGCCTGGGACAGACTGCGCAAGGGCGGCTTTGAGATCAACGCCCTGCTGCTGCGGGGCGCGGACGAAGCCTGCCTGCACCGCATAGCCGAGATGGACGAGGTCAAGGAGATCAAGGACATCGAGGATCAGTTCCTCGACGGCATGACCCTGCTGGACGCGACCTCCGCCGCCTTCTCCATCCTCTCCGGCGTGGCCCTGGGCCTCGCGTTCGTCATCTGCTACAATATGGGCCTGATGAACTTTACCGAGCGCGTGCGCGACTACGCTACCTTAAAAGTTCTCGGCTACCACCAGAAGGAGATCCGCTCCCTCATGCTCAGGGAGAGCGATCTCACCGCGCTGCTCGGGGTGCTGCTGGGCATCGCGCCGGGCGTCGCGCTGGTGGACGTGCTGCTGCGGATCTGCGAATTTGAATCCATGGTGTTCGTCAGCCATGTGAGCGTCAAATCCGTCCTGCTGGCCAGCGTCATCACCTTCGTCTTCACGGTCTTCACCGAATGGCTGCTGACCCGCAAGGTCAGAGGCATCGACATGGTGGAGGCGCTCAAGAGCGTGGAGTAGTGTGGAGTGTGGAGTTTGGAGTGTGGAGTTTGGAGAGTGGAGAGTGGAGTGTGGAGTGTGGAGAGTGAAGAGTGGAGAGTGGAGAGTGAAGAGTGAAGAGTGAAGAGTGAAGAGTGGAGAGTGGAGAGTGGAGTTGTGGTGTCGCCTTCGGCGACGATTGAAATATTTCTCCTGTTTTGAAAGGAGCCTGAATATGAAAAAAGCTGTTTTTGTTTTGCTTTGTGCTGTTTTATTGACGTCGCTTATATCCGTCCCCGCCTGTGCGGAGACCGACCTGTCCGCGTACTCCATCTCCAACGGCACGGTGCAGGCGTCCCGCTTTGAGGACGTGACGGCCCCCTGCTCCGGCGTGCTGCTGCCCTTCGATCTCAGCACCGGGGACGCGGCGGAGGCCGGGACGGTCCTCTTTGAGATGATGACCACGCGCGTCACGGCCCCGGAGGACGGCGTCGTGCGCCAGGTCTTTGTCGAACCCGGCGACAGCGCCGACGCCGCCATGGCGACCTACGGCGCGCTGATGGCCATTGAGCCCGCACGGCTCGAGCGCATGCACGCCACCTACCGCACCGCCCCGACCGACGACGAGGACTGCCTGCACGTCCATGTGGGCCAGCCCCTGTGGTTTCGCTACGACGGGGTCTACGGCACCGGCGCCGTGATCGCGACGAACGGCAGGAGCTACGAGGTGGAGATCATCACCGGCGAGTATGACATCGACGAGGCCCTCAGCCTCTACAAGGACGAGAGCTACGACTACCACAACCGCGTCGGCGAGGGCATCGTCTACAAGCGCGACGATCTGAGCGTCACCGGCTCCGGCGTCGCGGCCGCGGTTTCGGTCAGGCCCGGCGACTTTGTATCGAAGGGCGAGACCCTGCTCACCCTCCTGCCCGCCGACGCGGACGTCGGGGCCTCGCCCGCCGTGAAAGCCGAGGCCTCCGGCGTTCTCTCCGCCGTGCCGGTCGTGTCCGGTCAGCAGGTGTGGAAGGGCCAGCTGCTCGCCCGCATCAGCCGCACCGACTCCCTCGAGATCGTGGCGGACGTGGACGAGATGGACTTAAACGGCCTCAGAGTCGGCGATCAGGTGCCCGTGACATTGGACACGAATGAGGCGGAGATTCTGACCGCCACGGTCACGGAGATCTCCGGTCTCGGCGTCACGAGGCAGAACGCCGCCTATTATAGCGTCCATCTCACGGTGGACAGGGACGGACTCATGCTCGGGCAGAGCGCTTCGGTGTATCTGCCCAGGGGCTGACAAAAGTGCTTTCGGTCTATGAAGGAGACAAATCAGGATGAAAAAGCGCAGACTCTCTCTGGCTGAGAATGTAAACCTTCTCATCATCGCCATCACCCTCGGCGTGTCGCTGGTGATGATGGCGGTCAACGCCTTCACCTATCGCCGGGCCATTCTGGACCCCTATACCTGGAAGCTCAGGACGCTTGAGGTGCAGACCGGCGAGTTTGTCCCCTGCATGGACTGTTTCATGCAGTACATGGGGACGGAGGATCTGCGGCAGGCCGTCGCCTCCATTGATCCCGAGAGCTCGAACGGCAACACCGCCTTTATCGAATGGATGGAGGCGCAGCCCTCCTATACCGCCGACGATCCGGAGTACGGGCGCAGCAACCTGTTTCTGGACTGGATCTCCCTCGAACTTTCGCTGGAAGAGCTGATGGAGAAGATCGACCTGGACGAGTCCTGCATTGAGCTTGCCAAGGACGGGAGCGTGTACAGGCTCGCCCATGAGCAGAAGCCGGAGCGCTTTACCCCGGACGTGGAATTTGGGCTCGAGGAGACCTATCTCCCCCTGCCGCCGTCGGAGCTTGCGTCCCCGACCCTGGTCAATCTGGAGGACGAATACCTGCTGACACGCTGTGTCAGCTTCCCGCTTGAGGGCGGCGAGGGGCGTATCTGGCTGACTTACAACATGACCGAGGCCATCACGGATCACCGCGGCTTTTTGCTCCGGAGCATCCTGTACGTCGTCGTTCTGACGCTCGCCGCCTCGCTGGTCAGCATCCATCTCCTGCGCCGCTACGTGACGAATCCGATCCGCAGTCTCGCCCAGGCCGCGACGGAGTTTGAGCCCGGAGAGGACGGGAGCTATTCCGCCGACAAAATCAGCCGGGTTGAGCTCCGCTCCGACAACGAGCTCGGCGATCTCAGCCGGGAGATACGCTCCATGCAGACCCGCATTGTGGAGAACACGGACAAGCTCACCCGCATGGCGGCGGAGAAGGAGCGCATCCACACCGAGCTCACCATGGCGACCCGCATCCAGGAGGGCATGCTGCCGAACAGCTTTCCCCCCTATCCGAACCGGATGGAGTTTGATCTCTTCGCGTCCATGACCCCGGCCAAGGAGGTCGGCGGCGACTTCTACGACTTCTTCCTCATCGACGACGACCACCTCGCCCTCGTGATCGCGGACGTGAGCGGCAAGGGCGTGCCGGGCGCGCTGTTTATGATGGTATCCAAGACGATCCTGAAAAACAGCGCCATGGCGGGCAAGTCCGCCGCGGAGATCCTGTCCATGACCAACGAGCTCATTTGCTCCAACAACAAGATGGAGATGTTTGTGACCGTGTGGCTTGGGATCCTGGAGATCTCCACCGGCGTCATCACCGCCGCCAACGCCGGGCACGAGTACCCCGCCCTTATGAAAAACGGCCGCTTTGAGCTCTACAAGGACAAGCACGGCTTTGTCATCGGCGGCCTGGAGGGCATGCGCTACCGGGAATACACGATGCAGCTTGAAAAGGGCGACAAGCTCTTCCTCTATACCGACGGCGTGCCCGAGGCCACCGACGCAAACGGAGAGCTCTTCGGCACCGATCGCATGATTGAGGCGCTCAACGCCTGCGCCGCCAAAAGCCCCAAGGGCATCCTCATCGACGTCAAGCGCGCCGTCGACGCCTTTATCGGCAGCGCCGAGCAGTTTGACGACCTGACCATGCTGTGCATCGAATACAGGGGCTGACAGCGCCGGGAAGACAAGGGCAACACCGCACATTCCGCCATCGGCGGCGGGTCTGTAGGGGCGACCCTTGCGGTCGCCCGCGCGGTATGGCCTCCCCTACACCCAGTAACAAATGATATTCACCGTAGGGGCGACCCTCGCGGTCGCCCGCGCGGTATATCCTTCAAAACTCAAAAATGTATGGCGAACTCGCACATTGTACGGATTCGCCATACGTTTTAAAGAAAATTGTTTTGTTTCTCTGCCGGGCGACCGCGAGGGTCGCCCCTACGGAGTATACCGCCGTCAGCCCACCGGTGCAAACGTCACATGCACCACCGCGTCCATGGCGGGCATGACGAAGTTCTGGGACCGGGTGAGCACAAAGCGAAGCTCGCCGTAATACGTCAATTCCCGCCATTCCGAACAGGAATGGCGGGAATTTCGATTAAGCCGCGGCTGTATCAACGCGCAAAACGCCGTTTCGCTGCGCGCTTTTGCCGTCTGTCAGATGATGTCCGACAGCTTGAGCTTTTTGATCTTTTGCAGGGCGAAGCTGTTGGTCAGCAGCGAGAAGCCGCCGGTGATCAGCGCCGAGAACAGGAAGGGCTGCACGGCGTCCTCGCGTATCATCTGGATATAGGGCGTCTCGGTGGTCATCAGGATCGCGTGGCCCAGATATTTGCCGAGCACGAGACCCAGCGCGATGCCGAGCACCGTCGTAACCACGAGATCGACCGCGACGTAGCGCGTGCACTCCCGCACGCTGAAGCCGTTGATGCGCATGATGGTGAGCTCCCGTGTCTTGCGCTGGATGTAGGTCATGGTGAAGTTGGCCACGATGAAGCAGGCCATCATGCCCGCGATAAAGAGCATGAGCCACACGACATAGTTCAGCGCGGCGGTGAACTGCTCGATCATGTGCCGCTCCGCCCAGGCGTCGTTGACCTTCTGAACGCCCTCGACCCCCGCGAGCTTCTCGCGCAGCGTGTCGATCGTCATGCCGCCGGTCTTGACAAAGTAGCAGTTTGTCTGGGGCGCAGTCCCGAAAATCTCCTCATAGCCCTGCGGCGAGAGGAAGAAGAGCTGGCCGTAGTAGTTTTCAAAGACGCCTGCGATCGCAAGATCGCTCCGGTTCATGCCGGAATCATAGGCCGGTACGCTGTCCCCGACGTCGAAGGCGTAGTGCTCCCAGAAGCGCCTGGGCACCAGCACGCCGCTGTCCGGCACGTCGATCCTGTCCCCGTCCAGGCTCCTGAGCGCGAAGTAGCCCTCCAGCGTGTCCTTTTCCGTCGTGATCAGCGTCAGGGCGTTGAGGGTGTTGTCCGCCTCGAAGACGCCGTCGGCCTTGCGCAGCCCGATATAAGGCAGGCTGTTTTCCTCCAGCACCGCCTCGATCTCCGCCGGGGCGTTTTCGTTCATGCCGCTGTCAAAGAAGACCTCCGCCTCATAGGTCAGTATCCCGCCGAACTGTTTGTCCGGCACCCCGCTGATGCCGTAGCGCAGCGTAAAGCCGATCACCATCAGCACGCAGCCGCCGGCCACGCTGATGACGGTGGCCAGCACGCGGCCCCAGTCCGTGCGCATATTGCGGAAGATCAGCCGATAATAGAGATTTTTCTGCGCCGATCTGCCGCTCTTTTTGCGCGTGCCTGTGGGAACGGTCCCCTGCATGAGCTGGATGGCGGGCAGGCGCAGCAGCTGCGCGCAGCCGAGATACACGGCCAGGACGGAGATCGCAAACGCGCCCGCGACGACAAAGCCGGTCTCCAGCGGCAGGAAGCTGCGCGTCCCCTCGCCGTAGCGCAGCAGCTCTTCATAGAAGCTCAGCACCGTCCGCTGCAGCGGGCCCCAGGCGATCAGGGTACCGGCGCCCACGCCGAGCATCACGGCCGTGCAGGCAAAGAAGAGATACTTTTCAAAAACCTCGCGGTTATAAAAGCCCATGGCCTTGGTCGCGCCGATGAGCGTGCGGTGCTGTTCGACCATGCGGCCGATGGTGGCATAGATCACCATTGCCCCGACGATCAGGAAAATGGAGGAGAAGGACATGCTCAGGGATAAGAGCTTCCAGGAATTTTCACGCGCTGTGATGTAGCCGGGATTGCCCTTGTTGTTGAGCACCACCCATTGGCCCTGTACGGTTCCGTCGCGCAGCGCCTCCGCGTCCCGGAGCTCCTTCTCGCCGTCGCGGATCTGTCTCTCGCCATCGGCGATCTGCGCCTCGGCGTCCCGAAGCTGACTCTCGCCGTCAAGAAGCGCCTGCTCCGCCTCCCGAAGCTGCGCCTCGCCGTCAAGAAGCTCGGCCTCCGCGTCCCGAAGCTGGCTCTCGCCGTCAAGAAGCGCCTGCTCCGCCTCCCGAAGCTGCGCCTCGCCGTCAAGTAGCTCGGCCTCCGCGTCCCGAAGCTGACTCTCGCCGTCTTTGAGCGCCTGCTCCGCCTCCCGAAGCTGCGCCTCGCCGTCAAGGAGCTCGGCCTCCGCGTCCCGAAGCTGACTCTCGCCGTCTTTGAGCGCCTGTTCCGCGTCCTTAAGCTGCGCCTCGCCGTCAAGGAGCTTCTGCTCGTTTTCCTCCAGCGCGGCCTTGCCCTTTTCGTATTCCTCCTCGCCCTGCTCGAGCTGTTTGACAGTCTTCTCGTACAGCGCGAGGGCGTCAAGGTACTCCTCGCCCTTGTAGTACCAGAGCATACGGCCCTGGCTGTAGGCGTTCATCCCGTCCTCATAGGCCTGGGCGGCGCCGCGGACCGCGTCCGGCAGGAAGGGGCCGGTAGTCCTTTCGACCTTGATGAGCGCGGACAGCGCTGAGGCGTAGAGCGCCGGCACGGCGCTGAGCTGATACTCGGCGTCGGCTAGGACCGTGCCGCCCCTGTCGAGCTGCTCCTTCGCGTCCCGAAGCTGCGGCTCCGCCTCACGGACGGCTTTCCAGCCCTCGTCGAGCTTGGCCCTCGCCTCCGCAAGCTGCGCGCGCCCGTCCTCGAGCTGACGCCGCCCGTCCTCCAGCTGCGCGCGCCCGTCCTCAAATTCGGCGCGCTTGCTCTCAAACTCCGCAAGGCCCTCTTCATACTGCCGTCGGCCGTCGGCCAGCTTTTCCCGGCCCTCCTCAAATTCGGCGCGCTTGCTCTCAAATTCGGCGCGGCCCTCTTCATACTGCCGTCTGCCGTCGGCCAGCTTTTCCCGGCCCTCTTCAAGCTCCGCGCATTTGCTCTCAAACTCGGCGCGGCCCTCCTCGAGCTGCCGTCTGCCGTCGGCCAGCTTTTCCCGGCCCTCCTCAAATTCGGCGCGCTTGCTCTCAAACTCCGCGCGGCCCTCCTCGAGCTGGCGGCGGCCGTCTTCCAGCTGCTGCCGGGCCTCGTCCAGCTTTGCCCGGCCCTCGCTGATCCGCTCGTCCACGCCCTCGCGCATTTTGTCGGCGCGCAGCGCCGCCCGCTCGTCGGCGATGGCCTGGACCGCCTCCTCCACCGGCGTGATTGCCGCCCAGTAGTCGTCGCCGTAGCGGTCCTCCGGCGTCCCCTCGACGCGCACGCGCGCCTTCATGAACGCGCCCTCAAGCCCGTCCTTGTTGAAGCTGTCCTCCGTCACAATGATATACGGCGTGCTCGGGACAACATAGGTGATGTGATCCGGGGTCTGGAAAACGCCCGTGATGACAAAGCTCTTTTCCAAAAGCGGCTCGACGCCGGAGATCGCTTTGGTCGCGGGACTCACGCTCTGCCCGATCGAGAGGTCGCAGAGATCCAGAAGCTCCTGCTCCACGGCGCACTCCCCCGCCTTTTCCGGCAGTCTCCCCTCGGTCAGCTTCGGCCTTGAGATATGGCCCGGCAGGCTGATGAGCGTCACGGTCGTCTCGCCGTTCTCGCCGCGCAGCTTGCCGTCGATCTGCCAGACGGGCTCCGCCTCACGGACGCCGGGCAGGGCGCGGATCGCCTCCAGGTCCCCCTCGTCCATCAGCATGGTGGAGGCGACCTCGAGATCCCACAGCCCTAAGCCGTTGAAAAAGTTCAGCGAATCCTTTTTCAGCGTCTCAGCCGAGTAGGTAATGACGAGATAAGAGAGCGAGGCCAGCATGCCGATAATCACGATCGACACATAGGCGACAATCTCTTTGCGGATATTGCGCCGCGCGTCCAGTATCTGTGTTCTCTTCACGGGCGCTCGCCCCCCCTTCTCCGCATAAGGCTGATCTTCGGCATCCCCGGCATCGGTATCCCCGCTTTCAGCCGCCGCGCGGGGCGCGGCAGCCTTAATATATTGATTTAGTATATCATTAAAATCGGCGCATGTAAAACAAAAATTGCAGCCCTTTCCCAAAGACAGCTTGCTCCGGCACCGGGGGCTGTGGTATCATGCCTGCCGGGAGGGATTATCATGCTTTTGATTCGTGATGCAAGGACAGAGGATGCGGCGCGCCTGCTGGAGAGTTACGGCCCCTATGTGGAAAACACGGCCATCTCCTTTGAGTATGTGACGCCCGGGCTCGAGGAATTTCAAGACCGCATACGCAGCATTTCGGCAAAGTATCCGTATCTTGTTGCGGAGGAAGACGGGCAGATCGTGGGCTACACCTACGCCGGGGTATTCAAGGGCCGCGCGGCCTATGACCGGTCCTGCGAGGTGACGATCTATCTCGACCCCGCCGCCCGCGGGCGCGGCCTGGGCCGCAGGCTGTACGCGGCGCTGGAGGATCGGTTGAAGGCGCAGGGCATCCTGAACCTCTACGCCTGCATCGCCTGGCCTCCTGCCGACGATCCCCGGCTCACAACGAACAGCGCGGACTTTCACGCGCACATGGGCTACGTCAGGGTCGGAGAGTTTCACAACTGCGCGTACAAGTTCGGCCGCTGGTATCACATGATCTGGATGGAGAAGATGATCGGCGGACACCCCGGCGCGGCGGCGCGGGAATGAAATAAAAAAACTGTTGACAAACGGGATGGTCTGTGCTATAAACATATTAACCTGATATGTTTGTTACGGAGGTTCCCATGAACAGGCTGAACGTCAAGTGCATGATGGGCTGTGCGCGCTGCCAGATGCGCGCCTGCCTCCGTCTGCCCGTCTGAGTCCCTGCCGCGTATCCGTGCGCCGGGGACCGCAGGGCTCCCCGGTATTTTTGTTTTTGAGGGTGATATTCATGCCGCGCTTCTCCTCCTTTGGCGGGCGATGTCGACGCCGCGCCGCAGCCTAAGCCATCTTAAAAACATGATTAAAACGGGAGGTACATACCATGTCCAATATCTATACATCCGCCGATCAGCTCATCGGGAAGACGCCCCTGCTGGAGCTTTCGCATATTGAAAAGGAAGAGGGCCTGGAGGCCACGCTGCTCGCCAAGCTCGAATACTTCAACCCCGCCGGTTCCGTCAAGGACCGCATCGCCAAGGCCATGATCGACGACGCCGAGGCAAAGGGCCTGCTGAAGGCGGGCTCGGTCATCATTGAGCCGACCTCCGGCAACACCGGCATCGGCCTTGCCTCCGTGGCGGCGGCCAGGGGCTACCGCATCATCATCGTCATGCCCGAGACCATGAGCGTGGAGCGCCGCCAGCTCATGAAGGCCTACGGCGCGGAGCTGGTGCTCACCGAGGGCGCGAAGGGCATGAAGGGCGCGATCGCCAAAGCGGCGGAGCTCGCGCAGGAGATTCCGAACGCCTTTATCCCCGGTCAGTTTGTCAACCCCGCAAACCCCGCCGTCCACAGGGCGACCACCGGCCCGGAGATCTGGGCGGACACCGACGGGAAGGTGGACATCTTCGTCGCGGGCGTCGGCACCGGCGGCACCGTCACCGGCGTGGGCGAGTATCTCAAGGGGCAGAATCCCGCCGTGCAGGTCGTGGCTGTGGAGCCCGCGGGCTCGCCGGTGCTGTCGAAGGGCACGCCCGGCGCGCACAAGATCCAGGGCATCGGCGCGGGCTTCGTCCCGGAGGTGCTGAACACCGGGGTCTATGACGAGGTCATCACCGTCGAAAACGAGGACGCCTTCGCCACCGGCAAAAGGATCGGACACGCCGAGGGCGTGCTGGTCGGCATCTCCTCGGGCGCGGCGGTCTGGGCGGCTATCCAGCTCGCCAAACGCCCGGAGAACCGGGGCAAGACCATCGTCGCCCTCCTGCCGGACACCGGCGACCGCTATCTCTCCACGCCGCTGTTTGCGGACTGATGATATGACTCCATATAAAAACATCCGGGATCGGTTTCGATCCCGGATGTTGCCGTTTAGGCAATACCTCATAATTCGGCAAGAGCAGATCCTGAGAAAATTTGGGTTCTGATAAAGGCACTTTTTCGCAGATGTACTTTGTGTACCTCAAGAAAAAGTGACGAAATCGAGGAGGTCCTGTACTGTGAAGCCGCCCAGATATTCGCACACGACTCTGTTCAGCCCCTCCCAGAGCGGAAGCGTCCGACAGGAGTCCGCGCGGGCGCAGGGCTTGCTGTCCGCCTCCAGACAGGCGACGGGCACCAGAGAGCCCTCGGTAAAGCGCAGGATCTCCAGCACGCTGATCTCGTCCGCCGGGCGGGCGAGGCGGTAGCCGCCGCCCTTCCCGCGCAGGCCCTCGATCACCTTGCCCTTGACCAGATCCTTGACGATGCTCTCCAGATACTTCTCGGAAATCTCCTGCCGCTCGGCCGTCTCCCTGAGCGTGATATAGCCGTCCCCCTGATGCTCGGCCAGATCCACCAGGACGCGCAGCGCGTAGCGGCCGCGTGTGGAAATCATCATACGGCGTTCCTCCTCTCTGTCGGCTGTCAGGCCGCGGTGTACAGGATGTTTTCCCCGTCCACGCTGAACTCGACGGTGTCGGTCATATAATTGCCGCCATAGATGTCGTTGATGCTGAAGGCATACAGGTAGTCGCCGTCGGGAAGCAGATCAAAGCACAGCTTGTCGTTGTTTTTCCAGACATAGGCGTCCCCGTAGTAATAGTACTCGTCGTCCGAGCTCAGGGAGAAGGCGTCATAGAGCGGGACGATGCGGTCGCCCTGCTTCAGGGAATCGCCGGGACGGGAGGCGATGCCGTTTGAGCTGATGCCGTCCCAGAGGTCCAGCACCCTGACCTCGCCTGTGTAGTCCCAGGCAAAGCGCAGATATTTCTCCTCACCGTTGACCTCGACGGGACTCGTTAAGATGTCGTAGTCGTCGCGCTGGTCAACCAGATAGACGCAGAGCGCCTGCCCGTCCGGCAGGGCGAACCAGTAGCCGTCAAAGTTATCCTCGACGGTGCCGGTCTCCCAGTCCGCCACGACGTCGCTGGTATAGCCGTAGCAGACGACGTCGTCCTCCTCGGGCACGAGGAGATAGACCGCCGCCTCCACCGACTCCGTGTTGTTGAGGGCGTCCTCCGTCAGCGTAAAGACATAGATGCCGTCTTCATTCAGATGCGGCTTCTCCTGGAAGCTGATCGCCGTGCTCTGGCCGTCGTCCTCGTCCCAGTCCCAGTCCTCGGCCCAGTCCATGCTGCCGTCGTAGTCCTCCCAGCTGCCGCCGTTTGCAAAGCCGTAGGCGACCTTATTCACCAGCTCCAGATAATAGGGGCTGATGCACACGTCCTTGAAGATGCCCAGCTCCATCGAGCCCTGCACCTCCAGCGGATAGTATACGGACAGGCCGCTTGCCCGGCTGTGGTTTGCCCCGCGCACCTGATAGACGGTGAGCGCGTCCAGCGCGGCGCGGACCTCCCTTGCCTGGAAGGACCAGTTTCCGCCCGCTTCGATCAGGCCGCCGAGGTCGACCATGTTCGTATAGCCCTCGCTGCGGTTGTTGCCGCCGAAGTTATCCGCCGACGCGATCCCGCGCGCGATCGGCGCGTAATCCGCGTTGTCCTCCGTCGCGGCGAGCAGATCCCGGGCGAAGGTGTCGAACGCCGTCCGAAACGCGCCGATCTTGCTCAGGTCCGTGAGCGCGAGCGTGGCGCCATCTTCCGCGTCGTTGTCGATGCAGTTTTGATAATAGCCGTCGCAGATCGCTCTGCCGAGCTGCGCGCCGTCGGCATAGGGATAGCTGTTCATAAACCAGCCTATCGCCTCATAGTCCCAGCCGCTGCCGGGCTCGATCTCCTGCGAGGCGATCATATACTGCGCGTAGGGGGCGAGCATGGCGGCGGTCTCCACCGTGCCCATCAGGCAGGCGTCAAAGCCGATAAAATCAAAGCCCTTCGGCAGGATGCTCTGCACGCTCTGCAGGGAGCTCTCGATGTCCTTGAGGCTGAGGCTCTCGTCGTCGGCCAGCTCGTCAAAGCACACGCCGTTGATGCTGCCGCTGCCGTGGTCCCACAGCACAAGGCCGGTATGCGCGGCCGGATAGGCGCTGAGGCCCCAGCGCAGGAAGGCGCTCAGGGTGTTAGCCTCGCCCATGCTGGCCTGGGGCTGCCTGTCGACCAGCTCCCGCCGTCCGCCCGTGATGAGAAAGCGGTCGAGCGCGTCGGAGGAAGCGCCGTTTTCCCACTCGGACGCGCCGCCGGTCTGCACGACGAAGCGTACGTTGGCGTTTGTGTTCGCGTCGATCATCTCCTGCATGTTGTCGCTGGCGAGGGCATACTCACTCTCCAGATCGGCCCCGCAGATGTACACCAGGATGGTCCAGTCCCCTTCCGCCGAAGCGGACGCGCAGAGACTCACGCACAGGATCAGTGCCATCAGCATGGCAAGGATTTTTTTCAAAACGACTCCCCCTCTTTCCGCGCGGGCCCGGACAGGCGCTTAACCGAATCCGACGCGGCGGATATAATGGAAATATTATAACATTATGATACAGAAAAATCCAGCCCGGTTTTACCGGATTTGTCCGTTGCCGCGGATGATATACTTATAGCTGTTGAGCTCCTCCAGTCCCATGGGGCCGCGGGCGTGGAGCTTCTGGGTGGAGATGCCCATCTCGCAGCCCAGGCCGAACTCGCCCCCGTCGGTAAAGCGGGTGGAGACATTGACATAGACGGAGGAGGCGTCCACCAGGGCGGTAAACTTCGCCGCGTTCTCGTCGCTGCGCGTCAGGATGGCCTCGCTGTGGCCCGTGGAGTGGCGGGCGATGTGGGCGATGGCCGCGTCGACGTCGTCCACCACGGCGACGGCGAGGATATAGTCCAGATACTCCGTATCAAAGTCCTTCTCCCCGGCGGCAGTGCCCGGGATGATCGCCGCCGCGGCCGGGTCAAGGCGCAGCTCCACCGGCACGAGACCGCGCGCCTCGCGCTCGCTCGTCAGGCGCTTTTGCAGGCGGGGCAGAAAGTCGGCGGCGATGTTCTTGTGGACCAGCAGCACCTCCTCCGCGTTGCAGACGGAGGGTCGGCTGGCCTTGGCGTTTTCGATGATGTTCAGCGCCATATCCTGATCCGCCGTCTCATCGACGAAGATGTGGCAGATGCCGGTGCCGGTCTGGATGCAGGGGACCTTCGCGTTCTCGGTGCAGCGCCGGATGAGCCCCGCGCCGCCGCGGGGGATCAGCAGGTCGATATAGCCCACGGCCCGCATCAGCTCGTCCGCGCTCTCGTGGGAGGTATCCTCCACAAAGCCGACGAGGGCGGCCGGGAGGCCCGCGTCCTCAAGCCCCTTGCGGATGGCCTGTACGATCGCGTAATTGGAGCGGAAGGCTTCGCGCCCGCCGCGCAGGACGACCGCGTTGCCCGATTTGAGGGCCAGGACCGCGGCGTCCGAGGTGACGTTGGGGCGGCTTTCATAGATAATGGCGATCACGCCGAGGGGGACGGAGGTCTTCTCGATCACCATGCCGTTCGGCCTTGTCACGCGGCGCAGCACGCGCCCCTCGGGGTCGGGCAGGGCCGCGACCTCGCGCACGCCCTGGGCCATGCCGGCGATGCGCTCGGGCGTGAGCTTGAGCCGGTCGAGCATCACCTCGCCGTAGCGGCTGCGGGCGGCGTCCAGATCGGCGCGGTTGGCCTCCAGGATCGCCTCCTGCTCGGAGATGAGCCTGTCCGCGATGGCGAGCAGGGCCTGGTTTTTCCTCTCTCTGGAGGCGGTCAGCGCCGGAAGGGCGCTCCTGGTCTCGATTAAAATTTCATGCGTTGTTCTCATGTTGTTTTCTCCTTCCCCACAAATCTTGTCCCGACGCTCTTGCCGTCCAGTATATCATAGATCAGCCGCGGCTTTGCGCCGTTGAGAATATACATGTCCGTCCCGGCCTTCATGCAGATGTCCGCCGCCGTCAGCTTGGTGGCCATGCCGCCGGTGGAGAGGGCCGTGCCGCCCCCGCCGGCGCTCTCGCGCATCTGCGGCGTGATCTCCCGCACCTCGGGGATGAGGCGGGCCGTCTGCTCCCTGCGCGGGTCGGCGGTGTACAGCCCCTCGATATCCGACAGGATGATCAGCATGTCGGCCCCCACGCTCACGGCGACCAGCGCGCCGAGGGTGTCGTTGTCCCCGACGCCGATCTCCACCGTGGAGACGGTGTCGTTTTCATTGATGACCGGCAGGGTGCGCAGCTCGAGCAGCCGACCCACGGTGTTTGAAAAGTTCCGGTGCCGCACCGGGTCGCGCAGATCCTCACCGGTCAGCAGGATCTGGGCGATGGTGTGGTTATAGGTGCCGAAGAGCTGATCGTAGATATACATCAGCTCGCACTGGCCGACCGCGGCGGCGGCCTGCTTGGTCGCCATGTCGCTGGGGCGCTCGCGCAGATTGAGCTTGCCCACGCCCATGCCGATGGCCCCGGAGGACACCAGCACCAGCTCATGCCCGGCGTTTTTCACGTCGCTGAGCACCTTGCAGAGCGTTTCGACGTGCCGGATGTCCAGATGTCCCGTCGGATGCGTCAGCGTCGAGGTGCCGACCTTGACAACGATTCTCACAAAATTGACCTCCCTCTTCTTATGCGTCCCTGGCCGCGAGAACGGCCTCGATCACGGCGGAGCGGAAGCCCTTTTCCTCCAGCTTGCGCACACCCTGGATCGTGGTGCCGCCGGGCGAACAGACGGCGTCCTTGAGCTCGCCCGGGTGTCTGCCGCTGTCCAGGATGAGCTTTGCCGAGCCCAGCACCATCTGCGCGGCCAGCACCAGCGCGTCCCTGCGGTACAGGCCGCCCGCGACCCCGGCGTCCGCCAGCGCCTCCACAAACAGATCGACGAAGGCGGGCCCGCAGCCGGAGACGGCCATGCCCGTCTCCATCAGCCCCTCCTCGATCGGCAGGAAGCGGCCCGCAAAGCGCATGGCGCGCAGGAAGCCGTCGACGTCCGCGCCGGGCTGCGCCGTATAGAGGATCATCCCCTCGCCCACGGACACCGGCGTGTTGGGCATGATGCGGATGATCGGGCAGTCGCCCAGCATGTCCCGCAGTCTCTCGATGCCGACGCCCGCCGCCATGGACACGACGGTGAAATCCCCGCTCTTCTCCTTCAGCAGGGGCCGCAGGCCCTCGCACAGGGCCGGGAGCATTTTGGGCTTTACCCCGAGGAAGATCATCTCCGCCGCCCGCACGGCCTCCGCGCAGTCCGAGACGGTGCCGCCGATCTCCTTTTGCAGCGCCTCCGCCTTCTCCGGGTGGCGGTTGACGAGCCAGAGCCGGTTCTCCCCTTCTCTGGCCGCGGCCCGCGCCAGCGCCCCGCCCATATTGCCTGTTCCTATGAACGCGATTTTCATATGATTCCGCCCGCTTTCCTTGCTCTGATTTCGCTTCCGGTTTAAGCCCCTGCATTATACACCATCGCCGCGGATTTTTCCACAGGCAATGCGCCGCATTTGCCAGTTTTGCGAAAAAACCGGGGCGCGCGCCCAAAAATTACGGTAAAGTCATCGGCTTTTACAGAAAATGTCTTGAAAATACGCGCCGTTGGCCATATAATAGATGATAATTCTCAACCGCCGCGGCGTGTTTTCTTTGCGATTGCGAGCGCCCGGCAGGCGGATAACGAAACGGAGTTTATTCGGATGAATCGAAACAGAAAAAAAGCACAGCTGATTTTTGTCGCCGTGCTTGTCGTGGCGATTCTGTTGTTTGCGGCAAGCATTATCAAGACAAATATATTTAACCAAAAGACGCACACGGTGTCCATCCCGGGCGCGGCTCTGTTTTCCGGGCAGCCCGCTCCGGATCAGGCGGTCTCCGTCCGGGCCGTCCCCAGGAGCAGCACCTGGACCAAGGTCTTCGACCCCGGAAACGAGGGCCTTACCGAGCCGAACATTCAGGCGTACACCTATGACTTTACCGTCTCCAACAACACGGATGATGAGGTCGCGTCGTTTACCTTCAAACTGAACTTCGGTCAGGATACCTTCCTCGCCTCGGCCTGGAACGGCGCGCTGGAGCTCCATCAGTTCCGCGGCGGCGCGGAGCATACCGACACGATACCCGATCTGCGCGACTATAACCCCGACGATTACGGCCTTGAGACCGTGGCGGTCGACGGCGAGCCGCTTGTGTCCATGCGCGCCGGGGATTATCTGCGCTACCTTCCCAGCGCCAGCATGAACGCCATGGAGATACCGATCGAGCCCCGCGAGGGCACCACCCCTGGCTTCATCCTGTACGCGGCGATAGACGAGGGCATCGACAAGTCCAGCCTGGAGCTTGAGTACGTCTTTCACCGCCTGCTGACGAGCGAGCCGCTGTTCTGGCTCTCGCTGGCGGCCATGGCGATCTGGCTCATCGTGCTGGTCATCTTCGTCCTCACCTCCTTCCAGATCCGCCGGTACAACGAGAGGCACAAGCGCGACAATGAGATCATCACGGAGTCGATCGAGACCTTTACCGGCTTCATCGACGCGAAGGACCCCTACACGAACGGCCACTCCAAGCGCGTGGCCCGCTACACGCGGCAGCTTGCCGAGCAGATGGGATATGAGGGCGAGGAGCTCGACCGCATCTTCTACATCGCGCTGCTGCATGACTGCGGAAAGATCGGCGTACCGGACAGCATACTCGGCAAGCCGGGCAAGCTGACGCAGGAAGAGTTTGAGATCATCAAATCCCACACGCAGCGCGGCGCCGAGATTTTGAGCAGCTTTAAGAGTCTCGAGGACGCGGACGAGGGCGCGCACTACCACCATGAGCGCTACGACGGCAAGGGCTATCCGGAGGGAAAGGCGGGCGAGGATATCCCGCTGGTGGCCCGGATCATCTGCGTCGCGGATTCCTTTGACGCCATGAACTCGGACCGCGTGTACCGCAAGCGGCTCAAGAGGGATCGCATCATCAGCGAAATCGAAAAGAACAAGGGTCTCCAGTTCGACCCGCGCATTGCGGACATCATGCTCGATCTGATACGCAGCGGCCGCATCCCCACGGAGGAGTAATACTGTTTTTCGTTAAAACAGCTCGTTTTAACGAAAAGGCATCGCGCAAAGCGCGCTGCCAGTTTTGTGCCCTTGGGCACAAAACACGTCTCATAGGTCTCCGACGCGCCTTTGGCGCTATTCGCTGAGAGCTTTGATCGCGTCCGCCGTCCCGAGGACGGCGAGGTTCCGGCCGACGGTGGCGTACCACTCATAGACGACCGTGCCGAAATACACAAACAGCTCCTCATGGCTGACGCGGTGGGGAAAGTCCTCGCGGTAGCGCTGCATCACATAGTCCGCGAGATTGTCTCTCTGCTCCTGTGTGAGCCCCGCGAAAAGCTCTCTCAGCGCGAGGGCGTCGGCCTCCCTGCCGTCCATGCTCTGCAGCGTGTTGGCGAGATAGCTGACCACCGCCGGGAGAAACAGCTCCATCAGTTCCCTGCCCTTCTCCTCACAGTTCAGCCTATCGACGACGGCGGCACAGGGCGCGCAGGCGGCGGCGACGGCGTCCGGATCGATCTGCGCGGACGCGGAGACCGGGACGAGGCCCGCGAGCAGGAGCGCGCACAGCGACAGCGCAAGCAGTCTTTTCATCCGCTCATTCCTCCTCTGTTGACTTATGATGGTTCTATTATAGTCCCATGAGCCCTTATCTGTCAAATAAGCGCAGATACGCAAAATCGCGCGCCGATCACGGCGCGCGGTTTTGTCGTTTTTCAGGGGAACACCGGCAGACTTGCCATCATGCCCGCGACCATGTTGTTGGCCGCTGTGACCATGTTGTTTGCAATCTCCGTGCAGACACGGTTATACTCCGCGGTGGCGTTGTTGATCACGTTCTGGGCCGCCACGTTGTAGCACTCGGCCATCTGATAGCCGACCCTCTCATACAATCCCTCATAGCTGAAGGGCGCGTCGCTGACGAAGCTGTCGTAGTGAAGATACTGGCCCGGGTTCTGCACGCCGAGATCCTGGAAGCCCGTATAGCTGTTCACGAACATGGTCGCACCGGCAAACCTGCCGTAAGCGGCGTAAAGGCTGTTCATCTGCTGTACGACAGGATACAGGTCGACGTCCGCGTGCGCGGAGGGCATCATGGCGGCCAGCAGCATGACGCACAGCATCAGCGCAAGCATTCTTTTCATTTACCTTCTCCTTCCCAAAAAATCAAGCCGTTGCCGTACTTGTGCTTTTAGTATAGCTTTTTTGAAATCTCTTGTCAATATATTGTTTTTATTTTGTAATCTTTTAACAACTTTCGCCTCACTCTCGCGCAGCAAAAAACCACACGCCGAAAGCGTGTGGCTTTTTTGTTTATTATGAAAGCGATCAGGCGAAGGGATTGCCGAGGTTTTCAATCGCGGTTTCGACGCCGGCCTCCATGGTCTCGATCACGGCGACCAGATCTTCACCCACGTCTTCGGTAGCCTCGGAAAGGTGGTACATCAGCTGCGGGAACAGCAGCATGTACAGTCCCTCATAGCTCATGCCGGTTTTCAGGCTTTTTACATGATCGAGAATGAGCTGGTAGTCATTGCCCATCTTCTCCGCCTCTTCTACGGCTTCCGCGCTGGCGTTCGGCCCGAGGATCTTGCTCATCTCCATGAACCCGTTATAGGCGTTGACCAAAATATTCGCCGTGGCAAAGCGGGCGTAGGCGTTATCCAGGCTCTGCATCTGCTGAACGGCGGGGTAAAGGTCGATGGTTTCATTCGCGGCGAAGGCGGATGCGGGGACGACGCTGACGAACAGCATCACGCAGAGAACCAGTGCAAGCAGTTTTTTCATTTTGTATATCCTCCCTGTAATTTGATTGTATATGCGGTGTCCTTTTACATAATTTATTATACATAATTCTGTTCTTTATGTCAACAGAAATTTTTGTTTTTTTCAAGTTTTTCTTCACTTTAAGCGAAGCTGAAATTTTTTATTTTTGTTTATCCGACTTTTCAACAACTTTTTGTGCTTTTCTCATTGTTGAAAACCGGCCGTCATTTGTCCATTTTTATTTACATAATGTTGTTTACATATTACTTTTCAACAATCCATTTCTATTCATTTTTTCTCCCCTTTCAAGCGCAAAAAAAATCACGCCCCTTTCGGGACGTGATCTCTATATCGATTGTCAGGATCGATATGTTTGTTGGTTCTTTGCGCCTCAGCCAATACCGCCTACGGCACGGCAGGCATCTGCGCAAGGGTGCTGGCCACTACGGCGGCGACGCTCGCATCGAGCTTCGCGATTTCGGCGTCGATGTTCTCATCGATCTTGTCGCACTGCTCAATGTACTTGTTGATGGTGTCCGTTCTGGCGGCGGAGACTACATTATTGTACATTTTGGTAATATTTTTCCCCCACGCATTGAACAGGCCCTCGGCGCTGAAACGATAGTCATAGCTGTGCATCTTTTTCCATGCAGTTTTAAATAATTTGTTGCTAGATGCTTCCAATGCTGCTGTACGGGCATTGGAGTCTTTGGCAAACTGATCGCCCATACTCTTGAACATGTCAGAGATGGTGACGAGAGCAGTCTTGCCGAAGTAATCGCCGTACGCGGCGTACAGGTGATTCATCTGATCAACAGCGGGCTTGAGGTCAATTTTCTCGGGTAAGTCTGCGAATGCGAAAGTAGGTATGACGCTGACGAACAGCATCACGCAAAGAACCAGTGCAAGCAGTTTCTTCATAGGCTATTTCCTCCTTGAAAGTTTTAGGCAGAATACCTGCCTACACAGTGCTAATATACCCTAATATATACTGAAAGTCAAGAGTTTATTTCATAATTGTTAAGTAACCGCCGTAAAAAAATCACGCCCCTTTCGGGACGTGATCTCTATATCGATTGTCAGGATCGATATGTTTGTTGGTTCTTTGCGCCTCAGCCAATACCGCCTACGGCACACTACGGCGGCCATGCTCGCCTCGAGCTTCGCGCTCTCGGCGGCGATGTTCTCATTGATCTTGGCTTCAGTCTCTACGTACTTGGCAATCGTGTCTTCTTTAACACCGGCGCGAACATGGTCGTACCAAACAGTAATGGGAATACCAATCAGCTTGAAGATGCCTTCGGGGCTGTATCCAACGCCGTTGGCAACAGTGACCAAACCGTTGTCAAATAAAACATTGGGAACCCTGTTCCAGATGCCTTTAAAAGTGTCGTCCACGCCTGTGGCTCCCTCCGCTTTGGGCGCCTTCATGGCATTCGCGCGGGCCTTGGAGTCCTTGGGGAACAGCTCAGCCAGACTTTGGAAGCCTTTATAGGTGTTGGCGATGTCGGATTTGACAGCGAACGCACCATAGGCGTGGTACAGGTGATTCATCTGATCAACAGCGTTCTTGAGGTCAATTTTCTCGGGTAAGTCTGCGAATGCGGAAGTAGGTATGACGCTGACGAACAGCATCACGCAAAGAACCAGTGCAAGCAGTTTCTTCATAGGCTATATCCTCCTTGTAATTTTAGACGGAATAACCGTCTATACAATGGTAATATACCCCTATTTACGTTGAATGTCAAGGCTTTGTTTCATAATTGTTAAGTAACTTGTTGCCCTATATGCCTTCCCCTCGAGGGGAAGGCAGGGCAAAAAAACAACACACTCCCCCTTCGGGGAGTGTGCGGCTTTATCGATTGTCAGGATCGACAGGGTTTAAGTTCTTTGCAGATCAGTTCCAGCCAGCGGGAGCGGTGACGGTGGGGATGTTGTTCTCCGCATTCGCGATCGCGCCGGTGATGGTGCCGTTGTTCACGTTGCCGAGATTGCCCTTATACTGGCCGACGTAGGCTTTGCCGAAATAATTCCAAAATTCGGTAGCCAGCGCAACGAGAGTACTGTCATTGAGCACCATCTTTTGTTTTCCATTTATTGTCATAATACTCTTTTTGGCCGGAATGAGCTTGCCTGTCTCATCAAACTTGGCTTTTTGGTACCCCTCATAAAGCTGCTTGAACGCCAACGGCAGCGCAACATAAAGGACCATATTATTCTCAATCAGTTCGGGGAATGCTTCGGTGAAGCCGTTGTAGAGGCCGACAACCTTTCTCATCCCATCATACTTCTGGATGGCGCCGTAGTAGTGGTTAGCCTGCTTAACAATGGGGTACAGGTCGATCCTGGCGGCGGTTTCAGCTTCGGGAAGCTGAGCAAACGCGGTGACGGAAATGCCGCAAATCATCACAAGGCAAAGAACCAGTGCAAGCAGTTTCTTCATTTTATATATCCTCCTAAAAATTCATGTGAGGAGTTTCAGCTTCTCTTCATGTAAGTTTAATATACTTTATTTTTTCGGCTTTGTCAAGAAATTATTTCAAAATGATTAAATCGCGGCGACGGCGACACCTCATCCGTCACGGCGCTCGCGGGGGATCGCGCCGCGACACCTTCCCCTCCAGGGGAAGGCAGAGAAAAAGAACACACTCCCCTTTCGGGGAGTGTGCGGATTGATCGATTGTCAGGATCGAGCGTATTCAGCTTCTCTGCAAATCAGCCCGGCACAGGTCCCCAGCCCGCGGGAGCGGTGACGGTGGGCATGTTGTTCTCCGCATTCGCGATCGCGCCGGTGATGGTGCCGCTGTTCGCGTTGCCGAGATTGCCGTCAAACTCGCCGGCGTAAGCGTTGGCGAATCTGTCCCAAATCACGGAAACGAGCATGTTGATCGTGTTGCTGTCGCTCACGATTTTCTCGTGGGTTTCCTCATTTTCTACGGTAGGCAGAATCAGCTCGCCTGTATTCGGATCGAACCCAGCTTCCTTGAACACTAAAAACATTCCTTCAAGCGCATACATGGCGCCGTGAAGCGACTTGTTATTTTGAAGCAGCTCGTGGAAAGCCTCGGCAAAGCCGTTGTAGAGGTTGACAGTCTTCCTCATGACGTCGTTCACGCGGAGAGCGCCGTAGTAGTGGTTGGCCTGCTTAACAATGGGGTACAGGTCGATCCTGGCGGCGGTGTTGGAGCCGCCGGGGCTGCCGAGGCTGCCGGGGTCCCTGACAGTGTTGTTGTTGATGAAGCTGGGGTCGTTGGTGCTTTTAGCGAAAGCGGCGACGGAGATGCTGCCGATCATGGCGAGGCAGAGAAGCAGCGCAAGCAGTTTCTTCATTTACCTATCCTCCTTCAAAGCTATGAGCTTGCATACCCTATATGGATAATATATCCTTTTCATCCCGCTTTGTCAAGAATGAGTTACGAATTTATTACATATACGTTACAGCAAAGCCTTCCCCTCAAGGGGAAGGCTTTTGCGCCGGTCTATATGGCTTTCTCTAAAAAAAGGGGGGAAGGCATGGCAAAAAAGAACACACTCCCCTTTCGGGGAGTGTGCGGCTTTATCGATTGTCAGGATCGATATTACTCAGGTTCTTTGCTGATCACTCACGCTGATTGTCGAACGCAGCGGGAGCGGTGACAGTGGGGATAGACAGCTCAGCACCTGCGATCGCAGCGGTGACCGAGCCGTCATAATAAGAGACTTGGAACGGAGCCGGATACATGTACACGCCGACGAATTCGTTGCCGAGAGTCCACCAGATCCGGGCGAGGGCGTAGTCGAGATCCATATTTTCCGGGATAAGGAGGCCGCCGGTCTCTACGTCAACAGGAACCTGTTTGTACATATAGTAGAACGACATAAGCCGATTAGTAGCGCCGGTTCTCTCAATCAGCTTGGGAAAAGCCGCTCCAAAGCCGTTGCAGAGATCAACCGTCAGCTTGGTGAATCCATACGACTGGAGCTTGCCGTATAAGTGATTGGCCTGCTGAACGATGGGATGCAGATCGATGCCGGAATCGGAACCGCCACCCCTGGCAAACGCGGTGACGGACATGCTGCAGAGCATGGCGACGCAGAGAAGCAGCGCAAGCAGTTTTTTCATTTGAAGTATCCTCCTTAAATCTTCACGCAAATGTCGCATCTGTTTTGTGTGTAATACTGTTCACTGATTAAATGCTTCATTTTATCGGTGAGGCACCGCGCAAATGCGCGTTGCCAGTTTTGCGCCATGTTGCGCAAAACTCGTCTCATGCAAGACACCGACGCGCTGCGCGCTATAAAACGCTTTTCAAGCGTTTTAACGGTGTCTGGTATAAGATTACTATATTGCATCTTTTCCGCTATGTCAAGAATTTGTTTCAAAATTATTAAATTGCAAAAGATCCGCGTCCTGCCGCCGCGCGGCCGCGAGGGTCGCCCCTGCGGTGATGACGAGCGCGCGCAAAAAAACACACTCCCCTTTCGGGGAGTGTGCAGCTTTATCGATTGTCAGGATCGATATTACTCAGGTTCTTTGCAGATCAGTTGTCAACCGGGAACGCAGTGGGAGCGGTGACCGTGGGGATCTTCTGCTCCTGAGCGGCGATCGCGCCGGTGATGGTGCCGGCAGCGGCAGCGACAGCGTCCTTGTCGCTAACATCGGAAATGTAGCTGCCAACGAAAGCGTTACCGAGACCCCACCAAACCTGGGCGAGAGCGTAGCCGAGGGAAGCGCCATCGGGATACTTGATCTCCTTGAGCTTGCCGGTATCTTCGTCGTCAAACCCAGTCGCCTTAACAGTGTTGAAGATGGTGACGAGCTTATTCAGAGCAGTCTGAGCATCCGTGCTGTTCTTGACCAGGGTGGGGTAAGCAGTGCTGAAGCCTTTGAACAGGCCGGCGACCGTGTTCATGATGTCATACTTCATGAGAGAGCCGTAGAAGTGGTTGGCCTGCTTCACGGCGGGATACAGGCTGACGCCGGAAGCGGTGGAAGCGGTGCCGGCATCACCGGCGAACGCGGTGGCGGACAGGCTGAGAACCATGACGATGCAAAGAACCAGTGCAAGCAGTTTCTTCATTGGATATATCCTCCTTAAAAATCTCACGTAAGGGGTTCAGGTCCCTTCGTGTGGGTTTACTATACAATATCTTATATTCTTTGTCAAGAAATTATTTCTAAATAATTAAATATGTGTATCGGGTTTAATCAGCTAACCCGACGTAAGCACTTGCCTCCCCCAGCCGCGAAGCGGCGTCTCGGGGGGGGGGAGGTGCCCCGAAGGGGCGGAGAGGGGGACGTCTTGCAACCAGCTTGGGTGCAATCGTCGCCCCTCTCAGTCACCAGTGTGCGCACTGGTGACAGCTCCCCCCGGCGGGGGGAGCCAAGGCCCCTTGTTTGCACATTTGCCGAGCTAAGCCGATACGCATATAATTATTTATTCGGCAATTAAATAACCGCAAATCCCTTGCAGAAACGTAAGAAATTGCCGAATTAATAATTGCCATATTTTTCGGTTGCCCCGCCAGGGGCGAGAAAAATGGCATTTAAAATCTTATTACTCCGGCTGTACAACCCTATAGCATGGGGATATTTCATTGCCGGAGTAATAAATCGAAACGGAGCCGCGCCCTATATGCCCTCCCCTCGAGGGAAAGGCATGGCAAAAAAAGAACACACTCCCCTTTCGGGGAGTGTGCAGCTTTATCGATTGTCAGGATCGATATTACTCAGGTTCTTTGCTGATCAGCTGAGTTCGAACGCAGTGGGAGCGGTGACCGCGGGGATCTTCTGCTCCTGAGCGGCGATCGCGCCGGTCACAGTGCCAGCAGCGGCAGCGACAGCGTCCTTGTCGCTAACATCGGAAATGTAGCTGCCAACGAAAGCGTTGCCGAGACCCCACCAAACCTGGGCGAGAGCGTAGCCGAGGGAACCGCCTTCCGAATACACGATCTCCTTGAGCTTGCCGGTTTCGTCGTCAAACTGAGTGCCTTTAACATCGTTGAAGATGGTGACGAGCTTATTCAGAGCAGCCTGAGCATCCTTGCTGTTCTTGACCAGGGTGGAGTAAGAAGTGCTGAAGCCTTTGAACAGGCCGGCGACCGTGTTCATGATGTCATACTTCATGAGAGAGCCGTAGAAGTGGTTGGCCTGCTTCACGACGGGATACAGGCTGACGCCGGAAGCGGTGGAAGCGGCGGTGTTATCGGCGAACGCGGTGACGGAGAGGCTGGCGATCATGGCGATGCAAAGAACGATTGCAAGCAGTTTCTTCATTTGGAATATCCTCCTTAAAAATTCTCACGTAAGGGTTTCAGGTCCCTTCGTGTGGCCACAGTATACAGCGTCTTTTCCCCTTTGTCAAGAGTTTATTTCAAAATTATTAAATCGAATTTTAAAGATTTT
The DNA here is from genome assembly GCA_900319695.1 of uncultured Eubacteriales bacterium. GTDB lineage: Bacteria > Bacillota > Clostridia > Oscillospirales > Oscillospiraceae > Limivicinus. The sequence continues at coordinate 159,259 of ONPN01000001.1, forward strand.
ACAAACACGGCGGGCCGGGGACGGCCCGGTTTACGGATTCCGCCATTGACAGCGCCGCTTTCTTGTAGTACAATGTAGTCCAAGGAGGCGATTACGATGTCATTTTCTATCAGATTGACGGAGGATGAACGCATGCTCGCTGAGAGCTACGCTAAAATTCACTCTTATTCCGTGTCGGAAGCCTTTAAGAGAGCCTTGTTTGAGAAGATTGAGGACGAGTACGATCTCGCGGTCGCGGAATCCGCTCACAGAGAGTATGTGGACAGCGGACGCAAGTCCACGCCTGTGCGGGATTTCTGGAGAGAGTTGGATGAAGAGGGATAAAGTTGAAGTCTCTGAGCGCTTTAAGAGAGAGTTTCGCAAGTTGGACAGGTACACGCAGAAAATTCTCCGGGCCTGGATCGATAAAAACCTTGTTGACTGTGAAAATCCCGGAGCTTTTGGAAAAGGACTGACCGCCAATCGCAGCGGCCAATGGCGATACCGTATAGGGGATTACCGCCTGATCTGTTCACTGGAGGACGACAAACTGGTCATTCTCGCTCTGTCTGTCGGGCACAGAAGCGAAATCTACAGGCAGTAGCATTTTACAAACACGGCGGGCCGGGGACGGCCCGCTTCTTTGCTTTTTCTTATGCGGCGTCGCCCTTGACGCGGGGCGCGGCTTGTGGTACATTGGTATAAGATAAGCGCATTCCATTCTATAAAAAAACAGGAGACAAATCGCTATGAAAAAAATCACTTGCATTCTGCTGCTCGTATGCCTCTGCCTGACGCTCCCCGCCTGCGCCGATTCCGGCGCCGCCCAGGCCGCCTCCGTTCCCGCCGCGGAGCAGTCCGCCCCCGCTGCCGACGCCACGCCCGAACCCACGCCCGAACCCAAGAAGGAGCCCGTCAATCTCCAGCCCCTGGTGGACGAGCTGAACGCGGTCGAGATGGAACAGCGCCAGAAGGGAATCCCTTTCATGGGCGTCTATGAGCTCACCGAGGACAACGCCGTCATCTACAAGATGGCCATCGAGCACTTTGAGGTTGTCGTGCTCGGCGCCACGCTCGGCGGTGAGGAGTACATCGAAGGCTACAACGAGACCATCAATGAGCTGCCCGCCATGTGCGCGGCTATCGAGGAGGTCGTTCATATCGACGGGCCCGACATCCCGGTCTACATCTATCTGATGCTCACCACTGATATGAATCAGGCCGTCGCCGTTGCCAACAGCGACCAGATCCTCTTTGACGCGCTCAACGGCATCGGCAAAGCCCCCGAGGGCCTCACCCCGATCCTTGAGCCCGAGACCACGCCCGAAGCCACTCCCGCGGCCTGATCGGCCGTATAAGGAGTCGAAGCATGGCAGTCAGAGAAAACCTGATCCGCCTGTGTGAGAAGATCAACGGCGGACACTACAAAATCACCCCCGACTGCGCGGAGTACCGCGTGTTTGAAAAATGGATCACGGACGAGCAGATCAGCGTCATGCTCGCCCTGACCGACATGAAGCCCGCCTTCGTGCCCATCATCGCCCGCAAGGCCGGACTGAGCGTCAAGCGCACCCGCGAGGTCCTGCATGAGATTTTCGACATCGGCCTCGTCGTCCAGGTCGTGGTGCCCAAGGTGGGGCTGGAGATCTACCTCCTCCCCCCCTACACCCCCGGCGTGTTCGAGTTTCTTCTTATTAATGAGAAGTTCTGTCTCAAGCACCCGGAGATCGCCTACGCCTTCCACCAGCACGCCACCGACAGCCAGATCGAGCACGCGCCCAACACCCCGATGGGCGCCGGCATCATGCGCGTCATCCCCATTGAGAGCGCCATCCCCGCCGGGACCGAGATGATCGACAACGAGCGCGTCAGCAAGTACCTCGAGGACAACGAGGGCCATCTGAGCATCACGCCCTGCCAGTGCCGCCGCGTGCGCAAGCTGATGAACGAGGGCAGCGGCGATCTGGACGAGGGCCTGTGCATCTTCATGGGCCACGTGGGCGACATGTTCAACCGCTCCGGCAAGGGCAGGCCCTGCACCGTCGAGGAGGCCAAGGCCCTGGTTCAAAAATGCGACGAGCGCGGCTGCGTCCACCAGATCACGACGCTGCACCGGGGCGAGACCTTCGCCATCTGCAACTGCATGCCCGAGAGCTGCCTGGCCCTCGGCGTGAGCCAGTATTTCAACACCCCCGGCACCTCCCGCAGCAACTATGTGGCCGAGATCGACAAGGAAAAGTGCGTCGCCTGCGGCCAGTGCACCGACCGCTGCGCCAATAACGCCATCCAGATGGGCCAGAAGCTCTGCGCCAAAACGCCCATCGAGCACAAGCCCATGGAGCTGCCCGACGATCTGGAGTGGGGCCCCGAGCACTGGAACCCCGAGCACCGCACCAACCGCGAGTACATCGCGCCGGAGGGCACCGCCCCCTGCAAGACCGCATGTCCCGCGCATATCGCGGTGCAGGGCTACTTGAAGCTCGCCGCCCAGGGCAGATACCTCGAGGCGCTGGAGCTCATCAAGAAGGAAAATCCCCTCCCCGCCGTCTGCGGCCGCGTCTGCAACCGCAAGTGCGAGGACGCCTGCACCCGCGGCGATCTCGACCGCGCCGTCGCCATCGACGAGGTCAAGAAGTTCATCGCCGACAAGGAGCTCGAGCGCGCGTCCCGCTTCGTGCCGAAGAAGCTCTACGACTTCTCCGACAAGAAGATCGCCGTCATCGGTGCGGGCCCCGCGGGTCTGAGCTGCGCCTACTTCCTCGCGTGCGATAATTATAAGGTAACCGTCTTCGATAAAAACGAGCTGCCCGGCGGTATGCTCCGCTACGGCATCCCCTCCTTCCGGCTGGAAAAGCCCGTGCTCGACAGTGAGATCGACGTGCTCAAGGAGCTGGGCGTCGTCTTCCGCTGCGGCGTGGAGGTCGGAAAGGACGTCACGATCGAGGAGCTGCGCCGTCAGGGCTTCGACGCCTTCTATCTCGCCGTCGGCGCGCAGAAGTCCGCCGCCCTCGGCATCCCCGGCGAAGAGCTCAAGGGCGTCTGGGGCGGGATCGACTTCCTGCGTGAGGTCAACTCCGGCGCGCGTCCCGCCGTCGGCAGGAAGGTCGTCGTCATCGGCGGCGGCAATGTCGCCATCGACGTGGCCCGCACCGCCGTCCGCCTCGGCGCGCAGGTGACGGTCGCCTACCGCCGCAAGGAGAGCGACATGCCCGCCGATCCCCTTGAGGTCGCGGAGGCGAAGGAAGAGGGCGTGAAGTTCCTCTTCGAGCACAAGCCCACAGAGATCGAGGGCAAGAACGGCAAAGTCACCGCGCTTAAATGCGAGGGCGACAAAGTCGTCAAATGTGACGCGGTGCTCGCCGCCATCGGCCAGCGCATCGACCTTACCGGCCTCGACCTCGGCACGCTCACCTGCGACGAGAAGGGCCGCGTCATCGCCGACGAGGTCACCTATCAGACCGCCCAGCCCGACATCTTCGCGGGCGGCGACGTGCACACCGGGCCGAAGTTCGCCATCGACGCCATCGCCCAGGGCAAGCAGGCCGCCATCTCCATCCACCGCTACGTCCAGCCCGGTCAGAGCCTCACCATCGGCCGCGACCGCCTTACGTACCGCGCTTTCGACAAGGAGAACGTGGACTTCGACACGGTCAGGCGCGGCTATGATCCCGCCGGGCGCCAGGTCCCCGGCCGGGACGAGAGCAAGGCGAAGAGCTTTAAGGACGACCGCAGGGCCTTCACCGAGGAGCAGGTCAAGGCGGAGACCTCCCGCTGCCTCGGCTGCGGCGCCTCCTTCGTCGATCCGAACAAGTGCCTCGGCTGCGGCGTCTGCACCACAAGGTGCAAGTTCGACGCGATCCACCTGAGAAAGCGCACCTATGTGGAGAGCATCGACTACTTCGACCGCCCGAAGGAGCTGCCCATCTTCATCGAGGGCCGCAGAAAGCGCATCGAGATCCGCAGGATGCAGGAAGCGAAGTAATCCAAAAAAATTACCCGGACAACAGTCCGGGTATTTTTTTGGTTTAAAATGTGTTTTACAGCACATGCACCGACTTGGGGTCGAAGACCAGGCGGCAGGTATCGCCTACCTGATAGATGTGCTTGTTCTTGGGGTTGTGCTCCTCGAGCTTGACGAGGGTGTCGCCCACCATGACGTGGTAGTTCTGGTAGGAGCCCATGAAGCAGCTCAGCACCACCCTGCAGGGCAGGCCGCCCTCGTCGGCCAGGGTCGCGGCCTCGGGGCGGAGGACGACGGTGTACTCCCTCCCCTTCTCCATGCCGTCGCGGCCCTCCACGGTGAGGGGGTTGCCCTCGATGCTGAGGGTGACGAGCTTGCCGTCGCGGCCGGTCATGGGGCCCTTGAGGAAGTTTGCCTCGCCGATGAAGTCCGCCACGAACTCGTTGACCGGGTGGTAGTAGATCTCCTGCGGCGTGCCCATCTGGGCCACCACGCCCTTGGACATGATGATGAT
>ONPN01000037.1 GCA_900319695.1 uncultured Eubacteriales bacterium
CACCAGACTCATCGAGCGCAACACCACCATCCCGACCCGCAAGAGCCAGGTCTTCTCCACCGCGGCCGACAACCAGACCTCCGTTGAGGTCAACGTCCTCCAGGGCGAGCGCGAGATGGCGGCCTACAACAAGAGCCTCGGCCGCTTCCACCTGGACGGCATCGCCCCGGCTCGCCGCGGCGTGCCTCAGATCGAGGTCACCTTCGACATCGACGCCAACGGCATCGTGAACGTCTCCGCCAAGGACCTCGGCACCGGCAAGGAGCAGCACATCACCATCACCGCCTCCTCCAACATGTCCAAGGAGGACATCGACAAGGCCGTCAAGGAGGCCGAGATGTACGCCGCCGAGGACAAGAAGCGCAAGGACGAGGTCGACACCCGCAACGAGGGCGACCAGATGGCCTACCAGATCGAGAAGACCCTGGGCGAGATGGGCGACAAGCTCGATCCCGCCGACAAGAGCGAGGCCGAGGCCAAGCTCCAGAACCTCAAGAGCGCCCTGACCGGCACCGATTCCGCCGCCATCAAGAACGCCACCGAGGAGCTCAAGCAGGTCTTCTACAAGATCTCCGAGAAGATGTACCAGGCCCAGGGCGGTCAGCCCGGCGCGGGCTTCGATCCCAGCCAGGCCCAGGGCGGCCCTCAGGGCGGCAGCAACGGCGGCCAGGATTACTATGACGCCGACTACACCGTGGTCGACGACGACAACAAGTAAGACCCCTGACAAGTAAGACCCCTGATTTTCAACCCTTGAGGCGGAGCAGACACACTCCGCCTCAAGAGTCTGTCTGCGTATTGACAGACAGCGGATAACAGTGTTATATATTCAATACGTTTTTGGGGCAGCTCTGCCGCCTCAAAAACACCTTAAGCCGAGCTTGCCGCGAGGCCTCGCGTCGACCAAGCGAGGCGTCTCACGCAAGCCGAGGGCGATAAACGCGAGTTCTCGATTGGAAAGCCCCTGCTTTTCAATCGAATATAAAGGAGGCCCCTATGGCCGAGAAAAGAGATTACTATGAGGTTTTGGGCGTCAAGAAGGACGCCACAGCGGAAGAGATCAAAAAGGCATACCGCAAGCTGACCAAGGAAAACCACCCCGACCTGCACCCGGGCGACAAGGCCTGCGAGGAGCGCTTCAAGGAGGTCAACGAGGCCTACGAGATCCTCTCCGACGACGACAAGCGCCGCAAGTACGACCAGTACGGCCACGCGGCCTTCGACCCGAACGCGGGCTTCGGAGGCGGCGGCGGCTTCGACGGCTTCGGCGGTTTCGGCGGCTTCGGGGACATCTTCAGCGACATCTTCGGCGGCTTCGGCGGTTCGACCCGCTCAAACCCCAACGCGCCGCGCCGGGGCGAGAACGTCCGCGCCAGCGTGAACATCAGCTTTGAGGAGGCCGCCTTCGGCTGCAAGAAGGAGGTCACCGTCTCCAAGATCGAGACCTGCGCCGACTGCAAGGGCACCGGCTGCGCCCCCGGCACCACGCCGGAGATCTGTCCCGACTGCAAGGGCACCGGCTCCGTCACCGTCAGCCAGCGCACGCCCTTCGGCATGATGCAGTCGAGCTCGCCCTGCTCCAAGTGCCACGGCACCGGCAAGATCATCCACCAGCCCTGCAAGAGCTGCCGGGGTCTCGGCAGCATACGCCGTCAGCACAAGATCGAGGTCAACATCCCCGCCGGCATCGACGACGGGCAGACCATCTCCAAGTCCGGCGGCGGCAGCGCGGGCGTCAACGGCGGCCCCGCAGGCGATCTGCTGGTGTCCGTCATCGTGCGCCCCCACGCCAGATTTGAGCGCGACGGCACGTCGGTTCTGCTCGAGCAGGACATCAGCTACGCCCAGGCGGCCCTCGGCGCGGAGGTCGAAGTGCCGACCCTGGACGGCAAGGTCAAGCTCACCATCCCCGAGGGAACCCAGCCCGGCGCGGTCTTCCGTCTGCGCGGCAGGGGCATCCCGTATCTGCGCGGCTCCGGGCGGGGCGACCAGTTCGTCACCGTCTCGATCAAGGTGCCGAGGAACCTGACCGGCTCCCAGAAGGAGCTGCTCAGACAGTTCGCCGCCTCCATGGGCGAGCTGGACGGCGACGCGGGCCGCGGCATTTTCTCCAGAAAGAAGAAGTAACATCAGGGCAAGGACATAAAGGAGGACGCCATGAGCGATCACTACCCGAAGGAGTTTCAGACCATCATCGACAAGGCCCGTTCCCTGAGCCGCCCCCTGCGCGTCGCGGTCGCCGGGGCCGACGCCGAGAACATCCTCAGAGGGCTCTTTGACGCCGAGGCCGAGGGCTGGGTCAAGCCCATCCTCTTCGGCAATTTCGAGAAGATCCGCGACACGCTTGAAAAGCTCGGCTGCTCTGACCGCAGGTACGACATCCAGCCCGTCGCCGACGGCGACAGCCCCGTGCAGGTCGCCATCGAGATGATCAACGCCGGCAAGGCCGACGTGCTGATGCGCGGCAAGACCCAGACCCGCGATTTTCTGATGCCCGTGCTGAACAAGGCAAACCACCTGATAAGGCCCGACGCCCTGGTCACGCATATCGAGCTGCTCAGCGTCCCCGGCTATCCCAAGCTGCTCGCGATCTCCGACGTGACCCTGCTGATTAACCCCACGCCCGACAACCGGCGGGAGGTGGCGGTCAACATGGTGCGCGTGCTCAAAGCCTTCGGGGTGGAGCGGCCGAACATCGCCCTGCTCGCCATGGTGGAAAAGCCCAGCTATCACATGCGCGACACGGTGGAGGATCAGACCATCGTCCGCCAGCACCAACAGCAGCCCATCGCGGACTGCAATCTGGTCGGGCCCATCGCCTATGACCTCATCATCAGCAAGGAGGCCGCGCGGCTGAAAAACTTCGACTGCCCCTACTGCGGGGAGTTTGACGGCATCGTGGTGCCGAACCTCGTCTCCGGCAATCTCCTGGTCAAGGTGCTCGAGCACAACGCCGGGGCCAGGGGCTGCGGCGTGCTCGCGGGCGCGCGCGTCCCTATCGCCATCACCTCGAGAAGCGACTCGGCGGAGAAGGCCTATCTCTCCCTCGCCGCCTGCGCCGCGCTGGTGAAGGACGGGGTATACGAAAACTGAAAGAATGACCCGCAGGAGCCGCTGAAGGCCCCTGCGGATTTTTGTTCTCAATGCGCCGCATGGAGTGGAAAAAACCAAAATTGTTGACTTGACGGAGCAGGGTATGATACAGTAAGCAAAAGCCCTCTCCGCGGAGAGGGAATAAGCCAAGCCCATAGAAATCGGGCGGAAAGGGCGGTGCTGCCGCTGTGGAACAGATTCAACAGCAAGTCGTCAACAATCTGAGCATTCTGATCCAGTGGTTCCTCTTCTCTGTCGCGCTGCAGAGGGTGCTGCGCAAGATGGGGGGAAAGAAAACCTGGATGGCCTATGTCCCAGGCCTGCGCTATCTCGCGCTGAGCGAGAGGCTGGATATGGAGAAGGACGGCGTCGTCTGCGCGGTTCTGGACGCTTTATCCGTCATAGCCGTCCTTGTCAACCTGACCGTCGCCATCGACATGAGCGAGCGCGTCTCTCTCGCCATGGCGCTTATACAGCTGGTTGTCATCGTCGCCCTGTTTGTCTTCCGCATCCGCTTTTTCCTCGCCCTCATCCGGGCCTTTGACATGAAAAAGCGCTGGATCATCCTGTGGCTGATCGCGGAATGGCTGACGCTGATGATCATCGGCTTTGGCAAGAAGTTTCAGCCGGTCGCGGTCGGGAGGATCCATGAGGACTGGGAGGCCGGCACCGCCCCGGCGGAGATCCCGGGCGTGCGCTCTCCCGGCGGGCGCGCCATGTCCAATACCGGCCTGAGCGTCGATCTCAGGGAGCGCACGGTCAAGGAGCTCTTTGAAAAGCGCTACCTGCTCAAGGACATCGCCCTCGACATCCCGAACGGCTCTCTGGTGCTGCTGCTCGGCGGCTCCGGCGCGGGCAAGACCACCTTCGTCAACGCCCTCATCGGCTACGAGAAGGCGGACGCCACGGTGCTTTTAAACGGCGCGGACGTCTATAAGGACTACGACCGCATGAAGTACCGCATCGGCTTTGTCCCGCAGCAGAACCTCATCCGCGGCAACGACACCGTGCAGCACACCGTTACGGACGCGGCGGAGCTGCGTCTGCCCGCGCAGATGCCGAACGCCGAGCGGGACGAGAAGGTCACGGAGGTCATGGACCTGCTGGGCCTCACCGCCGGGGCCGACGGCCTGGTCTGCAAAAAATCCGGCGGCCAGCTGCGCCGCATCTCCATCGCCATGGAGCTTGTCACCGATCCCGAGCTCTTCGTCCTGGACGAGCCGGACTCCGGCCTCGACGGCGTCATCGCCCGCGAGATCTTCACCAAGCTGCGCGGCATCGCGGACGAGGGCAAGATCGTCATCGTCATCACCCACACCCCCGACCGCGTGATCGACCTCTTCGACAAGGTCATCGTGCTGGCGAAGGACTCCGGCCGCGTCGGCCGCCTCGCCTTCTACGGCAGCCCGCAGGAGGCCAGGGACTTCTTCGGCAAGGACACGATGGAGGGCGTCGTTATGAGCGTCAACCGCAAGGAAGAGGGCGGCGAGGGCCTCGCCGACGAGTGCATCGAGCGCTACGCCAAGATGACAGCGGAAAAGGAAGAAGGTGTCAGAGCGTGAACGAGAACATCAGGCACAAGGGCCGCGTCGGCCAGACCTTTATCTACCTGGGCAAGCTGCTGCGCATGTTTGTCTATCAGAGCGACTGGAAGGTCCTCCCCATGGGCGCCATTATCGCGAGCGTCGTGACCTTCGTCGTGGGCGCAAACCTCTTCGTCACCCAGGAGGGCACGCTGATGGGCGCGTTCGCGCTGGTGTGCGTGTGCATCTGGAACGGCTTTTTCAACTCCATCCAGGTTGTCTGCCGGGAGCGCGGCATCGTCAAACGCGAGCACCGCTCCGGCATGCATATCTCGTCCTACGTCATGGCGCAGATGATCTATCAGTTCATGCTTTGCCTCGCGCAGACCGTCATCACCCTGGTGATCTGCAATCTCTCGGGCGTGCAGTTCCCGCAGCAGGGCATTATCTCGGGCCAGGGCATACTCGACGTCGGCGTCACGCTCCTGCTCATCACCTTCGCGGCCGACATGATGGCCCTGATGGTCTCCTGCGTCGTGCGCACCACCACCACCGCCATGACCGTCATGCCCTTCCTGCTGATCTTCCAGCTCGTCTTCTCGGGCGGCTTCTTCCAGCTCGCGGGCTTTGCCAAAAAGATCACCGTCCTGACCATCTCCCGCTGGGGCCTTGACAGCCTCTGCGCCGTCGGCCGGTATAACGAGCTCAAGATGGTCACGCTCTGGAACACGATCTTCAAGTTCAAGGATATCGAGTTTGAGGGCACAAAGCCGCTGCTGGATGTCATTCTGCAAGTCCAGGAGCAGGGCAAGGTGGACGACATCCTCTACTGGTCCGGCACCTACAACACGCGCGACGCCTTTGTCAGCACCGCTGAAAACGTCCTCAAAAACTGGGGCGCGATCGCGCTTTTGACCTTCGTCTTCATCGTCGTCGCCATCATCGCCCTCAAGCTCATCGACCGGGACAAGCGTTGAACCCCATCGGGGCGGCGATCCTCACGGCGGACCCGACCGGAGTCCGCCGTTTTTATGTTGATTTCACGAAAGAAGGGCGGACTTTGCCGGTGCATCTTTATACATTTTCCGACTTGTTATCGTGTCGGCGGCGTGTTATACTTCCACATATTGATACTTGCAGCATTACGGGAGGGCTGAAACATGGCCAAACTGCCTGAACTGGAATACAAAATTCAGGAGATCACCGACCGCATCCGCGAGCTGAGAACGATCCTGGGCATCTCCGTGGAGGAGATGGCGCGGCGCCTCGGCCTCGAGCCTGAGGACTACCAGGCCTATGAGGCGGGGGAGGAGGAGCTGAACTTCGCCTTCCTCTACACCTGCGCGCAGATTCTGGGCGTCGACGTCACCGAGCTCATCGAGGGCGTGAGCCCCCGGCTCTCCAGCTACATCCTCACCCGCAGCGGCGAGGGGCGGCGCGTCGAGCAGGCCCACGGCATGACCTACTACAACCTCGCCTACAAGTTCCGCCGCCGCATTGCCGAGCCGCTCTTTGTCCACAGCGTCTTCAGCGAGGCCGCGCAGCTCCGCCCCATCGAGGTCACCACCCACGAGGGCCAGGAGTTTGACATCGTCATCCGCGGCCACCTCAAGGTGCAGCTCGGCCGCCACAGCGAAATTCTCGGCCCCGGCGACACGATCTACTTTGACTCCACCACGCCCCACGGCATGATCGCCACCGACGGCGAGGACTGCGACTTCTACGCCATCGTCCTCACGCCCGAGGAAAAGCTCGAGCAGCGCCCCGCCGAACAGCCCACCATCACCGCCGCCCGCGAGACCGGGCGCAAGCGTATTTACGAGAAGTTTATCACCCCCGTCGAGGACGGCAGCGACGTGCTGCGCATGATACGCTTTGAAAACGCCGACCGCTTCAACTTCGCCTTCGACGTGGTGGACGCCCTGGGCGAGCAGCAGCCTGAGAAGCTGGCCCTCCTGCACGTCGACCGCCACATGAAGGAGACGCGCCTGACCTTCGGGGACATGCGCAAGCTCTCCGGCCGCGCGGCCAACTACTTCCGCGCCCTCGGCATCAAAAAGGGCGACAAGGTCATGCTGGTGCTGCGGCGCAACTGGCAGTTCTGGCCCATTCTGATCGCGCTGGAAAAGCTCGGCGCGGTGGCCATCCCGGCTGTCGACCAGCTCCAGGAGAAGGACTATCTTTACCGCTTCGAGACCGCCCACGTCTCCGCCATCATCTGCACCGCCGACGGGGAGAGCACCCGCCAGAGCGCCCCGGCCATCGAGCAGTACGGCAAGATCGCGGTGAAGATCGCGGTCAACGGCAAGGTGGAGGGCTGGCACAGCTTCGACGAGGAGTTTGAGATGTACTCCGGCCGCTTTGTCCGCACGGAGGACGCCATCTGCGGCGACGACCCCATGATGATGATCTTCACCTCCGGCTCCACGGGCTACCCGAAGCTCGCCGCCCACAACTGCAAGTACCCCCTCGGTCACTTCGTCACCGCCCGCTACTGGCACTGTGTCGACCCCAACGGCCTGCACATGACCATCTCCGACACCGGCTGGGCCAAGGCCATGTGGGGCAAGATCTTCGGCCAGTGGCTGTGCGAGGCCGCCGTCTTCGTCTACGACTTCGACCGCTTCAACGCCGAAGAGATTTTGCCGATGTTCGCCAAATACCACATCACCACCTTCTGCGCGCCCCCGACCATGTACCGCTTCCTCATCAAGCAGGACCTGAGCAAGTACGACCTGAGCTCCATCAAGCACGCCTCCACCGCGGGCGAGGCCATGAACCCCGAGGTCTTCAACCGCTTCAAGGAGGCCACCGGCCTTTCGATCATGGAGGGCTTCGGCCAGACCGAGACCAGCGTCGTCATCGGCAACTTCGTCGGCATGGTGCCGAAGATCGGCGCCATGGGCAAGCCCAACCCCCAGTACGATGTGGAGCTCATCGACCCCGACGGCAAGCCCGCCCCCGCGGGCGAGATCGGCGAGATCTGTGTCTTCACCGGCGACGGCGCGCCCTGCGGCCTCTTCGCGGGCTACTTTGAGAATGAGGAGGAGACCTCCGCCTGCTGGCACGACGGCTACTACCACACGGGCGACCTTGCCTGGCAGGATGAGGACGGCTACTTCTGGTATGTCGGCCGTGCGGACGACGTGATCAAGTCCTCCGGCTACCGCATCGGGCCCTTCGAGATCGAGAGCGTGCTCATGGAGCTGCCCTATGTGCTCGAGTGCGGCGTCACCGCCGTCCCGGATGAGATCCGCGGCCAGGTGGTCAAGGCCTGCATCGTCCTCGTCAAGGGCAAGGAGGGCACGGACGAGCTCAAGACCGAGATTCAGAACTATGTCAAGAAGCGCACCGCGCCGTATAAATATCCCCGCATCGTGGAATTTCGCGAGGAGCTGCCCAAGACCACCAGCGGCAAGATCATCCGCAGCAAGCTGAAATGAATGCCGCAGCGGGCGCTTTGTGAGTTTACCTAAAAAATGACTTTCCGCGCCGCTTCGGTTCGTGTTTTCTTTCGTCTTGACAGTTCAAGGCCACGGCGTTACAATACAGGCATCCTGAATGATAGGGGTTTAAAGGAATGAAGTCCAGCCTCGTTTTTGCGTCCTATTATACCTTTACCGGCGTTCGCGGGTAAGGATAATTTGTGGCGCAAAAAAGAGAGTTCTCAGCTTTTTTTGCCGCACAGGTTATCCTGTGCGGCTTTTATTTTTGGGAAACGGTGAACCAATCGCCGCGCACGTCTTGACGGCATATTTTCCGCCTGATTTTGTCTTAAAATCTTGATGTACACAAAGTACATTTGCGATTTCTCGCCTTCATCAGACGAAAAATCTGCTCGCCAATCCGCACACTTCGATTGATTCACCGCTTCCCAGGTGTGAATGCTTTTTATTTACAGGAGGAAATAGATATGATCGTTGTATTGAAGCACGGTGTTTCCGAGGAAAAGATGGCCCAGCTCATCGCCTGGCTCAAGGCCCTGGGCCTGCGCATCCATATCTCCAACGGCGAATTTCAGACCGTTCTCGGCCTCGTGGGGGACACCTCCACGGTGGACATGGACCTTGTGGAGAGCCTTGACATCGTCGAGAGCGTCAAGCGCGTCACGGAGCCCTTCAAGATGAGCAGCCGCAAGTTCCACCCCGAGTCCTCGGTGATCTCGGTGGGCGACGTCAGGATCGGCGCGGGTAACTTCGTGATGATCGCGGGCCCCTGCTCGGTGGAGTCGGAGGAGCAGATCGTCACCGTGGCGAAGGCCGTCAAGGCGGCGGGCGCGACACTCCTGCGCGGCGGCGCGTTCAAGCCCCGCACCTCTCCCTACGATTTCCCCGGCCTCAAGGCCCAGGGTCTGGAGCTTTTGAAGGTCGCCCGGCAGGAGACCGGTCTGCCCTTCGTCACCGAGCTTATGAACATCAACGATCTGCCCCTCTTTGAGGACGTGGACGTCATCCAGATCGGCGCGCGCAACATGCAGAACTTTGACCTCCTGCGCGAGCTGGGCCACACGGACAAGCCCATCCTCTTAAAGCGCGGCCTTGCCAACACGCTCAAGGAGCTTCTGATGAGCGCGGAGTACATCATGGCCTCCGGCAATGAGCAGGTCATGCTCTGTGAGCGCGGCATCCGCACCTTCTCCGACTACACCCGCAACACCCTGGACCTCTCCGCCGTGCCCATGCTGCATGAGCTTTCGCATCTGCCCGTGATCGTGGACCCGAGCCACGCCACCGGCATTGCCCGCCTCGTGCCGCCCATGGCCCTGGCCGCCACCGCCGGCGGGGCGGACGGCCTCATCATCGAGGTACACAACGACCCCATCCACGCCCTGTGCGACGGGGCGCAGAGCCTCCGGCCCGAGGAGTTTTCCGACCTTGCCGACAAGGTCCGCGCCATCCGGGGGGTGGTCGGATGAGCACCGTCGGCGTCTTCGGCCTCGGCCTCATCGGCGGAAGCTTCGTCAAAGCCTACCACGCGGCGGGCTGGACGGTGCTCGCCCACAACCGCTCCCGGTCCGTCCTGGATTTCGCCAAACTCAGCGGCGACGTGGACGGAGAGCTCACCAAAGAGAATATCGGCGAGTGCGACCTTGTCCTGATCACCATCTACCCCGAGGCGGCTGTCAGCACCCTGCGGGAGTTTGCGCCCTATATCGGCGAAAAGCCGCTGGTCATGGACTGCTGCGGCACCAAGCGCGTCGTGTGTGAGGCGGCCTTCCCGATCGCCGAGGAATACGGCTTCACCTTCGTCGGCGGCCACCCCATGGCGGGCACCCAGTATTCCGGCTACAAGTACGCCAAGGCGACCCTGTACCACAACCAGCCCATGGTCATCGTCCCCCCGCGTTATGACGACATTTTCCTGCTCGGGCGGGTCAAGTCCCTTTTGAGCCCGGCGGGCTTCGGCCGCTACTCGGTCACCACCGCCGAGGCGCACGACGCCATGATCGCCTTCACCTCGCAGCTTGCGCACGTCGTGTCCAACGCCTATGTCAAGAGCCCGACGGCCAAACAGCACCACGGCTTCTCCGCGGGCAGCTACAAGGATCTCACCCGCGTGGCCTGGCTCAACGCCCCCATGTGGGCCGAGCTCTTTCTGGAGAACAAAGACTACCTCATCGGCGAGGTGGACTGCATCATCGACAGCCTCACGGCCTACCGCGACGCCATGAGAGACAACGACCGTGAAAAGCTCACCACCCTCCTGGAGGAGGGCAAGCGCCTCAAGGAGGAGATCGACGGATGACACGCCTTGTCCATGTGAGCGCCCCCTCGGGCAGCTATGAGGTGAAGATCGGCTCCGGGCTTCTGCCGGCGATCGGTCAGGAAGTGCGCGCCGTGACAAAGGCGCAGCGCTGCGCCGTCGTCTCCGGCACGAACGTCTATCCCCTCTACGGGGACGCGGTGCACAGCAGCCTTGAGTGCGCGGGCTTCGAGACGGTCTCCCTCGTCTTCCCGGCGGGGGAGCAGACCAAGTGCCTCGAACGCTACGGGGAGCTGCTGAATTTTCTGACCTACAACCGCTTCACAAGAAGCGACTGCGTCGTCGCCCTGGGCGGCGGCGTGACCGGCGACCTCGCGGGCTTCGCGGCGGCGACCTATCAGCGCGGCGTGCCCTATGTCCAGGTGCCGACGACTTTACTCGCCGCGGTGGACTCCTCGGTCGGCGGCAAGACCGCCATCGACCTGCCCGCCGGAAAAAACCAGGTCGGGGCCTTCTACCAGCCCTCGCTGGTCCTCTGCGATACCGACACCCTCCAAACCCTGCCGGAGCGCGAGCTTCGCGCCGGGTATGCGGAGGTCATCAAATACGCCGTCCTCGGCGACCCGGCCCTCTTCGAAGCGCTCAAAAACCGGAGCGTCGACCTGCCCGCCGTGATCGAGACCTGCGTCAGACGCAAGGCGGAGATCGTCGCGGAGGACGAGCGCGACACCGGCAAGCGCCGCCTGCTGAACCTCGGCCACAGCTTCGGCCACGCGGTCGAGAGCCGCAGCGCCTATGCGCTTCTGCACGGCGAGGCCGTCGCCGTCGGCACGGCGATGATCTGCCGGGCCGCCCAGAGCAGGGGACTGCTCTCCGAGGCTGACCGGGACGCCGTGATCGCCCTCCTGCGCGACTACGGCCTGCCCACCGAAACCACATACAGCGCGGACGAGCTTTTGGACACCCTTCGCCTGGACAAGAAAATCTCCGGCGGGAAGCTCCACCTCGTCGTCCCGCGGGAGATCGGCCGCTGCGACATCCTCCCTGTCCCGGAGGAGGAGCTGCGCGCCTGGCTGGAGGCGGGGCTGAGATGAAGAAGGAGCGCCGTATTTTTGTCGGGCTGACGCCGGGGACTTACGCTGGCGAAGTCTGTATTCCCTCCTCCAAATCCGTCGCCCACCGCCTGCTGATCTGCGCCGCGCTGGGGACGGAGAAAACAACGCTTCTGATCGACGGCTTTTCCAAAGACATCCTCGCCACGGCGAAGTGCCTGCGGGCGCTCGGCGCCGGGATCGAGGCGAAGGGACGCCGCATCCGCGTCACGCCCATTCAAAAGCCTGTCGGCGGCGGCCTGCTCCCCTGCGGGGAGAGCGGTTCGACCCTGCGCTTTCTGCTCCCCGTGGCCGGGGCGCTGGGCGTCTCGGGCTATTTCAAAATGGAGGGCCGCCTGCCCGAACGGCCCATGCAGGTCTATGAAGACGTCCTGCGCGCCCACGGGATGGAGATTTCCCGGGACGGGAGCTTTCTCCGTTTCGGCGGACAGCTCCGCAGCGGGGACTACAGCCTCCCGGGGGACGTGTCCAGCCAGTATTTCTCCGGCCTGCTGATGGCCCTGCCGCGGCTTTCTGGCGGCAGCGCGGTCACGGCGGAGGGGACGCTAGAATCCGCGGGCTACATCCGCCTGACGGAGGACGCGCTCGCCCTCTCCGGCGTCAAGATCGAGCGGGAGGGACAGACCTGGCGCATCCCCGGTTCCCAGCACTTTGCGCTTCCCGGCGTCCTGCGCGTGGAAGGGGACTGGTCAAACGCCGCCTTCTTCCTGTGCATGGGCGCGCTGAGTGAAAAAGGCGTCACCGTGCGCGGGCTGAAGCATGAATCCTCTCAGGGAGACAAAGCGATTCTGGACATCCTCAGACAGTTCGGCGCTTCGGTCGAAGCCTCCGACGGCGCGGTGACGGTGCGTCGCGCGGAGCTGAGTCCCGTCACCATTGACGCCGCGCCTATTCCCGATCTGGTTCCGGTTCTGTCGGTTCTGGCCTGCGGGGCAACGGGGGATACAAGGATCATCAACGCGGCGCGGCTTCGCATGAAGGAATCCGACCGCCTGCAAACGACGGCAAGGCTGATAAGCGACCTCGGCGGGGCGGTGGACGAGCTGCCCGACGGCCTCGTCATCCACGGGACAGGCGGACTTCGCGGCGGTGAGGTCGATTCCTGCGGCGACCACCGCATCGCCATGAGCGCCGCCGTCGCGACCGGATTGTGCCGTGAGAGCGTCACGATCGGCGGCGCGGACTGTGTACAAAAATCCTACCCCGCCTTCTGGGAGGACTTCTGGAGGTGCGCGAGATGAGCAGTACCTTTATCGGCCAAAAACTGCGCCTGAGCATCTTCGGACAGAGCCATTCGGCGGCCATCGGCATGACCCTCGACGGCCTGCCCGCGGGTATCGAAATTGACCCGGACGAATTACAGCACTTCCTAAACCGCCGCGCCCCCGGCCAGAACGACTGGTCCACCCCCCGAAAAGAAGAGGACAGACCGGACTTTCTCTGCGGATTAAAGGACGGCTTCACCTGCGGCGCGCCCCTGACAGCGGTCATCCATAACAACAACACCAGACCCAAGGACTATTCCCAGCTCAAAATCACGCCGCGCCCCGGCCACGCCGACTACACGGCGGAGGTCAAATATCGGGGCTTTCAGGACTACAGCGGCGGCGGGCACTTCTCCGGCCGCCTGACCGCGCCGCTGTGCATCGCGGGCGGCATCGTCAGGCAGGAGCTGAGACGGCACAACATCACCGTCGACGCCCGCATCGCCGCCATCGCCGGGATACGGGACGAGAGCGCCTTTGAGGCCTCCGTCGCGGACAAGGCCTTTCCCGTCGTCGATGATGAGATCGGTGAGCAGATGCGCGCCGCCATCCAAAACGCCCGCGAGGACGGAGACTCCGTCGGCGGCGTGATCGAATGCGTCGTGCGCGGCCTGCCCGTCGGGGTCGGGGAGCCGATGTTCGACGGGGTCGAAAACCAGATCGCCCGCCTCATCTTCGCCGTGCCCGCCGTCAAGGGCATCGAGTTCGGCGCGGGCTTTGAGGCGGCTGAACTGCGCGGCAGCGAAAACAACGACCCCTTCCTTGTTAAAGACGGCCGTATCGAGACCGCCGCCAACCACGCGGGCGGCATCCTCGGCGGCATCACAAACGGCATGCCCGTCGTCTTCCGCGCCGCCGTCAAGCCCACGCCCTCCATCTCGAGGGCGCAGCAGAGCGTCAATCTCACCACTATGGAGCCGCAGGAGCTCCGCGTCACCGGCAGACACGATCCCTGCATCGTCCCGCGCGCGGTCCCCGTGATCGAGGCCGCCGCGGCCCTGGCTGTATACGACCTGATACTGGGGGAATCAATATGGAATTAAAAGACTACCGCGCGCGCCTCGACGGCATCGACAGCGAGCTTCTGCGCCTCTTCTCGGAGCGCATGGACATCGCCGGCGACATCGCCCTCTGGAAGCGTGACAACCACATGCCCGTTCTGGATCTGAGAAGGGAGAAGGAAAAGCTCAAGACCCTGGAGGAGCAGAGCCCCGAGGCGCTGCGAGAGTACACGGTCTCGCTCTTTTCCACCATCATGGAGCTCTCGCGCAGCCGTCAGAACCGCGTCCTGCATCCCAGCAGCCCCGAGACCGAGGCCATCGAGAAGGCCCTGAAGGAGACGCCGCAGCTCTTTCCCGAGTCGGCCATCGTCGCCTGCCAGGGCGTCGAGGGGGCCTACTCCGACATCGCCTGCGAAAAGCTCTTTCAAAGGCCCAACACCTTCTACTTCTCCACCTTCGACGCGGTCTTTGCCGCCATCGACAAGGGCCTCTGCCGCTACGGCGTCATCCCCGTGGAGAACAGCACCGCCGGCACGGTCAACGCGGTCTATGACCTCATGCGCAAACACGACTTTCGCATCGTGCGCTCGGTGCGCGTGAAGGTGGACCACAACCTTCTGGTGCGCCCCGGCGCAAAGCTCGAGGATATACGGGAGATCTACTCCCACCCCCAGGCCATCGCCCAGTGCGCGGCGTTTTTACAGACCCTGCCGAACGTCAAGGTCATCCCCTGCGAGAACACCGCCGTGGCCGCCAAGAAGGCGTCGGAATCCGGCGACAGCGGCGTCGCGGCCCTCTCGTCCCGCCAGTGCAGCAGACTCTACGGCCTTGACATCCTCAGAAGCGACGTGCAGGACTCCGGCAACAACTACACCCGCTTCATCTGCATCTCCAAGAAGCTGGAGATCTACCCCGGCGCGAACCGGACGAGCCTGATGATGGTGCTCCCGCATGAGCCGGGCTCCCTCTACCGCCTGCTCTCGCGCTTCAACGCCCTGGGCATCAACCTCACGAAGCTGGAAAGCCGCCCCATGCCCGAGCGCAGCTTTGAGTTCATGTTCTACTTCGACTTCGACACCTCGGTCTACTCCCCGCGCTTCATCCAACTCATGGGCGAGCTGAAGGAGCTCACGGACGAGTATGAGTATCTCGGCAGCTACAGCGAGGTGATCTGACATGAAATGCGGACTTTTGGGCGAAAAGCTGGGCCACAGCTACTCCCCGCAGATCCACTCGGAGCTGGCCGATTATGAATACAAACTCTATGAGAAAGCCCCCGACGAGGTGGAGGACTTCGTCCGAAACGGCGACTGGCATGGTCTCAATGTGACCATCCCCTACAAGAAGACCGTCATCCCGTTTTGTGACGAGCTGTCGGACACCGCCCGCGCCATCGGCAGCGTCAACACCCTGCTCAGACGGCCCGACGGCACGATCTTCGGCGACAACACCGACGCCTTCGGCTTCGAGACATTGCTTGACAGCACAGTGAAGACCGACATCGCCGGGAAAAAGGCCCTCGTCCTCGGCACGGGCGGCGCGTCCGTGACCGTGTGCGCCGTACTGCGCGCGCGGGGAGCGGTGGTCGTGCCCATCTCCCGAAGCGGCGAGGATAACTATGATAACCTTGACCGCCACGAGGACGCGGCGATCGTCGTCAACGCCACCCCCGTCGGCATGTACCCGAAAAACGGCGTCAGCCCCGTCGAGCTTGACGTCTTCCCCAGACTCGAGGCCGTGCTGGATGTGGTCTACAACCCCGCCCGCACCGCGCTGCTGATGCAGGCGGAAGCGCGCGGCATCCCCTGCGCGGGGGGCCTTACCATGCTGGTGGCCCAGGCCAAACGCAGCGCGGAAATTTACCTCGGCCATACGCTTCCCGACAGCGAGCTAAAGCGCATCACGGCGCTGCTCTCGCACGGCATGCAGAACATCGTCCTCGTCGGCATGCCCGGCTGCGGCAAATCCTCCGTCGGCAGACGCCTGGCCGAGCGCCTCGGCAGACCGCTTCTGGAGGCGGACGCCGAGATCGAAAAGGCAGCCGGCCTCACCATCCCCGAAATCTTTGAGCGGGAAGGGGAGCAGGGCTTCCGCCGCCGCGAGTCGGCCGCTCTCCGGGAGCTCGGCAAGCGCTCCGGGACCGTCATCTCCACCGGCGGCGGCTGCGTGACCAGACCGGAGAACTACGCCCCCCTCCACCAGAACGGGACCATCGTCTGGCTCCGGCGCGATCTGAACTGCCTTGCGCGGGAGGGGAGACCTCTTTCGCTCAACGCCGACCTCTCCGCCATGTACGCCGTGCGTAAGCCCCTCTATGAGCGCTTTGCCGACCTGACGGCCGACAACAGCGGCACCTTGGAAGAGACGGTGGACGCCATTCTGGAGGTGCTGAGATGACCTTTCTGATCATCAATGGCCCGAACCTCAATCTGCTGGGCCTTCGCGAGCCGGACATCTATGGAAAACAGGACTTTCACGCCCTCGAGGACTTCATCCGCGCCGCCTGTGAGGAGGCGGGCGTCGGGTGCGAGCTCTTCCAGTCCAACCACGAGGGGGCCATTGTCGACGCCATCCAGGGCGCCTACGGGCGCATCGACGGCATCGTCATCAACCCCGCGGCCTATACCCACACCAGCGTCGCTATCCTGGACGCCCTCAAGGCGGTGGCCATCCCCGCCGTCGAGGTCCACATCTCCGACGTGTCCAAGCGCGAGAGCTTCCGTCAGGTCTCCTACGCGGGCCTTGCCTGCGTCAAAAGCTATATCGGCCTCGGCTTCGAGGGCTACCGCCGGGCCGTCCTGTATCTCAAAGACTATCTGGAGGGGAGATAAACCATGAAACCGATGAACAACAAATGCGCGCTCTTCACCGACTCGGTCATCCGCCGCATGACGAGAATCGCCATCGCCAACAACGCCATCAACCTGGCCCAGGGTTTCCCGGATTTTGACCCGCCCAAGGCGCTGACCGACAGACTCATCGAGGTCGCCAACCAGGGCCCGCACCAGTACCCCATCACCATGGGCGCGCCGAACTTCCGCCGCGCCGTCGCCGCGAAGACCAAGCGCTTCATGGGCCGCGACATCGACCCCGAGACCGAGATCGTCGTCACCATCGGCTCCACCGAGGCCATGGTCGACACTCTCTTTGCCCTGACCAACCCCGGGGACAAGGTCGCCATGTTCTCCCCGTACTTTGAAAACTACTCCGCCCAGACCCTCTTTGCCGACTGCGAGCCGGTGTTCATCCCCCTGGTGCCGCCGACCTTCCGCTTCGACCCGAACGTGCTTGAGGACGTCTTCAAGCAGGGCATCAAGGCCATCATCATCTGCAACCCCTCCAACCCCAGCGGCCGCGTCTTCACCTATGACGAGCTCAAGCTCATCGCCGATCTCTGCATCAAGTACGATGTCTACGCCATCACCGACGAGGTGTACGAGCATATCATCTACGACGGCCATGTCCACACCTACATGGCCAATCTCCCCGGCATGTGGGAGCGCACCGTCACCTGCAACTCCCTGTCCAAGACCTACTCCATCACCGGCTGGCGTCTCGGCTACGCCATCGCCCCGAAGCACATCATGGATAAGATCAAGCAGTTCCACGACTTCAACGCCGTCGGCGCGCCCTCTCCGCTGATGGAGGCCGCCGTCGTCGGCCTTGAAATGCCGGACAGCTATTACGAGGAGTTCACCGCCCACTACGCCCACATGAAGAAGATCTTCACCGGGGGCCTCAAGGACATCGGCATCCCGTTTTCCGACCCCGAGGGCACCTATTTCCTCCTGGTGGACATCGCCCCCTATCTCAAGAAGGGCCAGACCGACGTGGCCTTCTGCGAGGAGATGGCCCGGAAGGTCGGCGTGGCCGTCGTGCCCGGCACCTCCTTCTTCAAGGAGAAGGTCAACAACATCGTCCGCATGCACTTTGCCAAGAAGGACGAGACCCTCTACGCCGCGCTCGAGCGCCTCGCGGACATCAAGAAAATGCTTTAAAAACAATTCGAGGGCGGGAGCTTCAGCTCCCGCCCTTGGCGTTATATGCTGTTTTATGCGACATTACTTGACGCGGATGACCCAGCCCTCGCGGATCAGGTCGACGTTCTTGATGACGTCGCGGTTGAGAGACTGGATGTTCCAGACGCTGGTGCCGAATCTGACAGCGATCTCGGACAGGGTATCGCCGCGGACAACACGGTAGTAGGTCGCGCCGCCGTCAACCCAGGAGGGGCCGTTCGCGCCGCCGCCGGAAACGGTTTCTGCTTCCTGATCGTTCAGAACTTTCACTTCATCGTTAGCCATGGTCATAATCTCCTTTTTTGTTTTATATTTTTATTTGGACTTTTTTCTTTTCTCGAGACAATTGCATCATAACAGATTGAAAGCGCTCTGTCCAGTGCTTTGGTCCCGGTTTAAGAGTTCTTCAGAATCGTCATAAATCCGGGCTAGGGCAACACCGCACAATACGGCTGCGGCATCTTCCGGAAAAATCACGCTCTGATTTTGTCACTTTTTCTTGAAATACACAATCCGATTCGCTTCGCTCACATGTATAAGTTCGCGTAGCCAAATCAAAGATTTGGACGCTCACTTAAGTATTCCTGCGAATTTTTCTCGGAATCCGCTCTTGCCGCATTATGCGGTATTGCCCTAGGAAATCATTCTTTTCCTCTTGTACAAAAGAGGGAAAACGTGGTAAAATTACCTTGTTGCATAAACTGTCCGTGCGCCGAAGCCTTCGTTCCTCGCGCCGCGCCGCAGACGCATGGACGTTTATCAAACATGTTCGGAACACCTGTGCGGCAGATAAACGGAGTCTGGAGAAAACGGGGGATTCAAATGGCGGATCATGTTGGCGGAAAACAGACGCCCGGGCAGACGCTGCGCCTGACGGTGCTCGGCTGCGGCGGCTCCATACCGATCAGCGGGGACAGGCGAAAAATCTTCGGCGGAGCTACCTCCTGTTATATGGTACAGGCTGGGGAGGACTGCGTCTTTCTGGACGCCGGCACCGGGCTTTTCTCCGCACCGGCGGAGCTGCCGCGGCCCCCTCTGATTCTGGTGACGCACATGCATCTTGACCATGTGCTGGGACTCGGTATGTATCGGCGTCTGCTGGCAGAAGGGGAGAAGACCATCCTCTGCCTGCCGGCCAAGGACGTGCGAGAGGCACAAAATATGCTCGACGCCTTGTTTTCGCCGCCCTTCTGGCCGCTCAGCCTCCTGCACTACAAAGGCGATCTGGAGCTTGCGCCCCCGCGCTTTCCCATGCGTCACGGCGCGCTGCGCATCGACTGCATGGAGGGGAGGCACCCGGGCGGCTGCCTGGTTTTCCGCGTCTCCCTCGGAGAAAAATCCCTCGTCTACGCCACCGATTATGAGCATGATTCATTCGGCTTTGCGATGCTCGAGAATTTTGCGCGGGGGACGGACCTGCTCCTGTACGACGGACAGTACAGCCAGGAGAACTACGAGACCAGGAGAGGCTTCGGCCATTCCACCGGGGAAAAGGGCGTAGAGCTGATGGAGCGCTGCGGCGCAAAGCGTCTGCTGCTGGTGCACCATGACCCCGGCTGTACGGATCAGGACCTTCTGGAAAGAGAGGCGCGCATCGGCAGAGCGGATGTGGGCTTTGCGCGCGAGGGAGAGGTGATCGAACTGTGAGCGATAGTATGGAAAAACGCCTGCGGGAGCTTGAGCAGGAAAACAGCCGCCTCAAAGAGACGATACGCCGCCGAGACGAGCTGATACGCGACACCTTCGGCCGCTATCTGACGGACGAGGTGCTTGAGGAGATCCTGAATAACCGGGGCAACATCAAAATCGGGGGCGAACGCCGCGTCGTCAGCATGCTGTTCACGGACATCCGCCACTCCACGCAGCTGTCGGAGGAGATGGACGCCGAGTCCTTCCTTAAAATGCTCAACCACTATTTCAGCGAGCTGATCGAGATCGTCAACGCCTGGCAGGGAAATATCCTCGCCTTCGTCGGGGACGCCCTCGTCGTGGTCTTCGGCGCGCCGCGTGAGAATCTTTTTTCCGCGCGAAACGCCGCGGCCTGCGCGGTCGCCATGCAGCGGTGCATGCCCGCCATCAATGACTGGAACCGCGCGCACGGCTATCCGGAGATCAGCATGGGCATCGGTCTCCACATCGGCGAGGCGATACTCGGCAACATCGGCTCTGAGACCCGCACAAAATACGACATGATCGGGCGCAACGTGAACCTGACCTCCCGCATTGAGGGCTTTACCCGCGGCGGACAGATTCTCGCCTCCACGGAACTGGTTGAGGCCGCGGGGGACCGCGTCATCGTCAATGAGGCCGGCTCCGTTTGGGTCAGACCAAAGGGCATACAGACGGATATCCTGCTGCACGATGTGGTTGGCTTCGGAACAAAGATGATTCCGCCAGCAGAGAAAGAATAGTTTGACTTCACATTCTCATCCCGGAGGAAAGTATATGAACATTGAATTTCAGAAAAACGATACCACGCTCACCGTGTTGCCGGAGGGCCATGTGGACAGCAACAGCGCGCCGAGGCTGGAGGCGGAACTGAATGCGAGACTTGATGGGATTACGTCGCTCATCCTGGACTTTGCCGGGGTCGACTACATCTCTTCGGCAGGGCTCCGCGTGGTCCTGGCGATGGATCAGCTGATGGTGAGCCGCGCGGGAAGCATGAAGATCATGCATGCAAACGAGTATGTCATGCATATCTTTGATATGACGGGCTTTCTGGATATCATCAACGTGGAGACCTGACAGGCATATCCTGCAAAAGCAGAAAAAAACGGAGGAAAACGAAATTGAAAAAGCTGTTATCCTGCATCCTGGCCCTGCTGCTCCTGGCAGGCGTCATGCCGGTCGCGTCCGCCGATTATTACGACTATGAGCCGGACGGCATCGAGTTTGACGCTTCCGAGGGCGGTCTTTGCCTCTACATCCCGGAGGATTGGGTCTTCGGCTCCCACGGCTTTGTGGACCTCGCCTTCAGCGAAGAGCTTGGCTACAACTCGGGCGTCTACGTCACCATGCTCGTCTATAACGCCATGTCGATGGACGATTACGATCGCTACGGCTATGACGAGGACTATTGCGCGCCCCTGATCACTTGGGTCTGCCTGAAGGACGGCTTCGATCCGAACGCCGCCATCAACGCGGGTCTCGATATCAACTTGAACGAGGCCTTTGAGATCTGCACGGTGGGGGACAACCTTGAGTATACCCACTATGTTGTGATCGGCGAGGAGAATCTGCCGAGGGGCATCAGCGGGGTTTACCTGGATGAGTATATCTCCTTCCTGAATCAGGCCGGTGACATCATCTACAGCTCGGTCTACATGCCTCCCGTGAACCCCTATGCGCAGACGGCCGGAAACACCGCCGACTTTACCAGCCGGGATCTCAACGGCAATGCCGTCGACAGCAAGGATCTCTTTGCCGCCAATGAGATCACCATGGTCAACCTCTGGGCGACCTGGTGCCCGCACTGCGTCAAGGAGCTGCCTGAGCTTGAGCAGATCAGCCGCCGCCTGCAGAAGCTCGGCTGCGGCGTGATCGGCATCCTCACGGACGACGACTATGACGAGGCGCGGGACATTATCCGCGACAGCGGCGTGACCTACCCTGTCGTCGTCGGCACCCCGGAGACCGAATCGATTTTCGAGTCCAATGGCCTGCCCATCACCTTCTTTGTCAATCGCAACGGTGAAATTGTGGGCGTCCCGGTCGAGGGGGCACAGGTGGACAAGTATGAGGAGGCCGTGAAGGATCTCCTGGGCGAAGTCACCGCCAGGAGCAGAAGCCAGATCGCGGACTATTCCGACGCCCCCGTAAAGTTCAAGAGCGCGCGGCAGGCGAGCGCACAGGCGGATGTCTACCGTGTGATTTGCGTGGATGAGAGCGGCGCGCCCGTCGCCGGTGCGAAGGTGCAGTTCTGCACGGATGACACCTGTATGCTGGGTGAGACGGATGAAGACGGCGCGGCTGAGTTCGACGTCAATCCCGGCCCCGGCAACACCGTCCATCTGCTCAAGCCGCCCGCCGGCTACGCCAAGGACAAGACCGAATACCAGGCCCCCGCAAACTTCGGCGATGTGACCATTATCCTGAAAGCCGCCTGAAACGGATAGAGGTAAAGGCCGCAGACGCAGCAGGGGAGACCTCCCTTGCTTACCCGGCAGAACACAGCAAAAACAAAAATATGTGCGGCGATTTCGTACAATCTGCGAAATCGCCGCACGTTTTTCTCACTGTGTTTATACTGGTCTCCCATAAAACGGCTTAAAGCCGTTTTATAGTGCCAAAGGCACGTCGGAGACCTATGAGACGTGTTTTGTGCCCTAGGGCACAAAACTGGCAGCGCGCCTTGCGCGATGCCTTTTCGTTAAAACGAGCCGTTTTAACGAAAAACAGTATTACTCCTGCGCTTCCAGCGCGTCGGCGTAGACCAGCATCGCGTAGGCCACACCCGCGGTGCCGCGCCAGAAGGCGGGGTCGGGGACGTTGCGCAGCCGCAGCGGGAGAGAGCGATAGCCGCCGTCCCGCTCCGCGCGCTTTGCGGCTTGCGCGAGCCGCGCGCCCGCCGCGCGCAGAAGGGCCGCATCCCTGCGGCGCAGGGCCGCCTCGGTCAGCGCCAGGGCGAGACCCGCGTTGCCGCAGGCCAGATCGTCCGTCTCCAAAAACGGCAGCGAGAGCGTGCAGGCGAGCGCCCTGTCCGCGAGCTCTGCCGCGGCGGGCACCGTCTCTTCGCACAGGATCGCGGCCAGGGCGATGCCGGGCGCGCCGGCCTCCAGCGCCTCGCCCCGGATGACGGGCAGGGAGGACTTCTCATAATTCGGCCAGCCGCCCAGCAGCGTGCGATACTGCGCGCTCTCATAGCGCAAAGCCTTGTCCGCCGCCTCCAGACAGTCCGTATTGCCGGTGAAGCGGAAGCTCCGCGTAAGCGCGAGGGCCGTGCCGGCCATGCCTTTGCCGAGACCGGAGACCGGGCCGGGCTCGTCCACCCGCGCGATCACGAGAGGCGTCAGCCGCTCGATGAGCCGCAGGAGCGGCTTCGGCGCGTCCGCATACCCGATCCGCTCCGCCGCCGACACGCAGCCGTACAGGAGCCCGCCGATCCCGGCGTACAGCCCGGCGTTCTCCTCCTCAAAGCTCCGGCTTGAAAGCTTTAAGCTCTCGATGACGTCCTCGATCCCCTCCCCGTCCATGCACGGGGAGAGCAGCAGCCCGCCGACGCCCTTGCGCAGGCCCGGATGCAGAACCGAGCGGAACTTATCGCTCATCTGGCGATAGGTTCTCCGCGAGCGCAAAAGGTCTTCCCTCGTATCCGCGAGAAGGCGCAGCGCCTGCGCTTCGCAGCCGAGGGAGGCGGTTTTCAGGGCGCGGTCGAACAAAACGCTCATGCCCGGCAGACCCCGTTCAAAAGTCGGGTGATGGCTCGGGACAAGATGCTGATCGGCACTGAGCAGAATGCGGCTCCCGTCGGTCAGCTTCAAGGCCATCTTCTCCATGTCGGCGAGGATGCCGCGCGCCTCGGCGCGGGCCTCGTCGGCAGAGAGCGGGAGCGGCTCCGTTTCGGGCGGCGCGCCCGGCGGCGCGAAGGAATAATCAGGCCCCTGCTCAAGCCGCCGCCGGAGGTAATCCAGCTCAAAACGCTTCTCCTCCGGCCCGGAGTGCTCCAGGGTCAGGAGGCATTGCTTTGTCGCCGCGATGCGGAAGAAATCGTCTATGAGGATCTCGCCCCGCGGGTCGCCGTACAGCCCGCCGTGACCGGCGCGGAAGGAAAAATAGGGGATGTCGCCCTCCTCGAGACAGGCGCGCTCCCACTGCACTACCGGCAGATACTCCGGCGCTTTTTCAAAGTGTTTGTCCAGGTCGGCCAGGATCTTCTCTCGCCCCTCGACGGAGGCGCAGCCCGCGGGGGCGTGCAGCTCGCGCAGCGTCAGGGCGTAATAGGCCGAGGCGCGCAGGACGAAGCGGGCGCTCATGCCCTCCGCCTCGCGCACCATGTCCGCAAGCTCCCCGCGCCGAGCAAGCAGGCGGTCATACATGCGCGCAAAGCCCTCTGTAAAGCTGTCCTCATAGCCGTAAACGGGGATCTGTTTTCCATTCAGGACCGGGAGACAGGCGGCGGTCTCCGTCCCGCCGCGCAAAAGGGGGCTGATCTGCGCCTTGCCCTGGAGCATCATGGGCAGCACCAGCGTGCTCTGGGCGGAAAACATCAGATCCCGCCACACCGGGTTCAGCTCGTCGACCGTGTCGACTTCGCAGCCCCGAAAGGGATCGGAGGCGGGGGTAAACAGCGTCTCCATGTCAATGGCGGTCGGGTAGACGCCGCAGGCCAGAATGTTCTCAAAATGCATGTCGGAACTGCCGAGAAAGCGGAACAGCGCCGTCAGCGCGCCGAAGTGCCGGTAATAGGCCGCGACGTCCTCAGGGCTCTGCACCGGCGCGGTCTTCATGCACTCGATAAAGCCGAAGCCCTCGCCGCACACGGCATGCGGCGCAAGGGTCTCGCCGGGGCAGAAGCGCTCCACGATCCGGCGGTAGAGAAGGTCGATCCGGCTGTCGCGGGGCTTGTAATAAAACACGCCGCCCTCGCACGTCACACGCATGGCGCACTGGCCGTGCAGATGCATGTCGGCCCCGGACGCGCCCAGGGAGAGGAGCCTGCCCATCGGGCGGCCTTCCAGCAGCTCCCGCTCGATCCGGTCCGCGTATTCGCTCACGCGGCGCAGGAAGGTCGTCAGAAAGCGGCGGAAGTTTGCGCAGACATGTTCCGCGTCCCGCCTGAGAAGCGGGTAGCGTTCGAAGGGACTGCCGCCGGGCGCCGCCAGGCTTTGAAGCGTCCGGGCAAGGGCCTGGGCGCGGTCGCTGTCCGACGCAAAATGCGGCGAAAGCCGGACGGCGGGGTTGATGAGGCAGAGCGCTTCCTCCAGCGCCGCCTGTACCGTCGGCTCCGCGAGCTCCTTCAGACGGCGGAAAAGAAGCTCCTGCCCGAGTGCAGCCGCTTCCCGCAGAGGAAGCTCCGGCAGACGGGCGAGCTCGTTCACCTCGTCCTCCGCCATGGGGCGTAGAAAGTCGTAAAGATCCTCCGGCTGTCCGGCGGCCGCCTGCCTACTTTCCATGTGATTGTTCACGCTTCTGCCCGTCCTTTCTGCCGCAGAGCCTCGCGCAGGGACGCGCAGCCCATCAAACCGCGCCGACGGAAGGTGTTTACCTCGTCGGGGCAGCTCTGCCCTGTGAGCGTCCGGAAGGTTTCCAGAGCGCGGTAGCTCTGCCGGAGGCTCTGAAACTGTCCCTCCGCAAGCTCCGAAAGATATTGTTCGGGGTGCCCGACCGCGTCCAGAAGAGAATCCGCGGCGCTCTCCATGGCCGCGCGCGCTTTCTCGCCGCCGATCACCAGACCGTCGCCCTGCCTTTGCAGCGGGAGACGCGCCGCGACGGCGCAGCCCATGACCTCAAGGCACTCGGACAGATAAGCGGCCGCGCGCTCGGAGCCGGAGACGGCGGTCACGCTGAGAACCAGGCAGGGTTTTCCGAGCAGCTCAAACACATGGCACCAGCGCGCGCAGCGATCCAGAAAATTCTTGCACCAGCCGCTGACCGAGCACATATAGACCGGTGTCGCGGCGATCAGCGCGTCGCAGTCCTTCACCTTCCGCCGCAGCTCGGCCATGCCGTCCTCCCCGTCCTGCGGGCAGAAGCCCTCAAGAAAACAGCTTTTGCAGCCGACGCAGGCCTGCACGGGCAGCTCGCTCATGGTGAGGACTTCAAACGCCGCGTCCGGGCAGCGCCGACCGATCATGCCGCAGAGCTCGTTCGTCATCCGCAGCGTCGCCGACTTTTCTTCACGGCGTGCCGCAAAAACAAGCGCCAGTATTTTCATATCGCATCCCTCCGCGTTTCTTCACAATTGGAATTGTTCACACAAAAGGTACTATATCATTCCTGAGCGGCCGCCGCAAGATGAACGCCGTACTTTCATCGTTATCTTTTTTTCAGTCCTAAATTAAATTAAATAAATTTAATAAATATTGACACACCTGCGCCAAAATGCTATAATTTGGCACGGCAAACAGGGAAAATGGCTCTGTTATTTACAGACTAAAAAATTGTTGATTTCGGCTCAGGCCGAGGAAAGGAGATCATACACATGACCATTAAGGAATTCTACGAAAAAGCCGCAACTGATACCGAACTGCAGGCAAAGGTCGCCGAGGCTGCCAAGAGCGGCAAAGCGCTGGAAGTCATCCTGAAGGAGCTGGGCATCGACGCCACCGTGGAAGAGCTCAAGGCCTTCGTCGGCGCAAATACTGCCGAGGGCAAGCTCGACAAGAGCCAGCTCGACGAAGTCGCCGGCGGCACCACGCCCACCGTTGCCACGGTCGTTCCTGCCTGCGGCGTTACCATTTCCGTTTCTTCCGCCGCTACCTGCTGATTGTTCGCCTATTGGGCAGGAGCAGCCTGTCCGCATCTGCCGGCAGCCGGGTTTCGGCTGCCGGTTTTGCTGTATTTCCGGGAGGAGAGTGACCTATGATTTCCGAACTGCACAAGCAAGCCAACAAAGAAGAGCGGCTTGACGTCGTCCTGCTTTCGCCGCCGTACGACTTTCCGCCGCGGCCGTCGATCGCGCTGTCCCTTTTCAAACAGTGCCTGAACGAAGCGGGGATGCGCTCGCAGGTCTTCTATCCGATGTTTCGGCTGGCCCACCTCCTCGGCCTCGAGGCCGCCGGAAAGATTGACGCCTTTCCCTATACCTCGGGCCTGCAGGAGTATCTGTTTGCCCACATGACCGATGTGGAAAACACCTGCAGCGATGAGCGCTTCGCCCGTCTTCTCTGCCGGGATTATCCCGTGTATCCGTTAGATGAGATTCTCGCGCTGATTCAATACGCCAGGGAGAAGGCCCGCCAGTGCGTGGAAGAACTGGCGGAGGAGATCGCGCGCATCCGCCCCGGCGTTCTGGCGGTCAGCTCCATTTTTTCGCAGATCAACGGGGCGCTCGCCGTCATCAGGCGCGTCAAGGAGCTTGCCCCGGACATTGTGACGATCCTCGGCGGCACCAACGTGTCCGGTGAGGCCGGAGCGGCGGTGCTGCGCCATTATCCCAGTGTGGACTATGTCTTCTTCGGCGAGGGGGACGAGGTGTTCGCCCAGGTCTGCCGCATCGCCATGGGCGCGGAGGCCGGGCCCATGCCCTACGGCGTGGTCCGGCATGGGGAGCAGATCCCCGACCCGATCCCGCACCGCATGACGCAGGACATGAACAAGGTCTGCTATCCCGATTATTCCGACTTTATCGACGCTTGGAAACGTGAGCAGGCGGGAGAATTCGGCCCGCCCATGTTCGGGCAGGAATTTGTGGAGGATAACAAGCAGCTGCTCTACCTCTCGGGCGCAAACTATGCGCTGTACCTTGAGGGCTCGCGCGGATGCTGGTGGGGTCAGAAGCACCCGTGCAGCTTCTGCGGGCTCAACGGGCGCAAAAACGTCTACCGCTTCAAAAGCGCGCAGCGCCTGTGCGATGAGATCCTGGAGCTGAGCCGCAAATACGAAAACAACCTGATCCAGCTTACGGATAATATTCTGAGCTTTGACGCGATGGAGAACCTGCTGCCCATGCTGGCCGAGAGCGGCCAGGCGCTGAATCTGGTGGGCGAGGTCAAGACAAATCTGAAAGAGCGGGATATTGTGCGGCTTGTGAAGGCGGGGTTCGTCATCGTACAGCCGGGCATAGAAAGCCTGAACGACCATCTGCTGCAATTGATGAACAAGGGAAACAACGCCGCTTCTCATGTGGCCTTTCTGAAATACTGCCGCAGGCACGGTCTGGGCCTGTCATGGAACCTGCTGATGGCCTTCCCCGGCGAGAAGGAGGAGGACTACGAGGAACTGATCGACCTGATCCCGAAGCTTGTGCATTTCCATGCTCCGACAGGGGTGTTTCCCATTATGTTCCAGCGCTATTCGCGCTATCTGGAAGACCCGGCGCAGTACGGGCTGGAGCTCAAACCGAAAGAGATGTATCGCTGCATCTACGGCGACAGCGACGACCGGGTCGAAAATATGTGCATGTACTATGAGCTGACGGGCGGCGCGTTCCGGGAGACGCTGGCGCGGATGCAGCCCTGGTATGACCGCCTTTATGCGGCTGTCTTTGAATGGAGACGGATCGCGGCCTCCGGCGAAAAGCACAGCCTCGTGATGGCGGAGACCGCAGGCGGGCTTCTGCTGCTGGATTCTCGCCCCTGCATGGTGCAGCCCTTCGGCCTCCTCACCGGGGTGGACAGGGCGGTCTTTCTGGCCTGTGACGAGGTGAAGACGGAAAAGCAGCTGCTCGCCGCCCTGCGTGATGATGCGTCTGAGGAGGAAATCCTCGCCTCGGCGGAAAAGCTCACTTCGCTGAACTATCTGGCCAGGCTGGGCGGGCGCTACGTGTCGCTGGCCCTCCCCGCCTCAACTTAACGAAAGGAGACTCTCGCTATGCCGAAAACCGAAAACCTCTTTCGCAAGGAGAGCATGGATCAGCTGAGCCAGCAGACCAGAACCGGCCCCTATGTCAGCGCCACGCGCCTGATGCCGTGGATGACGCTGGTGGCGGTGCTGGTTTTGCTCCTGTCCTTTCTGATCTGGGCTTTCGCCGGAAAGCTGCCGGTCACGGTGTTATGCTACGGCTTTGCCCCGGAAGACGGGAACGAGTGTATTCTCCTGCTGTCGCCCCAGCTGATGCAGACCTACAAGGCAGATCAGGGGGACGACGTGCGCGTTACCCAGCCCAACGGCGGCATTCTGCGGGGCAAGGTGGTCGACGTGTCGGACAAGCCGCATTCACTGGGGGAAATGTCGACTATCATTGAGAGCGACTGGGTCTTTAATGAGCTTGCCGCGGCGGAGTACAACTACTATATAACGGTTGAGGTGAATGCGCCGCTGCAGAAGGAAGATCTGGTGGAGGCGGTCATCACCGTCGACCATGTGCGGCCCATCGTTCTGATGATCGATCCCTGATGTGTGAGGACGCGGAAGATGAAGTACACACATGTAAAGGTACCGATGATCATGCAGATGGAGTACGTCGAATGCGGGGCGGCTTCCCTTGCGATGATCCTGGCCTATTACGGAAAATATGTGCCGCTTGAAAAGGTGCGCCGGGACTGCGGCGTCTCCAGGGACGGTTCACGCGCCTCCAATCTGGTAACGGCGGCGGAGAACTACGGCCTGATTGCCGACGGCTATCGCTGGTCGGTGGAGAGTGTGATGCAGAAGGCGCACTTTCCCTGCATCATTCACTGGAACATGGCGCATTTCGTGGTGCTGCGGGGCTTCGGGAAAAACAAGGCGTATCTGAACGATCCGGGACTCGGTGAAGTCACGGTCACTATGGAGGAATTCAACCGCAGCTTTACCGGCATCGTCCTGGAATTTACCCCCGGGGAGAACTTCGTCCGGGACGGGAAGGCGCCCACTGTCGTCTCTTTTCTGAGAGACAGGGCGCGTCAATACCGCTCCGGCCTGCGCTTTCTGGTGCTGGACGCGCTGGCGGTATCGCTGGTGGGACTGATGGTTCCGGTGTTTCAAAGGGTCTTTACCGACATGATCCTGGAAAGCCTGCAGATCTGGGAAAAGCAATTCTTTCTGCTGCTTTTGTTTCTGGGCGTGCTTGAGCTTGCGGCGGATCTTTTGCGCGAGACCTATATTTACCGGATTCAGGGCGATATGGCGATCCGGACAAACACGGAATTTTTTGCCCATCTGCTCAAGCTTCCGATCGAGTTTTACCAGCAGCGCTCAGCCGGGGATCTGATCTCGCGGCTGACGATGAATTCCACCATCGCCGAGCTTTTGGTGCGCAAAATCACACCGACGGCGATTCAGCTTTTGATGGTGGGCATCTATTTTGCGGCGCTGTACTCCCTGAGTCCCGCGGCGGCCTTTCTGGGGGGCTTTGCGCTCTGTGCCAACGTCTTCGCGGCCTGGTTCCTGGCAAAGTTTACGCTGCAGTCGCAGCAGCAGCGCATGAACAGCAAGATGCGTATGGACGCCACGATGATCGCAGGCATTGACATGATCGAGACCATCAAGTCCTCGGGCGTGGGCAACGGTTATTTTGCCCGCTGGGCCAGCCAGCAGGCGGAGGTCAACGAAGGCAAAACCAAAGAGAACGACATCTCGGCGTATCTGAGCGGGCTGTCGGTTTTCATGCTGGATCTGACGAACGCCATAGTGCTGACGGTAGCGGCCTGGTCCATCGTCCACGGCAGAACCACCGTGGGCCTGATCCTGGTGCTGCAGACCCTGATCCAGAAGCTGACGGCCCCGGCGCAGGAACTGGCGCAGGTCAGCCGAAATATCCGCGAGCTTGCCACTTCCATCCAGAAGGTGGAGGATGTGAGATGCTATGAAGAGGATGCGGCCTTCCCGATTGAGACCATGGCGCAGGATACCGCGCTTCCCCCCATGCGGGGCGGCGTAGAGTTTCGCCATGTGACCTTCGGCTATTCGCGCCTGTCGCCGCCGCTGCTGGACGATTTCAGCTTCACCATCGAGCCGGGACAGCGCGTGGCCTTTGTGGGCGCGTCTGGCTCCGGCAAGTCCACCGTCGCCAAGCTCATGACCGGCACGGTCCTTCCCTGGTCGGGGGAAGTGCTGTATGACGGCGTCAATCGCCTTGACCTGCCCAAATCGATGTTTACCGACAGCGTGTCGATCGTCAGTCAGGACAGTACCCTTTTTGAGGCGACCGTGCACAACAACATCAGCATGTGGGACGCCAATATCCCCGGCCCGGCCATTACCGGCGCAGCCCGGGAGGCCTGTATTGAAGAGGATATTCTGATGCATCCGGGCGGCTACGACTATGTGGTCCGCTCCGGCGGCAAAAACTTCTCCGGCGGTCAGCGCCAGCGCATCACGATTGCGCGCGCCCTGGTCAGAAATCCGAAGGTGCTGATCCTGGATGAGGCGACCTCGGCCCTGGACGCCATGACCGAACATGAGATCATGGAGAACATCAAGGCGCGCAGCATAACCACGGTCATCGTGGCGCACCGGCTGTCCACCGTGCGGGACTGCGACAAGATCATTGTGCTTGCCAACGGAAAGATCGCCGAACAGGGCACGCACGATGAACTGATGAAGCTTCAGGGCCGCTATTACACCCTGGTCTCATCGCAGTGAAGGGAGAGAT
This sequence comes from uncultured Eubacteriales bacterium, assembly GCA_900319695.1. Classification (GTDB taxonomy): domain Bacteria; phylum Bacillota; class Clostridia; order Oscillospirales; family Oscillospiraceae; genus Limivicinus. The sequence continues at coordinate 30,894 of ONPN01000037.1, forward strand.
GAGCATGAGTGACAGCTGGAAGGAGAAAATCCTGCGCCGTCAGGAGGCCGACGCCGAACGGCTTGAAAACGCTGAGAACAGTCTTCTCGGCGTCACCGCCCTGGGCTTGTCCGCGGGCGGTGAAAAGAGCAGCGACAGATCCCTGGATCGCGCCTTCGCACTGAGGGAGATATGCTCATTTTTCGGTATTGCCACACCTGAGTTTCACCCAGACCGCCTCGAAAACGAATCCTATGTAGAAGATCTGCTGCGAAAAAACGGCATTATGTCCCGTGTCTGCCTGCTCTCCCCCGGGTGGGAGCAAAACGCTTTCGGCCCCTACCTGTGCAGGCTTACAAACGGTGTTACCGCGGCGCTGCTGCCCGGAAGCTACGGGCGCTATGCCTGCATTGATCGATCCAGCGGGGAGAAAATTGTTTTTGACAAAAAGAACAGCGCTCTGGTAGAGCGCGAAGCCGTGCTCTACTATCAGGCCGCGCCCCAGAGCAAGCTGAGCCTGAAGAAACTGCTGGCGTTTATGATGAGCTGCGTGGCAGGCGGCGAACGCTTTCTGATCCTGTTCTGCGCGCTGGCCGTGATCCTGCTTGGCATCTTCTATCCGGTTGCCAGCAAGTGGATGATGACGCTTGTGATTCCCTCCGGCAATGGTGAGCTGATCTATTCACTGCTGATCTTTCTGCTGGGCTGCGCAATTGCAAAGTATCTCTTTTCCATCGTACAGGCCAGGGTGGTTGCCAGGGTCAGTCAAAAGATGTCCCTTTTCCTGCAGAGCTCGCTTTTCGCCCGTGTTCTGGACCTGCCGGTGGAGTTCTTTCGCAAGAACAAGACCGCCGATGTTTACGGCAGTCTGAACCTGGTGGAGCCCCTGTGCAGCGTGCTTTGCTCCCTCTTTTTCTCCACAGGCCTGAGCGCGCTTCTGTCTCTGACCTATGTGTTTGAGCTGAAAACCGCTGCCCCGATGATGATCGGTCCGGCCCTTCTGGTGCTGGGCATCCAGCTGGTGCTGCAGGTGTTCGGCGTGCTGGGGCAGATTCGCAACGCCATGGACCGTCTGAGCGGACAGATGGAGACGAACGAACGCGCTCTGGATACTCTGTGGGGCATTGAAGAGGTGAAAAATGCCGGCGCCGAATCGCGGGCGCTGGCGCGCTTCATGGAGGCCTACCGTGTCCAGGCGGATGCCGAGTTCCGCCCGCCTCTTTTTGTGAAGCTCCAAAACGCGCTCGGGCCTTCCACGACCATTTTCGGCATGGTGCTTCTCTTCTGGATGGCTATTCGTGTCGGTCTGACTGATGATCTGTTCATCTACTTCTTTGCGGCCTACAGCATGAGCAGCACGGCAATCCAGCAACTGAGCGGCCTCGGCTCTCAAATCGCGGCGATCCGCCCGATTTTGCTGCTGATGCGTCCGATTCTCGAGGAGGTCCCCGAAATTTCCTCCTCCGGGCGCGACCCCGGAAAGCTCAGCGGCGCCATCACGCTCAATGAGGTGTCGTTCCGCTATGACAGCTCCGCGCCTCTGGTTCTGGATCATCTGAGCTTACAGGTAAAGCCAGGGGAATACCTGGCCATCGTCGGGGGCTCCGGCTCCGGCAAGTCGACCCTCGTGCGCCTGCTGCTGGGGTTTGAGCATCCCCAGACCGGCGCGGTCTATTATGACGGTGAAAACCTGCTCCATCTGGACAACACGGCCGTCCGGCGCCAGATCGGGGCCGTGCTGCAGCAGGGCAGAATTTTCTCCGGCAACGTCTTTACGAACATCGCCATCACGCGGCCGGATCTGACGGAGGAGGAGGCCTGGGCAGCGGCGGAGGCTGCGGGTCTTGCCGACGATATCCGGGCCATGCCGCTCGGCATGCAGACGATACTCTCGGACGACGCGGCAGCGATCTCCGGCGGGCAGAAGCAGCGCCTGCTGATCGCCCGCGTGATCGCGCAGAAACCGTCCATCCTGATTCTGGATGAAGCGACCTCCGCATTGGACAATGTGACGCAGAAGAAGGTCACCGACGCGCTGGACAATCTGCACTGTACCCGCATTGTCATTGCCCACCGCCTGAGCACGATCCGTGACTGCGACCGTATACTGGTTTTGAGCAAGGGAAAAATCACGGAAGAAGGAAGCTATGACGAGCTGCTTGCCAAGGATGGGGAATTTGCCAAACTGGTGAAGCGCCAGCTCGTATAGTGGTACAGTCCGGATGCCGGGTCTTCCTGGGACGACGGCGGCTCCCGGGAGGACGACGGCAGCGCAGAAGTCGATGCGTATGAGGGTTACGACGTCTCCGTGGAAGGCGGGATGGGGATTATCGACGCATCGAACGAAAGCTATCTGCGGGAAGAAGATGTGGAGGACCCGGAACTCGACGAGGGCGAATTTCGTTCTTTCTACGTAATCGTCAAGAAAAACAACCCGGACGACCGGAGGGATGTTCCTGTCTGGTTTCGGGTGGACGGCGGGATCGAACAGCCGATGAACGAACTGGAGCATTACAGCCGCTCGCCCTATATCGTGTACTACCCTAACTTTGGCGAGACGAAGGGGCTCATACTATCCCCTGATAGAAACAGCAAAATCTTTCCGGCAGAAGTTGTGCCATACTGCGTTGCCTTCCTTGACCAATATCTCCATTATGCTCTGCGGAAGGCGCCTTGTCTGGCGCAAATTCTGCTCGGAAATCTAAGGCAACACCGCATAATCCGCCTGCGGCATCTCCTGGAAAATTTGTGCCCTGATTTCGTCACTTTTTCTTGAGGTACACAATCCGATTCGCTTCGCTCACATGTATAAGTTCG
>ONPN01000002.1 GCA_900319695.1 uncultured Eubacteriales bacterium
TGAGGGGATATTCCTTGAAGTGCTTGAACGTCTCGGAAAGATGCCCCTGCCGCCCTATATCAAGGCGGAGCTCCAGGACTCCGAGCGCTATCAGACGGTCTACTCCCGCGAGCTCGGCAGCGCGGCGGCTCCCACGGCCGGCCTGCACTTCACGCCGGAGCTCTTGAAACAAATCAGCGATATGGGCGTCAAGGTCTGCTATGTGACGCTGCACGTCGGCCTCGGCACCTTCCGCCCGGTCAAGGAGGAGGAGATCGAGGACCACGAGATGCACAGTGAGTTCTGCGTGATTCCTCCCGAGACCGCTGAGATCGTCAACGAGACGAAGCGCGAGGGCGGCCGCGTGATCGCCGTCGGCACCACCTCCTGCCGAACGCTGGAGAGCTTTGCGGAGGAGAGCGGCGAGCTGAAACCGGGCTCCCGCTGGACAGATATTTTCATCTATCCGGGCTACCGCTTCAAGTGCATCGACGCGCTCATAACGAATTTCCATCTGCCGGAGAGCACGCTGATCATGCTGGTCTCTGCGCTGGCAGGCAGAGAGCATATTTTGCACGCCTATGAGGTCGCCGTTCAGGAGGGCTATCGCTTCTTTTCGTTTGGGGACTCCATGATAATTATATAATTTCGTTTGGGGACTCCATGATAATTATATAATAAGATAGTATTGATATTATATAAACATTCAGTTGACCGGAGTTTTAATGACTGGTATAATGATACTGACAACAAACGGAGGATGAAGTATGCCTGAGCTTTGCAGGTTTTATAACATCATAATCAAAATGCTGTACGCAGATGACGGGCAGCACCACAAGCCGCATTTTCACGTATTTTTTGCTGAATATGAGGCGTCTGTCGGTGTGGACGGAGAGCTTCTCGCCGGGAGTCTGCCTGTTAAACAGCTTAAACTTGTCCAGGCTTGGGCCGCAATCCACGAGGATGAACTGTATGAGGCATGGAATAAGGCGGTAAGAAATATTCCGTTTGGAAAGATTGATCCTCTGCATTAAGGGAGGGAAAAAGAATGTATATCATAGACGGTATTGCCTATGCCGGAGAGGCTTCCGTTCCGATCAAGATCAGCGGTATAAGGGCGATGGACAATTATCTTCTCTGGATTCGCTTCAATACCGGAGAGGCGAGGGTTTTTGACTTCAAACCGCTCCTTGATTCTCCTGCGTTTGCCCCGCTTGCTGATAAAGCAGTGTTCAGGGACGTCTATATAGACTACGGGATTCCCGTATGGAATGATGGAGAAATTGATATTTCACCGGAATACCTGTACGAGAATTCAGTTCCCCAGGGGGCGGCAAGCGCTTAACGGCGGCGGAGATGCCAACTGCCAAAGAGTTGCTCGGTATGAGTATGATTGGCAGTTGGCGTTTTATGTATATGAATCTTTTGCATATCCTTACTGCCGTATGCTTCAGGGACTCCATGCTGATCCTGTGAACGCTTGCTTTTTCCTGACGGATATGGTAATTTGATAAAAAAGTATAAAGGAGGGCCTGAAATGAAAGGAATCGTATTGGCCGGTGGCAGCGGGACCAGACTTTATCCGCTGACCATGGTCACCTCCAAACAGCTCCTGCCCATCTATGACAAGCCGATGGTCTACTATCCGATCTCGGTTTTGATGCTGGCGGGCATTCGGGATATTTTGCTGATCTCCACACCCCACGATCTACCTCAGTTTGAGCGGCTACTGGGGGATGGCAGTCAGTTCGGCATCAGTCTCAGCTACGCTGTGCAGCCCTCGCCGGACGGACTTGCCCAGGCCTTCCTGATCGGGGAGGACTTTATCGGGGACGAGCCCTGTGCCATGGTTCTTGGCGACAATATCTTTTACGGCAACGGACTGGGCGCGACCTGCCGCGAGGCCGTGAGGAATGCGGAAAACGGCAGGGCGACCATTTTTGGCTACTATGTCAACGACCCCGAGCGTTACGGCATCGTGGAGTTCGACGAGAACCGCAAGGTCATTTCGGTCGAGGAGAAGCCGGAAACACCGAAGAGTAACTACTGCATCACCGGTCTTTACTTCTATCCGGCGGGCGTGAGCGCTCTTGCGAAGACAGTCAAGCCGTCGGCGCGCGGCGAGCTGGAGATCACCTCGCTCAATGACATCTATCTCAAACGCGATCTGCTGGACGTCACGTTGATGAGCCGTGGCTTTGCCTGGTTTGACACCGGAACCATGGAGTCTCTGGCTGAGGCCTCGGATTTCGTGCGTATGATCGAAAACCGCCAGAGCACCATGATCGCTGCCCTGGAGGAGATTGCCTACTACCGGGGCTGGATCAGCAGGGAGACGCTCGGCGCCTCGGCCGAGCATTACGGCAAATCCAGCTACGGTGCGCATTTGAAGAACGTTGCAAGCGGAAAAATCATCTACTGAAAGGCTTAAGCATATGAACATACTTGTGACCGGCGGCGCCGGGTTTATCGGCTCCAACTTTATCTTTTACATGCTGGACAGGCATCCGGATTATCGCATCGTGTGTCTGGACAAGCTCACCTACGCGGGCAATCTATCCACGCTTGCGCCTGTCATGCAAAATCCCAGTTTCCGCTTTGTGAAGGCAGACATCTGCGATCGAGAGGCGGTCTACGCCCTCTTTGAGGAGGAGCGCTTCGACGTCGTGGTGAACTTCGCGGCGGAGAGTCATGTGGATCGCTCCATCGAAAATCCCTCCATTTTTTTGCAGACCAACATTATCGGCACCTCCGTGCTGATGGACGCCTGCCGGAAATATGGCATCGGGCGCTTTCACCAGGTCTCGACGGACGAGGTCTACGGCGATCTCCCGCTTGACAGACCGGATCTCTTTTTCACCGAGGAGACCCCCATCCACACGAGCTCTCCCTATTCCAGCTCCAAGGCCGGAGCTGACCTTCTGGTGCAGGCCTATCACAGAACCTACAAGCTCCCGATCACGATCAGCCGCTGCTCCAACAACTACGGGCCCTATCAGTTCCCGGAGAAGCTCATTCCGCTGATGATCGCAAACTGCCTCGCCGACAAGCCGCTGCCGGTCTACGGTCAGGGGCTGAATGTCCGCGACTGGCTCTATGTGGAGGATCACTGCAAGGCCATCGACCTTGTGATCCACAAGGGCAGGGAAGGGGAGGTCTACAACATCGGCGGGCACAATGAGATGTGCAACATCGACATCGTCAAACTGATCTGCCATGAGCTCGGCAAACCCGAGAGCCTCATCACCTATGTGACCGACCGCAAGGGCCACGACATGCGCTATGCTATCGACCCGACCAAGATCCACAACGAGCTGGGCTGGCTGCCGGAGACGAAGTTTGAAAACGGCATTAAAGAGGCTATACGCTGGTATCTTGACAACAGGCCCTGGTGGGAGGAGATCGTGTCCGGCGAGTACCAGAACTACTACGAGAGAATGTACGGCAAGCGCTGAGAAGGAGAGAACACGTGTATAAACTGCTCAAGCAGGAGGGACACGCCCGGCACGGCGAATTTACAACGCCCCACGGCACGGTTCAGACCCCGGTCTTTATGAACGTCGGCACCCAGGGGGCAATCAAGGGCGCACTGTCGGCGGCGGACCTCAAAAACATTGGCTGTCAGATCGAGCTGTCCAATACCTACCACCTCCATGTGAGGCCCGGGGACGAGCTCATTAAATCTCTTGGCGGCCTGCATAAGTTTATGACCTGGGACGGGCCGATCCTGACCGACAGCGGCGGCTTTCAGATCTTCTCCCTGGCTAAACTGCGCAAGATCAAGGAGGAGGGCGTCAAGTTCAACTCCCATGTGGACGGCCGCCACATCTTCATGGGGCCGGAGGAGAGTATGCGCATCCAGGCCAATCTCGGCTCCGACATCGCTATGGCCTTTGACGAATGCGTCAAGATCCCCTCGCCGAAGGACTATGTGCAGAGCTCCTGCGACAGAACCTACCGCTGGCTCAAGCGCTGCAAGGAGGCACTGGCCGCGTACAACAGTGAGGACGACGCCGTCAACCCCGGCCAGATGCTCTTCGGCATCAACCAGGGGGCGGTCTTTGCCGATCTTCGCATTGAACACATGAAGAAAATTGCGGAGCTTGAGCTGCCCGGCTACGCCATCGGCGGTCTCGCAGTCGGCGAGACGCACCGGGAAATGTACGACACCATTGAGGCGGTGGAGGAGTACATGCCGAAGGACAGACCCCGCTATCTGATGGGCGTGGGCACGCCTGGCAATATCATTGAGAGCGTTGCCCGCGGCGTCGATTTCTTTGACTGCGTCATGCCCGCGCGAAACGGTCGGCACGGCCATCTCTTCACCTGGGATGGGATCATCAATATCAAGAATGAGAAATATCTCAGTGACGAGAGACCCATTGACCCGGCCTGTGATTGCCCCGTCTGCCGACGCTACTCGCGCGCCTATGTGCGGCATCTCTTCAAAGCCGAAGAGATGCTGGCCATGCGCTTTGCGGTCATGCACAACCTGTACTTCTACAACAGCCTCGCAAAGGCGATCCGGGACAGCCTGGATAACGGATCTTTCGGGGCGTTCAGAAAGAAGTATTCGGAAATTCTCGACAAACGTATATAAGCATCTTGAAATTTCGCGCCGAGACATTTATAATAACACTACTTTGAATTTGGAGGTTTCCCAGAATGAATCCTATCCTTACTGCCGATGCAGCCCCTGCGGGCGGCGGATATTCCATGATCCTGATGATGGTGCTGATGTTCGCCGTCTTCTACTTCTTCTTTATCCGTCCCGAGAATAAGAAAAAGAAGACCGTCGAAGAGATGCGCAGCAATTTGAGCGTCGGCGATGAGATCACCACCATCGGTGCCATGACTGGCAAGATCGTTCAGGTCACCGAGGATACTGTTACCTTCGAGACCGGTGAGGACCGCGTCCGCATCCAGATCAAGAAGTGGGGCGTGTCCACCACCGCCAAGATGGAGGCCGCCGAGGCTGAGGCCCAGGCTGCCAAACGCAGAGGCAGAAAATAATATTACGCTTCCGGCGAATCATTGCACGCCCGGACAAATAGGATGAAGAGATCTTATTTGTCCGGGGGTGTTTTTTTTGCTTTCAGGGGAAAAAATGAAATGGCCGGGGGGCCCTGTTTTCGTCAGCGCGGTCGCTGCATGGTTTCTCAGTGCCTTTGTCCTTCTCACTGCCGCAGCGTTGACCGCTAACCTGACAGGAATGGGGGAGCAGGGTATAGGCATACTCAGTTCCGCGCTCAGTTTTCTGTGTGCTGCGGCCTCAGGCTGGGCCGCGGCGAAGAAGCAGCGCGCAAACAGACTGCTGACCGCGCTGATCACATCAACCATGCTGGTCGTACTGCTTCTGACGGGCGGCTTTCTGATCCGTGGAACCGAGCTCAATCCCTCTTCCATCCTCAGTCTTGTGAGCTTTACCTATGCCGGTGTTCTCTTTGGCGCGTTGATTTTGTACGGGCCGAAAACAGCGGGGAAAAAATCGCCTCATTTTGTACGCAAATTGACATAATTAAGAACATAAAGCATTATCAACCACATTATTGCGCAGGAGATAGTTAGGGTCCAGAGATATAAAAGTAACAAAAGTTGACATAAGTGAAAAAATATTTTCAAAAAAGAAAAGAAAACACTTGACTATTTTGGAGGACTGTAATATATTGTTACCAAAGCGATTATGTCAATCACAAAATTATTTCATGTTCGGTTCACACTGACGCCATGAATGATTTGCGAGCGACAAAAAAGCCGGATTGTGTGTTGCTTTTGTTCTTTTTTGTGTTCGGCGCTCTTCTGGGGATGTTGTACCGGGAGAGAACGGCGGAGTTTCTGCAGCTGATACCTGGATCAACTGTTGGCTGCTTTGCAGCTATCCTGGCGCTGGACGCATCCATGACGGGCTCGCTGTTCTCTTGGCTTACGTTTCCGCTGATCACGCTTTTCTTCGGCTTAGTGGCGGCGGCAGAGACATCCGAGATTGTGACCCTCGGCTTGGACGCAGCCCGCCAAAGACTTCTTGTGCTTGCGCTGATAACGCCGCTGCATTTTCTGCTCAGCGCTTGGAGCCTGCATACCGCCGGTAAACTGAGACGAAGCCTGTGCCGTCATAGGCATGAAGGACAGATGTATATCGTTTCATTTCTATTGATGGGAATGACATATTTGATCTGCATCGGCCTGATCTATCTTCGATTGCAGGCAAAAATATAGAAAATACAGAAAGGAGGGCGTTTGAATGAACAATTCTGAGTGCATTGAGATGTTTGAGCGATATCTCAAGGAGGATAAAAAAGCATCCGCAAACACCCTCAGCTCTTATTTGAGAGACATCAGACAATTGGGAGAGTATCTTGACGCCCACAGCGAAAACAGCATTGTCGACGCGAGTGCCGAGGATCTGGCGGACTATATCGAGATGCTGCGCGCGGAAGGGAAGTCTGTCGCCACGGTTTCGCGTTCCATCGCCTCCATCAAATGTCTGTACGCGCATTTGTTCATCAAACAGCTCATCACGGTCAACCCGGCCCAGGGTCTGGTCCCGGACAAGAGCACACAGAAGCTGCCGGAGATTCTGAGCAGCAAGGAGGTCGAGCTTCTGCTGGAGCAGCCGAAGTGCATAGACCCCAAGGGCTACCGGGATAAGGCGATGCTGGAGCTTCTTTATGCGACAGGCATCCGCGTGACCGAGCTCATCGACCTCAATATTGCCGACGTAAACCTGGTCGCCGGGGTCATTCGCTGCGCGAGCCGCAACCGTGAGCGATTTATCCCCATGTATCCCGCAGCGGTCAAGGCGCTGAGCGACTACATCACACTGGTTCGGCCGCAGATGATCCTCATGCCGGATGAACAGTCGCTTTTCGTCAACGTCAGCGGCGAACGCATGTCCCGCCAGGGCTTCTGGAAGATCGTGAAGCACTACCAGAAAAAGGCGGGCATTGAGAAGGACATCACGCCTCATACCCTGCGCCACTCCTTCGCGGCCCATCTGCTGGAAAACGGCGCGGATATCCACGCGATACAGGAAATGCTTGGCCATCGGGACATCTCCTCGACGCACATGTATTCCCAACTCGTCAAAAAGCAGCTCAAGGATGTGTACAACAAGGCGCACCCCAGAGCCTGAAAATAACGGCAGCCATACGGCCGCCGTTATTTTTGTTGCAGAGAGGGCGTGTTTATGATAGAATCCTTTGAGGATGTGATGTCATGCGTATATTGGGTGTCGACCCCGGCATTGCCACCATCGGCTTTGGGGTGCTCGATTCCGAAAAAAACAGCCATAAACTGATTAACTGCGGCGTGATCACGACGCCCGCCCACACCAGCCTCTCAAGCCGCCTTGAACAGATTTACGACGATATGCTGCAGCTGCTTGATCTTTTCAAGCCGGATGCCGTTTCGATCGAGGAGCTGTTCTTCAACACCAATATTACCACCGGCATTGCGGTCGCCCACGGGCGGGGCGTGATTCTGCTGGCCTGTCAAAAACAGGGTGTGAAGATCTACGAGTATACGCCGCTTCAGGTCAAGCAGGCTGTTGTGGGCTACGGGCGGGCTGAGAAGCGACAGGTCATGGACATGGTCAAACGCATCTGCAATCTCCCCGCGCCGCCAAAGCCGGACGACGCGGCGGACGCCGTAGCACTCGCGCTCTGCCACGCGAGAAGCACGACCTCATTATTGTACAGAGGAGACAGGGAAGAATGTTCTACCATATAGAGGGCAAGGTTGCAGAGCTGGAACCGGGACTTGCGGTGATCGACTGCGGAGGGGTCGGCTACGGCCTGAACGTCACGGCGAACACGCTGGCCGGACTGCGGTTGGGCGAAAGGGCAAAGCTCTATGTGTCAGAGTCGATAGGGGAGACCAACTTTGATCTCTTCGGCTTTCTGGAAAAAAGCGAGCGGCGCTTTTTTGAGATGCTGATCTCCGTTTCCGGCATCGGTCCCAAGGCCGCCATGTCGATACTCTCCCACAATACGCCCGAGGGACTGGCCCTGGCCATCATCAGCGGCAACGAAAAGGCCCTGACGGTCGCCCCCGGCATCGGCAAGAAGATCGCCCAGCGTGTGATCCTGGAGCTCAAGGACAAGGTCAGCAAGGAGATGAGCAGTTCCGGGCCTGAACTGCCGAGCTTTACAGCTGCACCCGTTCAGGCGGGCGGCTCGGCGGTCAACGACGCGCTGGCTGGTCTCGCTGTTCTCGGCTATTCGAGTGCCGAGATTGCGCCGGTACTCAAGAAGCTCGACACACAGGATATGACGGCCGAGCAGATTATCAAGGCCGTTCTCAAGCAGATGGTAAAGTGAGCGTATAGAGAATGAGTATTAATTTTTCCGAAGAAGTCAACGAGGAGATTATCACCACGACTGCAAGCCTCCCCGAGGACAGCAACGAGGGTTCGCTGCGCCCGCGCTCCATCGCCGAGTACATCGGCCAGGAGAAGGCCAAGGATAATCTCAGCATCTTCATCAATGCCGCCAAGATGAGAGGGGAGTCCCTTGACCATGTGCTTCTGCACGGGCCCCCGGGACTCGGCAAGACAACGCTCGCCGCCGTTATCGCCAACGAGATGGGCGTCAACATGCGCATCACCTCCGGCCCCGCGATCGAAAAGCCCGGCGATCTGGTTGCCATGCTCACCAACCTCAACGAGGGGGACATCCTCTTTGTGGATGAGATACACCGTCTCAACCGCGCCTATGAGGAGATTTTATATCCCGCGATGGAGGACTACGCCATCGACATCATCCTCGGCAAGGGGCCCTCGGCCAATTCTATCCACCTCGATCTGCCGCACTTCACGCTGATCGGCGCAACGACGCGCTCCGGCCAGCTCACCGCGCCGCTGCGCGACCGCTTCGGCGTCTCACTCCGCCTGGAACTGTACACGCCGGAGGAGCTGCAGCGCATTGTGATGCGTTCAGCCGGGATCCTCAATGTGAAAATCGTCCCGGAGGGGGCCTATGAGATTGCCTCCCGTTCGAGAGGCACGCCTCGTATCGCGAACCGTCTGCTGCGCCGGGTGAGGGACTTTGCCCAGGTGAGGGCGGACGGCGTCATCACACAAGAAGTGGCCGACAAGGCGCTTTCCAGCCTTGAGGTAGACAAACTGGGGCTTGACGCGCTGGACCGCCGTATGCTGCGCAGCATTATTGAGTTCTATGGCGGAGGGCCTGTCGGGCTTGAGACCCTCGCCGCGACCATCAATGAGGAGGCGGTAACGCTCGAGGATGTATATGAGCCTTATCTGCTCCAGTGCGGCTTTCTGACCCGTACGCCGCGCGGCCGCTGCGTGACGCAGAAGGCTTATCAGCACCTCGGCCTGGAATATCTGGGTCAGCAACAGCTTGAAATATAAGCTTTTTTCGCATTATACAACACTTTATACAAAATAGGACTTGACTTTAGCGCGTTGTGTTGTATAATACATGATGTATCTAATTATAGTATTTATTATGACATGACAGATTACGCAGAACTGGATGACCTGAAACTTCAACAGCTCGCGGCCGGAGGCGACAGAGACGCGGAAGAGGCGCTTGCCGAGCGCTATCTCCGGCTTGTCAGAATATGCGCGAGGCCTTTATTTCTCGCGGGCGGTGACAGCGAGGACCTGATTCAGGAGGGGACTTTCGGACTGCTCTCTGCAATCCGAAAGTACGATCCCACCGACACAACAGCCTTCAAAACCTTTGCCGAGCACTGCATCCGTATGCGTCTTTTGTCCGCAATCAAATCCGCTTCCCGATTAAAGCATTTCCCACTCAACGACGGCATATCACTTGAAGAACTCTCCGAAGATCCCGGCGCCGACATCTCGAATCTCCCTGAGTTGGTCCGCCACAGCCCGGAAGAATTGATCCTGGCAAAAGAGAGCAGGGAGGAGCTTTACGAGGCTTTTTCCCGGTGCCTGTCCTCATTTGAGATCAAAGTCCTTGATCTCTACCTGGAGGGCCTGTCGTACAGAGAAATAGCGGACAGACTTTGCAGAAATGCAAAGTCAATCGACAACGCCGTGCAGCGAATCAGGCAGAAGCTCGCACGGGAACACCTTTTTGGCGATATCAGCAGATGCTGAACGCAAATACAGCCGACAGGCACAATCAAAAGAGAGGATTCAAGATGTACGAAGACAAGACCTTAGTTTGCAAAGAGTGTGGTAAAGAGTTCGTTTTCACCGCCGGTGAGCAGGAGTTCTACGCGGAGCGCGGCTTCCAGAACGAGCCCCAGCGCTGCAAGGCCTGCCGCGACGCTCGCAAGAACGCCGCCCGTGGTCCCCGCGAGTTCTTCACTGCTACCTGCGCTGCCTGCGGCGGCGAGGCCCGGGTTCCCTTCGAGCCCAAGTCTGACCGTCCCGTCTACTGCAGCGAGTGCTTTGCTAAGATGAGAGAGCAGGCCTGATCGCCTGTTCAGATGAAAAAGGGGACACGTTGGTGTTCCCTTTTTCTATGTTCGATCGCGAGATAAATCCTTGCAATCGACTAAGACTTATTTACCAAGGAGGAATTCAAATGGAAATCACCAGAGAAACCCTGATTTCGGAAGTTGTTGAAAATGCTCCTCAGGCCATGCCCGCCTTCCAGGCGATCGGCATGCACTGCATGGGCTGCGCCATGGCCAGCGGCGAAAACATCGAGCAGGCCTGCTGCGCCCACGGAGTCGACCCTGACGAATTTCTGAAGTACCTCAAGGCCTTCCTCGAGACAGCATGATGATTCGTAAAAAAGCCGGAATGATCATCCGGCTTTTTGCATATCTGCGGAGTATTTACAATGAACAAACGCTTGATAGCTATTGCGGCGCTGATCCGGGACGGACAGGGCCTTGTTGACGTCGGAACGGATCACGGTTATCTGCCTGCTTATCTGGCCTTAAGCGGCTATCACGGCGCTCTTTTCGCCTCGGACATCAAAGAAGGCCCGCTTTCCGCGGCCAAAAGGTCGGCGGCTGAGGCCGGCTTATCGGGACGTATTCGCTTCCTCCTCTGTGACGGTCTGCGTCTCTGTCCGCCGGAAGAGATCGACACCATCGTGATCGCCGGGATGGGCGGGGATGTGATCGTCAAAATCCTCGACGAAGCCGAGTGGTGCATGGATGCGCGCTATCGTCTCATTTTACAGCCGATGACCAAGGCAGAGGTTCTGCGCTACTGGTTGGTAAACAACGGGTTTTCGATCGCTTCTGAAACGCTGACCGAGGACGGAGGGATCGTCTACCAGATCATCGAGACCTGCTTTGGCGGCGAAACAGAGCTTAACGACGCGGAGCTTTTTGTGGGTAAGCGCAGCCTGTGCCGGGATCAGGCGCTCTATAACGGCCAGGTTGAAAAGCTTTACATGCGCTTTGAACGCGCCGCCGAGGGGATGCGCGGCAGAGAAGAGCTGCCGAGACTAAAGCTCTATCGGGAAATCTGCGCCCAGCTTATGGAAATGAGGATGCAGCCATGACAAGTATACAGAATATCTTTGATGAACTCTGCCGCATTGCGCCGCTGGAGCTGCAAATGGACTTCGACAACGCGGGCTTTCAGTTCGGCCGCGCCGACAGGGAGGTTCACCGTGCGCTGCTCAGCCTGGACGTGACGGACGAAGTCGCGGAGGAGGCGCGGGTGCTCGGCGCGGAGCTGATCGTCTCCCACCATCCGCTGATTTTTTCGCCGCTCAACTCTGTCTGCGACACGGAGGCTGTCCAGAGGCGCGTGTTGTTTTTAATAGAAAACGGGATCGGCCTCATCTCCATGCACACGAATCTCGATATTGCGGAAGACGGCGTGAACGACGTGCTGATCCGCCTGCTCGGCGCGGAGCCTGCGGGAGCTCTGGATGAGGACGGCTGCGGCCGGATCGGAACCCTGCCGGAGTCTGTGCCGTTGGACGCCTTTCTCAAGCGCTGCAAAGAGATGTTAGGAGCCGAGGGCCTGCGTTACTGCGCTGGCGGGAAAGCGGTCTCCCGCATCGCCGTCATGGGCGGCGCAGGCGCGGGGAGCCTGGAAGTCGCTGCGGCCAAAGGCTGTGATACCTATGTGACCTCCGATATAAAATACCACCAATTCCAGCGCGCGGCGGAGCTGGGACTGACGCTCATCGACGCCGACCATTTCTATACGGAAAATCCGGTGATTCCGGAGCTTGCGCGGCGTCTGTCCGAGCGCTTCCCAGATGTAGCCTTCCACGTCAGCGAGAGACATCGGGCCTGTATTCGCTTTGCCTGACAGGCCCGCATAATGCGCCTCCAGCTCTCATACACTCGAACAAGTGAGATCATGAGAGCGGAGGCTTTTTTATGTGTGAAAACAATCTGTACAGCGAATTGGCCGCCAGAACGGACGGCGCAGTCATGCTGGGCGTCGTCGGCCCAGTGAGAACCGGAAAGTCGAGCTTCATTAAGCGCTTCATGGAGACGCTTGTCATCCCGCATATTGAGAACAGCTTTCTGCGGGAGCGCGCGAAGGATGAACTGCCGCAGAGCGCATCCGGCAAAACCATCATGACAGCGGAGCCCAAATTCGTCCCGGAAAACGCGGTTACGATCAAACTCGGCGAGAACGCGGAAATCTCGGTTCGCCTGGTGGACTGTGTGGGTTACATGGTGGAGGGGGCGGCCGGGCAGCTGGAGGACGGACAGGAGCGCATGGTCACGACGCCGTGGTTTGACCATGAGGTCACGATCACGGAAGCGGCGGAGAAAGGGACTTATAAGGTAATCACCGAGCATTCCAGCGTGGGGATCGTGGTGACGACGGACGGCAGCTTCGGTGAGATCCCGCGGGAAAGCTACGAGCCGGCAGAAGAGCGCGCCATTGCGGAACTCAAAGCCATCGGGAAGCCCTTTGTCGTGCTGCTCAACAGCAGCGATCCCGGAAGGGAGAGCTGTGCGGCGCTGGCCCGTCAGCTTTCGCAGAAATACGATGTATGCTGCATGCCGGTCAATTGCCTGACCATGAGTGAGGAGGACATCGGCCGTATCCTGCGCTCGGTGCTGGAGGAGTTTCCGTTAAAGGCTGTGGGCGTGTTTCTGCCGGACTGGCTTGACGCCCTGCCAAAGGAAAATACGCTGCGCAGCGCTCTCTTTGACGCTATAGCCGAGGCCTCCGGCGATCTGGAGAAAATACGCGACTGCGGCGCGCTGCTCTCCCGTCTGGGCGCGTGCGAGCAGGTGGAGTCGGCAAGCCTGTTGAAAAACGACCTCGGCAGCGGCGCGAGCACGGTCGAGCTGCGTCTGCCGAGAAGCCTGTACTATCAGACCATCAGCGAGCAGACCGGTCTTGAAATCGGGAACGACCGCGATCTGATCGCTATTCTCTCGGAGATGAGCGCGGTTCGGGCGGATTACGATAATCTTCGTCACGCGCTGGAAGAGGTACGCACCCGCGGCTACGGCGTCGTCATGCCGGAAGCCTCCCAGATGACGCTCGAGGAGCCACAGATCGTGCGGCAGGGAGGAAAATACAGCGTCAAGCTCAAGGCCAGCGCCCCGGCCATCCATATGATTATGACCGATATTGAGACTGAGGTCACCCCGGCCATCGGTGGGGAGGGAGCTTCCGAGGATATTATCAATTTCCTGCTCCAGGGCTTTGACGGAGACATCAACCGGATCTGGCAGTCGAACATCTTCGGCAAGTCCTTGAACGATATTGCGGAGGAGGGACTTGCGGCGAAGATCGACTCTCTGCCCGAAAACGTGAAGGATAAGCTGCGCGAGACATTGGAGCGCCTTATCAACGAAGGGAGCGGCGGACTGATATGCATCTTGCTCTGAGGGAAAGAAGCGCCCTGAGAATTGACTTGCGCGGCGGCGGAAGCTATAATCATAGACGTTTGTGGGTCGAAGCGAACGGAGGCGGCTATGGGTCTTAAGCCGCGCGACAGACTGAGGACGCTGATTGCTCTGCTTCTGGCCGCAGGGCTCCTCCTGACCCTGGTGTTTGCGCTCGGGAAGAAACAAAACACGGGTGCCGACGATCACACGAGAACGACGCTGGTTATCGACCCCGGTCACGGCGGCATTGACAGCGGCGCACTCGGGACGGACGGAACACGGGAGAGCGACATCAACCTCGCCATCGGCCTCAAGCTGCGGGCTCTGGCAGAACTCTACGGACAGGACAACGTCCTGATCCGTCAGGACGACAGCACCAAATGTGACTACGATACCTACAGTGAGCACCGCGATCTTGAATGCCGGACGGAGCTTACCTGCGCGGAAGCCAATCCGGTCTATGTCAGCATCCACCAGAACGACTATCCGACCGGGCAGCCCAGCGGCTCTCAGGTGATTTACGCCGCGGGACAGGGGAGTCGTGAGCTCGGGACAATCACCCACGCGAATCTGATCAATGCCCTCTATCCAAAATGTCGGCGTGTGGCAGAGCCCGCGACAAAGAGGCTCTACATACTCTCCCACCTGGACTGCCCGGCCATATTGGTGGAGTGCGGCTTTGTCTCGAACCCGGTCGATTTGGAGAATCTGAAAAAACCGGGCTACCAAACTTCGATCGCGGCGATTTTGATGGGCTCCTATCTGCAATTTACACAGAATACAGTTCGTATTTAAGATATACAAATAGTAATATACAGGAGAAAAAGGATGGCAAACAAGCAGAAAACCGTCTATGTCTGCTCCGACTGTGGGGCTGAAACACCGAATTGGGCAGGGAAGTGCCCGTCCTGCGGCGCATGGAACACTCTTTCCGAACTGCGCGTGGAGAAGTCCGGAGCCGGGCGTATTTCCTTATCTCGAAACGCGCCGGCGCCGAAACGGCTGGAAGAACTCGACGTTACGGAGGAGATACGCTTTTCGACCGGGATCTCGGAATTTGACCGTGTCCTCGGCGGCGGCGCGGTGCTCGGATCGCTGGTGCTGGTCGGCGGCGCGCCCGGCATCGGCAAATCCACGCTGCTGCTGCAGATGTGCGCAGCTGCCGGTAAGAGCCGCAAAATTCTCTATGTGACCGGCGAAGAGAGCGAGCGTCAGCTCAAGCTGCGTGCCGACCGGCTCGGCGTTTCGGGCGGAGAGGTCTATGTCCTGGCCGAGACCGAGCTTGACAGCGTCCTCGCGGCGGCCGACAGCCTGAAACCCGATATTGTCATCATCGACTCTATCCAGACGATCAGTCAGTCTGATATCGGTTCCGCGCCGGGCAGCATCTCCCAGGTGCGCGAGTGCACCATGCGCATCATGCGGCTATGCAAGGAGAAAAATCTCACAGTCTTTGTTGTCGGGCATATCAACAAGGAGGGGAGCATCGCCGGACCGAAGGTGCTGGAACACATGGTGGACTGTGTGCTCTACTTTGAGGGCGAGCGCAGCACCAGCTTCCGCATCCTGCGCGCGGCCAAGAACCGCTTCGGCTCCACCAATGAGATCGGCGTCTTTGAGATGGCGGATCACGGTCTTTCCTGCGTGGAAAACCCGTCTGAGATGCTGCTCAGCGGCAGACCGGAGAACTGCCCGGGCACCTGCGTCGCCTGCGTGATTGAGGGCACAAGGCCCATTCTGGCCGAGGTGCAGGCCCTGGTGACGCCCTCCGCCTACAACGCCGCGCGGCGCAGCAACGGCGTAGATTACAACCGGGCGGCAATGCTGCTTGCCGTACTGGAAAAACGCGGCGGCCTCTCGGTAGCAGGCTGCGATTCGTATATCAATGTTATTGGCGGCCTCACACTCGAGGAACCGGCGGCGGATCTCGCCACCGCTCTCGCCGTGGCTTCCAGCTTTCTGGACCGGCCTCTCGGCGCCGATCTCGCCGCCATCGGCGAGGTAGGCCTCTCGGGCGAAATCCGCAGCGTCAGCGCCTTAAACCAGCGCCTGTCGGAGATCTCCCGCCTCGGTTTCCGACGCTGTGTCGTGCCCGCGCACCGCGGCGATGAGGCCCGAGCCTTTCCCGGTTTGAAGCTCATTCCCGTGCGCAATATCAGCGAGGCGATCGCCGCTGTCCTCGCAAGAGAATAGATGAAAAGCCCTCCGCACAGTCTGATTGACACAGGCAGTACGGCGGGCTTTTCAGTTGATTCTGTTATCGGCCTTCACGGATGATGGCCTGTGTGTCCTATTCTTCCTCGATTTCGTGTCGGGTTTTCCGTCCGATGGGGTTGGCCATGGCCGCCTCGTGCAGAGCCGCATTGTCCAGATGGGTGTAGATTTGGGTAGTGTTTAAGTTGCTGTGGCCCAAAACTTCCTGCAGGGCGCGGGTGTCCACGCCGTTTTTCAGCATCAGCGTAGCCGCCGTATGGCGCAGCTTGTGAGGGGAGTAGCGGCTCGCGTCCAGACCCGCGGCGAGCAGCTTCTTCTCCAGCATGTACTGCACCGCGCGTGTACCCATTCTGCATCTTTTTTGGCTGATAAACAGGGCGTTTTTGTCAGATTCTTTGATATTTTCGTCATTTCTGACGGACAAATAGTCGTCTATTGCCTCGCGGCAGCCCTCTGCGAAAAAGACCACACGCTCTTTGTTGCCTTTGCCGACGACCCGCACATGATCCTCATAGACGTCTGTCAGGTTGAGGGAGACAAGTTCTGACACACGCAGACCGCAGGACAGAAACAGCATGAGGATCGCATAATCCCGATAGGCATAGGGACCGTCGCAGGCTGCAAGCAGTCGTTCACATTCGGATTCCTCAAGATATCGCGGCAGCGACACCTGACGCTTGGGCATGTCAAGTTCTTGACAAACATTGTTTTCTAATAAATGGCGTTTGAGCGTCAGATAATTAAAGAAGGATTTCACAGAAGAAGTTCGACGGCAGCGGCTTGCGGCTGAGAGAGAGCGATTGGCATTTTCAAGCTCCGGCGAAAATGACTGATAGCGATAGAGTTCTTCAATGCGAATGGTTTTAATAAAATCCAGATCAATGTCTGTAATATCGATCTCGTGAAACGGCGTCTCTTTTGGTACAAGACGTCTGCGGCGTTTCAGATAGCGAAACAGAATTTTGAGATCTAGATAATATCCGGCGACGGTTCTGTCAGAATGACCGCGCACAGTGGAATGATACTCCAGAAACTCCATGACAATATCCGGAACATCGTTGATTTGATCAAGGTTCATACAAAAGCTCCTCTCTGGTTAAAACAACGGTCTAAATGTCGCTAAATTGTTATTATGCGACATTTAGCCTGATTTGAGAAAAGGGAGGCTGCGGCTTCCCTCTTGCATCTTTTTCTTTATCTACAATGTATTTTCATTATAACCGCTTTCGCGGTCTTGTCAAGTATGATAACATGAGAATCACCGAAGAGAAAAATCTGATTTCTTCAAGCGTGGAACAATCTGAACTGATGCAAAAGAAACTTAACAAGCAAAGGACGGCTGCTTAGCGCAGCCGTCCCCTTCTGCTTATTTACCCATTTTGTATCGGAGATTGTTTCTGAGAGATTCGCTTGTCACGCGGATGGTATTCAGGATTGTCGCGACAGCAGCAACGAAATCGAGGAAAATCGCAAACCACAGGTTGCAATATCCGATAATGCTGAGGAAAATCAGCACGGCTTTGATAATAAAGGCGAAGAGTGCGTTTTCGATGCAAATTTCCCGGACACGTTTGGATACCCGCTTGATGATGGGCAGATTGCTCACAGCGTCCGGCAGTGCGATCGCATCCGCATATTTTGCGCGGCTGTTGACGCGAATGTCGACGGCCGCGGCGCTGTGCGTCTCGATCCCGCCGGAATACGCAAAGAGCACGGCACCCTTGGTCTTCTGCACGATATCGCTGATGATGCGCAGCTTTTTCTCCGTGTCGCACTGCGCATACATCTCGGAGAAGTTCAGCGCCTCGGCGAACTGCTGTCCGGCCTCCTTGCTGTCCTCGCTGAGAAGAACGCAGCGGGAAATGCCGACAGACTTCATCTCCGGGACAAGGTCTCCCAGGTCCTGGTTGACATCCGAAGAGATGACCACCTTCCCCATTGTTCTTCCGGCGACAACCATATAATAGGCTGTACCGACGCCGCTGTCGTCTTCAGGAACAGTGATCCCCCGCTCCTCCAACAGCTCCTTCGTAGCAAAGGTGACGCCGATACCGTCGATCGACAGCTCAACGCCATATCCGGGAATTTCGCGGAAATCCTTAATGACGTCCAGCTTGTAGTCATGATCGTAGACGGCGGAGATTGCGTTGGCGACAGGCTGTTCCGAATAATAGACTGCGTGAGCGACAAAATTCAGGAACGTGTCGTAGTCGAGAACGTCAGAGTGCATGGCGATGATGCGTGGGCACTCCTCGGCGAAAATGCCGCTTTTGTCAAACACCGCGACGGAGACGTCCGCCATCGCTTCCAGGCTGCCGGCATCGTTGAAGACGATACCGTGCCGGGCACTCTGGCAGACGCCGACCGCTCCGGCCATGGGGATCGAAGCGACAACGGAGAACGGCGTCGCGACCACGAGAATGATCAGCGCCCTGTGGATCGAGATGGTGAAGCTCATGCTGGTGATGATCGGCATGGCGATCGCATAGATCACGGCAAGCACCATAGCGAGTTTGAGAACCATGCCGGCGCTGTTGCTCATGACCTTCTCGATGGACATGGAGGTCTTCTCTTCATTGCTGACGAGTTCCCGCATATGTGCGATGATCCCCTCATCCTGATCCTGCAGCAGATCGAGCGCGGCCTTGCGTGTGTGATCCTTGGCATATCGCAGCAGCAGCATCCCAATCTGATAAAGCAGTACAAGGGCCGCTCCCTCAATGCCGAAGCCGATGAAGAACGAGAGAATTGCCGTTACGACCACAATGACGGGCGTGTCCACAAAATTGCCGCTCTCAACGGCGACCACCGCTTTGAGTATCACATCGTATCCGGCCAGCACGGCGGAGAGCATCAGCAGCAGGATGCAGACAAACTCGGGCATGGAAAGGATGAGCGAAACGGCGAAAATGACCGACGCGACAACAAGTCTGATAACCAGAGAATTGTTCAGTGTGGCGGAAAGCTTCGCCGTGTCTATCTTATGCGGCGTTGTTTTTACATGTTTCTGGCTCATTCTGCCACCTCCCTGATAATCTTGGCGGGCTTGAGCAATCAGGCTTTGCCGTCAGAACCCAGAACGTGAACGATCTTATGGGCGACCATGTCCTTAACAGCCTGGCGCGCGGGCTTGAGGTACTGGCGCGGGTCGAAGTGATCGGGATGCTCGGCAAAGTACTTGCGGATGTTGCCGGTCATGGCCAGACGGATGTCGGAGTCGATGTTGATCTTGCAGACGGCGAGCTTGGCAGCCTCGCGGAGCTGATCCTCGGGGATGCCGATGGCGTCGGGCATGTTGCCGCCGTACTGGTTGACCATCTTTACGAACTCCTGGGGAACGGAAGAAGAGCCGTGCAGAACGATCGGGAAGCCGGGCAGACGCTTGATGCACTCATGCAGCACGTCGAAGCGGAGCGGAGGCGGGACCAGGATGCCGTCAGCATTGCGGGTGCACTGGGAAGCCTTGAACTTGTAAGCGCCGTGAGAAGTGCCGATGGCGATGGCCAGAGAGTCGCAGCCGGTACGGGTGACAAACTCCTCGACCTCTTCGGGGCGGGTGTAGCTCTCGTGACCGTGCTCAACAGAGACCTCGTCCTCAACGCCGGCCAGGGTACCGAGCTCAGCCTCAACCACGACGCCGTGGTCATGTGCATATTCCACAACCTGCTTGGTCAGGGCGATGTTGTCCTCAAAGGACTTGGAGGAGGCGTCGATCATAACGGAGGTGAAGCCGCCGTCGATGCAGGATTTGCAGAGCTCAAAGGTGTCGCCGTGGTCCAGATGCAGCGCGATGGGGATCTCGGGGTTCAGCTCGACCGCCGCTTCGACCAGCTTGACCAGATAGGTGTGGTTGGCATAGGCGCGTGCGCCCTTGGAGACCTGAAGGATAACAGGGCTCTTCAGCTCGCCGGCCGCTTCGGTGATGCCCTGAACGATTTCCATGTTGTTGACGTTGAACGCGCCGACAGCATAGCCGCCATTATAGGCTTTTGCAAACATTTCTTTGGTGGTTACAAGAGGCATAATTGAAAATCTCCTTTGTTTTTTTAAAAATTTGTACAAAAAGCACATTTACAAATTTTCTTTAATATTATATCCTCATTCCAGCACATAATCAATATGGACTTTCTACAAAATCTTAGAAAATTTTTAATAGTTGGAGGAATACACATGTCTGAAAAGTTAATCGGCTCCTGCATCTTCGGTCAGTCCGGCGGCCCCACCGCGGTCATCAACGCCAGCGCCTACGGCGTAATCCGCGCCGCACTTGACGCCGAGGAGATCACCAAGGTCTACGGCGCGAACCACGGCATCAAGGGCGTCCTCGAGGACAAGCTCTTCGTCATGGACGAGGAGGACCCCGAAGAGCTCAAGCTCCTGCTGCACACCCCCTCTTCCGAGCTCGGCTCCTGCCGCTACAAAATCGCCGACCCCGAGGTCGATGACACCGATTACAAGCGCATCCTTGAGATCTTCAAAAAGTACAACGTACGCTACTTCTTCTACAACGGCGGCAACGATTCCATGGACACCTGCAACAAGATCAGCCGCTACATGGAGTCTGTCGGCTATGAGTGCCGCGTGATGGGCGTTCCCAAGACCATCGACAACGACCTCTTCGGCACCGACCATTGCCCCGGCTTTGCCAGCGCCGCGAAATATATCGCCACCTCCTGCATGGAGATCAACAAGGACGCGCGCGTCTATGACAACGGCATGATCACCGTCGTGGAGATCATGGGTCGTCACGCCGGCTGGCTCGCCGCCAGCGCCGCCCTGGCCACCGTCTACGGCTCCGGCCCCGATCTGATCTACCTGCCCGAGCTCGACTTCAACATGGACAAATTCCTGGCTGACGTCGACCGCATCTACAAGGCCAATGGCAAGGTCCTCATCGCCGTTTCCGAGGGCATCCACTATGCCGACGGCAGCTTCGTCTCCGAGGCCAAGACCTCCGCGACCGACGGCTTCGGCCATGCCCAGCTCGGCGGTCTCGCCACCATGCTGGCTGAGATCATCAAGGCCCACACCGGCGCCAAGGTCCGCGGCATTGAGCTGAGCCTGCTGCAGCGCTGCGGCGCCCACCTCGCCTCCGCCACCGACGTCAATGAGGCCTGCGAGGCCGGTATGGAAGCCGTCCGCCAGGCGGTCAGCGGCGTCACCGGCAAGATGGTCGCCTTCGAGCGCGAGACGGTCGACGGCAAGTACCACTGCAAGATGGTCCTGCTCCCCCTCTCCTCTGTCGCAAACTTTGAGAAGAAGGTTCCTCTGGAGTGGATCAACGAGGACGGCAATGGTCTCAAGCAGGAGTTCATCGACTACGTTCTGCCCCTTATTCAGGGCGAGCCGGTGCTCCCTCTGGTCGATTCCCTGCCCAGATACGCGAGACTCAAGAAGGTCCTTGCCAAGTAAATCAGGATACAGACGCACCCCGTACGCCATGTACGGGGTGTTTTCATGTATTGAAGAAATGACATGGGTAAGATATAATTGACACGGTGATGCTTATGCTCTCAATCCAACATTCCTATCTCTCCGTGGCCGTCCACGGCGGGGCAAGCTACGGCGGCGGTCAGCAATTTTCGGAAAACGCCATGATCCGCCGCTGCGGCTGCGGCATCGTCGCGGCGACGGACCTGCTGCTGTATCTGAGCCGCTGGCATATGACAGAGCGCGTCTCCCTCTTTGACAGCCTGCTGACGGACGCGCCTGTCCCCTTCCCTGCCTATACCGGGCTTTTATCAAATATGAACCGCCGCTATCTCCCCATGATCCCCTATGCCGGGATCAACGGGCTCATGCTCATGCTCGGTGTACAGCGTTTCTTTCACGATTACAAAATGCCCTTTACCGCCCGCTGGTGCTTCGCACAGTCCAGACTTTGGGAACGTATGGAAGCGATGCTGCGGGCGGATATACCGGTCATCATGGCTGTCGGGCCGAACTTTCCCTTCATCTGGGGCAATAAGCGCGCTGCCTTCTATCAAAGGAACCATGACGGCGCCTATGTGCGCGCCTCGGGGGCCCGCGCCCACTATTTCACGGCAACGGGCATGGATGACGAGTGGCTGCGCATCTCCTCCTGGGGCAGGCTCTATTATTTGAAGCGCCGGGAATTTGAGGAGTATGTACACCGATACAGTACCGGCTTTGCAAGCAATATCCTGCTTGTGGAGAAACACGGCTGATCGTCAGAGGCATTTCGGGATCAGCAGCATGCGCGTCGTATTCTCGGCGTCCTCATTGCTTTCGCGTATTTTTTCGACGCTGGAGTGGTAGCGCCTGGCGAGAGCCCAGAGGCTCTCCCCTCCTGCTCTTACCAGCGTCAGGGTCGGCAGGCTCTCCTGTATATAGGGGGCATCCTCGTCCAGAATGACGCCCTCAATGTTTCTGAGCTCCGTCTTTTCACCGGCAAGACAGCCCAGCTCCATTGTGAGCGAGCATTCCGCGTTCTCTCCGTCCGGCCTTGCGCTCATTTGTGTGACTCTGGCGGTCAAAATGCGCAGAGGCGCCCCCTCCGTCGGCTGTTCAAGGGTCAGCGTCCGCCTGCCGGCGGACAGCTTTCCCACTCCGTTTTTAAATAGGATATCCAGATTTACAGCGCCAGTGAGCTTTCCGGCATCCGCGCTGATGCGGGTCGGGGAGACAAGTACGCAAAGTATCTCCCTGCATTCCTCCATGAGTCCGATTTTCTCCTCAGTGCTGAGCCTTTTTCGCAGAAGCGGAGAGGCAAGCTCCAGACTCCGGGTCTGAACCAGAAGCTCCGCAGGCATGAGGTTGCTGTAGACGTCGCTGATCAGGCGGAGATTCTGCCTCTCGCTGCAGACCAGCTGAAGCACGGCGTGCAGCTCCATATCCAGAACCTTTTCTCCGTTGATGGTATCCACAAGATCATAATAGGCGCCGGTAATCTCAGGCCTCACCGTGCAGCAGCTCATGTTCTCGATCCCAACGTCGACGATCTGGGAAAACGGCGCGGAAAATGCATACAGACAGGGTTCATCCCTTTCCGCCGAGAGCGCACAGACGCTAAGCTCCGCGCTCCCCTTCACAATCACCTTACTGCCGATGAGCTGACAGTCAGAGATAACGAGCTCCGCTTTCTCAGAAAGCAGAGCTGCCGGGACCGCTTTACCGTCCGTGAAAGGAAACTGCTCGTTGACGGCGAGGCTTTTTTCGCAGACCGCGTTCGGCAGCAGCAGGCTGCGCTCCTCTGTCAGTGCGTGCAGACCCGGGCTGTCTTTTGGCAGTGCCGTCTCTGTGCGCAGACGCTCGGCTCGATAAGCGCTCAATTCCCCCTCGACGTCGAATACAACGGACAGCTTTCGCGGATTGAGCGCCCGCACGTCCGTCCACTGTATCAACAGCGTGATCTGCGCGAGAGATTCGGACTCCAGCCCCTCCGCCTCAAATTCAAGCGAAAAGGGCTTTCGGAGGCTGAGACCGGACAGGCCCGTCTGCCCCTCTCTGATATAGAGAACGTTCGCGCTGAGCTCGCCGGAGACTATGACGCCACGCGCCGAGAGATCCTTGCTCTTGAGAAAGACCTCGCTCTGTACGGCTGCGATTTTTTCAATATCCGCGTCGGTGTCCGGCACCACACATTCCACGCTCTCCTGCGTGCGCCGGGATGTATGCAGGAACTCCCGATAGACAGAGATCTCTTTGCTCTCAAAATTGATTTCCATGTGATGCTCCAATCCGCCGCTCATTTGATTTTCGGTCTCCATAAGCGGCTGATGGAGATCGCCTGGGAAAACGATTCTATTCTCCCGTCAGCTACATTGTATTCAAAACTGTGTGCCCTTATGCCCGCAGCCGGATCAGGATTTTTGCCAGAAACCGCGGCAGCCTGAAAACAATCACCTTCATTGCCCTCTCCTTTCCCTCAACAGCAGCGAATATACCACAATCCAAAAGCGATCAGTCCGGCCGCCAGCGCAAACCACCAGAACGACGACGGCAGGACAAGGGACAGCAGAATGACCAATCCCATAAAGATGGCGACCAGTCCCCAAAGACATCGACGCCCTCTGCGCATAAAAACCGCCCCCCGCGCTGTGTACTCCGTACAGCATACGCGGGAGGCGGTCTGTTTATTCGTCTTTATATTCCCAGAATTTGTGCTGGGCGCTGAGCTCATACAGCTTCACATAGGAGCGGTAGCGGCTCTCGGCAATCTCCCCTACCGCCACAGCTTTCATCACGGCACAGTCCGGCTCCTTCAAATGGGCGCAGTCGTGGAAGCGGCAACTGCCGAGATAGGGGCCAAAGTCCGGGAAATCATATTGGAGCTGCTCCTTTAATATGACATTGGTCATTGTCACATCCAGGGACGCGAAGCCCGGGGTATCTGCAACATATGTATCCCCCTCAAGCGTGTAGAGCTCCACGTGCCGGGTCGTATGCCGGCCGCGGCCCAGCTTCTCGCTCACCTCGCCGGTCTTGATATGGGCTTCCGGGAGCAGAACGTTCAAGAGGCTTGACTTGCCGACGCCGGAATTTCCGCTGAACGCGCAGACCTTGCCGCGCAGGAGTGCGCGCAGCTTGTCTGTCCCCTCCCCTGTCTCGGCGCTGGTACGCACGACCGGGAAACCAGCCTTTGTGAAGACTTCAAAGAGTGCGTCGCCCGGGTCAATGTCCGTTTTGTTGATGCAGACGACCAGCTCACAGCCGGCCTCCGCCGCGATAACGGAGAAACGGTCCACCAGAAAGGGGTCTGTAACAGGATTGGTGTTGGCCGCGATAAAGACCAGCGTGTCGATATTTGCAACCGCCGGGCGGATAAACCAGTTTTTGCGCTCCTTCACCTCATCCACCCGGCCCTTGCCATGGGCGTCCAGGCTGCACAGGACACGGTCCCCCACCAGGGGTGAACTCCCGTCCAGGCGGAAGCGGCCTCGGGCTTTGCACTCGATAAGCCTGCCCTCCGCCGCCACATAGTAAAAGCCGCTGAGCGCTTTGACAATGATTCCTTCGATCATCTCTTTTGCCTCTCTTACTCGAGCGGGCCGAGGGAAATCTTCAGGTGGATCTTGGAGTGCTCCTCCACCTCGGTGAAGGCGTCAGAACTCTGACCGATGACAGTGCCCGCGTCGACGTCGCTGTTGACATGGTCGGAGCCGCCATAGCTCAGACCGGCGCTCTCCAGTTTTGCGATCGCTGCCTCCTCGGACAGACCGATCACATTTGGCATGCGGATATAGCTGGTCTGCGGGCCGGTGGAAACAACGACATAGACCGTGGAGCCTGAACTCATCTGCTCCCCGGCCATGGGACTGGTGCTGATGACGTAGTCCTTGGTCACGGTGCTGGAGGTGGCGTTTTCGATATCCGCGATGAATCCGGCCTTTTGCAGACGGTTCTTGGCCTCGCGATAATCAAGGTTGATGACGTCCGGGACGGCGTTAAAGACTTTACCGGTGCTGACGGAGAGCTCGACTTTGATGCCGTCGGGCGTGATCATCATGCTGCGGCCGGGGTCGGGATTCTGGGAGAGCACGGTGCCGCTCTCAGTCTCGGTATTGATCACATAGACCACGTCGAAGCTGTACATGGACGCAAGCTCCGCGTTATCGAGGATCCGCTGATAGTCGCCTCCGACGAAATTGGGCAGACTGATGCGCTCCGCCGGGGAGAAAACATCCTTCAGCCAGAAGTCCCACATGAAAATAAACATCACCACGCACAGTCCCAGCGCGCCGAAGGCGCCCATCAGGAAGGTGACGCGCCGCGCCCTGCGGTGGCGAAGGAGAAAACGCTCCTTGTTCATCTCGCTCACCGAACGGATCGGCATGACCGCCGGGTTTTCCAGCGGCTTTTCCTCCGGCTCGGGCGGCGTCATCTGCTCCTGAAGAAAGGCGTCCAGATCTTCAAGCAGTTCCTCCGCGTTCTGGTAGCGCTCCTCAATGTCAGCGCACATCGCCTTGAGCGTGATGCGTTCAAGCTCCGGAGGGACGTCCGGGACAAGCTCATGCGGCGGAACAGCAGCGGCATTGATATGCTTGACAGCGATCTCGCCGATGGTTTCGCCGTCATAGGGCTTCTGGGCGGTAAGCATCTCATACATGACAATGCCGAGAGAATAGATGTCACTGCGGGCATCCGGCAGCTCGCCGCGCGCCTGCTCCGGGGCGATATAGTGGATGGAGCCGATCGCCTGGCCATTGCTCTCGTAGGCGTCGTTTTCCAGGGCGGCAATGCCGAAATCCTCTACCTTGACCGTCCCATCCCGGAGCATCATAATGTTCTGGGGCTTGATGTCGCGATGGATGATGCCGCGCTCATGGGCGTGCGACAGCGCGCGGGCAATCTGCCGCGTGAAGTGCAGCGTCTCACGCCACTGAAGAGCTCCGCGCCTGTCCATATACTGTCTCAGCGTGATACCGTCTACAAGTTCCATGACTATGTATTCGATCTCATCGCTGTGACTGACGTCGTAGACCGCCACAATATTCGGATGGGAGAGCATGGCGACCGCGTGGGCTTCCGCGCAGAAGGTGCGGCGGAACTCCTCGTCCGAGGCCATCTCGTCACGCATGATCTTGACGGCGACAAAACGGTTTAGACGCTGGTCGCGCGCCTTGTAAACAATCGACATGCCGCCCTCGCCGATCAGCTCGAGAATCTCGTAGCGGTCGTCAAAAACCTGACCGATGTATTTGTCCTTGTTGTCCATACCGTTCTCCATACGGATTTATCAGCGCATGACGGCCACGACCGTCACATTGTCCCGCGCTCCGCGATTCAGGGCCTTGCTCATCAGCGCACGGCACAGCGCCTCAGGCTCTGGAAACTCCTTTGCGTACTCAAGCATCTCCAAGTCGGACACAATGTTGGAAAGGCCGTCCGAACAGAGAAGCAGCAGATCGCCGTTCTGCAGCGAAAAAGTAAAGTAATCACAATTGACTAGGGCCTCGGAGCCGAGCGCTCTGGTGATAACATTCTTTTTCGGGTGACTGCGCGCCTGTTCGGCCGTGATTGCCCCCGCTTCCAACAGCTCCCCCACGAGAGAGTGGTCACGGGTGATCTGGCGTATGCTTTTTAGGCGGCGGGAGATCAGATAAGCGCGGCTGTCGCCTACATTGATAATATACCCATTCCCGTTATTCTTAATCACACCGCCGACAATCGTTGTACCCATGCCGTCATACTCGTCGTCAAAATGGGAGTATTCGTAGGCGACGCCGTTGGCCTCCGCGCAGGCCTGCTCGAGTATCCGCTTGTAGTCAACGTTACGCGGCAGACGGGAGTTGAGCTTTGTATAGAGATAGGAGACAAAAGCCTTGTTGGAGAGCTGGCTTGCGATGCTGCCGGCGTTCGCGCCGCCCATGCCGTCGCAGATCGCGGCGATCAGGCAGTTTTTGGCCTCGCATTTTTCCAGGATAAAGCAGTCCTGATTGTCCTTTCGGATTGCCCCCTTGTCTGTTAAGCCGAAGCTCTTCAAGCGTTTTGTCCTCCTCTCTGTGTTTTCTGCATTTTTCTTCTGAGCTGTCCGCAGGAGGCGTCCACATCGGAGCCGAGCCTGCGGCGGACGGTGACATTGACGCCGTCGTCCTCAAGGATCTTGATAAAGCGTTTCAGATGCTCCGGCGTGGAGGGCTGAAACTGCCGTTCCTCCACATGGTTGAGCGGAATGAGATTGACATGGGCCGACACGGCCTTCGCGTGCCTGGCCAGCAGCTTTGCCTGTTCCGGGCTGTCGTTGACGCCGTCGATCATCGCGTACTCGAAGGAGATACGCCGACCGGTCTTTTCAAAATATACTCTGCAAGCATCGATGAGCTTTTCCACCCCCCGGCCGTGATTGGCCGGCATGATGCGCGAGCGCGTCTCGTCGTCCGGGGCATGCAGGGAGACAGAGAGCGTAAGCTGCAGGTCTCTCTCCGCGAGCTCATCAAATCTCTCGATAATCCCGCAGGTGGACAGGGAAATGTGACGCATGCCGATGTTCATGCCCTTCGGATGGTTGACAAGCTCCAGAAAGCGCATGACATTGTCAAAGTTGTCCAGCGGCTCCCCGATGCCCATCAGAACGATGTTGGAGATTTTTTTCCCGGAGTCGAGTTCGGAGAACAGCACCTCGTCCAGAATCTCGGAGGCGTTCAGGTTGCGCACCAGCCCGCCGATGGTGGAGGCGCAGAAAGCACAGCCCTGACGGCAGCCGACCTGTGAGGAGACGCAGACCGTATTGCCGTGCTTATAGCTCATCACCACGGTCTCCACGGCGTTGCCGTCGCGCAGCTCCCAAAGGTACTTGATGGTTCCGTCAATGGCGGAGACCTGCTTGCTCAGGACTTTTGGCTCATAAAGATAGAAGCGGTCATTGAGCTTTTGCCGCAGTTCCTTTGAGAGATTGCTCATTCCCTCAAAATCGCGCACGCCGCGGCCCAGCCACTGAAAAACCTGGGCGGCACGAAACTTCGCCTCGCCGAGCGCGGCAAACTCCGCCTCCAGTTCCTCCGGCAGCAGGGAGAGGATATCCTTTCTCTCAAATGCGTCTGTCATGGTCTCTCAATCAATCCTTCTGAGTTTCGCGGCAAAAAAGCCGTCCGTGCCGTCAATATTCGGCCAGAATGTATACATGCCGTCTGTGCTCTCTATGCCGCAGAGGGTAAAGTCCTCGGCCCTGTACGCGCTGTGCCCTTTCAGAAAAGCGCGGATCACACCCTCGTTTTCTTCTGAAAGGACGGTACAGGTGGCGTAGAGCAGGATGCCGCCGGGCTTTACATAGCGGCTCAGGTTTTCCAGAATCGCTGACTGTATGTCGGGCAGTTCCCGGAGACTCCCGGGATTCTTCTCGCGTATCTCCGGCTTTTTAGCAATCACGCCGAGCCCCGAGCAGGGCACGTCTGCGAACACCAGGTCAAAGGCTTCTTCAAAGGCGGGGTCAAAAGTACGCGCGTCCATCGCTCTTGTTTGGATGCTTTTCAATCCGAGACGGGCCGCTCCCTCCTCCAGCACGCGCAGCTTTTTCGCATGGATGTCGCAGGAGAGGATGCTGCCCTCGTCTTTCATGCGGATGGCGGCGGCAAAGCTCTTGCCTCCCGGACAGGCGCAGGCGTCCAGAACGCGCATACCGGATTCCGGCGCGGCAATTTCCACCGCAAGGCGCGCTGCCCTGTCCTGTACGTAGAAAAGCCCCTCTTCATACCCCGGCAGAGCGGAGGCAAGTCCCCCATCGAGCACAAGGCAGCCCTCCGGTGTGAGAACGCGGCAGGGCATTTCCGCCCGTTCCAGCGCACGAACATAGTCCCCCGTGTCAACCTTGAGGGTGTTGACCTGCAGGCAGAGCGGAGCCGCTTCGTTGTTGGCTTTCAAAAAGGCCTCGGCAAAGGGATAGCCCTTGCGTTCAACCAAATATGTGCACAGCCAGAGCGGGTGGCTGTATTTGATCGACAGATAGTCTGACGTCCCCTCTCCGGGGATCTCGGGCAAGTGATCCTTTTCATCGGAGATACGGCGCAGCACCGCGTTGACCAGCCCCACGGCCCGTGCGAGTCCCTTCGGCCGGCAGAGCGCAGTCGTCTCATTGACCGCCGCCCGCGCGGGTATGCGGTCCAGGAACAGGAGCTGATAGACGCCGAGGCGCAGGATATCCCGCACCACGGGTTCGAGCTTCGAGCTGCAAAAGCAGCCGATGTAATAATCGCAGAGCGCGGTATTTTGCAGCACGCCCAGGCAGAGCTTCGAGGCCAGAGCCGCGTCCCGGCGATCAAGATCGTATTTTTTAACACAGGCATCGATCGCCGCACCCGACCAGGAGCCGTCCCGGCGGCAGCGGATCAGTGTCTCCAGCGCGGCCTGCCGCGCGTTGAGCTGTACGCTCATTCTGCCGCGATGCGGTGGCCGCGAAGGAAATCGGCGGCCTTCATCCGCTTCTTCCCGGGGGCCTGGAGCTCGGTGATGCACAGGCACTCGCCGTCGGCGCAGGCCATGACAAGTCCGCCGTCGTCCGCGCGCACCACGCTGCCGGGAGCTTTGGCGGTTCTCTGATCGGTATAGACCGCGGCGAACACGCGAAAGCACTTCCCTTCCAGCTCCATGGTCGCCACCGGCCAGGGCTGCAGGCCGTATATATGCTTGACGATCTCGCGGGGCGTTCTGTTCCAATCAATGGGACAAATGGACTTATCCAGCATTTTGACGTAAGTCGCTTTGCTGTGATCCTGCGGAATACGCGGAGCCGTCCCGTTTTCAATGTCACGCAGCGTCTTTACAAGCAGCTCTGCGCCCAAGACCATGAGCCTGTCAAAGAGCTCGCCCGCGGTCTCAAACTCGCCGATCTCGGTCTCCTCGCGATAGATGATATCCCCCGCGTCCATATCGTGGGCCAGGTACATAGTGGTCACGCCGCTGATTCTGTCTCCGTTCAGAACTGCCCACTGGATCGGCGCCGCGCCCCGGTATTGGGGCAGCAGCGAGCCGTGGACGTTGACCGCGCCGTATTTCGGCACCGCCAGCAGCTCGTCAGGCAGGATACGCCCGTAGGCTACGACCACCAGAATATCGGGCCGCAGCTCCCGTAAAACGGCAAGCGCCGTCCCGTCCCGCATCTTCTCGGGCTGATAAACCGGCAGACCGTGCTTGAGTGCCAGCTCCTTCACCGGGGAGAAGCTGAGCTCCATGCCGCGCCCCTTGGGCTTATCCGGCTGAGTGAAGACACCCGCGATCTCATAGTTTTCATCAATCAGTTTTCTTAGGGAAGCCGCCGCAAAGTCCGGGGTCCCCATAAACACGACGCGCATACTTTACTCCTCTTCGAGCTTTCCGGATTCAAGCTCTTCCTCGCTGAGCATACGTTCACACTTGGAAGTGAAGACGACGCCGTCGAGATGGTCGATCTCATGGCAGAAGCAGCGGGCCGTGAGCCCCGTCCCCTCAACCTCAAAAAAGTTGCCGTCGCGGTCCTGGGCTCGAACTTTCACGTTCATAGGGCGTCTGACCATGCCGTACTCGCCGGGGACGCTCAGGCAACCCTCCGCGCCGTACTGCTCGCCGGAGCTCTCGATGATCTCGGGGTTTACGAGCTCAATGAGATATTCGTCCTCCCCTTCCGGAACGTTGGTCTCCAGCACGATGACCGCGCGGCGCAGCACACCGACCTGGGGCGCTGCGAGACCCACGCCGTTTTCCGGCTCGAGTGTGTCGGCCATATCGTCCAACAGCTGATGGAGTCTCGCGTTAAATTCCGTGACGGGACGGCACTTTTTGTACAGGCCCGGCTCTTCCTTGGTGAGTATGTTTCTGCGTGCCATGTGTGTTTCTCCAATCTGTCAGTCATTCGGATCATTGTCCGCAAAAATGGAAACGTCGGCAAAGCGTTTATCCCTGCAAAATTCCATCACAACAGAAGCAAGCAGAGCGCGCAGACCGCCGTTTGCGCCGCCGTAGAGCATCACGCGGTATCGGTAGCGGTTGTTGACCTTTACCACAGCAAGTGGCGCGGGTCCAAGCACCTGCGCCGAGGCGTTCGTCTCGAGCAGACTGTCGAGGCGCTGGCGTATCATCCGGCAGCAGCGGTAGACATGCTCCTCGTTCATGCCGGAGACAGTGACGGCCAGAATCTCAGAAAACGGGGGCGTGCGCTGGATTTTCCGCAGCTCTGTCTCGGAGGCGTAAAACGCGAAATAGTCCTGACGGGCCGCCTGGACAATGGTCTCATTGTCGGGCGTAAAGGTCTGGATGACGGCACGGCCGGGCTTGCTGCCCCTGCCGCTGCGCCCGACCACCTGGGTGATGAGGGAAAAGGTCCTCTCCCCTGCCCGATAGCTCCCGGCGTACAGACTCTGATCAGCAGAGATGACGCCGACCAGGGTAACATTTTCAAAATTCAGGCCTTTGGTGACCATCTGGGTGCCGACCATGACAGGGATTTTTTCATCCCGAAAGCGGTCGAGCAGCTTTTCGTGCGAGCCGACCGGCGCAACCGTGTCCGCGTCCATGCGCAGAACGGGCGTATCGGGAAACAGCTCCTTCAGCTCTTCCTCCACCATCTGCGTGCCGACGCCGATGTATTTGAGCGCACCGCCGCAGTCCGGACAGCTCTCGTCCGGGCGCTGCGAATAGCCGCAGTAGTGGCACATGAGCCGGCCGTTTGCGCTGTGATAGGTCAGGGACACGCTGCAGCGGGGGCAGCGGTAGACATAGCCGCACTCTCCACAGCTGATCAGGCGGTTTGCTCCGCGTCTGTTGATAAACAGGATGCTCTGTTCCCCTCGTTCAAGATTCTTCTGAAGCTCTTCACGAAGAACAGAGCTGATACTGCCGCCGTTGCCGCGCCTGAGCTCCCGTTTCATATCGACGATTTCGACCGCGGGCAGCTCGCGCTCGTTATAACGGCTTTGAAGCTCAAAGAAGGCATAGCGCCCGGTTTTGGCCGCGTGCATGCTGACCACGTCCGGCGTGGCCGAACCGAGCAGCAGCAGGCAGTTTGCCTTGGCGCAGCGGTATTTAGCCACATCCCTTGCATGATAGCGCGGGATGTTCTCGGATTTGTAGGTCTCCTCCTGCTCCTCGTCGATGATGATGAGGCCGAGCTCGGGAACCGGGGCAAAGACGGCGCTGCGCGTGCCGATGACGACGCGCGCTCTGCCGGATTTGACCCTTTTCCACTCATCGTAGCGCTCCCCAACCGAGAGGCTGCTGTGGAGGACTGCGACCTCGTCCCCAAAATGGGAGGAGAAGGTCTCGATCATCTGCGGCGTCAGCGCGATCTCCGGGACCAGAAGGATCACAGAGCGGCCGCGCCTGAGCTGGCGGTCGATAAGGTGAATATACACGCTGGTCTTGCCGCTGCCGGTCACGCCGAAAAGAAGCGCTGCCCCGGCCTTTTCGGAACGCGCGAGCGCGTCAATACCGGAAAAAGCGCGCTCCTGCTCCTCCGAGAGCACAGGCAGGGGCCTTGTATCGCCGACATGGATCTGCGGGCGGCGGTAGACCTCTCTCTCATACAGCTCGACAGCACCGGCCTTTTCAAGCGCCTTGAGCGTCGGTTTTTTAGTCCCGGTGTGCAGGAGCAGATCGTGTGTCGGGAGACACTCGAAAGCGCAGAGCTCTTCGAGAATACGCGCCTGAGCGGGAGAGCGCATGCGCTTGGCATCGCGCAGGGCCTCCGCTTCCTCGGGCGCAAGGACGAGGCGAACCATCTCCTGATTTTTGTCCTTCGCGCGCCTGCGCCCCTCCTCGTCGAACCACAGGCCCGCCGGGAGCATGGCGCGCACCGCGTCATAGACGGTGCAGAAGAAGCGCTCGCGCATGAAGAGGGCAAGGCGGATCTGCTCTTCCGAGATCACCGGCTCCTCATCCAGCAGAGTGAGCACCGCTTTGAGCTGCTCGTAACTGCTCTGATCGCTCACGGCAAGGATAATGCCCTCCGACCTGCGGTTGCCCCTTGAAAAGGGCACATGAACCCGCATACCGGGGAGGGCTTTCTCCGCGAGCTCGGGCGGTATCAGATAATCATAGGGCTTGTCAAGCCAGTATGTCGCGGCCGAGACCGCGATCTTCGCCACTGTCCTGGACATGCGTACCTCTCATTTGGGCAGGAATACCCGCATTGTATATCACTCGTCGATGCTGAGCTTGCCGGTATAGACCTCTTCGATGGCGGTGGAGACAGCCTTTCTCTCAAGGGGAAGCTGCTTCTCCTCCGCCTCGGCGGAGAGGGCACGGGCGCGTCTGGCCACGAGGTTGACAAGCTGGTAACGGCTGCCGATTTTATCGACGAGGTCGGCAACAGGCGGATAAAGCATCATAACAATTCTCCAATCTGCCGCATTAAGGCCGCGGCGGGCAATTTTACAGGTTTTTTTATCCTTTGATCAATGCAGGCGGAGCCAGTCCGCCCAGTCGGAAAAGCGGCAGTGCTCGGCCTCAATAATGGCGTTGAGCTTGGCGGCGGCCTTCTCCACGTCGTCGTTAATAATCAGGTAATCGTAGAAATCGGCCTCCTGATACTCCTGGCGGGCACGGATGAGCCGACCCTCGATTGCACTCTCCGAATCGGTCGCACGGCCTCTGAGGCGTCTCTCCAGCTCTTCCATGGAAGGCGGCGCAATGAAGATCAGCACAGCCTCCGGCATTCTGCGGCGAACCTGACGCGCGCCCTGGACCTCAATATCCAGCAGCACGTTCATGCCCTCCGACAGGCGTTTTTCCACATAGGAGCGCGGCGTGCCATAGCGGTTGGCCACATATTCGGCGTGCTCAAGCAGTTCGTCCTTTTCGACCATTTCACGAAAGCGCTCAAAGTCGACGAAAAAGTATTCCCGTCCGTCGACCTCGCCGGGGCGAGGCGCGCGCGTCGTGACAGATGTCGAAAAGCAGATATCCGTTCTCCCCTCAATGGCCTTGAAAACAACGGTGCTCTTCCCCGCACCGGAGGGGCCGGAGATGACCAGGAGCTTTCCTCTCTCACTCATTTCTGTTACCGCCTTCCTGCGTATTATCTTCGCAGCGCTCCGCCAGGGTATCGGGCGCGAGCGCGGATAGGATCACGTTGCCGCTGTCCATGACAAGCACCGCCCTCGTGCTTCTGCCGAAGGAGGCGTCGATCAGCAGTCCCCTCTCCCGCGCGTCCTGGATCATGCGCTTGATGGGCGCGGAATCGGGACTCACAATGGAGATGATGCGTCCGGCGGACACGAGATTGCCGAAGCCTATTCCGATCAGCTTCATGGCCCGCCCCCTACTCGATGTTCTGGATCTGCT
The DNA here is from genome assembly GCA_900319695.1 of uncultured Eubacteriales bacterium. Classification (GTDB taxonomy): domain Bacteria; phylum Bacillota; class Clostridia; order Oscillospirales; family Oscillospiraceae; genus Limivicinus. The sequence goes on from ONPN01000002.1 coordinate 34,678, forward strand.
CCCGGATCTTCTCAATCTCGGATTTCAGATCCACCACCGTGTGGGCAATATCGGAATTCTGGCACTTGGAGCCTATGGTATTGGCCTCACGGTTAAATTCCTGAACCAGAAAGTCAATCTTGCGGCCCGTAGGCGAGTCGCCGCTGACCATGGCGCTGAGCTGGCTCATGTGGCTGCGAAGGCGGACAGTCTCCTCATCCACGGCAATGCGGTCGGCGAAGATCGCGGCCTCTGTGAGGATGCGGCTTTCGTCAAAGCCGGCGCCGCCCAGCACCTCAGCCATCTTGGCCTCAAGCCTCGCCCGATACTCGGCGAGGGTCTTCGGGCTCTCGCGCTCAACCGTCGTGACCAGCGCGTCTATGGTCTCAAGCCTCGACAGCACATCGTCCCGGAGCTTTTCTCCCTCGCGCAGGCGCATGGCGTCAAAGTCGCAGAGAGCTCTCTCTGTGATCTCCAAAAGCCCCTCGGACACGGCGTCCGCGTCCAGATCCTTCTTCTCGACCGTCAGCACGTCTGGGAAGCGCGCGACAGACAGGGCTGTCGCGTCGTTCGGAATGCCGTACTCCTCCGAAATATGCCGGAAAGCCTCCAGATAGCCGCGCAGCAGGGCCTCGTTGACCTTGACGTCCACATCGCCCTCCTCACCGGAATCGACAGTCACGAAGACGTCCACCTTGCCGCGGCTGATATGCCGCTGCACCGCGGACTTCACCGCATCCTCGGCAAAGAGAAAGCGGCGGGGCAGACGCACGGAGGCGTCCAGAAAACGGTTGTTCACGCTCTTGAGCTCGACAGTGATGCGCAGGCCCTCAACGCTGCCCTGCGCGCTGCCGTAGCCGGTCATGCTTTTAATCATATTGTCTCTCCAATCAATTGAATGAAACGATATCGAATGTGATAGACTGCTTGTCCCGCTTGAGCTTCTGGCTGATCACGACGACTGCCGCGCCCAGCATGAAGCCCAGGAACGTACAGAGCACGCAGATCCCCTCCGACGCGCCGGCGGCGTAGGCTGAAAAGCAGCCGATAATCGCAAGTAGGATCGGCACAATATACACCAGCAGGATCGCCCCGTAGACGCGCGAGGACTTGCTCTCGATCAGCACCTTCTGCCCCGGTTTTGCGCCGATCAGGTTTCGGGCTACGGTCTTGAGCTCATTCTGAAACACGCATGCCTCACAGCTTGAGCAGTTGGAGCCGCAGGCCGTCGCGCGTGTCACGACGACCTCAGCCATTTCGTCATTCAGGCACTTGAAAACGATCGCGTCCTGGGTCATGGGGTTGCCCTCTCGATCTCGACAGATACCGTGTAATCCGCGCCGTTCATGCGGATCGCGCCGACGTCGGTAAAGCCGTCCACATAAATTCTGACCTTAGGCATATAAGTCCCGGTCGCAGCGCCTATATCCGTCAGATCCGCGACCGCTCGGATGCTCTCTCGCTTGAGCTGTGCCAGACTCTCCGGATTGCCGCGCAGCGTCACATCCAGATTTTCGGTGAGGATGTTGGCGGTATAGCCCTCGGCAACATTAATGCAGGAGATGTTCGACACACGGAAGCTCTTGGTATCGAGACCGACGATCTCAACTGTCACCTTGGCTTCCGTCGCACCGGTGATGTTCTTGAGTTCGTTGTCGATGGGAATGGGATAGGTGTCGCTGAAGGTAGAAGTGAAGTCGGCCAGATCCACGGTTGCGAGCGTAATTTTGTTGATGCCGGCCAGCAGCTTGGAATCGCCCGCAAGTGAGACGGAATCAGGCTCAATCGTGATCTTGGTATTCTCCGCCGTTGCGCCGCCGCCCTCAATAAGGTTGACGCCGAGACTGATTTCCTTGAGCATCAGGATCGGGAGTCTCGCGTTGACCACATCCGTGGAGAAGGTGATCCCCGTCGTAGAGGCCGGTGTGCCATCCGCCGTCATCAGGGTAAAGCCCGTTTCAGCCTCATAGGTGCTGTCCACGTTCTCCTTGCCGAAGCTGACCCAGGCGTAATCAACATTTCTCAGATAGGCTTCCGGGCCGGAGAGCGTGATGGTGGCCGGTTCAAAGACAGGCGCCTCGGCGGTAAAGCCCTCAGCCACGGAGCCGTCAAAGCTGCCTCTCACCTGAACGGATTTTGTTGTCTGTGCGGAGACCATGAAGTTGATAGTCTCAGGCGTCTTTCGCGTTACGGTCAGATTGCTGGTGTCTGTCCCGTCCGGAAAGCTGACCGTGTATTGCTGAGAAGTAAAGGCTGCACGGGACAGCTTGGAGACATCGATCTGCGCGAAGATTTTTTCGGAGTCAAGACTGCCGACGATACGGCGCGGCCCTACGACCTCGACGGTCACGGTGCTGGTGTCCATGTCGGTGATGACAAGATTCTTGGAATCTCTCAGCAGCGTCTCACCGACAAGCTGGACATGCACGCCGCGGAAGGTCTGCTTGAATTCCTCGGTCTCGACGCTTGCGACATAGACCCAGATGATCATGGAGCAGATCAGTGAGATAATGAACCAAAAGGCCTTGCTGTTATACAGTTTTCTCAGATTCGCTTTCATTTTCATCCTCACTGTAATTGTCATTGGGTTTGAAGAACTGCTTGACAGCGCCCCAGAGGCCCGGTTTTTCTTCTTTGTTCTCTTCACGGATCAGCTCCCTCGTCAGGACGGAGGCGAGCTCGCCGGTGCTGAGATGCCGTTCAAAGGAATTGCCGTGCGCTACGGAGATCGCGCCGGTCTCCTCCGAGACCATTACGACGACGGCATCCGACTCTTCGCTCAGACCGATGCCGGCGCGGTGGCGCGTGCCAAGATCCTTGCTGAGGTTCATCTTCTTTGACAGTGGAAGCACACAGCCTGCGGCCTCAATGCGGCTGTCGCGCAGGATGACAGCGCCGTCGTGCAGAGGGGCGTTTTTAAAGAAGAGATTCTTGAGCAGCTCCGCGTTGGTGTCGGCGTTCACGACGGAGCCGGTGCCGATAATCGGTGAGAGCGAGACGTTGCGCTCGAAAGCGATCAGAGCGCCGGTCCTCGTCGCGGACATGTCCCCGCAGGCCTGGACCACCTCGCTGATTGCGCGCGTCATATCCGTACCGGTGCTGCCGAGGTTGGTGTTGAGCGTGCTGCCCATACGCTCCAGCAGACGGCGAAGCTCCGGCTGAAAGAGGATGACCAGCGCGATCATTCCCAACTCAACCGCCTTGCGCAGAATATAGTTGATCATGATGAGATCAAAAAATTCTGATGCCCACAGAGCGCCCAGGACGAGAAACAGGCCCTTGGCCAGATTGATAAAGCTCGATTTCCGGATGAACCAGATTGTCCGGTAGATCAGAAAGGCGACAATAATGATATCGATAAAATCCGAAATACCTATCGTCGCCATATAATTGCCTGCGCGGCTAAGCGCATTGGTTATGGTTTCCATGCTTTTTCCTCATATCTGTACACATACTTTTTCTATTTTAATCCTATCTATATATTATATCGCATGAACCGCGAAAAGGCAAGTTTTTTAGCGCTTTCTCTGTGATAATTCTCTGATCGCCTGGCAGCAGAGTCTGAGCTCTGACTCACTGACAAAAGGTGAAAAGCTCATGCGCAGTGTTCCGGTTTCCAGCGTCCCCGCGCTCTTATGGGCAAACGGCGCGCAGTGGAGGCCGCTGCGCAGGCAGATTCCGCGCTCGGAGAGCTGATTGGCCGCTTCGTCGCAGTCCATGCCCCGGACGCGCAGAGACAGTACGCCGCTTTGCATCCCCTCCTGGCCGGTGAACAGCTCTGCCCCTGCAAAATCCCGCAGCTCTTCGACGGCTGTACAGAGCAGGGCGCACTCCTGATCCATGATCTTCTCAGCTCCCCGCTCCCTGACATACTCCATCCCAGCGAGAAGTCCCGCAATCCCGGGGACATTGTGGGTGCCCGCTTCCAGTCTGTCCGGCAGATAGCCGGGCATCTCCTGCAGAAGGCTGTCGGAGCCGGAGCCGCCGAAAAGAAGAGGCTCGCCCTCCTGTCCGCAGAGCAGCAGACCGGTCCCCTGCGGGCCGAATAAGCCTTTATGCCCCGGCATGGCGACAAAGGCCGCGCCGAGCGCCTGAAAGTCAATGTCCAAAACCCCCGCCGCCTGCGAGGCATCCACGATCAGGGGGACGCCCCGCGCCCGGCAGAGTGCCGCAATCTTCCGAATCGGCAAAATAAAGCCGAAGACATTAGAGACCATGGTACATATGACAAGCCCGGCTTGCCCCATCTGTTCTTCAAAGGCGTGCAAGCAGGCTTCGCTGTCAAAGAGGGGCGATTCTGCGACAATGATCTCAGCGCCGCGCTGTCGGAGCGGACGGGTCACCGCATTGTGCTCATAGCCGGAGATCAGGACCTTTGTCTTTTCTTTTACAAGCGAGTTGATGGCAATATTGAGGCCGTGGGTCGCGTTCATGGTGAAGACGACCCGCGACGGATCCGGAACGTGAAAAAGCTCCGCGGCCGTTTCTCTACAGCGGTAGACAAGCTCTGCGGCCCGCATGGCGGCGCGGTGTCCGCCGCGGCCGGGACTTGCGCATTCCTGCATGGCACGCAGCATGGCGCGGCCCACGGAGACGGGCTTTATCAGCGTTGTGGCCGCGTTATCGAGATAGATCATCGGACGCAGCCTCCCGATAACTTCCATCCTCCATGCGGATATAGATTCTGCCGGTGAGAAGATTTCCGTTTTTCAGGATCTCCACCGCCTCCGGCAGACGGCGGTAGAGACTCAGGGCATAGCCGCAGCCGTTTGCGCGAAGGCTCTGCGGGGCCTTCACGACCGCGGCACTGAGACCGCGTCTTTCCAGCAGCAGCGATGCTCTCTGCGCGTTGGTGAGGGATTTGCACATAATCAGATATTTCATCAAGCATACCTCCGAAAAGGCAAAAACGCGATCCGCCCCGCAGAGATTCCTCCTGCGGGGCGGATCAACATCTATGCCGTAAGCTCACACAGGATCGATTCATCCTATGCGGCTTGGGCGTATGCTGTTATCCCTTACAATTTCTCAATCAGCGCGACGGCATGAGCCGCGATCCCGAGGCCCTCGCCGGAGAAGCCGAGACCCTCCTCAGTCGTAGCCTTTACACTGACCCGATCAAGCTCGACCTCCATCGCGGCGGCGAGCTTTTCGCGCATCAGCGGGATGTGCGGCGCGAGCTTTGGGCGCTGGGCAATGACCGTGCAGTCCACGTTGACGACACAATATCCCGCGTCTTTGAGCACCTGCCGCACCGTGTGCAGCAGCTCCACACTGTCCGCTCCCTTATAGCGCTCGTCGCTGTCCGGAAAGAGCTTGCCAATATCGCCGAGGGCTGCTGCGCCGAGCAGGGCGTCCATCAGCGCGTGGGTCAGCACATCCGCGTCCGAGTGGCCGAGCAGGCCCTTTTCCCAGGGAATCTCCACCCCGCCGAGTATCAGCTTCCGCCCCTCGACCAAGCGGTGCACGTCATACCCATGTCCGATTCGCATTCCAGTCATTTCTGTCCTCCACGATCGCTTTCGCCGTGACATAGTCGCTCGGCGTGGTGATCTTGATATTCTCCGCTTCTCCCTCGACAACAAAGGTTTTCACACCCATCATGTCCATGGCTGAGCAGTCATCCGTCAGCGGCAGATTCAGCTCGACCGCCTTGGTGAGCGCCCCCTTGATAAGATCGGCGTCAAAGATCTGCGGGGTCTGTACCCTTACGGTGCTGGCGCGGTCTACGGTTCCGACAATGAAGCCCTTTTCATCCACGGTCTTGAGCGTGTCAGTGCTCGCGACGGCGGGCACCGCAGCACGGTAGTCGCGCGCGGCTAAAACGGTTCTCTCAATGAGTGCCTGTGTGAGAAGCGGTCTCGCCCCGTCGTGAATGGCAATCAGCTCCGCTTCATGGCGGCAGGCCGAGACCCCGGCGAGGGCTGATTCCATGCGGGTAGCGCCGCCGCTCACGACCTGTCTGACCTTGTGCAGGCCGTTGTCGTGGCACATCTTTGCGATCTCTTCCAGCTTCTCGGTCCTGGTGACGATGATGATTTCGTCGACATACTCGCTGTTTTCAAAGGCGAGTATGGTCCGCGCGAGCACCGGCATTGCGCCGAGCTTCATCATAATCTTGTCCGTCCCCATGCGCTGAGAGCTGCCTGCGGCGACAATGACCGCGGAACAGACGGGCGGTTTATCATTTTTCTTCTTTATCGGGCAGCGCATAAGCGATCCCTCCTTTTATCCTTTGAGCTGACGCTTGCGGTAAAAGTTCATCATCCCGTCCTGCAGCATGTCCAGGTGCATGAGCATCTTCCCCGCCCCGTAGGCCGCGCAGGAGACCGCATCGTCCACCACAATGGTGCGGATGCCTGTGCTGCGCTCGATGAGGCGGTCAATACCGTAGATGAGGCTGCCGCCGCCGGACATGATGATGCCGTTTTTGTCCAGATCGCCCACCAGCTGCGGCGGGGTGCTCTCAAGCACGATGTGGATGGTTTCCAAAATGCGGTTCATCGGCTCGACAAAAGCTTCTATAAGCTCGGTCGAGCTGATCTTCACCGTCTTGGGCAGGCCGTTGGAGAGGTCGCGGCCTTTGACCTCCTCAAAGCTGATGTCCGGGCGCTGGATCACGCAGCCGATACTGCGCTTGAGCTCCTCGGCCGTGCTCATGCCGATGAGAAGATCGTATTTGCGGCGGATGAATTTCACAATAGATTCGTCAAAGCTGGTACCCGCCACCTTGATGGACTGGCACTCCACAACGCCGCCGCCGGAGACGACGGCAACCTCGGTCGTGCCGCCGCCGATGTCGATAACCATGTGGCCGTCCGCCTTGGAAATATCGACACCCGCGCCCATCGCGGTCGCGACAGCCGTCTCCAGCAGATACACCTTGCGTGCCCCGGCCTCGATGGAGGCGTCGATCACGGCGCGCTCCTCCACGCCGGTGATAGAGCTCGGCACGCAGGCCAGCACACAGGGCTTAAAAAGGCTGAAGGAGGTGATGCGGCTGACAAGCTCGCGCAGCATCTGGGCCGTGATCTCATAGTCCGAGATGACGCCCGCGTTCACCGGATGGATGGCCACGATGTTTGCGGGTGTGCGGCCGAGCATTTTCTGCGCGTCCTGTCCGATCTTCAAAATCTTGCCGCTGAATTTGTCCACCGCCACGACGGTCGGCTCTCTCGCCACAACGCCCTTGCCCTGCTCGAACAGCAGCGTGGACGAGGTGCCAAGGTCGATGGCTATATCTCTCTCAAACAGATTCATTCTATTTCTCCTTACAAACGCCCTATTGCCGCGAGGCGGCGGCAGCGGCGAACACCTCGGCGCAGCCGGCGTTTTTCAGCGTCAGAGCGCACTCTGACAGAGTGGCGCCCGTGGTTACGATGTCATCGATCACCAGGATCTTTCTGCCTTTGACCTTCTCGGGCTCGACGCAGGCATAGACGCCCTTTGCGTTTTTCGCGCGTGCCTCCGCGCCGGAAAGCCCGGACTGCGGTTTCGTGTTCACGCGCTTGACGAGCAGTCTTTCGCAGGGCAGGTCCAATCTCTTTGCTGTCTCCTCCGCAAGAATCTGCGCCTGATCGTAGCCTCGCTTGCGAAGTCTGAGACGGCTCAAAGGTACCCATGTCATACTATCGCAGGAAATCCCCGATTCGTCAATAGCTTTCGCGATAAATTCCGCGTAGGCGGGCCCATAGGCGGTCACGCCGTGAAACTTGTAGCGCAGGATGGATTCGCGCACCTCGCCCTCATAGCTGAAAGGCGCGACGCACTCGCTTATGTTCTTGAGTTCTCGCTGTATGTTGCGATTTTCATACTTTTCTCTGCAAAAGCGGCAGAGCCCTGTCTCCTTTTCCGTCAGAAATCTGCGGCAGAAAGCGCAGCGCGGCGGGTACAGGAGATCAAGGAGCCAATTCCAGAGTCTCTTCATACGCCGCAGAGTTTGCGCAGCCGTACCCGCAGCGCCGTATAGCGCCGGGACTGTCGGTAATTGTCGATCATCTGGTGGGCGGCTGCGTCGTCGCCGACAAGGATCAGAAGCTCTTTGGCACGTGTCACCGCCGTATAGAGCACACCGCGTGTCATCAGAAGCTGGGAACTGCCGCCGATGGCGAGAATCACCGCCCGGTACTCGCTGCCCTGGGCCTTGTGAACCGTCACGGCCCAGGCGTGCTCCAGCTCGGTGAGCGCGTCGAAGCCGTAGACCGCGATGCGCCCGTCAAAGTTGACGGTCAGGGTCTCGTTCTCCGGATCAATGGCGGTGAGCGTCCCCATGTCGCCGTTAAAGATGCCGATGCCTGCCTCGCTATTGTTCTCTGTTTTCCACAGAATATCATAGTTGTTGCGGATCTGCATCACGCGGTCGCCCTCGCGGAAGATCACATCCCCGAAGGCTTTTTCCTTCTTGTCGGGCGACGGCGGGTTCAGAGCCGCCTGGAGTCTCTGGTTCAGGCTGACGGTGCCGGTCTCCCCTTTTCTGGTGGGCGAGAGCACTTGGATTTCCTCGGGCGGAATATGCATTTTATTCGGCAGGCGCACGGCGCAGAGCTCTGTGATCGTCTCCACCGTGCTGCCGCCCTGCAATCTTTTGAGGCGGAAAAAGTCGCCGGCATTTTCGGAGAGATCGGGGTGCTCGCCCCGGTTGATCATGTGGGCGTTGCGCACAATGCGGCTGCCCTCGTTCTGGCGGAAAATCTCGGTCAGACGCACTGCCGCCACGACCTGGCTGCGGATGAGCGCGGAGAAGACATTTCCGGGCCCCACCGAGGGGAGCTGGTCGGCGTCCCCGACCATGACGAGGCGCGCGTCTGGCGGCATGGCCCTGAGCAGCGCGTCCATCAGCAGAATATCGACCATGGAGCACTCGTCCAGGATGACCGCGTCGCAGTCGAGTCTGTCTTTTTCGCACTTGGTAAAGACGACCCGATCCCCCTCCTCGTCAAACTTTGCGCCGAGCAGGCGATGGACCGTCGCGGCCTCCTGACCGGTGAGCTCCGTCATGCGCTTGGCGGCGCGGCCGGTCGGGGCGCAGAGCAGGGTTTTGAGTCCGAGCTCGTCAAACATGGCGAGAATAGCGCGGATGGAGGTTGTCTTGCCGGTGCCGGGCCCGCCGGTGATGACCAGCAGCTGGTTTTTGAGCGCAAGCTCCAGTGTCTGGCGCTGCATGGGGGCGTAGTGTATCCCCTGCCGTGCCTCGAGCTTTCGGAGCAGCTTTTCCGTGTCGAGCTTATCCGTGAAGGTACGCCTGCTCATGCGGGCAAAGCACGCAGCCGCGTTTGTCTCGGCGTCGTAGAGTTCCGGCAGATAACAGGCGTTCACGCCCGCAATCTCCTCATAGCGGAGCTGATTGTCCTCAATGAGCTCCGCTATACACTCGTCAGCTTCCTCGGGCGTCACTGAGATCAGCTCGGCTGTGACGGCGGAGAGCTTTTCCCGGGGAATGAAACAGTGGCCGTTGCCGGTGTTGTGCTGGAGCTCGAAGAGCACGGCGGCGCCGATGCGGTTCTTGCTGCTGCCGCCCATGCCGAGTCCGAGGGCCATCTCATCCGCTTCGCGGAAGGTGCCGCCGACGAGAGCGCTGCACAGTAGATAGGGGTTCTCTCGCAGGCTTTCCAGCGCCTTGTCCCCGTAATATTTATAGGCGCGCATCGCGAGGATGGGGCGCAGGCCGAAGGAACAGACAAACTCAATCAGCATCCGAAGCCCTGCCTGCTGACGAAAATTCTTGGAGATCTGCTGCGCCTTGGCTGAGCTGATCCCCTTGACAGAGGCAAGGTCCTGGGGATTGTTCAAAATCACCTCCAGGGTCCGATCTCCGAAGCGGTCCACGATCAGCGAAGCCGTCGCGGGGCCGACTCCCTTGACGGAGCCGCCCGCCAGGAACTGATAGATGGCGGGGGCAGAGCTCGGCAGAAAGCGCTGGGCGTATTCCGCTTTGAACTGTCGGCCATGGACGCTGTGGTTGACCCATTTGCCGCTCGCGATCACGGATTCTCCAGGAGCCGCAAAGGGGAAGCAGCCGAGCACCGTGACAATCTCGCCGCTGTCGCTGCGCAGTCTCAGAATGGTGTAGCCGTTTTCTTCATTTTTGAAAATGACCGTCTCCACGGTCCCCGTGAGTTCCTGGTAATCCAGTTCCTGGTCCATGGGACACCTCAAAAGAATTCATGATCTTTGTTCTTTTCAAGCAAGGGTTTTAAGAATTGCCCGGTATAGCTTCTCTCACATTTTGCGCAGTCCTCGGGCGTGCCGGAAAAGACCAGCTCGCCGCCGCCGTCGCCGCCCTCGGGACCGAGGTCGATGACCGTGTCCGCCACCTTGATGACGTCCAGATTATGCTCGATGACAACAACGGTGTTGCCCGCGTCGACCAGGCGGTTGAGGATCATAATAAGCCGGTGCACATCCGCGATGTGCAGACCGGTGGTCGGCTCGTCCAGAACGTAGACGGTCGAGCCGGTGGAGCGCTTGGCTAATTCGGTGGCGAGCTTGACGCGCTGGGCCTCGCCGCCTGAGAGGGTCGTGCTGGACTGGCCGAGCTTGATATAGCCGAGGCCGACGTCGTAGAGCGTTTCGATCTTGTGCAGGATCTTAGGCTGGTTGGAGAAGAAGAGGCAGGCCTCCTCCACCGTCATATCGAGCACGTCCGCGATGCTTCTGCCCTTGTATTTGACCTCCAGCGTCTCGCGGTTGTAGCGCTTGCCGCCGCAGACGTCGCAGGGGACAAACACATCCGGCAGAAAGTGCATTTCCACCTTAATGAGGCCGTCGCCGGAGCAGGCCTCACAGCGGCCGCCCTTGACATTGAAGGAGAAGCGCCCCTGACTGTAGCCGCGCAGTCTCGCATCCTGGGTGGAGGCAAAGAGATCGCGGATGTCGTTGAAGGCTCCCGTATAGGTGGCGGGATTGGAGCGCGGCGTGCGCCCGATGGGGCTCTGGTCGAGGGCGATAACCTTGTCGACAAACTCAAGTCCGTCGATTCCGGCGCACTTGCCAGGCCTCACCTTGACACGGTTTTTGATCGCGGCGAGGGTTTTATACAGCACCTCGTTAATAAGCGAGGATTTGCCGCTGCCAGAGACACCCGTCACGCAGACGAACTGCCCGAGCGGGACCTCCACGTCGATGTTTTTGAGATTGTGCTCGGCGGCCCCGCGGATCAGCAGACTGTGGCCGTTTCCTTTGCGTCTCTCGCTCGGGACGGGAATGTACCTGCTGCCGCTCAGATACTGACCGGTGATGGATTCGGGACAGGCACAGATATCTTCAAGGCTGCCGGACGCCACGACCTTTCCGCCGTTGACGCCCGCGCCCGGGCCGATGTCCACAATATAATCCGCCGCGCGCATGGTGTCCTCGTCATGCTCCACGACGATCAGGGTGTTGCCGAGATCGCGCAGCTGCTTGAGCGTTCTCAGCAGCTTTTCGTTGTCGCGCTGGTGCAGGCCGATGCTCGGCTCGTCCAGGATATACAGCACGCCCATAAGGCTTGAGCCGATCTGCGTGGCAAGGCGGATGCGCTGGGTCTCGCCGCCCGAGAGCGTCGCCGCCGAGCGGGAGAGCGTCAGATACCCGAGGCCGACGCTGGTGAGAAAGCCGAGGCGGGCGCGGATCTCTTTCAAAATGCGCTCCGCAATCAGGCTCTCCTTCTCGCTGAGCGTGAGACTGTCGATAAATTCAAGCGCTTTTTTCACGGAGAGGTCGGCAAAATCCGCAATGCTCATACCGCCGACCGTAACCGCGAGGGCGGTCTTCTTGAGCCGTCTGCCGTGGCATTCCGGGCAGTCCACCTCGGCCATGCACTCCTCAATATCGGCCCGCATGGCCGGGCTCTGTGTCTCGCGGTAGCGGCGCTCGAGGTTATTGACGATGCCCTCAAACTCGCGCTTGATGACGCCGTAACCCTCGCTGCGCTCATAGCGAAGCTGAAGCGGCTCCCCCTTTGTGCCGTAGAGTATCGCGTCCATGGCGTCCTTCGAGAGATCCTTCAGCGGTTCCGTGAGCTTGAAGTGATAGCGCTTGGCAAGGGCCTCGAAGTACATTTTTGAGATAGAGTCACCCTTGATATTGTTCCAGCCGGAGGCCACAATCCCCCCGTCCATGACAGAGAGGTTCGGGTTCGGCATGATAAGCTCCGGATCGACCAAAAGCTGCACGCCGAGACCGGTACAGGTCGGGCAGGCCCCATGGGGGTTGTTGAAGGAGAAGAGCCGGGGCGTCAGCTCCTCCACGGAGATGCCGCAGTCCTCGCAGGCGTAGTTCTGCGAAAAGCTCATCAGCTCCTCCGCGCCCGTGTCCACCAGCAGGATCCCGCCCGAGAGGGCCAGGGCCGTCTCCGCCGAGTCTGTCAGGCGGCGGACGATTTCGGGCTTGATGACCAGACGGTCGACGATGATCTCAATATTGTGCTTTTTGTTTTTCTCAAGCCTGATCTCCTCGCCGAGATCATAGACGGCGCCGTCAACGCGCGCGCGGACGTAGCCGGACTTCTTCGCGTCCTCCAAAACCTTGACATGCTCGCCCTTCTTGCCGCGGATGACCGGAGAGAGGATCTGTATTTTGCTTCCCTGGGGCAGGGCCATGATGCGGTCCACGATCTGGTCGATGGACTGCTGACGGATCTCCTTCCCGCACTTCGGGCAGTGGGGTACGCCGATGCGCGCCCATAGAAGACGCAGGTAGTCATAAATCTCCGTCACCGTGCCGACGGTGGAGCGGGGATTCTTCGACGTAGTCTTCTGGTCGATGGAGATGGCCGGGGACAAGCCGTCGATATAGTCCACGTCCGGCTTATCCATCTGGCCAAGGAACATCCGGGCGTAGGAGCTCAGACTCTCCACATAGCGGCGCTGCCCCTCGGCATAGATGGTGTCGAAGGCGAGGCTGGACTTGCCGCTGCCCGAGAGTCCGGTGACGACGACGAGTTTGTCGCGCGGGATCTCGACGTCGATGTTTTTCAGGTTGTTCTCCCGCGCGCCTTTGATGAAAATGCTGTTTTGCAGCATGGCTGATTCTCCTAAACAATAAGGTCGGCAGTTCTGCCGCGTGTGATTTTAATGAGCTCCGAGGGGGCCAGCTCCACCTGCGCGCCGATCTTCCCGGCGCTGACGGCCATGGTCGAAAGTCCTTCGCAGCTTTCGTGATAGAAGGTTTCAAACTGCTTCTTCATCCCGATGGGCGAGCAGCCGCCGCGCACATAACCGGTAAGAGCGTTGATCTCACTGACGTGGATCATGGCGATGGACTTCTCCCCTGCCGCCTTGGCCGCCTTCTTGAGGTCAAGCTCCTCCGCGACCGGGATCACGAAGACGTAGTTTTTCTTGCTTGCTCCGCGCGTCACCAGCGTTTTGAAAACGCGCTCGGGCTCAAGTCCCGTGAGCTTTGCGACGGTCACGCCGTCCACCGCGTCCTCCCCGTGGGGATAGCTGTGGGCTGTATAGGCGATCTTTTTCTGATCGAGCACGCGCATCACATTGGTTTTGAGTTCGGCCATCACTGCGCCCCCTTTGGTGCCGTTTTGCAATTGGTTTATTATAACGCAAATACTGTTCATTTTCAACAAAAACAGGAGAGTATTCCTGTAAAATATTTTTAAATAGAAAACCGGGCCCGATCCGGGCCCGGCGGCAGATGTGCCATTCAGTTTTTCTGGAACCTCTCCATGATGTTTTCGATGCTGTTGTCGAGTACGCGCAGGACCTTGTCGGTCGTGATCTCCTTGGGAAGCTGCATCCCCAGATCCATCCACTGGGAAATCAGTCCGACGACGATGTTGGAATAGAATTCCACAATGAACTCAAAGTCCGCCCGGTCGATGGAGCGATCCTCCGCCACGATCTCCGAAAAGCTCCGTATACACTCACGCAGTCTCCCCTTGATGTAGCGTAGCATGTAGAGACGGCTGTTTGAGTTATAGACGTTCAGGGCGAAAGCGGCGTTGTCATAGAGGTACTTGAACCACAGCGTCACGTCCTGCTGCCAGTTGTCATAGACTACCTCGCTCGGCAGGTTGGCGTTTGCGTCTTCTTCAAATACCCATTCCAGCAGATCGTATACGTCGTCAAAATGATAATAGAAGGTTTGACGGCTGACGCCGCAGGTCTCCACCAGATCGTTAACTGTGATGCGGTCGATGGGCTTGAGCGCCATCATTTTCTTTAGCGCATCCGCCAGCGCTTTTTTGGTAGACGTAGCCATGTCGCTTCTCCTCATTCTGTGTGGATGTCTGTATTATAACACAGATTTGACAGATTGAAAGAGCTTTTATTTACAATCCGCAAAATTTGTTTAAACACATTATATCCGTGTTCAATTCACGCCTTATCCGACAAGGCCGCAAGCTCCCCGGAGTCGAGACGGGCCTTCTCCATTTGCAGGATGGCGGCGCTCATGCTCTGCTCCGCCTTGATATACTCTCCGCCGACGGTCGATTCCTCGGCAAAGGCGTCGAAAACGTCCTGCTTTTCCCGAAGGATTTCCATGATCCGTTCGTCCACGGTGTTGTCGCAGAGGAGGCGGTGCACCACCACGCTTCTGAGCTGACCCATGCGGTAGGCGCGGGAGACGGCCTGATTCTCGATAGAGGGCTTGATCTGCGGCTCGCAGAAGATGATGACGGAGGCCGCCTGGATGTTGAGTCCCGTGCCGCCTGCCTGCACCTGGCAGATGAGAACCGCGCCGTCCTCCGCCTCTGCAAAGTCGTCCACGATCTCCTGCCGCCTTTGCGGGGAGACAGAGCCTGTGATCGGCTCAAGCGCGCGCTTGCCGAGAAGCTCCTGCACGGTGCGTATCGTTTCGCGGAAATAGGAGAAAACGATGATTTTCCGTCCGTCCTCCCGCGCTTCGTCGCAGAGCTCAATCAGGCGCTTCGCCTTGGAGGAGTGCTTCAGATCGCCTACGTCCCAGGAGACCTGGCGCATGGCCATGAAGTTCTGGGCCGCAACGGCGAGCATGTAAGCCGTCCACTCCGCCGGGCCCATCTCGCACCACTGCTCTTTTTCGATGAGCTCCGGCAGCTCGCTCAGCACATCTTCTCTGGTGCGGCGCAGGTAGACCGGGGCGAGCTTTTCACGAAACTGCGGCGCGGAGGAGATATATTTCATCTTCTGCACCTGGCCCGCGATATCCGGGCGCAGGCAGGAGACAAGAAAGCACATCTCGTCCACGCGGTTTTCCAGGGGCGTGCCGGTCATGAACAGGACACGCTCAACCCTCTTGCGCAGAGCCAGCAGCGCCTGGGTGCGCCGTGCCGCCGGGTTTTTGACATAGTGCGCCTCGTCCGCGATCAGCATGTCGAAACAAAAGGTCTCGGGCAGGGCAAAGCGGCTGATGGACTCGTAGGTCGTGACCGCGGCGCCGCCCTTTTCCATCCAGCGCCTGAGCGCCGTCTGATCGCCGCCGCGTATGGGCGTGACGGCAAGGGCGCTGAATTTTGTGATCTCGCGCGTCCAGTTGACCAGCACGCTTGCGGGGCAGACCACCATAAAGTGCGTCGCTCCCAGCGCGTTCAGCGAGACCATGGCGGCGATGGCCTGTACGGTTTTGCCGAGGCCCATCTCGTCTCCGAGCAGAACCTTGCCCTGCCGCAGAATATAGCGCGTGCCAAACTCCTGATAGACACGCAGACTCGTTCGCAGGCCGTCGAGATAGAGCGGCTCCATCTCCACCTGCCGCACAAGTTCCTCCGGCAGGCCGCTGTAGCTGTTGTCAATGCGGGTGCTGAGCGCCTGGCCGAAGCGGTCGAGCTCGGCATAATAGGCGGCGCTGTTTTTCCGAAAGTCTTCCCACACGCCGTCTGCGTCCGGGATTTCTCTCGTGTCATAGGCGTCGATTGTGGCCTTGACGCGCGCCCCATAGTCTCCCGTCAGCAAGCTATAGAGATAGAGCGCCGCGTCGACCGCCTCTTTTTTCTTCTGCGCAGGCAGAAATATCCAGCGCACGACGCCCGCCGCGGGCTTGGCGGCAAGACACGCGGCCAGGACGCTCTCGTGATAGTCGCTGTATATCGCCTTTGCCTGACGCACCGCGTCCGCCGTTTCACGGGCAGTTTTGGCGGACAGGAGAAGAGAGGTCGCCGGGCCGCTTCTGTCGTCAAGACTCACGCGGATTTTGAGCCCGGTCTCGGTCTCTCTCTTGATGCGGCCCGCGATGGTGTAGATGAGCCAGGACGCCTCGTCCCCGATGCCCTTGATTTCGTTGATCTGATCGGCGGACAATGCGCAGAGCTGCTCCATGTTCTCGATCCCTGCCGCGCGCAGGGAAGCGACTCGGAGGCCGAGTCTGTCGCGGTTGATGTTCTCCACGTCCATGCCGCGCAGAATATCGCCCAGGGCTTTCTCGGACAGCGCCTTCATCGCCTCCGCCGCAGCGTCCTGCTGCACACGCTCCTGCGAGGCGATCTCCGCGATCGTCTCATCAAAGCCCGTGATCAGCTCCAGGATGTCCCGGATCTGCTGTCTGTCGCGCTTGACTGCCATCGTTTTGCTCCTTATTCAAGGGCGAGCACGCGCACCTGCTCAACGCCGGGGACAGAGTCGAGCTTTGCCACAAAGTCCTCCATACTGCCCTCCACCTCGCTGACATCAAGGGAGATAGTCACCCCGGCCTTGTCGCGGATCGGCAGGCTCTGCGTGATGGTGAGGATATTGGCACGGGCGTCGGAGATGCAGACCAGCAGTGCGCTCAGAACTCCCTGCTCATGGTTGAGAATCATGGACAGCACAGCTCTTCGCCCACCGGAAAGCTCCGTCGGTTCAAGGATAAAATCCTTGTATTTATAATAGGTGCTGCGCGAAATGCCGACCTGTCGGACAGCCTGGCTCACGTCCCGGATCTTGCCGTCCTCAAGCAGGTGCCGTGCCTCGATGACCTTCTCGTAGTACTCGGGCAGGATGCTTTTGTGGATAATGAGATATTGGTCCAGCATGCTCTCCCCCTCCTTTTACCGGTCTATGATATACCGTCCGTGCTAAAAAGACAAGTGTGTTTTTCGGAATTGACAAAACTGCTCATTCTGTAAAAACCAACAGAAATTGTGTTGAAATTGAGAGATGTTTGTGATAATGTGTCTATAAGCGACTTTACTTTACAAGTTTACGATTGCTGCATACATTCGAAAGGAGATCTGAAATGGCAAGAGAGATTCTGTTTGACCTGGGCAAAATGATCACGGACCGCCTTCCGTACAAATTCGGCGTCAAACGTCTGACCGAAAACGACCCCGAATACATCATCCTTGACCGCGCGTGCTCCAACGACGAGATTGCGGAGGTCATGCTGAAGATGGGCCTGCGCAAGCCCAAAACCACCGCTGAGATCGCAAAACTCACCGGCAAGAGCGAGCAGCGAATCGAAGAGCTGCTGACCGACGCCGCCAAGCACGGCATTGTGGAGTACCACTGGGAAAACCCCGCGCATGAGAAACAGTGGTACGTCCAGCTTTTTGTCCCCGGCATCGCCGAAATGACCAACATGGTCCTCTGGCAGGTGGAGAAATACCCGGAGCTTGCGGACGCCTTTGATAAGATGACCTTCCTACCGCTTGAAGGCAAGACCCACCTCATTCCCCCCGGCGGCGACGGCATCGGCATGCATGTCATCCCCGTGGAGAACGCCATCCCCGCCAAGAGCGTTTCCGCCTCTATCGAGCATATCTCCCACTGGCTGGACAAGTACGACGGCAAGCTCTCCGTCGGCTACTGCTCCTGCCGCAATGCCCGCCGCCTCTATGGCCAGGGCTCCGGCGAGATTCAGGACGACTGCTGCATCGGTCTCGGCGACTTTGCCGAGTACCTGATTGAGACCGGCAAGGGCCGTCCCATCACCAAGGAAGAGGCCCTCGCCATCTGCCAGCGCGCCGAGGAAAACGGCTACGTCCACCAGACCACAAACATCGACGGTCAGGACAAGATCTTCGGCCTGTGCAACTGTGACGTCGGTGTCTGCTTTGCCCTGCGCACCAGCCAGTATTTCAACACGCCGAACCTCTCCGCCTCCGCTTACCGCGCCCATGTCGACAAGGACAACTGTGTGGCCTGCGGCAAGTGCGTCGAGGTCTGCCCCGCCGGCGCCGTCAAGCTCGGCCAGAAGCTCTGTACCAAGAACGGCGAGGTCCAATATCCGAAGCAGGAGCTGCCCTCCGGTCTTAAGTGGGGCAAGGACAAGTGGAATCCCAACTACGTCGTAGACAACCGCAAGAACTGCCACGAGTCCGGCACCGCGCCCTGCAAAACCGCATGTCCCGCGCATATCGCCATCCAGGGCTATATCAAGCTCGCCAAAGAGGGCCGCTACCTTGACGCCCTCAAGCTCATCAAGCAGGACAACCCCTTCCCCTCCGTCTGCGGCTACGTCTGCAACCGCCGCTGTGAGGACGCCTGCACCCGCGGCGCGCTCGACAAGGCCCTCGCCATCGACGAGATCAAGAAATTCATCGCCGAACAGGACCTCAAGAGCGAGGAGCCCTATGTCCCCGCTCCTCTCTACCGCCGTCCCATCGACAAGCCCTACGAGGAGAAGGTCGCCGTCATCGGCGCCGGTCCCGCGGGCCTGAGCTGCGCCTACTACCTCGCCCGCATGGGCTATTTGAACGTCACCGTCTTTGACCGCAACCCGGCCCCCGGCGGCATGCTCGTCATGGGCATCCCCAGCTATCGTCTCGACCGCTCCGCCCTCAAGGGTGAGATCGCGGTGCTTGAGAAGATGGGCGTCAAGTTCCGCATGAACACCGAGATCGGCAAGGATCTCACGATTGAGGACCTGCGCAAGGAGGGCTACAAGGGCTTCTACGTCGCCATCGGCGCGCAGAAGAGCTCGAAGCTGAATATCTCCGGTGAGGATATCACGGGCGTATACGGCGGCGTCGACTTCCTGCGCGAGGTAAACCTCGGCAGCAAGCCCGAGATCGGAAAGAAGTGCGCCGTCATCGGCGGCGGCAACGTCGCCATGGACGTCTGCCGCACGGCTGTGCGTCTCGGCGCGGAGACTTACGTGATCTACCGCCGCAGCGAAGCCGAGATGCCCGCCGATAAGGAAGAGATCGCCGAGGCGAAGGCCGAGGGTGTGAAGTTCTGCTTCCTCAACGCGCCTGTGGAGATCGTCGGCGCGGACGGCAAAGTCACCGGGCTCAAGGTTGAGATCATGGAGCTGGGCGAGCCCGATGAGAAGGGCCGCAGAGCCCCTGTCGGTACCGGAAAATTTGAGATCATCGAGGTTGACTCCGTCCTCTCCGCCGTCGGCCAGGCCATCGACTGGGGCACCCTGGACATCGGCGCACTCAAGACCGGCAAGAAGGGCAACGCCATTGCCGATCCCGTCACCTACCAGACCGAGCAGAAGGATATCTTTGTCGGCGGCGACGTCTACACCGGACCGAAGTTTGCCATCGACGCCATCGCAGCAGGCCGCGAGGGCGCGGAATCCCTGCACCGCTTTGTCCAAGACGGCCAGAGTCTTACAGTCGGCCGCAACCTGCGCGAGTTCTACGAACTCAACAAGGATGACATCGTTGTCGGAGTGGACTGCTTCGACCGCCCGGCGCGTCAGCCCATCCTCCATGATCCCGCAAAGGCCAGGTCCTTCGAGCATGACCGCCTCACCTTCACCGAAGCGCAGGTCAAGGCCGAGGCCAGCCGCTGCCTGGGCTGCGGCGTGAGCGTGGTCGATCCCAACCGCTGCATCGGCTGCGGCCTGTGCACCACCCGCTGCATGTTCGACGCCATCCACCTCAAGCGCGATGTGCCTGAGGCCTCCAACCTCGTCCGCTGTGAGGATAAGGTCGGCCCGATGCTCAAGTATGCCGCCAAGCAGAGCGTGCGCATCATCCGCAAAAAGTAATGCACGAATTAAGCACCATTTACTATGTGATTGAGACCGTGGAGAAGCTGATGGTAGAAAACGATCTCAAGAAGGTCGGCTCCATCACGCTTGAGGTCGGCGAGGTCAGCGGCATCATCCCGAGCTATCTGACGGATTTCTGGACCTGGGCCAGAGCGAAGACGGAACACTTTCAGGACACGGAGCTCAAGATTGAGGAGCTCAAGGCCGTCACCTACTGTCAGGACTGCAAGCAGACCTACCCCACCATGACCTACGGCAAGGAGTGTCCTTACTGCCACAGCCCCAACACCTTCCTCGTCACGGGAAACGAATACAACATCAAAGAGATTGAAGCCATGTAGCATAAGAGCTTCACGCAAAAAGAGACCGGGGAGACTGAATTCAGTCGCCTCGGTCTCGTTTTTTTGCGCGCCCTGGGAGGCCGCACAGCTGTCACAGGCGGGGAAAAGCGCCCATGGGCGAATTGTTGTGCATAGCGTCGCCCCGTAACGCATGGATAGCAGCAGGTCGCAGTTCAGGCAAAGGAACCGGGGCCGCCCGTTTCGGTCAGCCCCGGTTATCTTTCGAATTATGCTTTGATCCCGTTTTGCAAAAATTCGGTAAACAGCAGAACTTTGCCGATGTCCTTTTCCTCGCCTTCGATGTTAATCTGCACGGCCAGGAAGTCCACCTTGGAGATGTCCGCTGCGGACGCCAGGGTTCTGGCACGTTTCAGGACGCTCGCAAATTTCATGTCTCTTTCCTCCGTCTATCAATGTCGCCTGTTCACGGCGGCTGCTGTCATTATAGTTTAGAATATGCGCTTTCTCAAGTATTATTTCTTTGTACTACAAGCAGTCGAAAAACAGTGCTTGAAATAGCCCCTTCAACTTGGTATAATGCACAAGTATTCATATTCCGCCGCATACAGGCACTTGATATGAAGGAGAGAATCCGCATGGCATGGTACGATGAAGCAGTCTTTTACCACATCTATCCCCTCGGTCTGACCGGCGCGCCCAAGCTCAACGACTACGGTGAGCCGGTGCATCGCCTCAACACGCTGCTGCCCTGGATCGGGCACCTGAAAAAGCTGGGCTTTACCGCACTCTACATTGGGCCCCTTTTCCAGTCCGTGGGTCACGGCTATGAGACCACAGACTATCGGATTCTGGACAGCCGCCTCGGAACCAATGAGGACCTGAAAGCCTTTGTCGCGGCCTGCCACGAGGCGGGGCTTCGCGTCATTTTCGACGGCGTGTTCAACCATACCGGGCGCGACTTCTTCGCCTTCAAGGATTTACAGGCCAATCGGGAGGTCTCCGCTTACCGGGACTGGTACTGCAACGTCAATTTCTGGGGCAACAACGAGTATAACGACGGCTTCTCCTACGACAACTGGGGCGGCTACAACCTGCTCGTCAAGCTCAACCAGCGAAATCCCGCCGTCCGGGACTATATCTGTGACGTGATCCGTTTCTGGGTCCGTGAGTTTGACGTGGACGGCATACGCCTCGACGCCGCTGACGTGCTGGATTTTGAGTTTATGAAAGCCCTGCGCCGCACTGCCGACGAGGTCAAGCCAGACTTCTGGCTCATGGGCGAGGTCATCCATGGCGACTACTCCCGCTGGGCCAATGAACACACCCTCCACAGCGTTACCAACTACGCCCTGCACAAAGCCCTGTACAGCGGCCACAACGACCACAACTATTTTGAGATTGCCCACACTGTCCAGCGCACGAACGGTCTTGTCCCCCGGCATATCAAGCTCTACAACTTCGTGGATAACCACGATGTGGAGCGCATCCACACCAAGCTCATGAACAAGGCGCACTTTCTGCCGGTTCATATCCTGCTCTACACCCTTCCCGGCATCCCGTCGGTCTATTACGGCAGCGAGTTCGGCATCGACGGCCGCAAGGAGCGCGGGTCCGACGACTCTCTTCGCCCATATATCGATCTAAGCGAGCACCTCGGCGACTATGAGGGCAACCCCTGCACCGCGCTCATCGCCCGTCTCGGCGCGATCCATGCGCAGTATAAGCAGGATCTGGTCTGGGGCGATTACCGCGAGCTCTGCCTAACGACGCAGCAGTTTGCCTTCCTGCGCGGCAGACTCATCGCGGCGGTGAACAACAGCGACGGCGAAGCCTGGATCAATGTGGAGGCGCAGGCCCCGGCGTACATAGGCCTGCTTTCCGGCAGACGCATCGAGAGCGGCGGCGGACGCCTCAACTTCAATCTCCCCGGCAGCTCCGGCGATATCTTTGTCCCAGACGACGGTCAGACTCAGCCAGAGATCCCCGAATGCAAGCCCGTCGAGGCAAAGCCGGTGAAGAAGGACGAAGCGCCCAAGGCCCAGTCCGAGGCGAAGCCGGCCGAAACGAAAGCGGAAGCGCCCAAGCCTCAGCCGGCGGCAAAGCCGACTGAAAAGGAAGCGGAACCGCCCAAGGTTGAGCCGAAGCCCGAGAAGCTTGAAATCCCCGATATTCCTTACGATCTGATGACGGTCGAGCAGCTCCAGGCGGTGATCCTCGCAAAGATGGCGAAGAACGGTTCCGTCACCGAGCGTATGCGCCAGGACGTGGTTGAGAACATCTGGCACAACTCCCTTGTCAACTGGGCCAACAGCTTCCGCTGATAAGCCAAAAAAACATACCGCGGCGTTTTGATACGCCGCGGTATGTTTTTAATCCGAAGAGCAGGTCGGTTTTGCAGGACGCTGTGTATCTTTGCGCAGGCTTTTTAAGCCAATCTACTATAAACAGCATCAAAAGCCGAAGCCGGTCTCATAGCCGTTTATCATGGGATCGAGATCAGGATCAAAACCCGTCGCGTAGTCGTCGTTGGGAACCGGCTCCGGGGGAATAATGAGGCCCTGGTTGCCGAAGATGTTCACCTGATAGATGTTGTCGCCGCTGGGATAGTCGATGTAATACACCACCGCGGAGCAGCCGTCGTAGAACTGGCCCTCCACGCTGCAGAGCCCGGCGTCCACATAGACCTGGTCGCCGTTTTGCAGGTCAATGGCGTATCCGCCGCCGCCCTCATAGGCCGTACCGCTCATGGTGCCATAAACCGGAGTTGGGGGCTGTTCGCCGTAGATTTTGCAGTAATAGATGCTCTGGCCGTCCCAGTATACGTCAGCATCGGCACCGTAGCTGAGCTCACCGTCAATGTCACAGACGCTGCGGGAAACAGTGGTGCTGACCCCCTCCACGCTGAGTGTCACGCTGCCGTAATTCCAGTCGAGGACGCTGCCGTAGTAGACGCCGGCCGGAGGCGTCGGGGGCGTGGACTTGACGCTGAGATACGCCGTGGTCGTGCGCGCTGTCTGGCCCTTGTAGTAGAAGGTGCAGTAAGCGCCCCAGCCGTTCATAGCGGTCGTTACGTTGGAGACAGAGAGCGTGGTGCTGTTGAGCCCGTCAATGCTGCCCCATCTGTACTGCATATTCTGGGCAGAGTATTCGCCGCCGTCGGGAGAAACAAAGGTCCAGGACAGGGACTCATAGGCGTTGGCGTTGGAGACGAAGTAAGCTGTCTCACCCTCATAGTGATTTTCATTGGTGGGATTTTTGGTGATGTTGAGATAGATCTGCGGCTGGGGCGGTGCTGGCGTGGCCGTCGGGGCCGGCGTCTCCTCGGGAGCCTCCAAGGCGGCGGGCTTCGGAACAGGGAATGCCTCGGTCGGGTTCTTTTGTCCCATGAAGACGGCGAAGCTCTCTGTCAAAAGCGTCAGACTGTCGATCTCCGCGGCCTTGAGCCATTCAAAGCCGGTGCTGCCGCGCTTCAAACCCACCATGGCATTGTCACCGGAGGCGTTATACTGCTCCGGGGAGATCGGCTTGCCGCTCGTGTCCGTGTGTGATACGACGCGCATGCCGTTCTTCACTTGGGTATGTTCGACAGCGTAGGCATCATAATCGATCTTGCCGTCCTTCAGGTGAACGGCAGTCTTGACTGTATAGACCTCCGTATCTGAAAGGACAACGTTGTCATAAAACATGTAGTACCAGGTGTCAGTGGCTTCGTCATAATAGGTATCGGCGGCGTCAGTCAGAATGTCCGGGAAGGATTCTTCCGGATCCTTGTCAAGCGTGCACTCTGTCAGTGCGCTCCGGTCGGCTCCGACCTCCCAGATGCGCAGGTTAGTGGCGCGACTTTGCGGATGCTGGGAAGCCGCGACAAATTCTAGGTTCCCGTCGTGGTCAAGATCGGTCACGGTATAGTACCAGGGTGTTTCGCTGTCGGACTGCTTGAGCCCGGAAAGCTGTGAGGAAATCAGAGTGAGCTGCTGGTCTTCATCGGACAGATCCATGGTGATATTGGGGATGTCCGCAGCCCACGCGGCCGCGCTGCCGAACGCCGCCGCTGAAAGCATCAGTGTCAGCATCAAAAGGATGGATACGGTCTTTTTCATCTCTTTTTCCTTTCTTTCTTTTATTCCGTTTGAAACGCCCGATCAGATGAAACAATGTCACGGTATTGATCCGGCTTTTCATCGTCTCTTCTATCATACTGATAACTTGCCCAAAATACAAGCTGTCTGGAAAATTATTTCGTCAAATTTTCATGCTCCGCGCTCCGTATGGAGACAATTGTCCGGCTGTTCCGACACCAATTACCTGTCGGGACGGCCGGACAATCATATCGACTGGTTCAATTTGCCTCTCATTTTCGGTGAGGTCGGCGTCAGCTCTGCAAATGGTAGAAACCGCATATCTTCTGTGGATCGTCCTCAATGCTGTCCGCCGCGATCTGCGCGCAGGCGAAGCGCTCTTCAGTGTTCTTCTCCCGCTCGGCATTCGGACAGACGCCGAATCTGATCGTGACCTTGCTCGCTGTGTCTTTCTCAACAAATACATCGGCAAGGAATCTTCTGAACATCTGTTCGATGTTATCCTGGTGCGGGCAGTAGATCAGGAAGGTGTCGCTGCCCTTTCTGCAGCCAATACCGCCGGTTTTCCGCGCCAGTTTTTTTACGCTGATGCCGATGCTGCGCATTACCAGGTCGCCGAAGTTCCGGCCATAGCGTTCGTGTATCTCATAAAGATGATTGACATTGCAGACGATTGCGTCCATGGCGCTGTCCCTGTACTGCTGGTCAAGGCGCTCCACATAGCGCAGGAAGTAGTCGACATTGAAAAGCCCCGTCAGCTTGTCCCTCTGTGTGTGCAGTATGAGGTTGCGGTTTTCGGAGAGCTCTATGCACTTGGCAATGCGGGCCTTGACGATCTCGATATCCGGATAGGGTTTGGGGATAAAGTCCATTGCGCCGATTTTCAGGCAGTCAAGCTCCGCGTATTGGTCGACCGTCAGCACGATCACCGGAATGGCCATCAGCTCCTCGTCTACCTGCATCGCTTTCATGACCTCACGGCCTGTCATGTTCGGCATGTACAGGTCGAGCAGCAGCAGCGCAATCTCATCCTTATGGGCGCGAAGGGTCTCCATGGTCTCAATCCCATCGGAAGCATAGTAGATATCGTAGTCCTCCGCCAGGAGGTCGCCCAGCATTTCTCGGTTGGTCACCGCGTCGTCGGCGATCAGAATATGTCTGCGCACGTTCAGGATCGACAAATCTGCGCTCTCCGCATTCCGCTCCTTCCGCTCCGACTCATCGTCCCTGGTCACAGCGCCCAGGCTCTTGAGGAGCATTTTTTCCCTGTACATGTCGGCGTCGGCCCGTTCAAAAATGTCCTGGACGCAGTGATCCTGATCGGAGTTATACTCCGCCATACCGCCGGAAACGATCGCCTCGTCCGTCGCAATATGCGCAGTGGAGCTCTTGTGCAGCTCGTACATCAGCGCTCTTCTGTTTTCATAGTCCCTTCCCGTTATGAGAACCGTAAACTCATCGCCGCCGATTCTGTACACAGGACTGTGTACAAAGATGTCGCAGATCATCTCACAGGCTTTGCGGATATACTCGTCGCCTGCCTTGTGGCCCATGGTGTCGTTGATTTTTTTCAGGCCATTGACATCGCAGACGACGACGGCGAGAGCGGAGATCAGCCCCCCGGCCAGTTTGGCATTGAGTTCCTTTTCAGCCTCAAGATAGGCGTGCTTGCTCTTCACGCCGGTCAGCCCATCCCGATAGGCCTGACCGTGTACCTGGGCGATTTGGGTTTTCAGCTCCGTCTGCATAGTCTGGATCTGCTTTTCCAGTTCATCCATGGAGACGGACTCATCCCCGCCCCGGGCCGCGTGCTCCGGCGCTTCCGCGGCGGACTCGCTGCCCATCTCATGCATGAGCGTGCTTGCCAGCTCGTTGAGCTGACCGTGGATTGAGCCGATCTTTCTCTCGTTCTTTGTGATAATGGCGAGCACGATCGCGCCGCCGACCAGAAGCGAGACCAGCGCCACGATGACCGTCCTGCGCGTTAGGCTGGCCAGCTGCTGATTATACCACTGGGCACTGAAATCCACAGCGATGATGCCGGCCACCTCGCCCTGAGAATCAAAGACAGGACTGTAAGCGCTGTAGAACGTGCCCCAGGCATCCTCATAACAGTCCTCGTCTGCCGCCGGGACGCCCTTGCTGGCCTTATACAGCGCGTCGGTATAGACAATGGGCGAGCCGAACTCCCCCGGGTCCTCCACCGTAGGGTCGAGACCGAAGGTGAAGCTGCCGTCCCCCATGTCGCGGATGCAGTAGATATACTTGAGATCAATGCTGTTCTGAAAAAAGGTCAGCGTCCGCATAATGGACTCGTAAGCCTCGGTCCCTTCGTCCGCAGGCGTGACCGCTTTCAGGGCGTCGCCGTCGATCATGGCCGCAGCCGTGTTGGAGATGTCGAGCATCCTCGTCTGCATCAGTGTGATGATGGAGGATTCTGTCTGCGTCATCAACAGATACCCGAGCGAGATGTTCACCATGAGCAGGAAAACGACCATCAGCACCAGATACTTTGACCTGTGTTTTGTCCGGACTCTGTCTCTCATAGCTTTCCCCCAATCGCCAGCCGACGAATTTTGTAGATTATATCACGCCTGTGCAGCCACCGCAATTGCTTTTTACACCCGCTGTAAAAAAAATTCAGCCGTTTCTGATCCAGCCGGATTCTCTCAGGGAAAAGCAGCGGTCACAGTAGTTGTATACCGCGCCGATCGGCAGCTCCTTGCCGCAGGACGCGCAGCGGCGAATGTACTGATCCTTGCCCTCTTTCATCAGCGCCGCGATCTTGTCGCAGATGGCGCGCCTTGCCTCGGTGCAGTCGTCCTCGATTCTGACGCGCCGCAGCAGCTGGTGTCGGATGTCGTAGGCCTTGTATTGAAGCTCGCATTCCTGCAGAGTCTCGTCCCCGAAATACGGCTCGGGGACGTGCTTGTTTTTCAGAATTTTGCCAGCACACCTGGCCCAGTAGATGACGAGCTCCGGAGAGCGGGTGTCCACCGGGCAGGTGATGAGATCATAGACAAGCTCCCTGTTTTCCGCCGTGACCCTGCTTTTCATATGCTGTAAAAGGATGCGCGCGTCATGCATGCTCTCCCGGACAAACTCCGTCTCTTTGGGCATTTTATCCCAGGCCAGAAGCAGCAGGTCCAGAGGGTAGTCCTGGGCCAGGACCTCCCGCGGGAAGCCGATACAGGCCTGTCGGATGGCTTTCACGCTCTGGCCGAGCTTCGCGCCGATCAGCTCACTGCTGCCGAGAGCCAGCACCTCCCCGTACTCGTTGAGGCCGTAGCGCCCGGCCCGGCCGCCGATCTGGTTGATCTCCGCCGTCGTCAGGTTCCTGAACTCTTTCCCGTCAAATTTCTGGGTCTCCGCGAAGACGACGCGCTTGATTGGCAGCGAGATGCCCATGCCGATCGCGTCTGTCGCCACGACGATATTGTTCTCGCCCGAGAGGTATTTACGCACCTCATTCCGCCTCGCCTCCGGCGGCAGCGCCCCATAGATGACGCTCGCGTGAAAGCCGTGCTTTTCCAGGATGGCCGCCGTGGACAGCACGCTCTTTCTGGAAAAACAGATGATCGCGTCGTCCGGGCGGAAGTCCCGGTAGCTTCCGCACTGCCCCGCGTAGCGCAGCGGCGCAAGGCGCTTGTGCCAGACTACATTATACGGGTCGCCGAAGCTCTTGATCAGCTTTTCGATAAACGGCAAAGCCTCGGGCGCCATGCAGATGTGCACCAGCTCCGCGTCGACCAGGCAGATCGCCTTGAGCCAGGCGGAGCCGCGGTCCCTGTCCGCGATGAGCTGGGCCTCGTCAATGACCGCGGTTTTAAAGCGCGTGTTCAAATCGCAAAGCTCGATCGTGGAGGAGACGATCTGCGCTCCCTCCGTCGGGATGGACTCCTCCCCCGTCAGCATGCTGCATGGGATGCCCGCGCCGTTGAGCTTGTCGAACATCTCCAATGCCAGCAGGCGCAGGGGGCCGAGATAGGTGCCCGGCGTGTTCTTTTTCAGATCCTCGATGGCGTCGTAGGTCTTGCCGCTGTTGGTCGGGCCGACGTGCAGCACAAAGCCCCGGCGCAGCCTGCGGGCCCTGTCGATATACGCCTCCGGAGAGAAGGACTCATACATTGCGGTGATCTCACAAAGCTGCCGCTCCCGGAGCTCTTTTTCATCCCGCTCCCGGAGGGCCTTCTGTATCTCCGGATGCCGGATCGCCTCCTCGGCCACGGCCTCCGGCCAGCCCTCCAGCGTCCACCAGGAGCCGCCTCGCCCTCGGGTCCGCACGATCTCCGGCTTCGGGAAGTACGCGAGGATCTGTTTTTTGGAGAGCTTGTATTTTTCCATGATCTGCCGCCGGGTGAGCAGACGGACCTTTTCTTTTTTGCTTTTGCCCATGAAACCGATTCGCTTTCTGTTATGTTTTTGTATCATACCCGTATCATAACACGCCGCCCCACGCAAAGCAAGGACTTGCCCGCTCTGCCGGATAAGGCGGAATTGGGCGGTGGATCGGCAATTTGTCCAAGCGCTCTGTCGGCGGCAGGCGTGAGATTTTACATGCCCGCAATTGACAAAGTGATGCGAACTTGATACTATTTTCAAAGATATTCACGCGGGCCTGTATTTTCAAAGAATCTATCCGAAAGGAATGAATGATTATGAGCATTGGAACCACCTGCGTTCAGGCCGGCTACACGCCCGGCAACGGCGAGCCCCGGCAGATCCCCATTGTTCAGAGCACGACCTTTAAATACGCCACCGGTGCGGAGATGGCCAAGCTCTTCGACCTGGAATCCAACGGCTATTTCTATACAAGACTGCAAAACCCCACCAATGACATGGTGGCCGCGAAGATCGCGGCGCTCGAGGGCGGCACGGCGGGCATGCTTACAAGCTCCGGCCAGGCGGCAAACTTCTACGCCGTCTTCAATATTGCCTCCTGCGGCGACCATGTGGTCTCCAGCTCCAGCATCTACGGCGGCACCTACAATCTCTTCGCCGTGACCATGAAGCGCATGGGCGTGGACTTTACCTTCGTCTCCCCCGACTGTACGGAGGACGAGCTGGAGGCTGCCTTCCGCCCCAACACCAAGGCCGTCTTCGGCGAGACCATCGCAAACCCCGCCCTCACGGTGCTGGACATTGAAAAGTTTGCCAGAGCGGCCCACGCCCACGGCGTGCCGCTTATTGTGGACAACACCTTTGCCACGCCCGTCAACTGCCGCCCCTTCGAGTGGGGGGCCGATATTGTGACCCACTCCACCACCAAGTACATGGACGGCCACGGCGTCGGCGTCGGCGGGGCGTTGGTCGACAGCGGACACTTTGACTGGATGAAGTACCCCGAGCGCTTCCCCGGCCTGTGCACGCCCGACGAGAGCTACCACGGCGTGACCTATACGGAGCGCTTCGGGCTCGCGGGCGCGTTCATCACCAAGGCCACGGCCCAGCTCATGCGCGACTTCGGCTCCATCCAGTCCCCGCAGAACGCTTTCTATCTGAATCTCGGCCTGGAGAGCCTGCATGTGCGCATGGCGCGCCACTGCGAAAACGGCGCAAAGGTCGCCGCTTTCCTCAAGGCCGACCCCCGTGTCGCCTGGGTGCAGTACCCGAGTCTTGAGGGCGACAAATACTATGCGCTTGCGCAGAAGTACATGCCGAACGGCAGCTGCGGCGTCGTGAGCTTCGGCGTCAAGGGCGGGCGCGAGGCGGCCGAGCGCTTCATGGGCAGGCTTAAAATCGCCGCGATCGAGACCCATGTGGCCGACGCCAGAACCTGCACCCTCCACCCGGCCAGCACCACCCACCGCCAGATGAGCGATCAGGAGCTCGCCGCCGCCGGGGTCTCCCCCGATCTCGTCCGCTATTCCTGCGGTCTGGAGGACGCGGAGGATCTGATCGCCGACATCGACCAGGCGCTGAACTAAGGTCAAAAGCGAGACGGCGTCCCGCATTCACCGAACACTGTATTAAAAGAGGAAAGACAACATGCCGATCAAAATACCGAACCAACTGCCCGCGACCAATGTGCTTGAGAGCGAAAACATCTTTGTCATGACGGAGCACCGGGCCATGACCCAGGACATCCGTCCGCTGCAGGTGCTGCTGCTGAACCTGATGCCGACCAAGATCGCCACGGAGACCCAGCTGGCGCGGCTGCTGAGCAATACGCCCCTGCAGGTGGAGCTGGAGCTCATGCAGACCAGCACCTACGTCGGCAAGAACACACCGCAAGAGCACATGCTCAAGTTCTATACGGATTTTGAGCACGTCAAGGATCGCTACTTCGACGGCATGGTCATCACCGGC
The DNA here is from genome assembly GCA_900319695.1 of uncultured Eubacteriales bacterium. Lineage (GTDB taxonomy): Bacteria > Bacillota > Clostridia > Oscillospirales > Oscillospiraceae > Limivicinus. The sequence goes on from ONPN01000002.1 coordinate 65,180, forward strand.
GCGCCGGTGGAGAAGCTGGACTTTCAGCAGGTGGAGTACTGGGACGAGCTGTGCCGGATCATGGAGTGGAGCAAGACCCACGTCCACAGCACCTTCCACATCTGCTGGGCGGCCCAGGCCGCGCTCTATTACCACTACGGCATCCAGAAGATCGCCCTGCCGGAGAAGCTCTCAGGCGTGTACCCGCATTGGGTGGTGCGCCGTTCGTCCATGCTGATGCGCGGCTTTGACGATTGCTTTATGGTCCCCCACTCCCGCAACACCACAGTCGCGCTGGAGGATGTGATGGCCTGCGACAAGCTCAAGATTCTCGCTGTGTCCGAAAAAGCCGGGCTCTACGCCGCTGCCACGGAGGGCGGGCGTCAAATCTTCATCACCGGCCACTCCGAATATGACGCCGACACACTGAAAGGCGAGTATATCCGCGATCTCAAGCAAGGCATCAACCCTCATGTGCCGGAGAACTACTTTCCGAACGACGATCCGAGCCGCGAGCCGATCATGAGCTGGCGCTCCCATGCCAATCTCCTGTACATGAACTGGCTCAACTACTTTGTCTACCAGTCCACGCCCTACGATATCCAGACCATCGAACCGATCGAATAAGACACGCCGTACCCTCGAAATGTCTTCGATAATCCGCCAAAACTTTAATGAGCGGTGATTTCGCAGTTTTGCGAAATCACCGCTCATTTATTACTCCGCAGCCGTTTGATACTGTTTTTCGTTAAAACGGTTCGTTTTAACGAAAAGGCATCGCGCAAGGCGCGCTGCCAGTTTTGTGCCCTCGGGCACAAAACACGTCTCATAGGTGGCTTTAAGCCGTTTTATGGGAGACCAGTATGATACGCTGCTTTCAGAGCGTTTTTGTTTTCGTACATCTTTCGGTCCGCCCGTTCGAGCACGTCGGCCACGCAGGCATCGTTCTCAAAGGAGGCCATCCCGCAGGCAATGAGGATTCCGCCGCTTTGCATTGCCCTGGCGTTGTGTACGCGCAGCTTTTCCATGCGGTCCTCCATGCATGTGTAATCGCTCCCCTGCGCGATCACCGCGAACTCGTCCCCGCCGATGCGAAAGACGGGGCTATGCTTGAAAATTTCACAGATGATCTTGCAGGCGTCGCGGAGATACCGGTCTCCCGCCTGGTGGCCCGCCGTATCGTTGATCTTTTTCAGATCGTTCACATCGAGCATCACGATGGTGAAGGGCGGCTGGCAATGACCCGCAATTTTGCGATCCATCTGCTCCTCCGCCGCCATATAGGCATGCTTGTTTCTGACCCCCGTCAGCGCGTCGATGCTGGCTTCGGCCTGCGCCCGGGCAAGACGCCTGCTGTGCTCCTCTTCCTGCCTCACCTGGGCGTCAATATCGTTGAGCCCCACAATCAGGCGCGGGCCCTCCTTTTCCTCCACAATGGCGGCCTTCATCTGGCAATGGATCGACCTGCCCTCCATCAAAAGGCGGTAGCCCAGGGTGAAGATCCCGCTGCGCGCGATCTCCTCCAAAACCTGCTCCTTGGTGAAGGCCGTGAGGAAGCGGTTCAGATCCTCCGGATCGTTGTACTGACGCGCGACCTCCCGCACCTTCTCAAAGAAGTGCTCGCCCGACTTGGCCTGCTCAAAGCCCGCGGTATAGTTGTCCGTCGCGCTGAATTCGCGGTAACGATCCGTCTCCGGGTCCACGACGTAGACGACGATGAAATTGCCTGTGAGGGCGTGCAGGCGTTCGTAGATGATGCGCTCCTCCTGTATGCGCTCCTCCGCGCGGCGCTTGCGCATCAGCTCGTCAATATCCGAGACGGCGATCACGACCAGGCGCTTGTCGTCCTCCATGCGGGAAGCCTTCAGGTTTACATAAAATGTTCTATCGTCCTTGATCCTGCGGTAGACCAGGTCATACACGCTGGACTTCTCCAGCGCCGCGGAGAGGAAGTCCCTGTCCATGACCTTTACAAACGCCGCCTGATCCTCCGGATGGACAAACAGTCCGGCATCTCGCTTGCAGCCCACGAAGAAATCCGCGCCCCGCCGCGCCTCGGTCAGTACGCCGAGGTTGTCGTCGGTGTGAAATTCAATGAATTCGTCCGTGTCCATATCGACATAGTACAAATCCGTGTAGCCACGGGCAAGGGCGTGGGCGATATGGGTAAACACGATCTCCGACTCGTTGAGGTTAGAGGCGTTGGAGAAGACCTTGTTTACACCGATGATGATCTTTTCCCCGTCGTCCTCCCGCACGAGCTTTGCCTTCAGGCTGAACGGCACAGATCGGCCGTTTATGCGCAGACGGTAATTATGGACGAAGACCCCGTGGCGCCGAATCTCGGCGAGCACGTTTTCTTTTGTGAATACGCGCAGGTGCCGCTCCAGATCCTGCGGATCAATGGCGTCGGGCGCGTCCTTCCGAACCTGGGTAAAGAAATCTTCTCCCTTCTTGGTAAAGCCCAGTTCAGCGTATTCTTTGGAGGCGCCGTACTCAAAAAAGCGCTCCGTTTCCGCGTCCACCACATAAATGGCGGTAAAGTTCGGGGCCAGCGCGGCGATCCTGCCGAGCGATGTTTTTTCCTGCCGGAGGCGCTTTTCCTCCTCCTGCTGCCTCATCTACGCGTCAATGATGCTGATGCCGAGGATGATGCGGTTGCCGCCCTGCATCCTGGTGATCTTCATATTGACATAGACCGGGGAGCCGCTGTCGATCAGCCGGTAGGTGGCCAGAAAAACACCCTGCGTATCCAGCTCATGGACAACGTTTTCTTTTGTGAACCACCGCAGAAACGGTTCTCTGTCCTCCTCATAAATGCGGGTCATGGTGTCGCGTTTGGCCGACTCGAAAAACTCTGCGCCCCGCCGTATGACAGAGAGCTCCTCACCGCCGACCTGGGAGGAATACTCGACATAGTCGTTGGTGTCCATATCAATGACAAAAATGTTATAGTAGTCAGCCGCGAGGGATTTTGCGATACGCGCGTAGGTCATGCTCTCGTCCGGCCTCGTCACGGACAAAACCGCGATGGCGATGGCCGTAACCCCTGTGACCGGGTTTACGCTGACACGGCGCACAAAGGAGTGCACGACCGCGCCGTCGGGCATGGTCTCGTCAAAGAAGGCGCGGCCGCCGCCCTCGCAGCACTGTTTGACCGTGGCGATAAAGGTCTGGCCGTAGCCGATTGACGAAATTGCAGGGTCAACAAGGCTTCCCAGCTCATCCATCCTGAAAAAGCGCTCCATAAACTTCTGATAGGAGCGGTTGCTGCGGATATACCGGGCCGTTCCGTCCGCCACCTCAAGAATGGCGATCGGAAGGGTGCTGAAGTAGTTTTGGAATGCGTCGGCCTCCTCGTCGGCCACGACGCCGAGATCGAACAGGTTCACGCGCCCGATGCTCTCATAGTACTCGGATTCCTGCGGGTTTTCGTGCGCTATGAGGGTATTGTCCCTGTGCATACGGAGAAGCTGTTCCAGGGAGATCGGTTTGCTGTAGTAAAAGCCCTGGAGCTTTGAACAGCCGATCTCCTTCAGAAAGCGCGCCTGCTCCCGGGTCTCCACGCCTTCGCAGACAGTATCCAGCCCCAAGGAGGTCGCCATGCGCATAAGCTCCGTCAGAAGGATCCTCCCCTTCTCGTTCTGGTCGAGCTTGCGCATGAAGCTCATATCGAATTTGACCAGGTCGAAGCGTATGCTCTGCAAAACATCCAGAGAGGAGTAGCCGCTGCCGAAGTCGTCCATCCACACGGGGAAGCCGAGACTGCGGAAGCGCTCCACCTGTTCTTTCATAAAGTCGAAATTGCCGCCGATAATGCTCTCCGTGATCTCAATGGTGATCCGGTCACGGTCTACCCCGGCGGCGTCGACCCGTCTCCGTATTTCCTCCACGATGTCGCAGCTGTCAAAGTCAGAGCGGGAGAGATTGATGGAATGGGGAACGATGCTCAAACCGTTGTCCAGCTGTATCCGGATCATCTCCAGAACCCGGTCGACCATATAGAGGTCGAGCTTATAAATCAGCCCCGCATCCTCCAGCGCCGGGATGAAGCTGGCCGGAGACAAAAGGCCCTTCTTCGGATCGACCCATCTGGCCAGGGCCTCCACGTCGCTGACCTTCTCATTGACCGCCCGGATGATCGGCTGGAAATAGACCTGTATCCACTTCTCCCGTATGGCCGTATCCAGATTTTCGATGATGTACTGCCTGAGCAGCGTATCCTCCCGCAGCTCGCCTCTGTAATAGCTGAAGCCGGAGGCATAGCTGCCCTTGTTCCCTGCACAGGCAAACTTCGCCCTGTCGCACGCAGTACTGACAGGGACATTTTCAATATGATACGGATAGATCCCGACATGGACAGGCGGCGTTTTTCCGTCGGACAGCCTGCCGAACTCGCGGAAGATCGCGTTGAGCTTATCCTCCAGGCCGGTGCTCTCGGTGAACACGGCAAAATGATCCCCGCCGATGCGGCAGCAGTTTTCATTGCTGAACGAGCGTACAAGGATTTTCGCAAAAGTCTGGAGGATCTGATCGCCCGCGGCAAAGCCGTGCCTGGTGTTGTAAAACTTCATGCCTTGGAAATCAATATACAGCAGCACGGGCAGGCCGCCGTCGCGCAGGAGCCTGTCCTTCCCCGCCTCCGCCAGTTCAAAGAAATAGGTTCTGTTCGGCAGGCCGGTCAGAAAATCGTAATGGCTGGCTTTCATCATGCTCTGCTCATGCAGCGCCCTGCTCATAGCCCTGATGATCTCGGCATCGGGCGCCGTATCCTCCACATAGTCGCCCTCGTCCGTATACCATATCTGCGCAAGGCGCACGCCGTCCTCGGTATAGACATGCTCCCCGACGGCATGAACGACGGTATACGCGGCGCTGTTCTTCCGCCGCGTGCGGTAGACGACCTCATACCTGCCGCCCTCTGTCGCGAAGCGGACGGCTGCATTGGCGATCCGGGCGACGTCGTCCGGATGGGTGTCCTTGTACATGTCATGGTCCATATCATAGACGGCTTCTTCTCGATCCGCGTATCCGAACAGCTCACAAAAGCCGTCGGACAGAATGAGCGTGACGACCCGCTTATCGATAAACTGATAGACGGCAAAGGGCTGACGCAGGCCTTCCAGCGCCGCCCGTTTTTCAGATGAAAAGCTGTATCTGTCCATAAACGCACCACTGCCTTCATTGTATGATCGGTAAAACGCGGCTTTCGCCCGCCTCTGATAAAGCTCAGGCTGCCGCAGGTAGGAAGCTCCTGGCAGGAAATGATAAATATGATATTTTATTTTATCACAAATAAAATCATTTTTCCAGTCGTTTAGTGGAAAAATACTTTTCATCCTGTTTTATTATCATATGGACACACAATCCAGGGAAAAACGCTCCCAAGCATGGATAAGCGCACCGATGCCAGGCCGCAGAGAGCTGTGAAGATTTTTTTAAGGCAACACCGCATACTCAAGCTGTCGACAGCTTGAGTGGCAAAAATGGGAACTTCCGAAAAAGTTCCCATTTTTGCATGAATTGTACTTGAAGGGGGACTCCCCGTCCCCCTTCTCAGATCCCCCTTACAAGTCCAACTTGGTTTGCAAGGGTTTGTCTACAGTCTTCACACTATGTCTTCGTCAGTTTTCAGAAAAATTGTGCTCCGATTTTTCCGGAAGATGCCGCAGCCGTATTGTGCGGTGTTGCCTTAAGTATTCCTGCGTTTTTGTACCTTGATCAGACAAAGATTTGCTCGACATTCGCTCTCGCTATATTTAATCATAGTTCTCCCCGTCAATAAATACTCTTCATAGCGTTTAATATTATGTAAATAATGTTATGTTAATAGATTTATGCCGATCAAATCTTCATAAGCCGGAACACCTGTTCCACCGCGTCAGCCATGTTCCTGCGGGCGTTGGCGGAATCCATAGCCTCCTGTAGGGTGACAACACGACGCAGAATGGGGAAAAAGGCATCGATTCCATGCTCGTTGCATTTGACGGCGTCCGGTGTCACGCAGCCGGCAAAGGCGATCACAGGCTTGCCGTACTTTTTAGCAATCTTTGCCACACCGATGGGTGCCTTGCCCATGACGGTCTGACCGTCCAGGCGGCCTTCACCGGTGATGACTACGTCCGCGTCTTTTATGTACTCTTCGAGCTTCGTCTCGTCGAGCAAAATGCCAATGCCGGATTCAAGCACCGCGTTTGTGAAGCTGAGAAAGGCAAAGCCCAGGCCGCCCGCCGCACCGGTGCCGGGATGCTCCGGATCGGCGTTTGGGTTGAAGGCCGCAGCGAGCCTCGCGTAATCTCTCAGCCATTTATCCATCTGCAAAATCATAGACAGGGTCGCACCCTTCTGCGGGCCGTAGACGGCGCTGCATCCGGTCTCGCCGCAAAGAGGATTCGTCACGTCACAGGCAATGCGGAAGGAGCAGTCCTTGAGCTCCGGGATCACCTTGTCATCGGTAATGGACTTTAGCTCCTGCAGGCCCTGCGCGCCGAAGGATACCTGCCTGTCGTTTTCATCCAGCATGCCGTAGCCCAGCGCCTGGAGCATCCCCACGCCGCCGTCGTTGGTGGCGCTGCCCCCAATGCCCACAATAAAGTGGCGGCAGCCCTTGCATATAGCGTCGCGGATCATCTCGCCCACGCCGTAGGTGGTGGTGCAGAGGGGGTTGCGCTTTTCGGCAGGAATCATGGTGATGCCTGCCGCGGCGGACATCTCCACAATGGCCGTGACGCCGTCTGCCAGAATACCGTACTGCGCCTGCACTTTCTCACCAAGGGGACCGGTGACCGTGACAGTCCGGAGTTTGCCGCCCATGCCGATGGTCAGGGCCTCGACGGTGCCCTCACCGCCGTCAGCCAAGGGACGCACCTGCACCACCGCGTCTTTGTATACGCGCAGGATACCTTCCCGGATAGCGTCGCCCGCCTGCAGAGAGCTGAGGCTTCCCTTGAGAGAGTCGATGGCAATGATCGCTTTCATGTTGCTTTTCCCTTTCGTTTTCATTTTCGTATTTCTTTGAGGTGTAACATGAGGGGTGGTTTAGCGAAGGTCACACAGAACTGAAAAATAGCCGTTTTCTTTGTGCTGTCAGCAAAAAGAAAACGGCAGGGCATCGGTATGGTGGTATTTCGCATGTGATTCGGTTGCCACGCAAAGGGTGAGAAGCACGCGCTTTAATCAAATGTTTCCTGTGAAAGCAGAGCTTTCGCAGGAAACATCTGACGCAAACAAAAGCACCAGTCAAGTCGTTTTTGAGGCCTAATTGGTGCTTTTGCTAATCGGCGTGATATTCTCTTTACCAGGAATGGAGCGTCGCGCCGCAGCGGGGGCATTTGTTCTCAAAATTGTGCTGCCAGCCCTTCAGCTTGACTTCGAGCCCGCAGCGGGGGCAGATGATGAAATCGATATTGGACTTGCCGCCCGCGACGGCGTCCAGCTCCTCGTCGGTTTTGAGCTCGGTGGCTTTCACTTCATCGGACATGGTTTGGTTCTCCTTTTCAATCGTGGTTTGTGGGCTTACCCCTGTTTGCTGGGAAAATGATACCTTGAAACGCGGGTGCTGTCAAGCGTTTCGCAGCCGATTTAAGACTTCTTCAGATCATCGCAAATCAGATCATCTCAAACTGGAAGTTTTCAAATTTAAGCCGGCTCCCCTCGTCGGCCTCCATCGGCAGCAGGGCGCGCGCTATGAAATACGGCTCCTCCTGCGCGCTGGTGCAGTCGAGCCAGGCGTAGTCCCCGTCGATGCGGCTGACCACATAGTACTTTGTCTCCATGGGCAATCTCCCCTCTTTTGTCTTTTACTGCGGGTCTTGTTCTTTTTTATTATACAGAAGAAGCCCGCAAACATCAAGCTCATTCGGCCGCGTGGACGTGCTTTTTATTGACTTGCTTCATGCGGTCTATTATAATAACAGATGACGCCGCGCCCCTGCCCGGCGTCCCAAACAAAACGTCAAGGAGGGTCCCGCGATATGAAAAAAACACTGGCGCTGCTGCTCACACTCCTGCTGCTTACTGCCTGCTTCCCACTCGGCGCGTTCGCCGTCAACGAGGATGTGGAGGGCACTGTCGGCATCTACTCGTCGATGTACCAGTTCGTCATCGACATGATGGACGAAGCGATCAAAAAGGAATTTCCCAACCTGACCCCGGCCTATGACGGCAGCTTCTTCTTTTACGGCGGCACCTCCTCTCTGATCACGAAGGTCTACGGAGAGATGGAGACCGGCACACTTGGCTGCGACATGATGCTGGTGGCGGAGCCCGCCTTGTCTCTTGAGCTCAAGGAGGCCGGTTATCTTGAGCCGGTGGAGATCGAGGACGCGGACAGCCTGCTGCGCTTCCCCTATGACGAGGAGGGCTACTGGTATCCCGTGCGCGTATGCAACATGGTTCTGGCCTACAACCCCGATATGGTGGACGACTGGGCCGCCAAGGGGGTGAACATCCCCAAGACCTTCAAGGACTTTGCGACCGATCCGTCCCTCAAGGGCTACATCTCCATGGGCAATCCCATGACCTCCGGCACGACCTTTGCCGCCGTGGCCTCCCTGACCCAGGACGACCACTACGGTGAGGACTTTCTCAAGGGTCTCGCCGCAAACGGCGTTATGATCGAGTCCGGCTCCACCGCCATCACCAAGCTCCAGACCGGCGAGTGCGCGGCCATCATGATCCTGGAGGAGTCCATCCTCAAGGTACTCAAGGAGGCCGAGGACGCAGGCACGCCGATCACGAACGTCGCCTGCATCTACCCCGAGGACGGCGTGGTGCTGATCCCCTCCACGGTAATGACCGTCGCGGAGGAGCATTCCGCCAACGTCAACACCGAGGCCTGCGAGGCGGTCGAGCGGTGGCTTCTGAGCGAGGAGGCCCAGAAGCTCATCCTTGAGGGCTACATGCACTCCGTCTTCGCCGGAATGGAGGAATACCCCCACAACTCCGTCCCCACGGAGGAGCTCATCGAGAAGGACTTCGGCGTGGACTGGGATAACGCCTACCACAACCGCGAGGCGATCAACACCGCCTGGACGGAGATCGTCACCGCCAAGTAAATCCCCATGCGGCACGCCTCACCACGATGAAAAAAGCTGATTCAAGGGGATTTACATGTGCATGAAATCCGGTTGCCGCGTTAGCGGCGAGGATTTCGCACGTTCAATCATTACTATAAAGGCGTCAGCTTTTATAGTAAATTAAACACAGCCCGCAGGAGACCGAAAACGGTCTCCTGTGTCGTATCCGAGGTGATCGTACATGAAACTCAACAGTGAGCACGGCGGGGCGTTGGGCGTGAAACTCGTCCTGCTGCTGCTTTTCGCGGCGGGTCTGTGCCTTGTGTATTTCGGCGTCTGGGGGCTGAACATCTACGCCTCCTCCGGCTTCAGCTCCGCCTCCGCCTTTGAGTCGGTCTACCGTCTGTCAGCCGAGCTGGACAGGGACTGGAACGAGCTTCTGTCCCCCGCCCTGTCGCAGCTTTCCGACGAGAAGCGGAGCGCCGTCGAAGACTGTGCCGAGGCGCTGCTGCGCGAGAACTGGGAGGGCCGCAGAAAGGGCGCTTCCGAAGAGCTCGACGCGCTGCTCGTCGAACTCAAAGAATCCGAGCGGGCGGAGACCGCGCAGAAGCTCCTGTATATCGCATACCAGACCGGCGGACCGAAAGTCTCCGCCGCGCTCAAGAAAACGCTCAGCGGCGGTGGGCACGCGCAGGCCCTCCTCGAATCCCTCGCCGGGGAGGACGCGGCGCTGCCCGAGGCCGTCTCCGCGGCCGTTGCCAAGCTCGGCGGAAGCGAGCGGCAGGCCATGCTCATGCAGCTTTTCTATGCCTCCCTCGCCTCCCGCTCCCAGCTCAAAACGGACGACGTGAACAGCTTCAAGAAGGGCATACGCGACAAGGACGCGCAGATGACGGCCTTTCGCATGATCGCCCGCGGGGAGATCGGCGGGGCGCGGATGTTCGTGATCGCAAACGCCCGCACAGTCGTGCTGTGCGGGGTGCTGCTGGCCCTCGACGCGCTGCTGCTGGCCTTTCTCATGGCGGCGGACAGGCACTGGCGCTTTGATATCAAGTGGCTTTTCATCCTCGCCATCGCGGACTTTCTGCTGGTGTTCCAGGTGACGCCGCTGGCCTACATGGTGTACAAGGCGTTTTTCCCGGACGCCTCCTTTTCCCTCGAGACCTTCCGGCGGCTGTACACCTACCCGCTCAATCTCGACGCGCTGAAAAACACGCTGATCGCGGCCTTTGCGGCCATGCTGATCGGCACGGCGCTGGCCTTTCCGCTGGCGTGGCTGGTGGGCCGTACCAATCTCTGCGGCAGGCGCTTTTTCCGCTCGCTCTTCGTGCTGACCTACATGGTGCCGCCCTACGTCGGGGCCATGGCCTGGCTGCGGCTTCTAAACCCGAACGTCGGCACCGTCAACCGCTGGCTGCGCGCCCTGCTGCATTTAAGCGACGCGCCCGGCCCGCTGAACGTCTACTCCCTGCCGGGCCTCATCTGGGTGCTGAGCAGCTTCTATTACCCCTATGCCTTCATCACCGTCAGCCGCGCCATGGAGAAGATGGACCCCTCCCTGGAGGAGGCAAGCCGCGTCTCCGGGGCCTCGCCGCTCAAGACCCTCTTCACGGTGACGCTGCCGCTGATGACGCCCTCGCTCATCTCCGGGGCTCTGCTGGTCTTTGTCAGCGCCATGAGCTGCTACGGCATCCCCTCCATCATCGGCAGCCCCGGGCGCGTGCACACGGTGACGACGCGCATTGTGGAGTACGTCTCCCTCGGGCAGAAGGGTCTGAACGACGCCACCGGCATGGCGGTCTTTCTGATGGTCGTGGCGCTTCTGATCCTCTTCCTGTCCGACTTCGTGCTGGCAAAGCGGCAGTACATCACGGTCTCCGGCAAATCGGTGAGTCCCACGCTGGTGGATCTGCGCTCCTGGCGCGTGCCGCTGACCGTGCTGGTGGGCCTTTTCGCCGTGGTGGTGATCCTCATCCCCTTCGGCACCATCCTGCTCACCTCGCTGAAAATCGACGTGGGCAAGAGCGTGCTCGCTCCGAATAACTTCACACTCTCGAACTGGAAGACTATCTTCGGCCGCGGCGAGACCATGCACTGTCTCAAAAACTCCCTGCTCTACGGCGCGATGACGGCCACCGTCGGCATCACGGTCGCCTGCGTGATGAGCTATCTGCTGCAGCGCACGCGGATACGCGGGCGCAAGCTGCCGGACTTTCTCATCACCCTTGGCAGCGGCACCCCCTCCGTGGTCATCGCCCTGGGCCTCATCATGACCATGAAGGGCAGCTTCGGCGTCAATATCTACAACACCGCCTATATCCTGATCGTCGCCTATCTCATCAAGTATCTGATGATGGGCATGCGCACGGTGGTCTCCGCCATGTCGCAGATTCACGTCTCGCTGGAGGAGTGCTCGCAGATCGCGGGGGCGGGGTGGCTTCGGACCATGACGCGCATCACGGGGCGGCTCATCTTCCCGTCGATCGCGGCGGGCTGGTTTCTGATCTTTATCCCGAGCTTCTATGAGCTGTCCATGACGACGCTTTTGTATTCCAGCACGACCAAGACCATCGGCTTCCAGCTCTACGAGTACTGGACCTTTACGAGCCAGCCCATGGCCTGCGCGATGGCGTTCGGGATTCTGCTGATCGTCGTCATCCTGAACTTTGTTCTCAACCGCCTGACCAAAGGCAATTTCTCCATCTGAGAGGGGGACGCAAAACATGTCTGTTATCACCATCAAGGGCCTGACAAAGAGTTTCGACGGCGTGCCCGTCATCAAGGAATTCAGCGAGGTGTTTCAGGACGGGGAGTTTATCACCCTGCTCGGCCCCTCGGGCTGCGGAAAGACCACCATTCTGCGCATGATCGCGGGCTTTGAGTTTCCGACAAGCGGCGAGATCTGGTTCGACGACAAGCTCGTCTCCGGCGGCAGAACCTTCCTCCCGCCGGAGAAGCGGGACATCGGTATGGTCTTCCAGTCCTACGCCGTCTGGCCGCACATGAACGTTTTCGACAACGTGGCCTATCCGCTTGAGATCAAGCGCGTGCCCAAGGCAGAAATCAAAAGCCGCGTGGAGAAGATGCTCGACACCGTGCACCTGTCCCAATACGCCTCCCGCCTGCCGAGCCAGCTCTCCGGCGGGCAGCAGCAGCGCATTGCCCTCGGGCGCGCCCTGGTCTCGGAGCCGAAGCTCCTGCTGCTGGACGAGCCGCTTTCCAACCTCGACGCCAAACTGCGCGAGACGATGCGCTTTGAGATCAAGGAGCTGACCAGGGAGCTCCACATCACGGTGGTCTATGTGACCCACGATCAGACCGAGGCCATGGCCATGAGCGACCGGATCTACCTGCTCAACAACGGCGTCGTGCAGCAGTCAGGCACGCCGGACGATATTTACAACCGCCCGGCCAACCCCTTTGTGGCTGACTTTCTCGGCAAGGTGGACTTCTTCCGCGGCACGGCGGAAGGCGGGCAGCTCCGGCTCACGGACTGGGGCGTCTCCCTCCCCTGCCCCGCCGCTGCGCAGAGCGGGGCCGTGATCGCCGCCGTCCGGCCGGAGAACATCCGCATGCATAAGGCGTGCTCTTCGGGCGTGCCCGGCGTGCTCGAGCGCATGTACTATCTCGGCGACGTGACGGACTGCCGCGTGAAGGTAGGCGGCACCCTGGTCCGTGTGATCGCCGACGCCGACGCCCGCCTCGCGTTCAAGCCGGGCGAGACGGTAGCCCTCGAGGTCAGGGACTTCATGGTCTTTCCGGACGACGGCTCAACCGACGATCAGCTCAAAATCAGGACTTAAGGCAACACCGCACAATCCGCCTGCGGCATCTCCTGGAAAATTTGAGCCCTGATTTCGTCACTTTTTCTTGAGGTACACAATCCGATTCGCTTCGCTCACATGTATAAGTTCGCGTAGCCAAATCAAAGATTTGGACGCTCACTTTTTATCAGAACCCAAATTTTCTCAGGATCTGCTCTTGCCGAATTATGCGGTGTTGCCTTAAACATTTCTCACCGTAGGGGCGGCCCTCGCGGCCGCCCGGCGCAGAAACCTAACAAACATAAAACGTGCGGCGAATCCGTAGCAATCTACGAACTTGCCGCATGTTTTGTCTATATTATAATAAAACATATTTCATTCTAATTCCCCATGCGGCAAGCCTCGCCACAATGAATAAAAGCTGATTCATGGGGATTTATACTGATTTTCATTAAAAAGTAGACAACATCTACTTTTTATAGCGCCTTGCGGCGCGTTGAAAATCGTATAAGACGTCAGTTGCGTCAGCAACTGTATGCCGCCGCAGGTGGCATCTTTTCAATAAAAAGTGTCGACTTTTTATTGAAAA
>ONPN01000054.1 GCA_900319695.1 uncultured Eubacteriales bacterium
GAGCTTCTTGACGGTTTTCTGAAGGTCAATGATGTAGATGCCGTTACGCTCACAGTAGATGTACTCGGCCATCTTGGGGTTCCAGCGGCGGGTCTGGTGTCCGAAGTGGACGCCGGCCTCGAGCAGCTGTTTCATGGATACGACTGCCATTTGATGTTCTCCTTTTTCATATTTGTTATTTCCTCCGGGAGCCTCAATCCCGCCGCCAAGCCCGAGGGCCACATGGAGGCAAGTCCTCTCCCGTGCGAAATGCCTTGATATAATAGCAGACAGCGCCGGATTTTGCAAGGGTTTTTGGGATATTTTTTCCGATAACGTGAAATTATTTTGCGGTCTTATCCCTCCTGGCCGCGCAGGATGACGGGCTTGCCCTCCCGATCCAGCAGAGGCGTCATGCCGCCCGCATAGCCGCTGAAATGGAATAGATACTGAACGCCCGTTTCCTTGTCTACCCAGATTTCCGTCCCTGTCAGCGTTCCCTGGGAATATATCTTTTCAAATCTGTCTTTTGCCATGTCGTTTACCTCCATCCATTTTTGCTTTTGAACACGGAGATCGTACCACACTCCTGTTCCGCCCGCAAGTGAGCTCCGATTGACTTTCCCGCCGCCCCCTGATAAAATAATATCAAGAAGGCAGTCAATCAATCTTGTATGGATATTTAATAAGGAAGTGATTGTTTGAAACTCACACCCGAGCAGCAGGCCATGCTCGACGGCGCGCAGGGCGAAACCATGGCCAAGGTCGTCAAGACCCTCGTCATGTACGGCGACGCCTTCGGCGCCGAGCGCATGGTCCCTGTGACAAGCAAATGCGGCCACACGGTGATCTCCTTCGGCCTCAAGGCGATCAAGCCGGTGTATGAGCTGTACGACCAGCTCATCGCGGCGGGCCTGACCTCCGGCCAGAAGTTCACCGCCGACCCGCGCCCCATCGACCCCAATGTCCCCTCAAGCCTGCTGGAAGACATCGTCTTCAAAAAGATCATGTACACCCACCAAAAGGAGTATGAAGCCCAGCTCAAGAAGCTCGGCATCACAAAGGACGAGGACTACACCTGCACCTGCTATCTCGACCAGGTGGGCAACAAGCCCGAAAAGGGCGACGTGCTGAGCTGGGCCGAGTCCTCCGCCGTCGTGTATGCAAACTCCGTCCTCGGCGCAAGGTGCAACCGCAACTCCGGCATTATTGAGCTCATGGGCTCCGTGGCGGGCTTCGTGCCCGAGTTCGGCCTGCTGACCGACGAGGGCCGCAAGGCGACCTGGATCGTGGAGGTCAAATGCGAGAAGAAGCCCGAGGCACAGCTTTTGGGCTCTGCCATCGGCATGAAGGTCATGGAGGAGGTCCCCTATGTCAAGGGCCTCGACAAGTGGCTCGGCACCGAGCTCAATGACGACGCCTGCGCTTACCTCAAGGACTTCGGCGCGGCGACGGCCTCCAACGGCGCGGTGGGCCTGTACCACATCGAGAACCTGACGCCCGAGGCAAAGGAACAGGGCGAGGCGCTGATTCAAGAGGGCGCGCAGGTCTACGTCATTGATGACGCGGAGCTCGAGCGCGTGAAGGCAAGCTACCCGATTGTGTGGAAGGACCCGGACGCAAAGCCCGCGCTCTGCTTTGTGGGCTGTCCGCATCTGTCTCTTAAGCAGATGGAGGACTGGTGCGGGAAGATCGGCGAGAAGCTGAGACTCAGCGGCCGCGACAGGCTTAGCGTCCCGACGGTGTTCACGGCCTCCCCCGCCGTCATCCGCGAGGCGGAGAAGGGCACCGTCGCCGCGAAGCTCCGCAGCTACGGCGTGATCATCAGCTACATCTGCCCGCTCATGTATATGAATAACCCCCTGTGCAAGCGCAAGGCGGTCATCACCTGCTCCAACAAGCTGCGTACCTACACCAGCGCCCGCTTTTATACGGAGGGCGAAATCCTCGACATCATCACGAGCAAGGAGGGGAGACTATGAAGCAGTTCAAAGGCCGCGTGATCGTCCCCGGGAGCTGCCGGGCCGAGGCTCTGGTGAGCCGCGGCGGCTTCAACACCCTGGCGAGCTTTCAGATGGCCCTCCAGTTCGGGGACAAGCAGGTCAAATGCGGTGACCAGAACAACCCCGACATCTACAAAAAGCCCATGATCGGCAAGGCCCTGTGCCTTCCCATGACCATCGGCTCCACCACCGGCGGCATGATTCTCTACACCGCCTGCGCCATCGGCAAGCAGCCCGCGTGTATGCTCTTCTCCAAGCCCATCGACCCCCTGGCCGCCTCCGGCGCGATCCTCGGCGACGTCTGGACCGACGCCGCCATGCCCGTCATCGACACCCTCGGCGACGAGTTTCTGGACTACGTCCAGACCGGCATGACGATCACGGTGGAAGACGGCGGCGTCGTGACCGTGGAGTGAACGGGGAATTTCCGTAGGGGCGACCCTCGCGGTCGCCCGGCAGCGTATCCTCAAAAAATGTAGAACCCCCCGGCGAACAAGGAACAAAGCTGATCCGTGTTCGCCGGGGATTCATACTGGTCTCCCATAAAACGGCTTAAAGCCGTTTTATAGTGCCAAAGGCACGTCGGAGATCTATGAGACGTGTTTTGTGCCCGAGGGCACAAAACTGGCAGCGCGCCTTGCGCGATGCCTTTTCGTTAAAACGAGCTGTTTTAGCGAAAAACAGTATCACATGTTTTATGTTGTTTTGGCGGGCCGTTGAGGGCGTCGGCCCCTGCGAAGCGCGCTCCCGCGTTACTTGCAGAAGTTCTCCGCCACCTCGACGATGTGCTCCGCGCAGAGGCCGAACTGCTTGAGCAGCGGGACGGCGGGGCAGACGATCTCTCTTTCCGCTGCAACGTTCATCGACAATTTCCGCATGGCGCATCAGCTCCTCCTGATTGCGGATATGAGCACAGAAACGCGGGAGGCGCTGACGCCCCCATTTCTATTTTACCGGAAATGGGGGCGTTTGGATAGTTTTCACGGTCTGATGATGGCGAAACGCTGTAAAGAAATCCGCTATCGTCAATCATTATCAGGAAGCGCGAATGGTCAGCTTCAACTGATTTGGATAATCGCTTCCTTCAAGACAATTGTAAGCTGCATGTTCCGTCACTCCTTTCAAAACGGAAAGGGCGAGGTCATTGCCGGAAGTCATCACATCAAGCTGCGGCCCGTTATAAAGAAACGTCCATTCTGCGATACCCGTCTTTTCTGAATACTCGCAAGCTGCTTGAATGGACGGATCATCCAATTCGGTAAGCAGAAGCTGCGTCACTTCTTCAAAGGCCAGCTGAATGCGGCCGGCAAGTTTTCTCTCGATCTGGTTTCTGATACAGTAGGCCGCCGTCTCGCCGATCATCCCCGGGAAGTCGCAGTCGCGGCCTTTGATGTTAAACTCTATTACTTTCAGTCTGTACACGAAGCGACGGGTTTTCTCTCTTTGAGGATGATCGAAAATCTGCTCAGGGCTGCCATCTTCATAAACGCCGCCTTCGTCCATAAAGAACACGCGATTGCAAATGGCCCTGGCAAAATTCATCTCGTGGGTGACGATGAGCAGCGTCTTGCCGGTTTTGGCAAGGTCACGGATGACGGCCTGCACCTCACCCACCATAGTCGGGTCCAGGGCGCTGGTCGGTTCATCCAGCAGGATCACCTCCGGGTCCATGGCCAGGGTGCGCGCAATGGCGATACGCTGCTTCTGCCCGCCGGACAGCTCGTCCGGGTAGTTCAATGCTTTCTCGGAGAGGCCTACCGTGCGCAGAAGCCGCATTCCCGTATCGTAGGCCTCCTGTTTTGATCTGCCCAGCAGAGCCATCGGAGCAAGCATGATGTTTTCGATCACCGTTTTGTGTCCGAATAGATTGAAGCTCTGGAAAACCATGCCCATCCTCTGCCGGACTTTGTTTATGTCACATTTCGGGTCGGTGATTTCCTGATCATCAAACCAGATTTTTCCGGCGGTAGGCTTCTCGAGCAGGTTGATGCAGCGCAGCAGCGTGCTCTTGCCTGTTCCGGAAGGGCCAATGACAGAGATGACGTCACCGTCGTGGATTTCCACATTCACATCCTTCAGGGGCGTAACATTCGGGTATTCCTTTTTCAGATGTTCGATTCTAATCATCGGTCTTTACCCCCTTCAGAATGTCTGCGGGTTTTCGACGCCTGGGATTGAAGCTGACGCTGATGCGCCCAACGAGGGCGCCGATCAGCTCCTCCAGTATGAAGTAGATGATCGTAATTGAAATCAGCGGGAAGAACGCTTCATACGTCCGACTGCGGACGATGTCACCCATTCTGGTCAGATCCTGAACCGCGATATAGCCCACGACGGCTGTGGCTTTGATGAGACTGACGATCTCCCCCCGGTAGGCGGGCAGTACATGGGGCAGCGCCTGCGGCAGAATGATTCTGAAGAAAGTCTGTCGATTGGAAAAACCCAGGGCGTAAGACGCTTCGTATTGTCCGTTCTCTACCGCCCCGACGCCCATTTTCAGCAGGTCAAACACCGCCGCCCCAAAAGTAAGCGTGAAGCCGAGCACCGCCACGGCCACGCCGCTGATGGCAACGGAGTTGAAGACCACATAATACAGGATCATGAGCAGCACGACGACGGGCATGCCCTGCACCAGCCATATACAGAAGCGGGCGATGAGATTTGCCGCGGGATTCCCGTTGCGGCAGAACATGAACACCGTGAACCCAAGCAGTGTGCCGAACAGAACCGCCAGCACCGTGATCTGCAGCGTGGCGCGCACGCCGGATACGAACAGCTTCCAGCGCTCCTCGCGCAGGAAGGTCTTGCCGAAGCTGGATTTTATGCGTCCCCAGAAAGCGGAAGTTTCCCCGGATCGCACGGCATTGTCCTTCAACACAGCCAGCACGGTGCCGCCGTAATAGTTGGGTGTGGAAAACAGCACGCTCTCCATCCGCTCCGGCGTGATGGTGATGGCAGACCCGCCAAAGTCGCACTTGCCGGACTGCACCGCGAAGAGAACGGCGTCCAGACTCATCAGCTCAATCCTCAGACCATAGCCATACTCCTGGCAGAATTGCGCGGCGACGTCCACGTCGTAACCGACGACTTTGCTGTCTCGCACATACTCAAAGGGCATATAATCGCCGTCTGTCGCCATTACCAGGGTGCCGTTTGTCGCAGGAAGCGCTTCTATATCCAGCAATGTCTTTTTGCTCTCATCATCGGAGAACCATTTGTCGGACAGCGCGTCAAGGCTTCCGTCCGCCGCGAGCCTGTCGATGAACTCGCTGAATTGTCCGCAAAGTGTCCGGCCACGCTCTGTCTTTGCAAAGCAGTAGGCAAATTCAAAGGTATCAAGATATTCCGGAATATAGCTCACGCGCGAATTTTCACCCATGATGTAGCGTATGACCGGCTCGTCGGAGGGAAAGGCGTCGATCTTGTCGGCGGCAAGCGCTTCCAGGAGGTCGCTCTGGTTGTTGTAATAGGACAGCCTGGCATCGGGCAGGGCATTTGCAACCATCTGATCAAAATTGGTGCCGCTGGGAATGCCGATACGTTTCCCGTTCAAATCCGAGAGCGAGCCGGTCAAACGGCTTTGAAAGTCTTCATCATCGGAAATGCTCTGACGGATGTCAATCCCGCTCCCCGCTTCATTCAGCTCTTTATCTGGGACGGCTCCAGCATCGGCATAAGCGCTCCCCGTCAGCAGCATCAGAGCCGCAAGTACCGCAAACAGTCTTTTCAGCATATCATTGTGATTCCTTTCCATAGATTTCAGTTTCAGAAATCCTGTCCGTTCGAGCAAACGCGAAAAAAGTTCTATTATGTGAATTATTCTAATCTGCACATCAAACAATGTCAACGGGCAATACGTTCGCGGCTGCCGTCGAATAGCATAGCTGCCTGCGCGTCCGCGAGCCGCCGACGCAGCGAAGGTCAAAGGAGGATTGAAGAACGAAGCTCGTCCGTTAGCGCCGGTCATAGAAACGCCCGCACACCGGAAAAGCCAGCTTGGAGAAAAGTGATTTTGTTCCGGTCGGTTGAAAAATCCATAGCTTCTCCATTTTGTTGAGTCTGTGCAAACACGGGGCGTCGGTTTTCACTCCCCCCGATCTTCTGCCCATCGCCGACGAAAAGAACGATTACTCAACTTAGGACTTCTGTTTTTATGAAATAGCAATCTTTATTATTGCCGTAAATAGCCGCTTGCTATATAATCTTGTCAGCATGCCTTTTGCCTGCGATCTGCATGGGCAAAACAGAATAAATGTCTCAGGAAAGGAAACGCACTTATGAAAAGAAAACACCTTCTCTGTCTGCTGCTGGTTACGGTGCTGCTGTGCTGCGGCACCTTCGGGCAGCGCGTGGAGTCGTCTGCAGAGACACCGGATGCTGCGGGCGAGCGAACCATACGCCTCTTTGAAACCAGCGATATTCATGGCTATCTGCTGGACACCACCGGCGGAGAAGAGGCTGAGTTTCAGTATCGCCTTGCCTATATCGCCCAGGTCGTGAACGAAGCCCGTGCCGACGGTCAATACGACGATGTGCTGCTGGTCGACGGCGGTGACCTCTATCAGGGGATGCCCGTCTCAAACATGAGCAAGGGCGCTGCCGTGATCGCCGCGCTGGATGCCATGGACTATGACGCCGTGGCGCTTGGCAACCATGAGTTTGACTGGGGCGTGAGCGAATACTGCGCAGATGCTGACGCCACGCTCCCTGCCTACCGGATCGGCGATTTTGCCGGCGACCCGGAAATTCCGGTGCTGGCTTACAATCTCTATTTTGCGGACACGCAGGAGCGCGTCCCCTTCACGAGAGACTATGTGATTGTGGAAAAAGCGGGGCTGCGCGTTGCGCTGATCGGTTATATTCCCGACTATTCCATCACCATCATGCACGAAAAGATCGCCCCCTATGTCATTAAAGAAGAACTTTCCGCCCTCTCCCGGCGGGTGAAGGAGATCAATGCCGCCGAGCAGCCGGATGTGACCATCGTCGTGGCCCACGCCGATCCTGTGGAAGTGGCAGCGGCCCTGAGCCCGGAGGATGTGGACCTGGTTACCGGGGGCCACACACACGAGGGGATTTACGGCGCGGCGGAGAGCGGCGTCCCTTACATTCAGGGTGCCTGCTATGCCAAAGGCTACGCCTCGGCCACCATCGTAATCGACGGGGATGGGGCTGTCCGCGTTGAGGAGCCGCTCTATACCTCCATCATCCAGGACTACGAGGCGCTTTTCGATACGCCGGAGAATGCCAGCCATCTGGATCCCACAGTGCTCGCCATCTCCCATCAGGCCTGGGATGAGATCTGCGATGAAATGGACGAGGTGCTGGGCTATATCGACACTCCCCTTGAGAAGGAAGGCTATATCGGCCCCCGCGAAACCAGCGGTGGAAACTGGTACACCGGTATTATGCTGCGGGCGACGGCCTCCGACGGGGTTGTGGCAGCTTTCTATAATTGCGGGGGCTTCCGCGCCGATATCACCATTCCCGCCGGGGAGAGCCGGTGCGACCTCACGGTGGGTGACGTCTACGCGATCTCGCCTTTCAATAATTTCTGGATGATCTATGAGCTCACCGGCGAGGAGCTTGCCCGCCAGATTGAAATCAGCTATCTCCAAGGCAACTTCGGTGATCAGATGAGCGGTCTGACCTATACCTACATCAACCACGGCACCAAAGATCAGCCGGATATTGAGGTTGTCAGCATCACGCTTTCTGACGGGACGGAGGTAGACATTCACGACAGCCAAACCCTCTACCGAGTCTGTACTTCTGACTTCAGCGCCACGCTCCCCGGCAGTGTGTTTGAGGACAAGGAACCCCTGTATCCGGTAGCTGAGGCGCCGCTCGACAACCTGACCCTGATTCACTTTCTGCGTCAGGAAGCGCGAGACAACGAGGGCTATATTGCCGTGGATACAAGTCCGCGCGGCACCTGTATCCAGGGAGAAGTACCGAACCCGCCGAAGTGAAGCTCGGATGACGCGCCGGGTCATGCGTTAAGGCAACACCGCATAATTCAGCAAGAGCAGGTCCTGAGAAAATTTGGGTTCTGATAAAGGCACTTTTTCGCAGATGTACTTTGTATACCTCAAGAAAAAGTGACGAAATCAGGGCACAAATTTTCCAGGAGATGCCGCAGGCGGATTGTGCGGTGTTGCCCTAATATAATCCAGTTATGAGGAAAAAACAAGTGTGCCATCACATGACAGAAAACCGGGTATTGCTGTCTGCCGCCCAGAAGGGAAGCTTGATGCCAAATCCCTATTTGGTATTATCAGACAGCGCAGAAATCTCCCGTAGAAATGAGCCCGCTCTTCCAAAAGGAAAAGCAGGCTCATATATGGTCGGGGCTGAAATCATAATCAATGCGAGGGCCTTCTGTGTTCAGAATATAGGAAAGTGCAAGTCTTTCCCCATCATAGAAGTTCTCGGTAAGTGTAGTTGTCGTACCATCTTCAAGTTCAGCGCTTTGAGTTGTCTTATCAGAGTTTTCACCGATCTCGATCCACTCATCCATACCACACCGATCTCAGAAATGGCAGTATTCATGACGTTCTTGTCTTATGCCTCGGTGACGTATTTATGCAGGGTCGCACGAACGGCGCCCTTCCCGGCGGTGAGTTCGGTGAAGTAGGCGCAGACCTTGTCGGCAAGACCGGCTTCCACGAGATCGACGCCGAAGATCGAAGCGTTGCGGAGAAGCCCCTCAAGCTTTGCGCAGTCAGGCTTTTCCCCGAGTTTGAAGTCCTTGACGTAAGCCTGCGCGGTCTCGAGCAGGGGATCGGGGGACGGCTCAAAGGCCTCGCCCTTGTCATCCACCGCCATCAGGTATCTGAGCCAGCCCGCGTGCACCAGCGGGATAAGCTTGAGGTCGTTCACGTCCAG
The DNA here is from genome assembly GCA_900319695.1 of uncultured Eubacteriales bacterium. Lineage (GTDB taxonomy): Bacteria > Bacillota > Clostridia > Oscillospirales > Oscillospiraceae > Limivicinus. The sequence goes on from ONPN01000054.1 coordinate 8,871, forward strand.
GGTGTCGGACGCTATGTACGCCTTGATCGTTTCGCCGAAGCGGATCGGCAGCTTCTGCGAGGTATCGGTGGCGATGCGCTGGGGCATGTCCGGCATGAAGGGATTCGGGATGCGTACATTTACCACCGCGTCGATGAAGTCCTTCGGATGGATAATGCCGGGGTCGGTGACGACCGGCAGACCCTCTTTATAGCCCACGAGCTCCACCAGCTTATGCAGATCCTCGTCCTGCATCTCCTTGTAGATCTTGTCAAAGCCCAGCAGGCAGCCGTACACCGCAAGGCTCGTGTGCAGGGGATTGAGGCAGGTGCAGACTTTCATGCGCTCTACCTTGTCCACGGTCTCGCGGTCGGTGAAGTAGATGCCGGCCTTCTCCAGGCAGGGGCGTCCGTTGGGGAAATTATCCTCTATGACCAGATATTCGCATTCCTCGGCATTGACAAAGGGCGTGCCGTCTTCGAGTCCGTCCTCTTTGAGCATGGCGGCGACGGAGGCGTCCGGCCCCGGGGTGATCTTGTCGATCATCGACCACGGAAAGCTGACACTCTCGGCAAGCCACTTATTGAAGCCCGCGCCGCCCCACTTTTCCGCAAAGCAGGTGATGGCGGCCTTGAGCTTGTCGCCGTTGTGGGAGCAGTTGTCCATGCTCACCATCGCGAGCGGAGCCTTGTTCTTGAGGTAGCGGGCACAGAGCAGGGCCGTCAGCTTGCCCATGTAGCTCTTTGCGTTTTCGGGGCCGGCCTCGAGGTCGGCGGCGATGTCGGGCAGCAGCTCGCCCTTGCCGTCATAGAGGGCATAGCCCTTCTCCGTGATGGTGAAGGACACCATCTGCAGAGCCGGATTTTCAAAAATCTCTTTCAGCCTTGCCTCGTTTCCGTAGAGATAGACCTTCTCGGCAATGGAGCCGACGACGGCCTTTTCCACGCTGCCGTCGGCCTTGAGCGTCACCTTGACGGTCAGGTTGTCGTTGACCTCGGGCTTCTTCCCCCGGCGCTCGGCGGCGATGATGCCGGTATCCCAGAGTCCCGCGTCCAGCAGGCGCTGGCAGGCGTCAGCCTGAAAAGCCTTGAAGATGTTGCCCGCGCCGAAGTG
>ONPN01000006.1 GCA_900319695.1 uncultured Eubacteriales bacterium
ATGCGTCGGGTGTTGAAGCCATAGGCATGAAAGTCTTCGCAAAGCCTGTGGCAATTATCGTAGAGATACCAGGTTGATTTTGCTATGCCCACAAAATTGCCGTTCATAATTCCGGCGTCAAACAAAATATTCATGTGTTCTCCAGCAGCTTGCTCAAATTCTGAACCGAGCGCTCTCTGATCTCGCGCTGCAGTTTTTCCAGTTCCCTCACCATCCCGGCGTACTGCTCCCTGCTCATGGAGCTTGCTCTCTCAAGGGCCTGCGCAAGCTGACCGTCTTCGTAGATCACGGCGTTTTTCTCTGAAAAACCGTAGTACTCGGCGGCTTTTTTCTCAATGATACAGGGGATCAGAAAGCCGAGAGACAACTGTTTGGAGCCGGAGGTCTGGCAAGTGGTAAAACTCTTCTTGACGCCCTGATAGAAGTTTAAGACGATAAAATCCGCCGCTTCAATTCTGGCAAACATGTCTGCAAAAGAGACGCGCCCTGTAATCTCTGTTATGTTTTTGACGTTCTGATCGATTCTCCCCAAAGGCCGGTGGAGGGAGCTGTCCAGCATTGGGAGCGGGAACAGCTTTATCACCGCGAACTTTGCCAGATGAAACAGTTCATCCAACAGCTTTTCCTGTTTTCTGATCAATACCAGTCTCGGCGTCTCGCCGGTTTTTTTGTATAGTTGATCCGCCGCTCTCAACAGCTCATTCCGGTTCTGGCTGACCCCGACGCTGATAACAGAAACCTGATCGTGCAATTCTCTTTCGGGTGTCGCAGCGCAAAAAAAGTTTGGGTTCACCTCCACGATCTCTCCATCCGGGGTCTTCGTGGAGCTGAGTGTAAGCATTCTGTTTTTAAAATACCGCAGCCTCTCTCTGTATTTCTGCTCCGGCAGATGGAGCTTATGGCTGCACCCAATCATGCCCTGTTCGTTTTCAAACAGCGGTTTTGCGCGTTCCACGGCTTCCCGGCACACCTTGTTCTTCATCTCAATGGTGCTGAAAAAGAGCAACGTATACCCGTTTTCTCCCTTTAATTCCGCGATCCTGTCCGCGGCATGCTCGCCGTCGAACGTATAGATCTGTATTCTCTCTCTCAGCTCGGGGCATCTGCAAAACACATCACCAAGCCGTTCGTAGTTCTGATGCAGCAGGCAATCCACTTGATACCCCAAGAGCAAAAAATAGTACGCAAAGCCCGGAATGATCTCATAGTGATAAGCGTTAGGCTCGAATATCAAAACCCTCTTTGGTGTTGTCTCAGTCACGGTGTTTCTCCTGCTTTCTCATTTTTTGCGGTCACGGAGCCGTAGTTTTGCTCGGCATTCGCTCTCATTGAATTGGATCAGCGTATCCTTAACGCCGCGTTCCGACGTTGGATAAACGTTGTTTTATCGTCTTTACAAACCGATCAGCCGTCTCCTTCGGCGCTATGTACACCGGCATGATCTTGGTAAATGCAGCGGAATATCTGATCCTATACGCCAGATTGGCGTTGAACGCACTCAAACGCGAGCTTTTGCAGTCCTGTCTGATACCGGTCACAGGCTCGTCGTCTGTTTCTATCGTTGCCTGGATCTGGCTGCTATAGGCCAACGGGGCAGTTGTACATTTCGCTCTGAAGGCGTTGATGCTTTCGCGCAACAAGTCCGGATCGCTCAGCAGATCCGCAAGATCTCTGCTGCTGTTTTCGATCACAACGCCATTTCCTCGTTTTTTTGTCTCATGTGCAATATTACCGCTGAGCTTATTCGTGATTACAAAACAATTGGCCGCCAGACTTTCATAGTATGTAAAACTGTACGTTTCAGGACAATTTGAGAACAGGATCACCGCATCGATTCTGTTCATCCTTAAGGCGTCGATCATCGCATGATCGCCCTTTTCATGCGTTGATACATATTCCTGAATAACGCCCTCTGTTGTTTTCCTGGACTGCCCCAGATAATACAGCTCAATTCCCCGCACTTTCTGTGTTTTTTGCAGCATTGCTACAGCATCAGCAAAGGTGTTCCATCCTTTTTGAGGAATCGCTGATCCTATAAAGGCAACACGGATCTTATCCTCCGGCTTGATTTTGCCTCTTTCGTCGCGCCAGACAGCTTCCGGGATCAGATGCGGTACGATTTCAACGTTATCTTTATACTTCGGATAGGATTCAGCCCAAAGACGCGCCGCTGATTCAGACGGTGCTATGACTCGCAAAACAGGGATTTTAGCAAAGAAGGCTTCCAGTTCCGCATGAAGCTTTTTTGATTTTTCATAAAACCGGCAATCAGAGCATTTTTCGTCATACAGCAACGAATCTCCGCAGAATTCATTTCGGTTTTTTCTCAAATTGATTTGCTTGCAGCAGGTACAAAAATCGTGAATAAAAAGCGTGATCTTCTGTCTGAAAGAAATGAACGCATATAGTTCGTCAATATCAAGGTCAATTATGTTGTGTATATATACGCCTGCGCATTCTTTTTCTCTGTTATAGGCATTGATCAGTTCTATCACTTGCCGGACTGATTTGATCCCCCTGAAGCAGGAATTCTCGACAACGCCCCAGCCATGAACAAACGGGATTCCAAGGATCGCCCTCAGATCCAAGGGAAAGAGCACAAGTACATCGACCTCCTGGTTCTTATACAAAACGGCCTGATCAACAATATACCTTTCAGTCCCTCCTCGACCAATGTAAGGGTTTTCATGGTTGAAGAGAATGACATATCGTTTGTTCTCACTCTGTTTTGATGCTGACCACATACCATCACCGCTCGCTCTAATGATTCAGATTTTTTTGTTTCTCTGCCGCAGATACCAAACGAACAGAAAGCCAGGACAAAATGATAAACCAATCTCATACTTGTACAGCTCCGGTATAAGCCGTCTATATTTTAATAGACCAAATACGTCTCCTTGTATTCTTGCTTTGCAGCATTCTTTCATATCAGATAATTCCGGATCATCGGGGTGTAGTTTTTCATATCGGCACAGCATTTCATCAATTGGAATACATCTTTTTATATAGTAATCCTCTTTCTTTGAGATGCCTGCCAACGTTCCAGAACTGTTATTCCCATGTATCCTCTGTTTTACCAGCGCTTCTTCCATGCTTACGATTACTCCCGCCGCGGATAAAAAGAAAATCAACTGCTGGTCATGCGGAAGCTTCGAATTGAGAGGAAGAAAGCGGACGATCTCTTCCCGCTTTGCAACGAGTGTCATACCGGTACAATAACTGAAAAACGCCGCTCTGGGTGTAATATGATCCCCTGTTCTCCACGTGAAGCGATCCCCTGTTTCTGCATCTCTTACACTTTTACATACAAGGTTTCCGTTTTGATCGATCAAAGACCGATCACACACCGCGGCAACCGCATTGTTTTTCTCAATTTCCTCTATACACCGCCTGATTTTGCTGGAAAGCCAAATATCATCCTGGTCACAATAGCTTACATATTCCCCTGTTGCCAGTTCCGTCAATCTCTCAAACGCCTTCGTATATCCAAGATTGATCCCTTCATCATAGCAGTGTATCGGGAAATGTGTAATGCATTGATCAAATAATTCGTAATCGATCTTTTCCTCCGGGCAATCGTTCCAGACCAGCAGTTCTATATCCGGGTAGTCTTGCTCATTCAGAGATATAAGCTGCTCTTTCAAGAAAACCGGATCAGGGTGATAGAGTGACAAAAGAATGGAAACCTTCCCTGCGCTATGTGGGTAAAATCCTTTGCCTGTTCTGTTCATACTCTCTCCCTGTTTCCTTTTGGATCACGGTATTGCTCTTCTGCGCGTTTGCATATGCTTTCGAGACAAGCTCCGCCGCAAACGGAGGCCAGAAACAGCGCAGGATTTCCATTTCCTCTTTTATAATGACGCTCACAAGCACATTTTCCATCTCGAAGCCTTTCTTTTACTGAGCCAGGACATAGCCGGATCAACTGCATATACATTGAGTTTGTAAAACAGTTTCCGGATCACCGGCCATGTGTGCCCGTTTATCACTTCCTCTGCTCGCTGCATAAACGCAGGGCTCCGCCTCTCCGTTTTACGCATACCCGCCCACGGTGAGAGCTGAAGGTATTTGTCCCACAGATCAGACAGCGCACACCGAGCATCCTCGATCCACGGTTTATCAGCCGAGCAGTAGTGATAGATCACCGCATTCCGACTGGCCTCCTCCATTTCTTCTCTGCTATAATAGTGCGGTTTTTTGCTCAGCGAATGAACATAGTAGTATTCATCAATGCCAGCTGTCAGAAACTCGACGAAGAAATTGTACCTTACGTCCAATCGCTTGATCTTGCCCTTAAATAGGTCATTCAAAGTGTCCTGATCCGGGAAACGCAGCTTTCCAGCATGGCTGGTGATATACGGAAAAACGGCAGCATCACACCCGAGCCTTTTCCACTGCACCGCATCAAACAGGATGACGCCCGAATTATAATAGGGCTCATCCCGGCGATGGCCAATGTGTTTATAGAAGACATAGCATAACGAATCCTGCGTCATGGCGCATAGCTTTCCCTCCAAGTCCATGTTGTACAGCTCGCTGAGGTCTGCGGTCACAATTGTGTCAGAGTCCAGATACAAAAGGCGGTCAAGGTCCTCCTCAATCATGCCCGGGGCAAACAGTCTTCCGTACGCGGCATAGGAGCCGCACCACTTTGGCGCGCCGACGGCCTCGAGCCGCTCCGAGATTCCGCTCATATCCAGAAACGCTATGGTGCGACCGTAGCGCTGTGCAAGAAGCTCGATTTTTTTTCGGTTCTCCTCCCGGATGCGGTCGTCGATGAGATAAATGCGGATTTCCTCCCATCCCCTGTTGTTTTCTAAAAGTGAACAGAGGGATACGCCTGTGACTGCGGCATAGCGATCGTCGCACTGATACAGGACGTTCATTATTTTTCTATTCATGATCTCTCCCCGTATGTATTTCCTTTTGGTTCACGGTATTGCTCTTCTGCGCCTTTGCGTATGCTTTCGAGACAATGGCCGCCGCAAAGCGAGGCCAGAAGCGGCACAGGATTTCCAGTTCCTCTTTGGTGCGGCTGCTGTCATTGATACATTCCGACGTGGTTGAGCCGGGCCATATGCGGTGGGTCATCAGGCGCTTGGGACAGTACACGAAATCGCCTGTCAGTCTGGAAAGGCGCTCCCATGCGTCCCAGTCCAGACAGCTTTTGTATTCCTGCCGAAACGGAGGGTCCGTCACAACGGTTTTATTGATCGTCACAGCCGGGCAGCAAATGGGATCGCCAAAGGCCAGAATACAGCGTCGGATCAAAATGCTCCTCTGAAAAGGGCGGAAACGAAGCGGTGCCTCCATCAGGCGCTTGATGCGTAAAATCCGCTGACCGTGCACCGGCTTTCCTCCCCGGTTTTCATCATAGTCCGTAAAAATCAGCACAGGCGTTTGTTTGGGGCCGATCGCGGCAAGCGTCTCTTTGAGAAAATCGGGATGGTAGAGATCGTCCTGATGGCAGATGGTGACCAGGGGCGTTTTCGCAACGGAGCAGGCAAAATTCCAGTCTGATCCGATCCCCGTATGGGAGGGGTTTACAAACAGCGGAATGGCGTAGCGCTCCGAGAGCTGCCGCAGATATTCGTTGGGCGTGGATGTCGCTATCGCCACGTCACCGAGAACGCTCTGGGCAAGGATCGATTTGGCGCAGTCTTCCAGATAGGGATTGTCCTGATACGCGCACAAGACAAAAGTGTGCTCTTTTTCAGTAAACTGCATATTCCTCTCCGGCTTTCCTCTCGTTAGTCTCCACTTTTGCCTCCAGTTCCCTCACCCGCTTTTCCAGCAGCGCATTGGTCTGGGCCAGCTGCAAAAGCTGATTGTTCAACCGCGAAACGATGGCGGTCAGGGACATGAGGATAATCATGACACAGAATAATACGATGGCAAACAACGCATTTACCGGACTTGCGATACCGACTATCGCTGCGGCCCAGTCGAGCATTCTCGGAAACACCGCCAGCAAAAGCATCACAATGCCGGAAAACATCCATAGCAGCGAATACTTCAGGTTGATCCGCTTACGACGCAGGAAATAGATCAGCAGCGTAAAGTACAGGCCCACCGCAGCCAGCATAAAGATTTGAAGCGTTTTACTCATGAAGCATTCTTCCCTCCGAATACACTGGACAACAACAAAGCCAACGTAACCTTGATCATGTAATAGGCGGCATGAAGGGGGTTGATCGAGCTCTTCCCGCCCTGCCGCTCACGCATCCGCACAGGAATCTCCATAACCCGTGCGCCGCGCAGTCCGGCGGAGAGAAGCGCCTCCGGTTCCGGATAATCCTGCGCGTAATGATTGGCAAAAAACGTGATCATATTCCGATTTGCCGCTCGCATACCGCTGGTAACATCCAGTACGCGCAGGCCGCATAAGCTGTAAATAAGACCGCTGAGAACGCGGATACCGAAGCGCCGCATCGCGGAGGACTGAAACCCCTCCCGCTCCAGAAAGCGGGAGCCGATCACAAGATCCGCCTGATCGGCTTCCAGCGGCTCCAGCAGCTTACAGATGTATTCCGCCATGTGTTGACCATCGCCGTCAAACTGGACCACGGCGTCGTATCCGCGCTCCAGCGCGTAGCGGTAGCCCGCCTGCACGCCGCCGCCGATGCCCAGATTGACAGGGAGCGACAGGTAATCCACGCCCAGGCTCGGAAGAAGCGCAGCCGTATCATCTGTGGAGCAGTCGTTGACAATCAGGGCCTCCGCCTCCGGATAAAAGCGCCGCAGGTCGGCCAGCACCGCAGGCAGATTATCCGCTTCGTTGTATGCGGGAATGACGATCAAAGTTTTCATTCTCTCATTCTTCTGCGTGATCATGGTATATTACTCTGTATATGCCGATGTCGTCCAGGTTATCGTGATAAATCAGTTCAAAGCCTGTGGATTCGCTCCCGTTCAGGGTGCTTCCGCCGCTCACGACGTAACTCACATCCCACAGCCGCAGATCATCGACATTAAGGTCTATCTGGATTTGGTCGATATTGTTCAATATGAAAGCGGTAGGTTCATCGGTTAATGTGATGGTCATGTGCGCATATCTGTTGTATACCTCTATGTATTCTCCGTTTTGATCCAGGGGCGTAAACAGGTCGAAGCGTGGCGGCCAATTCAGATAATTGACGCAGTCAACGCCTTGCGCATAGATATATTTCGGCAAAAACCAATGGTCTAACGCGACCCACCTTCCGCTGTCCTCGGCGTCGATCGCCCGGACCTCTCTCGCCAGTGGAGTATCGGTCATCATGGCGGTCCCGGAATTGATGGGATTGACGATCGCGCCGCAGAACAGCGTCAGAATGAGCATCAGCGTCATGAACTGCCGTTTTTTTCCGAAGAACAGCAGGTTGGCAAGGACGAAGAGCCCCAGTCCCACATAGCAGAAGCCCGCCGCGCCCATATAGTCCACATAGTCCCTGTGTCTAAGGATCGCCCATGCAAGCAGGAGCAAAACGGAGCCGTTTAGAAGGACCAGCTTGACCGCCATTGCGGCCCGCTCCATATGAACCTGGTCGGGCGTGCGAGTCTCTCCTCTTCCGGCCGGAGCGATGCCTGCCGGCGCGAGATAATAACACTCCAGCAGGAGAAGGACCGAGGCGGAAAAGCCCCAGACCGTATAGAGGCGCTCGGAAGTGGAATAGGAAAGCAGGGTAAGCTTCGCGAGATGATCCCCGATCCCCAGGACCATATAAACCATACAGAACGCGCAGAACAGCACGGTGCAATGGACCGAGAAGCGATTCCGAAGTTCTTTGAATTTCAAAACATAGATAACGAAGGGAATGGGAAACAGGTGAAGGAAGGAGGATATCTCCGATTGATTGATGCCGGGAACGGCCTGTGCCTTCCATGGCATAAAGGGCATGAGCAGGTCATTGAGCCAATACTGGTTCGGCAGATCGCCCCCCACGGAAAATCGCGCACCGGGGTAGACGGTGGCCAGCTGCGCGGATGTCTCGTCCTGATTGGCGAGGAAATGGATACCGACTATAAAGGCCATACACAGGCAAGTCACCATGATCACCGGGATATCCCTCCGGGTAATGGGGATGGCCCGCTTTTCAAGATAAATGCCAATCAGCAGCAGCAGGGAAAAATACGCGAGAGGAATGTCCCAGGCCGGATAGATCCCGTTGACGATCACCGGAGTGAAACAGACGATGAAATAGGCGCAGAGGAGCTTTTTCCAAGCCTTTTTTTGCTCAAAATACTCGTAGAACAAAACGACCATCATGACAATCGGGCCATAGCTTGACGGCCCCCACCACCACTGAACGCCCGGCGAGAGGGCCAGGATCAGGGACGCCGCCGCCGAGAACAGGGGCTGACCCGTTATGATCCGGAAAAGAGCGTATCCGGCGATGAAGCCGATAGCCTGATTGTAGGCGAAACTCCAGGAATATGCATATTCCGTGGAAAGGAACAGCGATCCCCAATTATTCGGGTTCAGCAGGGTGATCACTTTCTCGGCAACCTTTGGCCAGGAGTCCGCCCCGCTCCAGAACAGGGACCAATGCCCCACTGCGCGATCGTGAAAGAAGGAGGCGCCCCCCAAATACTCGTCGCTGCGTATCGCCCTGGGTCTCCCGATGGAAAAGGTTTTTACCGCGGCGATATTGTTGGGAATCACCATGTTGTAGCATCTCATGCTGGAATTGTTAAGCCGGAGTACAACGCAGAGGACCATGGCGGCGGCAAACAGATACCATCCCTTTCGGCAGAGCTCCTCTTTGCCGGTTTTCAGCAGCCGAAGGGCCGGTTTTTCCCGTTCATAAAGGGAATAGATCAGGACCGCCGAAATCAGCGCCCAGTTGACGAGCAGTCGATCTGCGCGGAAGGTCACGTCCTTCACGGGAAACGTAGGCAGGGCGTCGGTTTTTGTAACGTAGATTTCCTTCAGTGCCGTCTGCCCGTTAATGTCCACGCGGATATGGGTATATTCCCCCGTGGGGAGCGAAAGGAGGCACTCCGTACTTCCCTGCATCGCCGTTGCGTCCACATGTCTTTCCTCGGAAAGATTCTCTCCCTCAGAGGCATAGTAGACCTGAATCGTGATGTCATTTTGAACCGGTGCATCAAATGACACAACCACGGAGGAGATGGCTTGCTTCCTAAGCAAAAAGCCGATCTGAGGGTCGTTGTTTGTCGGTGTGAACAGCGAGCCGGAGACCGTCATGCCGCTGACGTAGTACTCCATCTCCGGGTACAGGACAAGCGCGTCCTCCGGGCGGCTGATCGTCAGGTGAGGCGGCGTCAGGGAAAAGATCGCTCCTTCCAGCAGGAAGGTTATGAGCAGAGCGGCAAGGAGCACATTCAGCCACCGCTTTTTCTTTACAACTTTTTTAATCACAGCGAAAAATCCTCCCGTTCCAAAGTCAGGTTGGGATTGTAGTATGGGTAAAGGTTCGGCCGCCAAGGGATAATCTGAAACTGATGACGATAAGATATGGCGTTTTTCATGTAGTCTCTCTTTTAGAGTCTGTTGATCAAGACCAGCAGCCTGGCCAGGTATCCGTCCATGCCCCGCACAGAGCTTCGGAGCATACGCAGCAGTTTCAGCTTTGTTTCCCGATTCTCTTGATAATGCGCAAACAGTGCGGTCAGCTCCTGACGCTCCGCGCACATCTCTCTTCCGAAGGCCCGTTCCAGCCGGATCGCCTGCCGCGATCGGCTGTTTTTCATCGGCCCGCTCCAAAAAGAAACCGCCTTTTCCAGCCATGCGCGCGCCGTCGTCCGATTTGCACCGATGGCGTTGCCCCCGTGCTGACGGTAGCTCATGTGCGGTTCGGGATCATAGACGACGCGGCCAAAGCAGGCGACGACCTGATACGCCGTCCAGTCGTGCAGCTCAATCCCGAGGCGCTCCACGTCATAGCGGCGCAGCAGCTCCCTTGCCGCGCGGTTGAACACAAAGGTGCAGCCTGGCGCGAGATTGCGCAGCAGGGCATGAGGATAGTCTGCAGGACATGGCCTGACCATGTGCCCGCGCAGAACGCGGAGCGCCTCATCCGCGACGCGCACGTCGCCGCAGTACAGGGCAGGCTCTGAGGCGTCCAGCCCGCCAAGCGCACGGAGCGCAATTTCCAGCTTGTCGGCGTCCCAGACGTCGTCCTGATCGCAGAAGGCGTAAAAATCCGCTTCGGGCGCATCCTGCAAAAGCCGCCAGAAGCTTCGGGCCGGGCCGAGGTTCGCGCCCGCATACCATTTCAGCGCGCCTCTATCCGCATACTCTGCCAAAATCGTGCGGGTGCCGTCGTTCGAACCATCGTCCCGCACAAGAATCTCCACGCCCTGGAGCGTCTGGGCAAGCAGGCTGTCGAGTTGTTCGCGGATATACGCCTCTCCGTTATACGCGGAGAGCATAACAATCAGCTTCATGTCCCGCTCCACTTGCACTTGCGCTTTCCGATCCGGTTTCCTGCGAACCTGACACACACATGCGCGAAAAAGTCAAACAGTTCGCCGATGCATCCCTCCCGCGCGAGCCCACTGCCGACGAAGCGCAGCATCCTCCAGCCCTCGGCGTCGGCGCTCGCGCCGGTGAGCCGATCCCGGTACTGCTCCATCACTTTGCCGATTCGCACATTGCGCCGATACTCCTGCCGAAGGGTGTAGCGGTGAGAATGGTATACCGCCGCCTCGGGCGCGTAGGCCAGCGCATAACCCGCGTGCAGGAGCTTTGCCGCTATCATCATATCCTCGTTGGTGATGATGGGCGCATCGAAGCCGCCGACGGCAAGATAGGCCTCTCTCCGGTAGGCAGAGCAGACGTTAGAAAAGAAATACGACTTGACTCCGTAACGGGGAATATCCGATTCTCTCCAGATTTTTGCCTGATCCGGGTAATTGAACTGCCGAGTCAGTTTTTCATATTCTGGCGCATCCGGGTGGGCGATCTGTCTGCCGTAAACCGCCGCGACATCCGGCGACGAAAAGGCAGACAGAAGCTTTTCAATACAGTGCGTATCTGTCGGGATGGCATCCTGCGTGAAGAAAAGCACATTATCTCCCTCACTTTGCCGCAAGGCGTAATCCCGCGTACCGCCGTGATCGAAGTCTTCCCGCGAGATTTCCATCAGCCGCACGCGGTCGGCGCGGGCGCGGACGATGGAGCCCGTCGCATCCGTCGAACCGGAGTCGATCACGATGATCTCCGCTTCTACCGTCTGCGAGAGCAGGCTATCCAACTGTCGCGATATCCAGCGCTCCGCGTTGAGCGTGGGGATAATTATACTTACCTTCATAATTTGATTTCTCCATGCAGAAACGCCTGATAGCGGTCACAGATCGGGTTGGTCTCGCCAAAGTCGATCTGCCGTCCCTGATGCAGCCACAGGACTTTGTTGCACAGTTCACGCACCTGATCCAGCGAATGGGAAACCAGGATCGTGGTCGCGCCGCTGTACAATATCTCCCGCATTTTTGCCGCACTCTTTTCGGCAAAGGCACCGTCGCCGACAGACAAGACCTCGTCAAGAATCAGAATATCCGGCTGCACAAGGCTTGCAATAGAAAAGGCCAGACGACTCTGCATACCGGTGGAAAGCTGTTTGAAGGATCGTTCTTCAAACGCCCGCAGTTCGGCAAAGTCGATGATCTCATCATATTTTTCATCCATAAATTTCCGTGTATAGCCCAGCATGGCACCGCGAAGATAGGCGTTGCGTCGGATGCTGAGATCGGGATCAAAGCCGCTTGCAAGCTCCAACAGCGCGGAAATATTGCCCTCATGCTCCACCTTTCCCCCGCTTGGCGACATGATGCCCGCGACCGCCTTGAGCAGCGTCGATTTTCCCGCGCCGTTGGCGCCGATAATGCCCAGCATATCCCCTCTCTCAAGGGAAAATGTGATATCACGGTCGGCCCAGAATTCCTCCACGCGGTAGGTTCCTTTGATCTTTCGCATGATGGTCTCTTTCAGACCAATATTTTGGAAGTCCCCAACCTTATATCGGATGGAGACATGATCGCATGTTAAAACAGGCATTTGCTTTCCTCCATCAGATATAGTACAGAAACTCCGTGTCGTACTTTCTGTAAATCCAGATGCCCAACAGAAGTACAACCAATGTATCAACGGCCATCAGGACATGAACGCCGAATGAGGGAATCGCAGAGTCGATCACGACCTTGCGGAAATAGCGGATAAAGAGATAGATAGGATTGAGCAGGAAGGCATTTTGGACATGGACGGGGAAAGTGTCGATGGAGTAGAAAACCGCCGACACGTACAGCAAAAGCTGGGTCACTATGGCCCACAGATACTGCATGTCTCGGAAGAACACATACATCGCGGAGAGGAGAAAGCCCACGCCGAGGTTGAATACTAACAGCATGATGATCGGGTAAACAAGCGCAAGAAACTTCCATGTGAATACGATGCCGTCGATTGCACAGAACAGAAAGAATACGCAGAGCGTAATGGCAAAATTGATCAGCGTCTGCGTATTCTTCGATAGCAGGAACAGATATTTGGGGACGTTGACCTTGCTAAAGATATGCGCGTTGCCCATCAGCGCCATCAGTCCCTCGGCGCTGGATTCAGAAAAGAAGCTGAACACTACAGTGCCGCAGAAGAGATAGGTGGTGTAATGCTCGATTGTGCTGCCGAAAAAGTGCCCGAAGACCACGCGCATGATCAGCAGCGTCATCAGCGGGTTCAGAACACTCCAGGCTGCGCCAAAAAAGCTGCCTTTGTATTTTCGATCGAAATCCCGTCTGACCAGCTCCTCAAGAAGGAAGCGGTGTTTTTTCAGTGTTTGGAGCATAAATATTCTCCTCAATTCAGGTTCTCTGAGCCGTATGTTGATGAACGGTGTGATGCAAAACTGCTCATCTCTTACTCTGTGCAGCAGCAGCAGCATCACGCGACGAAATCGGGGCAGGCTTGCAGCATGGCGGCTGCGGCCATATATAAGAGCTTGCTCCGGCAATATCGGAACAGACTGTCCCGTTCCCGGAGCAGGAATCTCTCCCACAGCTGTTTCTTTCCTTCTGTAATACTAAATTCCATTTTAAGACCTCAAACAATCTGCCCTTGCCTTAGAAGTGCCGACCGGTGCAATTTTGACTGGAAAACTCGAAGAAGCGTTATCCCGGAATTCGTATTACATATTCATCAATTGATCGGCGATTTCCAGATACCGTTTACGGAACACTTCCTGTGTAAAGTTGCTGTCGTAGACCTTTCGTGCTTCTGCACCTACAGCGGCTGCTTCTGAAGGATGGCGGATTACGTAGGAAATGTACTCCGCGAGTACATCTGCATTTTCGCTCGGGAAAACAAATCCGTTGACTCCTGAAGTAAGAAAGTCCGAAAACCCGGTTTTATCGGATACTATTGCCGGGAGATTAAACATTGCACCCTCTACAGCAACAGCAGATGTCGGTTCATCTCTTGAAGGCACAATCACACAAGTTGCTTCGCCGTACAGGCGCAGGAGATCTTCCCGGGGCATTATATCGTACAAATGAATACAGGGAAAACGCTGACTGTACAAAGCAATCTGTGACCGTATTGATTTGTCTAACGGTCTGCCGATAAAAGAAAACTCTGCCTTATCCCGATCTTCCTCGGACAGTTTTTCAATAGCGTTTAGTAGAACATCCTGACCTTTCCTGGCTTCTAAGCTTCCGATGCAAAGAAATGCAGCCTTACCTTTTTCCATATTAGAGGAATTAAAAAGCCGCCGTTCATCCTTCAAACCAAATTGAAGAATATCTGATTGATCATTCTTATCATTAAGCCGTAAAAGCCTTTGGGTATATTCACTCGCACAATACAGATGAATATTCCTGCCAATCTTAGTGGGAATCATATCCTTAAACAGGTCAAGGGCATAACTACCTTCATGAATCCACCACAACACCGGGGGCAGGCTGTTGCTGAGCGCATCAACGCATCGTCCGCAAACCACGCTGTTGGCAACGATAAGGTCAAAATTTCGCGCGAAATGTTCAAACCATCCGGCATTATAAATAACAGACGGATCGATGATCACGGCAACGCCCATTTCCAGGAACGTTTTTCGCAGCGGACCGTCAACCGGAGACACCACCACGGGGTAATCTCCGATGTCGATGCTGGCGCTGACGGCTTCAATCAGCACTGTCGGCGCGCCGGTTCTGGTCAGCTCATGAGAAATGAACAGGATGTCGCGTGCGTTGTCATTCGTCACAATTGGTACCTCTGGATAATACATCTGGTACCCTTCAACAACGTCGCAATAGAGCATTCTGCGCATACTTTTGGTAAAGTACAGATCATTGGCAATCTGTGCACCCCAGCGTTTTATGCAGAAGATCTCTGCTTTTTCCTTCCTGTCCTTTGCTTCCCATGTGTGGCGACCGATATGTGTAAGCACAGCATTCGGAGTATATACGCAGGAATAGCCATGCTCCAAAAGCTTAAAGCTGAAATCAACATCTGAATGTCCATTCGGAGTATGAACAGCATCCATACCGCCAACCTGAAGGTAAACCTCTCGACGTGCCATCAGGCAGGCCCCGCTCAAGACAGAAACATTTCGCATAAGAAAATGGTTCATTGCAGAACCTTCGGGTACTTTGAAAGGATATGCATTAAAAGATGTCCCAACTTGCCCATACACGCCAGTGATCATGCCGGCATATTGGACCGAACCATCCTCATAATGAAGAAGCGGCGAGACCGCCCCAACATGCGGTAATTGCAACACATCCAACAGGCGCTCAATCCAGTCATGAGAATCCGGCGTCACATCATCGTTATAAATGATCACATATTCTCCCCTCGCCGCTTGGACGCCCCGATTGCATTTATCGGAGAAATTAAAAGGTTTGTTGTATAGGCTGATCCGCAGATTTCTTACATATGGGAGTAAACCCTGGATCTCTTCTGCCGTCTTCGTGTTGGTCACCGGAATAATCTCAAGATTCTTATATCCGGTCTTCTCGCCAATCAGGCCTAAAACACAGCTTTCCAGCTGCTCTGTACAGTCAGTTGGTATCACTACGCTGATAAGAGGGTACTTATCGAAGGCTATACTGAATCTGTTCATATAAGATCCCGGCCACACAACAGCGTTTAGTCCTCTGCGGTTCAATGCATCTCCCAACGCTGCAACGTTGCTTGCCCGTGCATAATCCTTTCCCCCTGCAGCGCCAGAACTTGGAAGCTTTCGCCAATAATAGAGAATCCGCTCTATATGGCGAATCTGATCCGTCTTCTCCGTAACACGCAAAGCCAGATCGTAGTCCTGAGAAAAATCGTATTTGCTCCGAAACGCTCCAATTTCCTTCACCAAAGCTGTACGATACATACTCAGATGGCCGGTGTACATATGGCTCATCAGCAGTTCCGGAGACCAATCGGGTTTCAAATAAAAGTCACATGGACTCGGCTGAACCGTATCTAATGTTTTGCATTCGTCACTGTAAAGCATATCGCTTTGTGGAAAAGCATTCAATTCTTTCACAAAGCGGAAAAAGGCATCAGGCGTTAATTCATCATCCTGATCAACCAAAGCGATGAATTCACCGCGCGCCATATCTAAAGCGCGATTAGAAGCGGCTGAAATGCCTCTATTTTCTTCCATGCCTTCAAGGCGGATCCGGGAATCCTTTTGTGCAAGTCTCTCAACCGCATATTTCCCTTGGGGATCTTTTGAGCCATCGTCTACAATACAGAGTTCCCAATTTGTATAGCTCTGTTCTTCAATTGATTTGATCGCAATTGTAAGCCATTTTACAGGCGCGTTATATATGGGCATTATTACCGAGATTAACGGCAAGTAATGAAAGGATGCAATCTGCTTCTTTTGTTCCTCGAGGCTGAATTCCTCCTGCTGCTCCTGGAGGATCTCACGGCCAATTTTATCATAATCTCTATGATTGGATATTCCATAAAATAGCGAGCGGCCAGATAGCTTGTTTATAACTCCCCGAATAACGCCTTTGGTTCCATATTTGGAAAAAAGATCCCCTACAATTTGAATAGCATGCTTTCTGTTAGTCGTTTTAATCAGGTGAAATAAGTATCTCGCTTTATTCAATATAATGTAATCCCCTTTCGAAAGGCATTTCAGCTCCATTTCGCAGAACTAAATAATTCGTAATCAACTAATACTTCCCGCTTGAAGCTTTCCCGCAAAAGTTCATTAGATTGCAGCAAATTATAATAATATTGAACTTTTTGCAAATAATAAAACATATTTCTCCGTTTGCGGAATGCTTTACCATCTGTGCCTCGCCCCGAATAACGATGGCTCCGGCGGTGTGTAAGCGTCCGGCATTGAAACTTTACGAAGTTATTTATGCGAACACAGTGAAAGTCCGCATTTGTCCCCTATGAGTTCCTGGCTTTCAATAGCCCTTTTCCAACATTCTCGCAAGTGACTCTTCCCACCCGGGCAGCCTCTGAAAGCCGCCCGCGTCCAGTGACGCCTTGCTCAGGCGGGAGTTTTTCGGGCGCAGCGCTTTTGCGCCGTATGCCTCCGTGGTGACATGTTCAACTGCAAAGGCTTTTCCGCTCAACCGGAAGACCGCCTCCGCCAGCTCCGCCCAGGAGCAGAAGCCCTCGTTTGTCGCATGATAGACGCCGTATTTTTCTGTTAAGAGCATATCGCACAGCAGCGGCGCCAGATCCGCCGTGAACGTGGGTGAGCCAATTTGATCGTCTACCACACGCAGACAGTCGTGCGTCTCGGCGAGCCGCAGCATGGTCTTGACAAAGTTGTTCCCGTGCTCTCCGATAACCCAGGAGGTACGGACAATAAAATGCTTTTCGACCAGCTCCCGCACGGCCAGCT
Organism: uncultured Eubacteriales bacterium; assembly: GCA_900319695.1. Classification (GTDB taxonomy): domain Bacteria; phylum Bacillota; class Clostridia; order Oscillospirales; family Oscillospiraceae; genus Limivicinus. The sequence continues at coordinate 16,803 of ONPN01000006.1, forward strand.
CCCCTGCCAGCTTGCTCCTCCCGTACACATTCAGTGGCCCGGTCGGGTCGTTGGTCTCCCACGGTTTATCCCCCGTACCGGGGAATACGTAGTCGGTGGAGATGTATAACAGCTTAGAACCGAACTCCCGGCAGGCCAGCGCGATGTTCTGTGTCCCTGCCGCGTTGACGCACATGCAGCGTTCCGGCTCGTCCTCTGCCAGATCGACCTTCGTCCAGGCTGCACAGTGCAGCACGGCATCCGGGCGGTATGTATCGAACACGCGCAGTACCGCGTTCCGGTCAGTGACGTCCAGTTCCTTTGAGCTGACGCCCAGGCAGTCCACACCCTGTTTCCGCAGTACCTTAACCGCGTCAAAACCGAGCTGCCCGCTGGCTCCTGTGATCAAAGCCTTCATCTTACCAGTCCTCAAAGCCCGTCACTGCGTCCCGCAGCAGCTGGGTGTGTTTGTCCTTCTCCGATAGAATGGGGTTCTCGACGCCCCAATTGATCCCGAGGTCCGGGTCATTCCAGCGTATGCCCGCGTCGGCCTCCGGGGCGTAGGGGTTGTCCGCGCGGTACAAAAACTCCACATGATCCGTCAGCGTGACGAAGCCGTGGCCGAAGCCGCGTGGGATCAGGAGCTGACGCTTGTTGTCCTCGCTCAGCTCCACCGCTTCCCACTGTCTGTAGGTCGGACTCGACGGGCGCAGATCGACGGCCACGTCCAACACCGCGCCGCGCATGCAGCGCACAAGCTTTGCCTGGGCCTTGTCGCCGCGCTGGAAGTGAATGCCGCGCAGGGTTCCCTTCACCGTGCTGGAGGAGTGATTATCCTGCACAAAGTCATAAAACAGGCCGTGCGCTTCAAACTCGCGCTTGGACCAGGTCTCCATAAAAAAGCCCCGGTTGTCGCCGAACACGCGCGGCTCTATGATCCATAAGCCGTCCAGTTTTCCTTGAATAAAGTCCATTTTCGTGCCTCTCCCCTGCCTCGCTTCGGCTGTCACTGCCCATGAAATCGCAAAAAGACGCCCCCGACAGCAAAGCGTCTTACTGCCGGAAGCGTCTTTTATTTATATGCAAATAGACAGACTTATCCTGTCTGTCTGTCTGTCTGTCTGTCTGTCTGTCTGTCTGTCTGTCTGTCTGTCTGTCTGTCTGTCTGATTGTACGCGCTGCTTCATAAAAATCAAGTCCATATTTATATTAATTTATTATAATATACATCTACGGGGTAAATATTGCAATCACAAAATCTAAGGTCGTCCGTGTCCAGCCCAACGGCATCTTTTGCGGTATGATAATCTGAGTAGTATGGAAATTGATCTGCTAAAACTGCTTCTTTTCTCAGTCCAGATCCTTGTTTCCCTCAGCCGAAAGTTCCATGCCATACGGCCAGCAGCGCTTTGAAGCTATGTTCGTTAGTTTTTTGAGAGATTATAAAGAGAACCAAAAGCATTTACATCGAATACAGACCAAGATTTTGGATTTTGTTCGGTCTAATACGACATTTGGCTTCTATGTTGTCGAAATCCTATCGCCTTTATCATGCACCTTGATTTCTGTAAAATAGATACGAGATTTCACATTAACGGTGGTGGTCTTATGGACAGAAAGATACCGAACTTCGATTTCGACTTTACCCCGATCGGACAAGCAATCAAAGAATCGCGAACAGCACGAAAGCTCACGAGAGAACAGCTTGCGGAAGAGAGCAACTATTCTGATCAGGCAGAAGCAGAGACCGCTTCGGCGGCTCCTTTCGTGGCGCTGAAACAAGCGGCTGCGCGGCGCAGCGACCGACGATGGTTTCCACCGCCTCTTTGAACGGGATGCCTCGGACCTTGATGAGATAGTCCAGCGCGGATCGCCCTCCAATACTTTGGGAAAACCAATACCACTTGCCATTGGAGATCTTCAGGCTGTCGTGCTCGCGGGTGCAGTAGGTGCTGCCGCCGACATGCACCAGCTCCTGCGGCTCGTAATCATGAAGATAGGCGTACAGATCCATCTGTTTGGCCCTGGACACCACATCTGCCGGGATATATGGCATAAAAAAGCCCCCTTTCCATAGTCATGGATTGGCCTTGCCGGAAGGCCGACTATGTAAAGGGGGATATGAAAAAGGAGCGGTTTCTCCGCTCCCCTCTTATTGTATTATTTACGCAGGCTGTCTTGCCTGGATGTACAGATCAATGTCCTCAACGATATAATTCGCACAAGTCGTGTGCAGAGCCTCAAAGCAGGAATACAAATACTCCCATACTTGATATTGCGTAAACAACGCCGCCACCTGTTTGCCATTGAGGCTTTTTGCGGATTTGTAGGTCTCTACACAGAAAACCATGAATTTGCCTTGCTTGCTCATAGATCAAAACACCGTATCATCCAGAAGAAAATCAATGATCCCAATATTAAGAACACCGGTGTCGTCATACCAGCGTTTTCGAATATCCTGCCGCACGATGATTTTGGGGAAGGAATCGCCAGTCAGTGAAAACGGCTTCATCTCTGCTGCGGCTTTTTCGTCTGTGCCCAAGGCATAAGCAGACTGAATATAGACTTTCCTGCCGCCCTTTGAGGCGATGAAGTCGATCTCTCTGGTGACGCGCTTTTGCTTTCCATTGTCTTCTTTTTCGTTGGAATACACGACTCCGACATCGACGCTGCAGCGACGGATAATCAGCTCGTTATATACGATATTTTCCATGATATGCGTCATTTCCTGCTGGCGGAAACCGATGCGGGCGTTCCGGAGACCAATGTCCTCACAGTAATACTTGTTGGGGTATTCAAAATATGCCCGGCCCTTCACGTCGTAACGCTTGCACTCACTGAAAAGGAAAGCGTCCTCCAAATGCCCCATATAAGACTTTACGGTGTTCTGTGAAACCTTATTTTCACCCTTCCGTTTCTGCATGGAATTGATGGAGTTAGCCACATTGGTCGGATTCGTGAGAGAGCCCACGGAGGAGCAGAGAAGATCCAGAATATCCGAAAGCACATCCTCGCGTGTGATTTTCTTGCGTTCAACGATATCCTTCAGGTACACCTCTGAAAACAGAGATTTCAGATAGGCCATCCGCGCCTCATCATCCGGGCGGGACAACACCAAGGGCATACCGCCGAAAAAGGCATAGTTATCAAAGGCGTCGACCTTATCGCCGCCCACTGCTTCATAGTATTCTGAGAAAGACAGCGGATGCACGCGCACCTCATCGCTGCGACCGCGGAATTCTGTAAGAATATCGCTGGAGAGCATCCGGGAGTTGCTGCCAGTGACATACACATCCAGATTTGAAAGCCCCTTTAAGTCGTTGAGTGCATCGTAAAAGGTGATGGATTTTCCATTGGGATTGTACGGATTGGGGACTTCATCTGACATCTGAATCTCATCAACAAACAGATAGAACCGATCCTCAGAAGTCTCTACGATCCCGCGGACATAAGAGCTCAGCTCCAGCGGATTGCGATAACGGATGTCCCGCGCCAGGTCCAATTCAATACTGATGATGTGATCCTCCGAAACGCCATTTGCCAAAAGGTGCTTTTTATATAAGGTTCGGAGCAAATAGGACTTGCCGCAGCGGCGGATGCCGGTGATCACCTTCACCTGTCCATCCCAGGCGTAATGAATGAGTTGCTGCAAATATTGGTCCCGTTTGATTTCCATATCTTCCTCCATTGAAAACTTCTGCATAATATGATGTTACTTTTCATTGAGGATTATACGTCAATGCAATGTTCAAGTCAATCTTTTCGTTGAAAACTTGCATCAAATAATGCGTAAGATTTCAATGATTAACAACATCAAACCTACGAGGATTCCCGTCAAGAGAGATTGATAACCTTTCCTTTAACACCATAAAAGGCCTCAAGAGTCCAGCTCTCAAGGCCTTTTATGGTTCAAATGTGCGATTGTTTTTCCTGCGGGGGCGTTTTGAAAGCAATTGTTGTAAGCGTGATGTAAGATGTACGTTTCAGCGCTCTCAGCAATCGCCGAAACCCGCATGAAATCAGGCTTTTTTTACAATCCGCTCAGTCCAGCGGCTTCATTGTCGGGAACAAGATCACGTCCCGGATGGAGCTTGCTCCGGTGAGGAGCATGACGCAGCGGTCGATGCCGATGCCGAGGCCGCCCGTGGGAGGCATACCGTACTCGAGGGCGTTGATGAAATCCTCGTCCATCATGCCGGCCTCGTCGTCGCCCTTGGCGCGCAGCTCCATCTGCTTGACAAAGCGCTGCCTCTGGTCGATGGGATCGTTGAGCTCGGAGAAGGCGTTGCCCATCTCGCTTGAGCAGATGAAGAGCTCAAAGCGCTCGGTCAGGCGCGGGTCCTTCGGGCTGCGCTTGGCAAGCGGCGATACATCGACCGGGTGCATGGTGATGAAGGTCGGCTGCACCAGCTTTTCCTCCACCTTCTGGTCGAAGCACTCATAGAGCGCGTGGCCCCAGGTGGGCTCAACCTTGTCCATGTCGACGCCGGCCGCCTTCGCGGCGGCAACGGCCTGGGCGTCGTCGGTGATTGCCATGAAGTCCACGCCGAGGTATTCCTTCACAGCCTCAGCCATGGTAAGGCGCTTGAAGCCGGGTGCGAGACTCACCTGCTGACCCTGCCACTCGACATCGTAGGTGCCGAGGATGTCCATGGCCGCTCCGGACAGGAGCTCCTCGAAGAGATCCATCATGTCGTTGAAGTCGGCGTAGGACTCGTAGAGCTCGACGGTGGTGAACTCCGGGTTGTGGCGGGTGTCCATGCCCTCGTTGCGGAAGATGCGGCCGATCTCGTACACACGCTCGATGCCGCCGACGATGAGGCGCTTGAGGTTGAGCTCGGTGGCGATGCGCAGGTACATATCAAGGTCCAGGGTGTTGTGGTGGGTGATGAAGGGGCGCGCGGTGGCGCCGCCGGAGATGGTGTTGAGAACCGGGGTCTCGACCTCCATGTAGCCGCGCCCGTCCAGGTAGCGGCGCACATAGGAGATGAATTTGGAGCGGATCTCAAAGTTGCGGCGGCTGTCGTCGTTGACGATGAGATCGACGTAGCGCTGGCGGTACTTGAGCTCCGTATTGGTCATGCCGTGGAACTTCTCCGGCAGAGGCCGCAGGGACTTGGCCAGCAGCACAACGGACTGGACGTGCACGGAGATCTCCCCCGTCTTGGTCTTGAAGACGTAGCCGCCCACGCCGATGATGTCACCGATGTCGTACTTGCGGAAGTCGGCAAACTCCGTGGGCGTCACGGCGTCGGAGCGGATGTAGAGCTGGATCTGACCGCGGTCGTCCTTGATGTGGCAGAAGATGGCCTTGCCCATGCCGCGCTTGGAGAGGATGCGCCCGGCGACTTTCACCTGCTTTTCCTCAAAATCGTCATAATGGTCCTTGATCTCCTGTGACCAGGCCGTGCGGCTGAACTTGGTCTGCTGAAACGGATCGCGCCCCTCCTGCTGCAGCGCGGCGAGCTTGTCGCGGCGCACCTGCAGAATCTCGGACAGCTCCATCTCGGGGGCCTGCTGTGTATTCTTCTCTTCGCTCATATCCCGACACTCCACTTACTTGTTCTCGACAGAGAGGATCTTCAGCTTGATCTCACCGGCGGGGGCGGCGACGGAGACGGTGTCGCCTGCGCGGTGACTGTGCAGGGCGCGGCCGACCGGGGAGTCGTCGGAGATGCGGCCTTCCTTGGGATTTGCCTCCTGGGAGCCGACGATCTCATAGGTCTCCTCCTCGTCAAATTCCACGTCCAGAACGCGAACAATGCTGCCAAGGGTGACGGCGCCCTTGGGCGCGTCCTCCTCGCCCTTCTCGACGATCTCAGCATTCTCGATGAGGACCTTGAGCTCGGCAATCTTGGAATAGAGCTTGCCCTGCTCGGTCTTGGCCTCGTCGTACTCGCTGTTCTCGGACAGGTCGCCAAAGCTCCTGGCCTCCTTGATCAGCTCCGAGACTTCCTTCTCGCGGACGGTTTCGAGGTAGTGGAGCTCCTCCTTGATCGCGTCAAGGCGCTCCTGACTCATTTTGAATCTGCTTGCGTTCGTAGCCATAGTGACGATCTCCTTCTGCCGCGTGACCGGCTTATATTTCAGTTCAATTTCTTTTTATAGTGTACCCGCCTGGGGCGGAAACGATTATACGTTTTCAGCGCGCCCGTGTCAACTCAGAATCTTGAGCGCGTACATGAGCTGCTCGTCCGCCGAGGTGACGCCGCTGCCGGAGCTGTCGCCGGTGGTGCCGAGCGTGGTGCCGGTGGCGCTGGGGTCCGTGTTGTGCATGATGTAGCCGGGCGAGACGCCGCCGTGGGCGCTGATGTCGACGCCGCTGCCGGTGAGGTAGGTGCCGGTGGAGAGTCTGATCGCGCTGCCGTCGGACAGGGCGATGGTCTCCTGGGTCCTGGTCTTGCCTGTGGTCGGCTCGCCGATCAGGGTTGCCCACTGGAACTCCTGCAGGGCCGCCGCGCAGACCTCGGCCTCGCCGAAGGTATCGGCGTTGATGAGCACGCACATCGGAAGCTGGATGCACATGCCGTCAGACTCGGTGATCTCCTGCCTGCCGTTTTTGTACTGCATGATAAAGAGCCGTCCGCTCGGCAGCAGGTAATCGAGAAATTCCGCGACCTCGGTATCCAGGCCGCCGGGGTTGCCGCGCAGGTCGATACACAGGGCGTTGGCCCCCTGGTTGAGCAGACTTTCGATGGCGGCCTTGCAGTCCTGCGCTGTACCGGCCTCGAAGTTCTTGATCTGGAGATAGCCCGCCTGGGTCTTCTCCAGACGGGAGAGGACGGAGCTGACATACACGCCGGAGCAGTCGACCTCGATCTGCTTTTTGCCCTTGTTGATGCCGAGTGTGAACTTGGTGTTGAGGCGCGAGCGGATCAGCTTTCTCGCCTCGTCGAGGGTCTTGTCGGTCAGGTCGATGTCGTCCACACTGGTGATGATGTCCCCGGCGGTGAGTCCCGCCCAGGCTGCGGGCGAATCCATATTGACGGACATGACCTCAAAGCCGCCGCCCTCCTCTTTCAGAAGGGCCATGCCGATCCCGGCGTATTCGCCGGTGGCGCTGAGCTGATAGGCCTTGTATTCGTTGGGCGACATGTAGTAGCTCCACTTGTCGCCGAGGCCCGCGATGATGGCGGCCGCTGCGTTGTCGCCGAGGGTGTTGCGGTCGACCGGGTCTATGAAGCGTTTGTCGACCACGTTCTTGATCTCGATGTAGCGCATGGCCTCATCGTATTCGCTCCTGCCGCCGACCGCGTTGAGCATGTCCCGGCGGGTCTTCCAGTACGTCCCGCCGACGAGCAGAAGGATCGCGAGGATCACATATTTGAGCCGTATGGGCAGATTGAATATCGCCGAGAAAAAGTTCAGGATGCCCTGAAGGATTCTCTGTCCGAGTCTCATGAAATACCTCCGTAGAAATGAAAAGCGCGCTGAATGACCGCTTTTGCCGGGCAGTCATGTCCGACTGCCCGGCATAAAACGCTGAGCTCTGTCCGAAGACTCATACTGGTCTCCCATAAAACGGCTTAAAGCCGTTTTATAGCGCCAACGGCGCGTCGGAGACCTATGAGACGTGTTTTGTGCCCAAGGGCACAAAACTGGCAGCGCGCTTCGCGCGATGCCTTTTCGTTAAAACGAGCCGTTTTAACGAAAAACAGTATCACACGCCGGCGTCCGCCGAGATGTTGAGTCCGGAGTAGAACTGCTCGGGATCGATGCGGTTTCCGTTCGCGTAGACCTCAAAATGCAGGTGGGGGCCGGTGGAATTGCCCGTGCTGCCGACCTGGCCGATGGTGTCGCCCTGGTTTACATACTGTCCGTTCTTCACGCCTATGTAGGACAGGTGGCCGTACAAGGTCTTGTAGCCGTTGCCGTGCTCGATCATGATACAGTTGCCGTAGCCGCCGTACCACTCGGCCAGCACGACCTTGCCGCCGTCGGCGGCGAAGACCGCGGTGCCGGAGTTTGCGGCGATGTCCATACCGTTGTGGTGTTTCTTTTCCCCGGTGATGGGGTGGATGCGCTCGCCAAAACGGCTGGAGATGTACGCATAAGTGGCGACCGGAAAGATGAAGTAACCCGTGGAGTAGATCGCGGCCTGGGAGCTGCTTGCGCCCCCGCCGCCTCCACCGCTGTCTCCGCCCTGCGCGGCCGCTTCCGCCGCCGCTGCGGCCGCCGCCTCGGCGGCGCGCTCTGCTTCAAGCTCGGCGACCAGGGCGTTGAGCGAGGCGTTTGTCTCGTCCTCTTCCTTCTGGATCTCCGCGATCTCAGCCTGACGGTTGAGATAGTCCTCATGCAGGCTCAACAGCAGCTCGTCCGCCTCGTCGATCTCGGCCTGCAGGGCCTCCTGCTCAACGCGCAGAACCTCCTGCTTGCCATTGATCTCCGCGCGGTAGCTCTCGTACTCCGCCTTGACCTCCTCGGTATTCTCGCGGGCGCGGATGTACTCGTCCTCAAGCTCGCGGTCGCGCTGCATGATCTCGCCCACGTCGTCCATGGCGGTGAGCATCTCACCCAGGTCGTTGGCCTTGAGGATCAGGGCCAGGTAGTTGAGATTGCCGTTTTCCTCCATCGCCCTGACGCGGGAACGGTAGCGCTCAAGCTGCTCCTTTTCGAGCTCCTGGGCGTGGAGCACCTCCTGCTCCTTCTCGGAGATCATCTGATCGTAGAGGGCGATCTCCTCATTGTTGAGCTGAATCTGCTGGATGGTGTACATGTTGCGCTCGTCCAGGGCGCGCTTCTGCACCAGGATGCCGACGGCGCTGTTTTTCAGCTCGTCCACGAACGCCTGCTTCTCCACTCTCCGGGCCTGAATCTCGTCGCGCTTGACGCGCAGGGCGTCGATCTCGGACTGGGAGACGGCGGCCGCGTTCAGGGGGAACGCGCCCGTCAGCAGCGCCGCGCAGAGGGAAACGCATAGGAGCCTTGTCAGCCATGAATCTGTCTTTCTAATCATTTCTGTGCCGGAGTCAAACCGCGACCGCCGACAGGCGGCCCATCGTGCCTTTGGTTGAATACGCGAAAAACGCGGTGCTTAACGCTCAGCAGTTGTAGTAGGAGATGTTGGAGAAATACTGCGCGGGATCAACCCGGCTGTCGCCGACATAGACCTCAAAGTGCAGGTGGGTACCGGTGGCGCGGCCTGTCGCGCCGACATAGCCGATGGTCTGTCCCTGAGACACGCTCTGTCCCTGAGACACAGCGAGGCCGGACATATGCGCGTAGACCGTGGAGGTGCCGCCGTGGTCGATGACGACATAGTTGCCGTAGGAGCCGTCGTAGGAGGCGGTGATCACCGTCCCCGCGGCCGCCGCCACAACGGGCGCGCCGTCATTGCCGAAGCCGTCTATATCAATGCCGCTGTGATAGCGGGTTTCGCCGGTGAAGGGGTCTGAGCGGTTGCCGAAGCGGCTGGTCACTCTGCTGCTGCACGGCAGCGGCCAGACAAAGCCGCTGGACTGGCTGACGGAGACAACATTGACGGATGCCTGCTGGGCGACCTGCTCGATCTGCTCCTGCGTGTAGACAAGCTCGCCCCCGTTTGAAAGCGCGTCCATGTTGGCCTGAATCATATCGGCCACCTGGGTCTGGGCCTGCTGGGACATCGCCTGCTGAGCGGCAGCCTCGGCAGCTTTGCGGGCGTTGTAGCTCGCGATGAGATAGGAGATGGTCTCGGCGGCGGCCTGCTCGGCAGCTTCCGCGGCTTCATACTCCCGGATGGCCGCATCGATCTCGTCCTGCAGCTCATACAGCATAGCCGCGGCCATCTTGATATCGGACTGAAGTGCCGCCTGTTCGCCGCGCAGCTCCTCCTGTTTGCCCTCGTACACGGTCTTCTCTTCCTCGTACTGGGCCTTGATCTCCTCGGTCTCCTCGCGGGCGTTCTCGTAATCCCGCTGGAGCTGCTTGTCGCTCTCCATGATCTCGCCCATGTCGTCCATGGCGGTCATGAGCTGCGAAAAGCTGTCGGAATTGAGGATCAGCGCGAGGATGTTGTAGCCCCCGCTCTCCTCCATGGCGCGCACGCGCGTGCGGTATTTGTCAAGCTGAACCTGCTCGCGGTCCTTGGCCGCGGCGACCTCCCGTCCCTTGTTGAGGATCAGGATCTCGTATTTGCTGATCTCCTCGTCGATCAGCTTGATCTGTTCCAGGGCAAGGCGGTTCTGCTCCTCGAGAGCAACCACCTGGTCAAGCACATTGGCCTTCTGCTCCTGCAGGCTCTCGATACGCGCCTTGATCTCCTTGACCTGACCGCTCAGCTCCTCTTTTTTCGCCCGCAGCGCGTCAAGCTCGCTCAGCTCGTCCGCGTGGGCTATGACTGGGATGACGCTTGTAATCAGGCTCAGCAGCATGAGAAGGGCCAGAATGATCGCGATAACGGATATTGCCTTTTTCCTTTTCATAAAGATTTGCTCCCATGGCGGACGCCGCCGTCAGTTAAACCTTCAGATAGTTCTTGATCGCGTTCACGCCGCCGAAGGCGCCGACCAGGACGCCGACGGCCATGTAGACCGCGAAGACCTCCAGCGCGACGTTCCGGAACGGGATCACGTTGAGGAAGGTCCCGGTGATCGTGCCGACCACCCGGCCGGTGACGACGTTATACAGGCCCCACTCCGCGAGGAAGGCAAGGCCCCCGCCCATCATGCCGAGCACCAGGCCCTCCACCACGAAGGGCAGACGGATAAAGCCGTTGGTCGCGCCGACCATTTTCATGATGGCGATCTCCTCACGCCGCCCGAAGGTGGCGAGCTTGATGGTGTTGGACATGATGAAGAAGGACACGAACACCAGCATCACAATGAGCACCAGCGACACGACGGTCACGACGTTGCGGATGGTGACAAAACTCTGCGCGTAGTCGAGATGGGCGTTGACCTTCGCCACGCCCGGGATCGCCTCGAGCTCCAGCTTGGTTTGGGACATGTAGGCAATATCGCTCAGATGGACGATGTAGCGGTGGCGGAACACGTCCGAGTCGATGCCCTCCATGAGAGAGGAGTCGTACTTGCTCATAAAGCTGTCCATGGCCTCGTCACGGGATACGAACTGCGCCGAGGACACGTTTGCCACGCTCTCGATATACGGCTGCAGATCGCGCGCCGCGGCCTCATCGGCGACGGTCTCGTCGACGAAGACGACGACCTCGTTCTGGTCCTCGAGGTCCTTGATCAGCGCGTCGATGTTGAGAGACAGGAGGGAGACGCTGCCCATGATGATGAGGCAGGCGACGATGATGGTGACGGTCGCGAAGGACATGAAGCCGTGCGTCGTGATGCTGCGGAAGCCCTCGCGGATGAGATAACCCAGTCTCATATGCCGTAGTACCCCCCTTCGCTGCTGTCGCCGGTCTTCTCACCGCTGTCGATGGTGATGACGCGCTTGGAGAAGGCGTTGACCAGCTCCTTCTCGTGGGTGACGACCACGACCGTGGTCCCCATCTCATTGATCTTTTCCAGCAAAAGCATGAGCTCCAGGGAGCGAACGGGGTCGAGGTTGCCGGTAGGCTCGTCCGCTACGATCATGCGCGGGCTGTTGACCAGCGCCCTTGCGATGCCGACACGCTGCTGTTCGCCGCCGGAGAGCTCGCCCGGCATGCGCTTTTCGCGGCCGCCGAGACCGACAAGCTCCAATATGTAGGGCACGCGCTCCTTGATTTCCCGGTTGGGCGCGCCAACGACGCGCATGGCGAAGGCCACGTTGTCGTAGACGTTCATATTCTCGATCAGGCGGTAGTCCTGGAATACCACGCCCAGCGTTCTGCGCATCTTGGGCAGCTTCCGGCGCTTGATGGTGCTCATGTCGAAATCGTTGACGATGACCTTGCCGGAGGTGGGTCTCACCTCGCCGGTGATGAGCTTCATGAGCGTTGTTTTGCCGGAGCCGGAGGGGCCGACCAGAAACACAAACTCCCCGTCCTCGATGGTAAGGCTCACATTGTCGAGCGCGACGGTGTTGCTGCTCTCGTACACCTTACGCACATTCTGCATTAAAACCATGAATAATCCTCCAAATCGGGCGAATAAGAAGAGTTCTCAGTACTTGGCGCCCAGAGAGTCGAGATACTGCTTGACCATCATGGCCACCTTGAAGACGATGGCGTGGTCAAATTCCCTGAGGTCGAGCCCGGTCATCTTCTTGATCTTCTCCAGGCGGTAAACCAGGGTGTTGCGGTGGACATAGAGCTTTCTCGAGGTCTCGGAGACGTTGAGGTTGTTCTCGAAGAAGCGGTTGATGGTCTCGAGCGTGTCCTCATCCAGGGTCTCGATGGGGTTTTTCTTGAAGACCTCGTTGAGGAACATCTCACACAGGGTCGTCGGCAGTTGGTAGATGATGCGGCCGAGGCCCAGGCTCTCGTAGTTGATGATGGTCTTGTCGCTTTCAAAGACGCGGCCGACCTCGATGGCGACCTGCGCCTCCTTGTACTTGTCGGCCAGCTCCCGCAGGTGTCTTGCGTTGGTGCTCACGCCGATGACGGACTTGATGCCGAGCTCCTCCATGAGCGTGGTCTCAATGCTGCGCGCGACCTTGAGGACCTCCTCCGGGCAATAGGCGCTCGGCAGGGACTTGACGAGCACGATGTCCGTCTCATTGATGTTGAGCACGAAATCCTTCTGCCGGTCGGGGAAGAGGCGCTGGATGGCCTCCACCGCGGCGACGTCGGGGTTCTCCATCTGGCGCACCAGCAGGACGCAGCGCGGCTCGTCAGTGACGAAGTGCAGCTCCTTGGCGCGCACATACACATCCCCCGGCAGGATGTTGTCGGAGATGATGTTTTTGATAAAGGCAGCCTTGTTGTGCTTTTCCTCGTAGTTGTTCTTGGCCTCGTTGAAGGCGACGGCGGAGATGGCGCAGATGGTGCGGCTCAGCGCGTCGGTGCCCTCGGCGAAGGCGGCGTAGTCAAACTTTGCGCCGGGCGAATAGAGGGCGTAGTAGGTCCTTGTCCCGGTGGAGACGGGTCTCTCGCTCCCGTCAAACTCATACAGGTGAAAATCGTCCAGTCTCGATCCGATCATGGCAAGCTCGCTGCTGGCCACGACGAAGCCCTGCTCGTCCACGACGCCGATGGTTCTGTCCACCGCGTCCTTCATCTGAATGATCACATTCTGAAATATTCTGCTGGACATGCGTTCTCTCTCCCATTCTCACGCAGCCTGCGCGCGTCCTTCTCCCCGGACGCGCGGGAGACCGCCCTCTCCGGCGGTCTGCGGGGTCTCATCCCCCGCTCTGCTTTATCTCGATACGGCTCTTTGAGCAAATTGTTGAAGCCCTTTTGCCCTCATACCGTACCCGCTCCAAGTGTCGACTACCATAATAGCGCTTTTTTATGTAATTATCAATAGAAACAATACGGTTTTTTTGTGAATTTTTTTTGCTTTGTGTCGCTAACGCTCAAAAAGTCTCCGACAAAGCCCGTGTTTTTTCGACTATTTGCCGATGGTAAAGTCTCTCAACACCTTGCACAAATCGTTTTTCTCCAGTTCCCGGAAGCCGCCGGGCCCAAGCGCCTCGCCCAGTTCCAGCGCCCCGACCGAGAGACGGCGCAGGCTCACGACCGGTTTTCCCCGGGAGGCGAGCATACGCTTGACCTGGTGATACTTTCCCTCCATGACGGTCACATAGCAGATATTCGTACCTGTGATCTCGAGTCTCGCGGGCAGGCACTTCGTCCCGTCGCCGAGGGTCAGCCCCTCCGCGAAGGCTTTGACGTCCGCCTCATCCGGCACACCCTCGACCTCGGCCTGGTAGCGCTTTTCGACGCCGGACTTTGGGGAGATGACCCTGTGGGCAAAGTCCCCGTCGTTTGTGAGGATCAGCAGCCCGCTCGTGTCTTTGTCGAGCCGTCCCACCGGGAAGAGACCCAGGCGCTTGAGCTCGGGCGGCAGCAGGTCGAGGACGGTCTTCTGCTTTCTGTCCTCCGTGACGCTCAAAACCCCTGCGGGCTTGTCCATCATAAAATAGCGAAAGCGCCGGTAGGTCAAAAGCTCCCCGTCCAGGCGAATTTCACTGCCCTCCGGGTCGACGCGCCGTTCCGGCTCGGTCACGACGGCGCCGTCGACGCTGACGCGCCCCCGGCGTATGATCTGCCTGAGCTCGCTTCTTGACGCCGCGCCGAGCTCCGAGAGCAGTCTGTCCAGTCTCATCGACATGATAATCCCCTTTCAGCGGTCATAGCCCCGTCCGGGGCGGAATAGCATAGTCAGCGGAAGCGGCAGAGCGCCGCATATAAAGCCGCGTCACTTGAGCGGCGCGGCGGAAGGGAGCAGACTATGGCACAGAAAACCCGAAAATCCACTTTTAAGAAGCTGCTGACGCTCCTCCTGATCGGCGGCATCCTTCTGCTGCTGTTCGGGACGGCGCGCAGCGTGTTTAAGCGGGACGACGCCCCGGATCTCAACACCACCGAGGGCCGCGCGGCGTATCTGAAAACCCTCGGCTGGGAGGTCGACCCCGAGACGGAGAGCTTCCGTACGGTGGTGGTGCCGAAGAAGCTCGACGGCATTATGGCCCAGTACAACAAGCTACAGCTCAAGCAGGGCTATGATCTCAATTCACACCTCGGCGAGAGCTGCCGCCAGTACTGCTACGACATCACGAATTACCCCGGCGGGCAGGGCAAGGTCGTCGTCTCGCTCTACCTCCAGAACGGGCAGATCATCGCCGGGGACGTCCACTCCACCGCGGTCAACGGCTTCATGCACGGCCTGAGCCGCAGCGAAGCGGACGCAAGTCCAAAGCCCCTGGCGACGCCGACGCCGGGAGCGCAGAAAGTCGAATAGTGTCATAGTGTCGAAGAATCCACGGAATGCCTTCCGTGGATTCTTTCAATCAAAGCAGCATGACCCCGGCTTCCTCGCAGATGCGCTGGGTCTCATTGTCCCAGATGGAGGCCTGCACCTCGCCGATGTGGGCCTTGCCGAGCAGGAGCATGGACAGTCTCGACTGGCCGATGCCGCCGCCGATGGTGAGGGGCAGCTCGCCCGCGAGCAGGGCCTTGTGGTACGGGAGCTTCCGTCTCTCGTCGCAGCCCGCGAGGGTGAGCTGGCGGTCCATCGACGCGGGGTCGACGCGGATGCCCATGGAGGACAGCTCCATCGCGCACTCGAGCAGATCGTCCCAGACCATGATGTCGCCGTTTAAGTCCCAGTCGTCGTAGTCGGGGGCGCGCCCGTCGTGCTTCTGTCCGGACTTGAGCGTCTTGCCGATGCCCATGATGAACACGGTTTTGTGCTCCTTGACATAGGCGTTTTCGCGCTGCTTGGGGGTCAGGTCGGGATACATGTCCTCAAGCTGCTGGGTGGTGACGAAGCACACGCGCTTTTCGAGCTTCGGCAGCCCCGCGAGCTGGGGATAAATCGCCTGCATGGTGCTCTGCGTGTCGCAGATGGCGGAGACGATGTCCATGACCGTGGACTTGAGATAGTCGATATTGCGGTTTTCCGGCAGAATGACCTTCTCCCAGTCCCACTGGTCGACGTAGACGGAGTGGAGGTTGTCCAGCTCGTCCTCGTCGCGGCGGATGGCGTTCATGTCGGTATAGATGCCCTTGCCCGGCCAGAAGCTGTAGCGCTTGAGGGCCATACGCTTCCACTTGGCGAGGGACTGTACGACCTCTGCCTTCGCGTCGGCGTGGAGGATGTCGAAGGAGACGGGCCGCTCGTAGCCGTTGAGGTTGTCGTTGAGGCCGGAGTTCTCGTCGACGAACAGCGGGGCCGATACGCGGTAGAGGTCGAGCCTCGCGCCGAGGTTGTCGGCGAAGATGCGCTTCAAAAGGCTGATGGCCTTCTGGGTGTCATAGATGGACAGCAGGCTCTGATAGCCCTCGGGAATGAATGTTTTCATTTGTATATCGCCTCCAATGGGTTTGGCCGGAACCGTGGCGGGCACTATTCGCTCAGCATTTCGACAAAGCGCTGATAGTAGCTCTCCGCGCCCCGGCGGAAGTTTTTCTCGATGGTCCTGGCCTGCTCCTCCCCGCCGCAGAGAAGGCGCAGGCGGATGATTTCGCCCTCCCCGTCGCTCATGGCGAGGGTGACGAAGCAGCCGTCCTTTTCCGTCTCGTGCTCGGCGGTGATCATGGCGAGGCGCTGAAGTCTGATGCGCTCCGGCTCCAGCAGCTTGACGGCCTTGTTTCTCACCGAGTACGGGATGCTCGTCTCCACGAGGTCGACGTTCTTCGCGCCCTTCTCGGTGATGGCGAGGCCCTCCTCGCTCTCGGCGATGAGGCCGCTGTCGATGAGCTCGGCCAGGCAGTCGGAGTAATCGAAGTAGCCCACGCCGTCGTCACACTGGCGGCAGAGATCGCCCAGGGTGCTGGGCTCCACCGTGCCGGGCAGGCGGCGCAGGATGAAGAGGATCAGGATCTTGATGTCCAGCTTTTCGTGTATAAATCCAAAGTGGTCCATGAAAGCGCCCTCCCCTGTAAAATAACTATTATATTATACATGTGCCGCACCGTCATTTCAAGACTTTTTTGGCACGTCTCCCCCGCCGCCGCATAGACTGTAGTGAGTTTCATGACAGGAGGTATCTGTATGGCCGACAGAGTTACGGCCGGGCCGGTGGAGAGCCCGGCGTCCATTCGGGAGGCTGTCTGCGTCAATACGCGAAAGATCTTCGACAGCTGCCGCGACAAGGACTGCGTGGACGATCTGCGCGTCTATCCCACCGAGACTTCCCAGACCTACATAGAAAACGCGCTGAGCATACGCCCCAAGAGCGCCCAGCTTCTGAGCGTGGACGTCAGCGTCGAGCCGGTGAGCTTCAACCGCGGCTACTACACCGTGGACTGCACCTATTTCTACAGCGTGACCGGTGAGACCTTCCCCGCGGGCGAGACAGTGACGGGCCTGTGCGTGTTCGACAAGCGCGTCATGCTCTTCGGAAGCGTCGGGAGCGTGCGCACCTTCACATCCGACGGCACAGCCGGGGACGAGGCAGCCGACCTCCCCATCGCGGTGGTCAGCGCGGTCGACCCCATCTGTCTGCACTGCCGCCTCAGCGACGCGGAGACCGTGGTTCCCACCGAGCTTGAGCACCGCAGCATCCCCGAGCACATCCGCTCCGTCTTCTCCGAGCGTCTGATCTTTGCCGACACGCCGCGCCGCTGGTTTGCGACTATCGGCCAGTTCAGCATCATCCGTCTGGAGCGGGACACCCAGCTCGTCGTCCCGGCCTACGACTACTGCATGCCGGAGAAGGAGTGCCCCGGCACCATCACCGACGATCCCTGCACCCTCTTCAGCCGCATCCACTTCCCCGTCGAGGAGTTCTTCCCGCCCGACAGCATCAGCGAAAGCGACGACTACAGAAGTCTCAAATGAGCAAAGCCGCCCGGTTGGGCGGCTTTTGTTATGTAAACAATTTTACGTTTACTTCTTCAGTACGATGTCCACCTTGTCCTTGTAGATGGAGTCGGCGGGGATGACGCCGCGGACGCAGGAGGTGGGATAGATGTTCGTATGGCGGCCGACGACGGTGCCGGGATTCAACACGCTGTTGCAGCCGACCTCCACAAAGTCGCCCAGCATCGCGCCGAACTTCTTGCGCCCGGTCTCGATGGGGGCGCCGGGGACCTTGACGGTGACGAGAGTCTTGTCGCTCTTGACGTTGGAGGTGATGGAGCCCGCGCCCATGTGCGCCTTATAGCCGAGCACGCTGTCGCCCACATAGTTATAGTGCGGGGTCTGGACGTTGTCGAAGAGCACGACGTTTTTAAGCTCCACGGAGTTTCCGACGACGGCGTTCTTGCCGACGATGGCGCTGCCGCGGATAAAGGCGCAGTGGCGGATCTCCGCGCCGTGGTCGATGATGCAGGGAGAGCCGAGCCACGCCGACGGGAAGACCTTCGCGTCCTTCGCGACCCACACGCCCTCGGCGGGGTTGTCGTATTCCTCGGGGTCGAGAGTCGGCCCCAGCTCCAGAATAAAGCCCTTGATCTCGTCCAGGACCTCCCAGGGGTAGGTCTTGCCCTCAAAGAGCTTTTTGGCAATCGTCTTGTCCAGATCGAACAGATCCTTGATTTCTACCATGGTGACGCCTCCTTTATTTGACGCGGATCAGCCTGCCGGCCGCGCGCATGGCCTCGATGATGCTGTCGACCTTCTCCTCACACAGCTCGTGGGTGGTCGCCTCGCTCATCACGCGCAGCAGGGGCTCCGTGCCGCTCTTGCGCAGCAGGACGCGGCCCTCGCTGCCGAGTTCCTCTTCCGCCTTCTTGACCGCGGCCTGCACCTCGGGGCAGTTCAGGGTCTCGTCCTTGTCGGTGACGATGACGTTTTTGAGCACCTGCGGATACATGTGCATCGGGGATGCCAGCACGGACAGGGGCTGCTTGGTCTCGGTCACGGCCTCCATGACCTTGATCGCGGTCAGAAGCCCGTCCCCGGTGTTGGCGAGGCGGCCGAAGATGATGTGGCCGGACTGCTCGCCGCCCAGGAGGTGGCCGTTCTGGCGCATGTTCTCCGCGACGTACTTGTCGCCGACCTTGGTCTTTTCATAGCCGACGCCGATCTCGTCGAGCGCCTTGTAGAGGCCCATGTTGCTCATAACCGTGGTGACGACCTTGGAACTGCCGAAGGTGCCGTTCTCCTTCATATAGCGCGCGCAGAGGTACATGATATGGTCGCCGTTGACCTCGTTGCCGTTCTCGTCCACAGCGAGGCAGCGGTCCGCGTCCCCGTCGAAGGCAAAGCCGAGATCAAGATGGTTTTCCACCACAAACTTTCTGAGATTTCCGAGGTGGGTGGAGCCGCAGTCGACGTTGATGTTCAGTCCGTCGGGGTGGTTGCCGATGACGTAGGTGTCGGCGCCCAGGGCGTCGAAGACGCTCTTCGCCATCTGCCAGGTGCTGCCGTTGGCGCAGTCCAGGCCGATCTTGAAGCCCTTGTAGGAGCGGGTGGCCAGGGAGATCAGATAGCCGATGTAGCGGTTGCGCCCGGCGGCGTAGTCCACCGTGCAGCCGATTTTGTCGCGCGTGGCGTAAGGGAGCTGGCGGTCGGAGTCAAGGTATTCCTCGATACCGTCCAGCACGCTCTCCTCCATCTTCTCGCCGTCGCCGTTGAGGAGCTTGATGCCGTTGTCGTGGAAGGGGTTGTGGCTGGCGGAGATCATGACGCCGCAGTCGAAGTCGTCGGCGCGGGCGATGAACGAAACGCTCGGCGTCGAGGTGACGTGCAGCAGATAAGCGTCCGCACCCGAGGCGGTGAGCCCGGCGCACAGCGCGTTTTCAAACATGTAGCTTGAGCGGCGCGTGTCCTTGCCGATGACCACCTTGGCCTTGCGGTCCTGTCCGTAGTACCAGCCGAGGTAGCGGCCGATGCGGAACGCATGGTCGACAGTCAGATCGACGTTGGACTCCCCGCGAAAGCCGTCGGTCCCAAAGTATTTACCCATTTGTATTCCTCCTAATGTGGATTAAACGCCACCGCGCGTATCTCCCGCCGCGATTGAAGCGTTTGAAAACGTATATGGCTCCCCTTTCAGGGGAGACTTTATAATTCCCGTCCCGCGTTCGTGTCCGACACTATGGTCACGTTCAGCGGAATTTGCAGATACGCCGAGGGAACATAGCTCGTCGTTTTGGCGTAGAGCGTCTGATACAGCGCCCCGGCCTTGTCCGCGCCGCGCGCCAGCAGCAGGATGTCCCGCGCCCCGGTCAGCGTTTTGACGCCCATGGTCACGGCGCTCTCGGGCAGATCGCCCTCGGTAAAGCCACGCTTCAATAACTGACGCCTCGTGCGCTCGGTGAGCTTCTGGACGTGGGTGTGAGAGTCAAAGAGCGTCCCCGGCTCGTTATACCCGATGTGGCAGTTCTCGCCGAGGCCCAGCACCGCGAGGTCGAGCCCGCCGAGATTTTCGATCAGCCGATCGTAGTCCTCCGGCGCGTCCGGATTCGGAAAATAACAGTTTTCGGGACGCGCGTCGCTTTTTTCCAGCAGCCCCTTCGTGAGCGCGAAGCGGCAGCTCTTTTCCTCCGGGACGCCGCACAGCTCGGTCACGCAGAGGATGCGGACGTTTTGAAAGCTCAGTTTGCCCTCTCTGCAGAGCCCGGCCAGACGATCCCACAGCGGCCCCATGGTCTGCCCGCAGGCGAGGGCGAGAACAGCGCCGTCCGTGATTTTCTCCCGGACGAACGTGGCCGCGGCGTCAATCCAGTCCGACTCATTTTTACATAGAATTGTCTTCATGGCTTCCCTTTATTCTGACCGTGTTCGGACAGAATACTCACGAGGTGTTGATATGGCAATCGTGATTATACGCACGGCAATTATCTATTTTGCCCTTCTGCTTGCCATGCGGCTGATGGGCAAGCGCCAGCTCGGCGAGATGGAGATTTCGGAGTTTGTGGTGGCCTCGCTCATCGCGGATCTGGCCGCCCACCCCTTGCAGGACATGGGCATACCGATGGTGAACGGTCTCGTCCCGATCTTCACGCTGCTGTGCTTTGAAATTCTGATCGCGGGCGTGTGTCTCAAAAGCATACGCCTGCGCACCCTGCTCTTCGGCAGGCCCAGCGTCCTGGTCACGCGCGGGGTCATTGACCAGCGTGAGATGCACAAAAACCGCTTCACCGTGGACGAGCTCATGCAGGAGCTGCGCAACTGCGGTCTCTTTGATCTCAGTCAGGTGGAGTACGCCGTCCTCGAGACGGACGGCAGACTCAACGTCATTCCCTACCCCGCGGCCCAGGCGCCCACGGCAGCCCAGCTCAAGGTTGAGGTCCCGGACGACGGAAGCGCTCTGATTGTGGTGAGCGAGGGGCATGTCATCGGGGCCAATCTCAAACGCCTGGGCCTCGACAGAGACTGGCTCGCGCAGGAGCTCAGGCGGAAGGGCGCAGAGACGCCGAAGGACGTCTATCTCATGACCGTCAACCACGGCGGTCAGAGCTATCTTGCAAAAAAGGAGCGAAAAACATGAAGCGGGAAATCTTCGCACTGCTGCTTTTGGCCTCGCTCGCAGCACTGTCCGTCTGGAACACGCACCGCGTCGACGCGGTGACAGCGGAGGTGGAGGAGCATCTGCGCCTGTCGGAGAAGGCCGTCATGGCGGGCGACCCGATCTACGCCGAGGATGAGCTCAAGGCGGCGACGCGCCTCTGGCTCTCGGCCCGGCACGTCACGCGCGTTTTTCTCTCCCACCCGGAGCTGGACGACGCCTCGCAGCTCTTCTTTGAGGCCGTCCAGTGTCTGCGCGAGGGCGAGACGCGCTCCATGCCCGCCGCCTTCGCCAAGCTCCGCTTTCGCCTGAACTGCGTGCGCGACATGCAGCATGTGAGCTTCCAGAGCGTGTTTTAGGGCTTCTCGGTCAACAGCTTGGTCAGCTCCTCCATGAAGGTGTTGATGTCCTTGAAGCTGCGGTAGACGGAGGCGAAGCGGACATAGGCCACCTCGTCCACGTCCTTGAGGCGGGCCATGACCATCTCACCGATGTCGACCGTGCGGATCTCGCGCTCGAGATTGCTCTGCAGCTCCTGCTCAATGTCGTCGGCAATGCCCTCGAGGGTGGTGAGGGAGACGGGGCGCTTTTCGCAGGCGCGCACCATGCCATTGATGAGCTTGACCTTGTCGAAGGTCTGGCGGCTCCCGTCGCGCTTGACAACGACGAGGGGCAGACGTTCGATGATCTCATAGGTGGTAAAACGCTTCTGGCAGGCCAGGCACTCTCTCCGGCGGCGGATCGTGGTGCTCTCCTCCGCAGGGCGCGAGTCGATGACCTTGCTCTCGGTATAACCGCAAAACGGACACTTCATATTCTATCTCTCCTGTCTCCGGCTATGCTTGGGCACATCTTGTATTTACAGTCGGAATTATATACAATTGGTGGCGTCATTTCAAGTTTTTTCTCACTGGGAACCTGCGTTATTTCAATATTTTGTGCATTTATACAAACAGGGAAGGCTTGCCTCCCCTGTTTCTTCCATGGATCATGTTTATTTCAGCCGGACAATTTCTCCCGAGACCGGCGGCGCAACGCCTGTAACCACGCCGAGACCGGCGGCGGAGCAGTCCACACTGTAGCTTCTCTCCGTCTCGCTGCGGTTGACGACGCAGAGATACACGCCGTTTTCGCTCTCCTCCTCAAAAATGTCTTTGCCGTCCGTGATGTAGCGCAGGACCAGCAGCACATCGCTGTTCTCGGCGAAGAACTGGGCCCTGCCGGTAGAGAGCGCCGGGGCGCTGTTTCGCAGCGCTGCCAGACGGGCGTAGCAGTCGTGGAGATCCTTGTTCCCCTCCTTGAAGGGTCCGCGGTTGAAGGGGTCGCCGACGCCCTCCATGCCCTGTTCGTCCCCGTAGTAGATGCTGGGCACGCCGGGGATGGCAAACTGCAGGGCCGCGCACATTTTCTCGAGCTTTTCGGCCCGCTCCAGCGCCGCCTGCTCAAAGCGGACGGCGAGCTGATCCTCCCGGCTCATGCTGCGCAGATTGTACGGGCAGGCCAGCACGGTCTTAAGGCGCGGCACGTCATGGGAGCCCAGCAGGTTCATCAGCGAGTAGTAGAAAGGCCAGGGGTAGTTCATCTGCTGGCCGATCAGGAAGTCCCGCAGATTATAGGCGCTGCAGTCGTTGTGGGCAAACTCCATCACCGCCGTGCGCAGAGGGTAGTTCATTGCGGAGTCCAGTGCCGTGCCGAGGGCGTATTGCCGTCTCGAGCCGTAGCTCTCCTTGATGACCGCGTCCTCCCATACCTCGCCGATGATGGCGGCGTCGGGGTCGGCCTTCTTGACATGCTTTCGCATGAGGGTCAGCACGTCGTCCGGCAGCTCGTCCGCCACGTCGAGACGCCAGCCGGAGGCCCCGCGCTTTAGCCAGAGCTTCATCACGCTGTCCTCGCCGGTGATGATGTAGCGCTGCCAGCGAGGGTCATGCTCGTTGACCTCCGGCAGATCCGCGAACCCCCACCAGCAGCGGTATTCGTCCGGGAAGCGCTGGAAGTCGTACCAGGAATAATAGGGCGATTCCGGTCCGCTGCACGCGCCCTCGCCGCCGTAGTTGCCGTAGCGGTCGAAGTAGATGCTGTCACAGCCGGTGTGGGAGTAGACCCCGTCGAGGATGATGCGTATCCCCTGCTCCTTCGCGCTCTCGCACAGGCGCTCAAAATCCTCCGTGGTGCCAAGGATGGGGTCGGGCCTTGTGTAGTCCGAGGTGTCGTAGCGGTGGTTGGAGCGCGCCTCCACGATGGGATTCAAGTACAGGCAGCTCACGCCCAGCTCTTTCAGATAGGGCAGCTTCTGCTCAATGCCTTTAAGGGTGCCGCCGTAGAAGTCGTCCGGGCTGTAGTTCTGCTCAAAGCTGCGCGGCAGATGGCGCACCGGCTCGTCGATGCTCTTGTGCAGCTCCGGGATCTGGCCCAGGCTCTCGTGGTAGGCGATGCCCTTCTCCGCCGTGCCGTCGTCGGAAAAGGCGAAGCGGTCGGGGAAAACCTGGTACATCACGCTGCGGCGAAACCACGCCGGGGTCTGGAAGTCCGGCGCGTAGACCGTCAGGCGGAAACCGCTCTCCCGCCGCGGGCAGAGCCTGCCGAGATAGCCCGTCTCATCCGGGCAGAGCCAGTGGGCGCTGCTCTCAGTCTCCACATAGAAGGCGTACCACAGGGCCTGCGGCTTCTCCTGCATGATGAGATTTACATAATATTCTTGTCCGTCCTGCTCCATCGACCAGCTGTGCTCAAAGTCGTCGCCCCAGATCACGAGCTCCGCGCGCGTGATCTGACCGCCCCGGCAGCGAAAGGCCAGGCGCAGATCCCGGCCCACACGGACCGCGCCGTAGCGGCTGCGGTACTCAAAGAGGCGGGTGTCGTGGATGAGGGCGGGGGTGCGCTCGACCGTGCGGCGCAGGATGCTGACCACATGGGCGGTGCGGGGCTGATAGGCCTTGATGTACTGGGGCTGTACGCCGGTGCAGCTCAAATCGTCGCAGCAGGCAGCCGTGATGCGGTAGGCCTGCTCGAGGCGCATGCCGCAGTCGTCCATCAAAAGGCGCATGAGCTCCGGGGCGGCCAGGGGCATGCCCGTGCACTGAAAGCACTCGTTCAGGCGTTCGAGCTTCAGGCCCCTCGACAGGCAGTCGTGGATGGCGGCGTAGACCGTGGCCGCCGCCTGAAAGTAGCCCTGCATGAGCTCGGGGCAGAAGGGCGAGACCAGCAGCGCACAGATCTGCGGATCTCCGCCGGCCGGGACCCAGCGTCCGTCTTCCTTCCTGGCTGTGACGGCGCGTCTGTTTTCATAGTGGATGGACAGGGTGTAGTCCTCGGACCAGTCCTCATAATAACGCCCGCCGAAATAGACGGTACAGGTTTTATCGTTTACAGCATCCATATATAGTGTCTCGCATATTCCTCGGCCGGTTTCTCATAGCCGATAGTCTTCCCCATGGCGCGGCCGATCAGGCCGTCCATGATCTCCTGATCCTTATAGCAGGCCATGGCCAGGCGCATGGCGTCGCGCATCTCCCAGGCATCGAAGTTCATAAAGGAGAAGCCGTCCCCCTCGTCGGGGAAGCGGTTGTAGGGGGTGACCGTATCCTGCAGGCCGCCGGTCTCGCGCACGATGGGCACGGAGCCGTAGCGCATGGCGATCAGCTGACTCAGACCGCAGGGCTCAAAGCGCGAGGGCATAAGGAAGAAGTCACTGCCCGCGTAGACGAGGTGGGACAGCTCCTCCTTGTAGCCGATGTAGGCGCATAACTTTCCGGGATAGCGCTTCTCAGCGTTGGCCATAAATTTCTCGAAGCGCTCGTCCCCGTTGCCGAGGAGCATGAACTGCATATCCTCCCGGCACATGATATCGTCGAGCACGCAGGCCACCAGATCGAAACCCTTCTGCTCGGTCATGCGGGTGACCATGGCGAACAGAGGCACATCAGGGCGCTGCTCAAGGCCCATGCCCTTCTGCAGCACGCGCTTGCAGATGGCCTTGCCGGTTCTGTCCGCCGCCGTGAAATTGATGGGCAGGGCAGGATCGGTCTCAGGATTGAAGAAGTCCCGGTCGATGCCGTTGAGGATGCCGGTGAGCACCGCTGCCCTCGCGTTGAGCACCCCGTCGAGCCCTTCTCCGAAATATGGCGTCTTGATCTCGGCGGCGTAGCTGGGGCTGACGGTATTGATGCGGTCGGCAAAGACGCAACCCGCCTTGAGGTAGTCCGCGCAGCCGTTGAGCTCAATAAACTCCGGCGTGTAGTAACAGGGATCGACGCCGAACATGTCCTGCACGAAGTCAAAGCCGAACTTGCCCTGAAAGGCAATGTTGTGGATCGTGAGCAGGTACTTGAGCTTATCCTGCATCAATCCCCGGTACTGGGTATGGGCCAGCATAGGGAGCATGGCGGTGTGCCAGTCGTTGCAGTGGATGACGTCCGGCTCGAAATCAAGGCTCGGCAGCGCCTCCAGGATGGCGCGGGTGAAGAAGGAGTACTGCTCCCCCTCCGGCAGGCCGCCGCGATAGATCTTATCGCCGAAATAGTCCTCATTGTCCACAAAATAGATGGTGACGCCGTCGTATACAAGCCTCTCGATGCCGACATAGGCGTTGCGCCAGCCAAGTCTGGTATAGAAATCGAAGAGGTGCTCCACCCTGCCCTCGTACACGTCCTTGATGCAGCGGTGGAAGGGCGTGATGACTCTGGCGTCCACGCCGATTTTCCGCAGCGCCTTCGGCAGCGCGCCCACTACGTCGGCGAGACCCCCGGTCTTGGAGAAGGGGGCGCACTCGGCCGCGGCCATCAGCACCTTCGGCATCTCGCTCCGGCCGTGCGCAAGCAGCAGGTCTTTTAACTCTTCCTTCATGCGTACCTGACCTCCTGTCATTTGTCCTTTGTACAGTATATTTTCATTTCCGCCGATCATGCCGTCCGCTTATCTCTGTCGGCAGAAAAACAGAGCGTTCCAAACGTGGGGGAACGCTCTGTGATTCATCTGTCAGTTTTGATTTCTTCTCTCGTCTTCTTCCTCAGCGGCTTTCTGTTTGGCGTCAGCGCGCAGGTAGATCACCACGCCGATAAGCGCGATGAGGGCAAGCACACCGATGGCGCCGAAGAGAATGAGCTGAAAGCTGACGTTGGACGCGCCGCCGATACGCTGCGCGGGCGTGGGTACCGGGGTGGGCACGGGCGTCGGAACGGGAGTCGGGGTGCTGGGCGTCACGATGGTGACCTCGGCTGCGTCGGAGTAGACCGCCTGGCTGCGGGAGCCGTCCTTGGTATTCCAGACGGCGACCCAGTAGTAGGCCGTGCCCTCGGTCTGGTTGACGGTATAGGTCGCCTCGGACGCGCCGCCGATGGGCAGGGCCGCGCTGCGATTGTCGGTAGCGGCACTGTACCACTGGTAGCTGAGACTGCCGTTGTTGGGCGAGGTCGCCATCACGGTGAGGGTATGGCCCTCGCCGGGCAGCAGCTGCGCGCTCTGGGGCTGATAGACGATGTTGGCGGTTCTGGCCTCGTTGTTGACGGGCAGGTCCTGATTGCTGATAGAGGGGGTGTTCAGGGTGAAGACTGTCTCGGTCGCAGGTGTAGGCGCGGGTGTGGGAGCGGCGGAGATGGGACGGCCGTTCTCGTCAACGACGGTGACCAGAGCTCCGTTGGACTCGGCATGGCGGTTGCCGCTCCAGAACTGGGCCTCAACGCGCCAGCCGTCCAGGCTGCGGGGGATGTTGCTGAGGATCAGGGTCTCCTGGCCAAGCCCGCTCACCTGCAGGCCGGGGAAGTACTCGGCGGCCTCGGAGGCCTGAACCGTATTGGTGGTGTCGTTGCTGACGATGCGCCAGACGAGGCGGTCGGCGTTGTTGGCGCGCGCGACAAACTTGGCCGTGCCGCCGGCCTCCACGTATTCGCCCGTCGGGCTCTTGGTGATCTGGATCTGTGCGCCGGGGACCGCCGTCTGCTGTGCCGGCGCGGTCGCCGAGACGTTCATGCTCAGCTCGACCTGGGCAACGGCCTCAGAGGTGGCCACCGCGAAGAGCGTGATATAATAGCCCTCCTCCTGCGGTACGCCGGTGATGTAGGCCCTGTCCTCATCCCAGTACATGGCGACGCCGGGAGGCAGGGAGCCGGACAGGAAGGCCACGCCCTGAATGGGCAGGCCGTTTGAGTTGTAGAACTCATAATAGATGTCGTCTACACCCTTGGTGAAGGTACCGGCGGACTCGGCATACGCGCACAGCCCGGGCAGGGCGCAGGCGATGCAGAGCGTCAGCACCAGCGTAAATACGATCCTGTTCTGTATTTTTTTCATCTCGATCAATCTCCGTAATGAAGTCTGGTATGTCCATAACTGTCGATTTCGACACGTTATGTTAATTATAGCACAGCCCTTTTCAGCCTGCAAGACCCGGCGCGAGAAAGTTTTTTTGTAATTTTTGCATGACAGGCAAGTCCCCGGCGAATACCTGCATACTCGTCGGGGACTTGTCGTGCCTCCCCTGCAAGGGGAGGTGGTTTCGGGCTGCCTGCGGCACGGAACCGGAGGGGTAAGCCCTCAGTCACCAGTGTGCCTGCCGGTGACCGCTCTTCTTTCAGGGGAGCCGGGATATTATTATTTTCCGCTGCTGCCGAGTCTGCCCGCTCCCCTCTCGGAGCTGACGGCGAGCACCGCGTCGGGACTCGCCTCTTCGATCCCGGTCGGCAGGATCTCCCTCACATGGAACTGGCAGATCGCCTTATTGTAGGGCACCAGCACCCGGTCCTCGAGGCGCCGTACCTCGTCGGCCGCCTTCGTAATATGGACGGGGACGGGGTTTCCGTTATACATGGCGCAGAGCCACTCGCCCCGGTAGCCGCTGTCGATGACCCCCGCCTGGACGATGCCGCACCACTTGGTGTTGCTCCCCCGCTCCTCAAACTTGACGCCGAGCTTTTTGTCGAACGCGCTGATGAGGCCGGTTGGAATCAGGCGCGTGGAGAAGGCCGGGATGACGAACTCCTCCTCCTCGAAGCAGGCGTAGAGGTCATAGTCGGAATCCTCCTCCCGCTTGGAGGGGATCACAGCGCCCTCTCTGATTTTGGCAAACAGGATTTTATACATGGCGTCTCCCTAAGGCAATACCGCATAATGCGGCAAGAGCAGATTCCGAGAAAAACCGGGTTCTGATGAAGGCAGTTTTTCGCCGGAATACTTTGTGTATTGCAAGAATGGCACGGTTTTTCCGGAAGATGCCGCAGGCGTATTGTGCGGTGTTGCCCTAAGGATGCTGATAATAGGTATCGAGCGCAGGGCCGCCGGAGGGCAGCAGCGGGTTGAGGATCTGATCGTCCACGGTGTTGCCGTCCTGATCGATGACGAGCCGGTGCGTCAGCGTGCGGTAGCCGGTGGAGAAATCATCCTCGAAGTACCACATTTCGACCTGGAACTTGATCTTGTAGCCCGGACGGTCGGGATAGGCTGGCTCGATAACGCGATCATAATCGTGCTCCCAGCCGGAGGTATTGTCGAACTCGACGGGCATGTAGTCGTTGGGCTGGAGCGTGCCCCAGATTTCGACGCTGATGGTGCTCTCGTCGTTGTTGAAATAGGTCTTGATCTTGACCGGGAAGAGCTTGTTGTTGCGGAACTTGAAGTCGATGACCTTGCCCTCGGCGGGGATGGTGACGGTCGCGTCGGTGCCGCGCTGCATGTAGCTGACCTTGAACATGTGGCTGGAGCGCTCCACGGTCTCAAGGAAGGCGAAAGCCGTGGCGGCATAGAGGGTGCTGGAGATCTGGCAGGCGCCGCCGCCGATCTCGTCCTTCTCCGCGCCGTCGACATAGGCGGGGGCGGGCAGGAAGCCGGCCTCCTCGGTGCGCTGGCCGACGACCTCGTTATACGAGAAGACCTCGCCGGGGTAGACGATGTACTCGTCGATCTTGGACGCGCAGAGCTGGAGGTTGCTGCGGCGGTTCGCGCCGGAATTGGGGAACTTGGTCAGGCACGCGCCCAGCAGATCATGGAACAGCAGATCCCGGAGCGTATCGCCCGTGACATTGGGCCGGGAGATGGTCAGCGGGATGATCACCTCGTCGCCGGGCTGAGCCTGCTCCCAGAGCTGCTTGGCCCCGCGCACGTCGAACTCGCAGCCGACCACCTCGTCGATCACGTCGAAGCGGCCGTCATCGGAGTAATAGGCGTCGGAGGGCTCTTTCCAGAGCTCGGTGTGGATGGCCTCGAAGTCGGGTTCGACCGGCTGAGAGGTGATGCGGGTGTAGCTCAGCTCGCTCCGCCTCTCCTTGAGCGCCTGGATGACGGCGCTGCGGAAGTCCTCGCGGTTGAAGTCGAGGCTGCTGCCGCCCTTGACCATTTTAAGCTCCGACGCATCGGTGTCCACGGTGTAGCCGTCCTCGCCGAGACCGCTCTGGATACGGTCGATACAGTCGGAGATGAGACCGTCAATATAATTCGTATCGATCTCCCGCTCGGCACGGTTGACGTCGATGGGGCTCATAAAGACGTCGACGGCGGTGACAAGGTTTGTGATCATGTCGGCGTCATGGCCGACGGCGTAGGCCTCCTCCACCAGCGTCTCCACCGGGACGGCGGCCCCGGCGCGGACAGGGTCGACCTCAAAGCGCTGGTCCCTGAGCGTGGTCACGACCAGCGGTGTATTCTCGGCGGTTTTCCAGCCGCGGCTTTCCAGCAGGCTCTCGGTCTCCTCGCGCGTCATGCCGCTGACGTCAACGTCCCCGATATACACGCCGCGGAGATTTTCCTTGCTGTTGGAGATGTAGTAGCCGGCGAACATGCCGGCCACGCCGATGATCACCGCGATTGCGGTCAGGTAGACCAAAAACGCGCCGAACCAAGCGAAAAATTTCTTCATATGGGCATCCTCCTCCCCGGGCAGCGTGCTGCCGGGTACGGTTCATTTTGTCAATATATTGTATTATACGGTCGGCCAACTACAAAATCAATAGTTTTCTTTTTTCGCCGCATAATTGTACACGAAGCGGACATCCTAACGTTGATTACAGTACAGGAGGACTGCCATGATCGAACAGGACACGATTAAGCTGCTGCGCGAGTGCGACGCCGGGATCAGGATGGGCACGGAGTCCATCGACGAGGTTGTGGATTACGTCCACGCGCCTCAGATGCGCGATCTGCTCAACACCTGCCGCTATGAGCACACGAAGCTCGCCACCGAACTCCAGACCCGCCTCGACCGCTTTCATGACAAGGGCAAGAGCCCGAGCCCGGCAGCGCAGAAGCTGAGCTGGCTCAAGACCAGCATGAAGCTCGTCATGGACGAGTCGGACGCCGCCATCGCCGATCTCATGATCGACGGCTGCAATATGGGCGTCAAGTCCCTCAACCGCTACCTCAACCAGTATACCGCCGCCGACGAGGTCTCCAAGGACATCGCCAAGCGCCTGATCAACCTGGAGGAACAGTTGAGCGTGGATCTGCGAAGTTACCTTTGATATGGTATTTCCAAAAAGCACAGCGCTTTTGGGAACAGGCAGCGTGCCTTCGCGCGCTGCCTGTTTTGTTCCGGATGGCGCAAAAGGCGCACCGGCTTTTGCCGGTGCGCCCCCGCGGCCGCGGTCTTCTCCCCGTCCGGGCAGGACCCTTGCCGCTTGACATTTTTCCGTTTTCGTTGTATCCCTATAGAGGATAGCGCGCCGGACTGTCTCTGTCTCGTCCGTCGGAAATCTGTCCGCGCTTAGTATGTGCTGTTCCGGGTACAATACACAGGAAAGAATTGGAGGACTCGCTATGGATATTATATACACCGTTTCCCTCGTCGCCGCCGTCGCGGTGGCGCTGTACGTACTGTTTAAAATTCTCGCCGCGCCGATCAAGTGGGTGTTCAAGCTGCTGATCAACGCGGTGGTCGGCTTTGTGCTGCTGTTTCTGGCAAATTTTGTCGGCGGCTTTTTCAACTTTGAGATCCCGGTGAATCTTCTCACCTGCGTGATCTCCGGCGTCTTCGGCGTCCCCGGCGTGATCTTTCTCGTCGTGGTGCTGATTTTCTTCTGGTGAAGGGAAGCCGCCGCACGCAAAATAAAAAAATGCACGGCAAATTCGTACACGCTGCGAATTTACCGTGCGTTTGTTTTTCCTGCGCATTTTACTTGGCTCCCCCCTCCGGGGGGGAGCTGGCACGGCGCGTCTCACGCAAGCGCCGTGACTGAGAGGGGCTGGCCCGGGTCAATACTCAAAATCCGGGAAATAGTGCGCGTAGAACTCCTCGTAGCACAGGCCCTGTTCCATGACGAAGGTGGCGACCTCGCGTCCGACATAGCGGTAGTGCCAGGGTTCGTCCCAGCCGGTGAGCAGGAGCTTGCGCGTCGGGTAGCGCTTGATGAAGCCGTACTCGGCACAGTGGGCGTCCAGCCACTCGAAGAGCTCCTGGTTCATGTCCTCGTAGACCAGGCGCTGGCGGTTGCGGTCGAGGATATCCACCGCGAGGCCGAGCTGGTGCTCGCTGGCCCCGGCGGGGGCGGTGATGGACTTGGCCTTCTCGGCGGCCTCCTGATAGATGGGGTCGGTATAGTCCACCTGCTTGCCGCCGGCCATATCGTAGGCGATCTGGCTGGCCTTGGAGTTGTACACATGGGCCTGGTAGGAGTAGGAGCGATACGCGCCCGCGATGAAGTACTCAAAGCCCGCCGCCTCGATCGCGTCGAGGAAGGCGTCGAGATAGGGCATATACTCGGTGCTGAACATCATGTAGCGCGTGCGCTCGATCTTGGACACGTCCGGCTCGTAGGCGGAGGAGAGCAGGTTGTTGTTGTTGACGATCTGCAGATGCGTGTTGTCCTCAAAGTCCTTGGTGGTGAGCTTGGGCCATATATCCTCGGTCACCTCGGGCTCCGGGGTGGTGCTCAGGTCTTCAAAGTTGATGCCGTCGGTTTTCATGAAGGCGCCCTCGTTTCCGCCGAAGATGATGGTCGCGCCGCTCTCCAGACGGGACGCAATGACGGTATAGAGCACAAGGCACAGGGCCGCCATGGTGAGGATCCAGAGCGTTTTACTTTTCAAATCTCACGCCCTCCTTTCGTCCGTGCGGGCGAAGAAACCCGCTTGATGTGGAATTATAGCACCAAAATGTTACGATTTCAAGTCTTTTGACGGGTCTGTTCCCCCACTTGTGCTTTGGCTGCGGGCCCCTCCAGCGCCGCGCGCAGCTTCTCCAGCGCCCGCTTTTCGAGGCGCGATACATAGGACCTGCTGATGCCGAGCCTGCCCGCGGTCTCGAGCTGGGTCAGGGGCTTGCGCCCGTCGAGGCCGTAGCGCAGGCGGATGATGCGGCCCTCCCGCTCGTCGAGACAGCGCTCCACGCAGACGCGCAGACTTTCGCAGAGCTCCTTCCCGCCGATCTGATCGGCCAGGTCCTCGTCGGAGGACACCACGTCCATGAGGTTGAGACCGCTCCCCTCCCCGTCCGTGTCCAGGGCCTCGGAGAGACTGAGGTCCCCGGCGCTCTTCCGGCGGCTGCGAAAGTACATCAGGATCTCGTTTTCGATGCAGCGGCTGGCGTAGCTTGCAAGCCGCACCCCCTTGTCGGGCCGGTAGGTGTTGATCCCCTTGATGAGCCCGATGCTGCCGATGGAGATGAGATCGTCCGTGTCGTCGTTCTGGTAGTACTTCTTGACGATGTGCGCCACCAACCGGA
Organism: uncultured Eubacteriales bacterium; assembly: GCA_900319695.1. GTDB lineage: Bacteria > Bacillota > Clostridia > Oscillospirales > Oscillospiraceae > Limivicinus. Next base: position 49,366 of record ONPN01000006.1, read on the forward strand.
GATTGTGCTCCACCAGGAGGTTTCGCGCCGCCAGGTCCCCCGCCGCCCAGCGCTCGAGGGCGTCGCGCTCGGCCTCCCGGCTCAGGGGCTTCGGGAAGGAGTCCCCCGGCGAGACGCGGAGCATGAGCAGCAGCCCGTTCATCAGCAGTATCCACGCGCTTTCCAGCATGTGCATCACCTCCGTTCATCCTATTCCGCCACAGATTGTCCGGATGCGCGCTTTTTCCGCGCCGGGCTTCCTATACAACATAGCCGCAGGAAAACTGTGCCGTCTACTGATCCGTGAGGATGCGTTATGATAACGCCCGCGCTGAGAGACAAGTCCCCCGGCAAAATGCGGACTGTGAGGAGACGGGCCTATGGTTTTGAAGCGGGAAGAGACGCGATCACGTCCAGGGACATGAATTTCTATCTCAACGATCTTGACGATATGAAGACCTATCCTGTATACTTTATGGGCGAGTCCGTCAACGCCCTCAAGTAACGCGGCGTCCCGGGGCGGGGACTCCCCCCTCGGTCGGATCATCCTACGAAAAATCACATTATATTTAAAAAGGAGAAAAATCACTATGAAGTACAAAATTCAAGGCGACAACATGCCGGTGGCGATCTGCGCGCTGGAGGACGGCGAGTCCATGATCTGCGAATCCGGCGCCATGAGCTGGATGACCCCCAACATGGAGATGCAGACCTCGGCCGGCGGTCTCGGCAAGATGTTCGGCCGCATGTTCTCGGGGGAGAGTCTTTTCCAGAACACCTACACCGCAAAGGGCGGCAGCGGGCTGATCGCCTTTACCTCCTGCGTCCCCGGCAACATCATCGCGGTGGAGATCACCCCGGACAAGCCCATCATCATTCAGAAGAAAGCCTTCCTCGCCATGACCACCGGCATCAGCATGGAGGTCTTCTTCCAGAAGAAGATCGGCACCGCGCTCTTCGGCGGCGAGGGCTTCATCATGCAGAAGCTCTCCGGCCAGGGCACCGTGCTGCTGGAG
>ONPN01000070.1 GCA_900319695.1 uncultured Eubacteriales bacterium
AGATCAGAACTCGGGGGTGACGTACACGCCGTCCTTGATGACGACGGCCATGGGGGCCTTGGAGACCTCGCCGGAGGCGGACCAGGTCATACCCTCGCCGGTGACGCCGTCAACGGAGATGGTGGGCATAACCTCGATCAGGGCCTCGCAGATGTCGGCGGCGCTCATATCGGGGGTGCAGCCGGCGGCCTGCAGAGCGGCCTTGAGGATGTAGGCGGCGTCGTAGCCGTCAGCAGCGAACTGGTTGGGGGTCTCGTTGAAGCGCTTCTGGTACTCGGCGACGAAGGCCTGGGTGCGGGCGTCGTCAGCGTCGGCGGAGAACGGGGTCAGGAGGAACACGCCCTCGGCGAGCTTGGTGTCGAAGCCTTCGACGGTCAGGATGCCGTCCATGCCGTCAACGCCGAAGAACTTGGGCGCGTAGCCCATGGCGTTGGCCTGCTGGAGGATAACGGAAGCGGGGGTGTAGTAGATGGGCAGGAAGATCAGGTCGGCGCCGGCGCCCTGGGCGGCGGTCAGCTGGACGTTGAAGTCGGTGGAGGTGGCGTCGGTGAAGGTGCCTTCGTAGACAACGGCAACACCCTTGGCCTCGGCTTCCTTCACGAAGGTGTCACGGATGCCCTGGGAGTAGGCGTCATCGTTGCGGTAGATGACGGCGACCTTCGCGTCAGCGAAGTGATCGGCAAAGTAGTCGGCGGAAGCGACGCCCTGGTTCGGGTCGGTGAAGCAGACCTGGAAGGCGTTGTCCTTGTCGGCGATCAGGTCGACGGAGGAGCCGGACGGGGTGAGCATGAAGGTGCGCTCGTCAAAGGCCTGGGCCGCGACGGTGATGCCGGAGCCGGAAGTGACGGTGCCGGCCATGACCTGCATACCCCAGTCCATGAGGGCGTTGTAAGCGTTGATGGCCTTGTCGCCGGAGTCGGCCTCGTCGTCCTGAGACTCAAACTCGAACTTGAAGCCGTCGTCCATCGCGTTGATCTCGTCGACCGCGATCTGGATGCCGTTCATAACGGAAATGCCGTAGATGGCGGCGCCGCCGGTCAGAGGGCCGCTGGAGCCGAGCTTGAAAGCGTCGTCAGCAAAGGCGGCGGGAGCGGCCAGCGCGAAGACCATCGCGAGGGCCAGAATGAGTACGAGAGTTTTCTTCATTTTGTTTTCTCCTTTTCTAAAAATTTGGGATTACAAAATAAGTATGGAAGCGCTGACTAAATTGACGTGTGCAGACTGGCGAGCGGATTTTTCGTCTGGCGAAGCCTGAAAAACGCAGGCATACTTTGTGTATGTCAAGTTTTTCAGGCAAAGGCAGGCGGGAAATCAGCCGCCAGGATGTACGCGGAAATTTATTCAGCGGTTCCGCATACAAAAATCGGCCCCGACCAAAACGGTCGAGGCCAATCTGTGTATCAGATTGAAGCCGCGAGGGGTTTTGATCGTCTCGGGAGGGACTTCGTAAGCAGGACATGTACAAGCAGGACGCATACCAAAATGGAAATACGGGCGACCAGATTGTCCGTGCAAACAAAAATTGACACTGCGATCACAGTGTCAATCAGAAGCAGCAGGGCGGCATAGAAAGAATCGCAGCAGGAAGCAGACTCATAACGGGCGTCGTTTGAGTCCTGCGTATGGAAGCGGCCAAAAAAGCGTCCGAACATGGCTGCGTCTCCTTCCTTAAAAGTGGTTACAATTTAGCACGGCAAAGCGGTACTGTCAAGTCAGCAAAATGATTTTTTATCAATCATCCAACTTTTTAAAGGCTGACGCGCCGCGCTTGTGAATTTTGACAGGAAAAGACGTATTGTAAACCGCGCTTGGCCGCAATGCCTCCCCCTGAAAGGGGAGGTGGTTTCGGGCCGCCTGCGGCGCGAAACCGGAGGGGTTTCCGCAAGACAGGCTAACCCCTCAGTCACCGCCGTTCACGGCGGTGACAGCTCCCCTTTCAGGGGCGCCATATTCAGATTCGCACGCTCACCTCGCCGGACGAAAGGCGGCGCGTCGACCCGTCTGAAAGGCGGACAAGCAGAGAATAATCGTCCGCCAGGTCTTCGGCGACGGCGGGCTCCGGGTCCCTGCCCGGGGCGAGGATATTGATCTCCCTGCCCAGTACCAGCGAGCGGCGGCGATAGCCGTCGAAGATCGCGGGGTCCGCGGGGTTTTCCGCATAATCCGTCAGACGGTCCAGAATACCGGCGGCAAGACGGCAGCGCAGCTCCTGGACTTTGACCCCGTCAAGGGCCGCGCCCGCGACGCCGCGAAGCTCCTCGGGAAAGCCGCCCGCCGGTCTGCGGAGGTTCACACCGATGCCGACGACGGCGTAGTGCAGCAGCCCGCTCTCGCAGTCGACGCTCGCCTCCGTGAGGATGCCGCAGACCTTGTGCCCGTCCATGAACACGTCGTTGACCCACTTGATGGCCGTCTCCCGGCCGGAGAGCTCCTCAATGGTCTCGGCCACGGCGACGGCGGCACAGGCGGTCAGACGCACGGCCTGGGCCGCCGGGATCGTCGGGCGCAGCAGCAGGCTGAGATACAGTCCGCTCTCCGCGGGCGAATAAAAGCTGCGGCCCATGCGGCCACGGCCCGCCGTCTGCTGCTCGGCCACCAGCGCAAGTCCCGCCTCCGCCCCCTTGGCCGCCAGGGCCTTGAGCGCGGTGTTGGTGGAGTCGATGCTCTTGTACACATGCACGCGCAGCTCCTTGTGCCGCAGGTGCCGCGCGATGCCCCCGGCGCTGAGCACATCCCCCGTCGAGCGCAGACAGTAGCCCTTGTTGTGCCGGGACTCGATCTCATAGCCCTCCTTCTGGAGCTGGCCGATGGCCTTCCACACGGCCGTGCGGCTGAGAGAGAGTTTTTTTGCCAGCTCCACCCCGTTTATATAGCCGTCGGCGTTGTCCAGCAGCGCCTTCAACACCTCGTCGCGTGTCATTCTGTTCTCCCCTTTCTATCGATCAGCGGATGGAGTCTGCGCGCCAGCACAGCCGCCAGCGTGATCTTGACCGCGTCCGGCAGCAGATAGGGCAGCACGCACCAGGCGAGAGCCGTGCCGACGCCGATGGGGCCGCTGTTCTTCGCGTAGGCCACCATGAACCAGGCCGTGCCGAAGACATAGCAGAGCAGCACGCCCGCGGCCATGGCGCCCAGCGTCACGGCCAGCTTTCGTCCGGACAGCTCTGCCCCGGCCCCGGCGATCAGGGCGGTAAACAGGAAGCCGACCAGGTAGCCGCCCGTGACCCCGAGCAGAGCGCCGAGGCCGCCCTTGAATCCGGCAAAAACGGGCGCGCCCACCGCGCCGAGCAGGAGATAACAGGCGACGGCCAAAAATCCCCGGCGCGTCCCGAGCAGGGCGGAGGCCAGACAGACGGCGAAGGTCTGCATGGTAAAGGGCACCGTCGTCGGAATCGAAATCCAGGAGCAAATGGCGATCAGCGCCACCGCCATGGCCATGTACGCGAGATCCCGCGTTGTCAGCTTGCTGTTCAATCCAAACACCTTCCTTTTACTAACCTTAATAAAAACCTGACAGTTCTTCTGGCAGAAATCGTGCCATACTTCGTTGAAGTCCTTGACCATATATGTCCATTATGCTCTGCGGACTTCGCCTCGTCTGGCGCAATTTCTGCTCAGAATCCCAAGTCAGCTTTTTATCAAGGATTAGTCCTTTTTCGCCATGATAGCACGTCCGCTCGCGGCTTGTCAACCTTGTGAAATAGTCAGGTTGACTATTTGGGGCGAGGAAAGGACTGCCCTTTCGGGCAGTCCCTTTGAAGACCTGGATGGATTTACGCGGCGGCGGGAGCTTCCGTCTCAGTGGGAGTCTCGGCGCCGAGGGCGTTGATGAGCTCGTCGGCGGCGGCCACGATGAGCTCGCCGAACGCCACGCCAATGGCGTAGTCAACGGCGCTCTGACCGGCGATGCGGCCGAAGATCGTGAAGTCGGCCACGGCGTTGCCGCCCAGGCGGTTGTTGCCGTGCACGCCGCCGGTGACCTCGCCGCAGGCGAAGAGACCGTCGATCACGTTGCCGTCGGTGTTGATAACCTCGGCTTCGTCATTGATCTTGATGCCGCCCATGGTGTGGTGCACGCCGGGCTGAACCTTAATGGCGTAGAAGGGAGCCTGATCCAGAGGATTGGCGAAGGAGACGCGGCCGAACTCGGGGTCTTCCTTGGCCTCGACGCAGGCGTTCCAGGCGGTCATGGTCTCGACAAAGGCCTCCTCGGGAGCTCCGATGGCCTTGGCCAGCGCGACGTAGGTGTCTCCGCTCTCGGCAAAGCCCTTGTTGATGTAACCCTGGATGACAGTGGAGGCGTCGGACATGCGGCTGTCGACGATGAGCCATGCGTAGCCGCCGGTCTGCTCAAACTCCGCGGCGGAAACCTTGTCGCGGGTAGAGACCTCGTCGTAGAAGCGCTTGCCCTCCTGGTTGACCAGGATCGCGCCGTCGCCGCGCAGACCCTCGGTGATGAGGTTGGCGCTGGTGCCTTCCACGTGGACGGTCGGGTGGAGCTGGATCTCCGCCATGTCGACGGTGTCCGCGCCGATGGCCTGGGCCATCTGGATGCCCTGGCCCTGGATGCCGGGGGCGTTGGTGGTGATGAAGCCGTCAAGCTCGGGACGGACGGCCTTGATCATGTCGTTGTTCGCGCCGAAGCCGCCGGAGGCGATGACGACCGCCTTGGCGTTGATGGTGTAGTTGGCGTCCGGGCCCTCGGCCTT
>ONPN01000003.1 GCA_900319695.1 uncultured Eubacteriales bacterium
GACCAGATTGCGGAAGGTATTGATAAAATGATACATCGGGTTGAGCTTCATCAAGGTCATAAGCCGTCCGGGCATTGCGTCGATGGTATAGAAGATCGGTGTTGCGTACATCCAGGCGAGGGTAGCCACACCCCAGAGATGGGTGATGTCCCGGAAGTAGACCGACAGCGCCGACAGTATCATGCCCATGCCGCAGCAGAACAGGAAAAGGAAGACAATAGGGACAGGGATCAGCAGGATCGTCCAGTAAAAGCGTGCGCGGGTCACGAGCATGACGATCAAAATCGCGGTCAGGCTGAAGCTCATGGTCACGAAACTGGAGGTCACGCGCGAGACCGGGAAAATGAATTTCGGTATGTATATTTTTTTGATCAGCCCGGCGTTTCCCAGCACGGAGTACATGGCCATGTTGGTGCTCTCGGTGAAGAAGCTGAACAGGGTCTGGCCGCAAATCAGATACAGCGGGTAATTATCCACGTTGGCCCGGAACACATGGCTGAACACCACGGCCATGACGCTCATCATCAGCAGCGGATTCAGCAGGCTCCACAGGTAGCCAAGAAAGCTCCGGCGGTATTTGACCTTGAGGTCTCGGACGACAAGTTCATGGATCAGCGGGCGGTATTTAGTCAAATTAATCCATCCGTCTTGAAGGAAATAAACCATTTACTTTTTTACCTTTTATCTCCATTTAATGTTTTGCAGCATTCCAGCCATTTTTCTGAATGAATAGTAACAGGTAAGAACTCCCAAGTATTCCATTCGTCTTGTCGGTGGAAACGGAAAAGGCGGGACATAGAGATGCAGCTCGTCCTCGGTAATCTCCATCCCGCTGCGTACCCCCGTCGCCAGCTTTTTTTCAAGATTTCTCTGATGCTGCACATTTCCGAACGCCCATCCCCACAGCGACGCAAAGCGGGAGGCGCGATACCGGTATTCCGCAAACAGATAATCAGACCAGACAAGCTTCTGCAGGGTGCTTTTTTTCAGGGTCTCGTTTCTGGACCAGCGGTATCCCCCGAGGACAGGGCCGGATCGGATCGCCCGGTATTTTCTCATGATTTTGTACGCCAGCACTGCGTCGGCAGACGGTCCGAAATCGTAGTTGATTCCACCGCTTTCAAGATAGGCTTTTCGCAGAATGGTAGTCCCACAGCTTGTCATGCCGATCGTCGCGTAATAGGTGAGCAGGGCACCGGTTCGCGTAAGACGGATCGGGCGGTCTTGCCTGAACCGTCTGCGCCGGAACTCGGCACTGTCAGAAAACTCCGCCATATTTGCCTGAATGTAACCAAGCCTTCCTCTGTATCGCTTCTCGTAAAGAATCTTGCCGATTTGATACAGGGCGTCTTCACACAGCAGATCATCGTCATGGAGGAAGCATACCCATTCCCCGCGCGCAAGCTCCACGCCTCGGTTCCAGTTGTAACCGGAGCTAATGTTGACGCGGTTGTGGTAATAGCGCACATTCGCGCCGCCCTGCTCCCGAACGATCCGCAGGGCCGGGGTCAATCCCTCCGCGTCAAGCGGCGTGTTGTCCATAACGACGATCTCCCAGACAAAGCCCGGGGCGCGTTGCCGCAGGACGCTCTCCAGCGCCTCCGCGAACAGCGCGTCCCTGGAATACGTCGGAATAATGACCGACAAAAACGGTGTTTCTTCCCCGGGTCTACCGAACATCAGATCCGTGGGTATATGCGCGATTTTTGAAAAATTGTCGACGTAATCGTCAAGATGCCGGAACGCGTCCGGATTCAGCGCATTGCTGTCAAAGCTTTCCATTCTACCCTCCCACGGGTCTTTTCCCGATGCAGACCGTATATAACGGCAGCAGACTTACAGGCTGGCGCCCCCGTCGATCGGAAGGACGACGCCGGTGAGGTAGGACGCCTCATCGGACGCAAGGAACGAGACGACCTTGGCAACATCCTCCGGCTGGCCGACATAGCCGAGCGGAATGCGCTGTGCGTAGATCTTCCGGTCACGATCGCCGAGGATCGGCGTGTCGATGATGCCGGGACAAATGCAGTTGACACGAACACCCTCTTCGCCGTAGTTCTTCGCCATCTGATGGGAAAACTGGATCACGGCCGCCTTCGAGGCGCTGTACGCATAGGAGCGGCCGGCCGCATAGTGCTGCATGCCGGCGATAGAACCGGCGTTGATGATGCAGCCCTTCGTCTCGACCAGCATGGGTTTGAGCGCTCTGGATACATAGAACATGCCGTCGATGTTGATGCCGAAGGTCTTTTTCCAGTCCTCGACCGGCATGCGCTCGATCTCCATGGACTGGAGCATGACGCCCGCATTGTTGAACAGGATGTCGACACGCCCGAAGAAGGACTTGATCTCTCCGGCCATGTGGGCCACCTCTTCAAGATTGGACACATCGCAGTTGACGAACAGTGCTTTTCTGCCCATATCCTCGATCTTTTTTACAATTTCGCGTCCGCGCGTTTCGCTGCGGCCCACGACGGCGATATCCGCGCCCTGGCTGGCGAGAAGCAGCGCAGTCGCGGCCCCAATACCGGAGGTCGCGCCGGTAACGACAGCGACCTTGCCATTAAATCTGTCCATTGTTTATCCCTGCTTTCATCAATATTCTGTCAGAAATTATCGTGTACGGCTCAACTTTCGAGCGCTTTCAGCTTTTCGTCGATCTTCTCCGCGGTGAGGCCGTAATACGCCATCTTTTCCTGATAGGTCCCGTAGTTTCGGAAAATCTCCCTCGGGAATGCCACCTGCTCGATACGGAGCGGACGGCCCGGCAGCGCCTTGTGGATATCATAAAGGAGGCTGCCTTCATATTCCGGCTCGACCACCAGGATTTTTCCCGTCGGGCAATTCTCGGCCAGCGTCTGCGCATCGAAGGGCTCCAGCGTCGTGTAATAGAGCACTGTGACGTCCTTGCCGCGGCAGACCTTCATGACCTCGTCCAGCATCACTGAGACGGCAATCACCGTCGCACGGTTGCCGGTCTGGATGACGTTGGCTTTTCCGAAGCTGACGTCAACGTCATACTCCGTATTCGGATGGTCGCTCACGCGGAAGAAGGTCGGCTTGCCGTCCCGGTAGGACTGGTTGAACAGCTGAATAAACTGCTTTGCCGTTCCGGGGGCAACGAACTCACAGCCCGGAATGGACTTGATGACCTGTACATCCTCGGCGCAGTAGTGGGAATAGCCGTATTTCGGGTAGTCAACGGCCGCACCCGTGCCGACGACATTGATGCCGAGCTTCTGATAGGCGAGATCCATCTTGATCTGCTCCAGCGTGCGCTCGATCAGGTAAGGCTGAATGCCGAAAACGGTCGGGACCAGGCCGCGGCGCGCCATGCCGGCCGCGATGCTGAGCATGCCGTCCTCATAGATGCCGACATTTGTGCAGCGCTCGGGAAAATCCCGGAGGACATCGCGGATGGCCCACATGCCGATGTCGACCGTGAAGAAGCTTGTATCAGGTTCATTGCGGATCATATCCGCAATCCTGGCAAGAAACGCTCTTCTCAAAACGCATCGACCTCCTTTACCAACATTTCAAGCTCGGCTTCGTTCGGCGCCTTATGGAACCAGATATCGTGTTCGGTCATCGTGGGGCTGCCGTAGCCGCGGACCGTGTGCGCGATCAGCGCCTTCGGTTTTCCGTTCTTCATACCCCGCAGCTCACGCAGGGCTTTTTCGGTCTCTTCCATATCGTGGCCGTTTACCTCGAAAACATCGAAGCCGAAGGCTGTGAGCTTCGCGTGAAAGCTCCCCATATCCACCATTGCGCCGACGGAATCGTTGTCGTCGATGATGACGCAGAGATTATCGAGTTTTTTCGCGGAGGCAAAAATGCAGGATTCCCACATGGTACCCTCGCAAAACTCGCCGTCGCCGCAGAGGACGTAGACCTGGGAGGGGGATTTTTTGATGAGGTTGGCGTTGGCGATACCGACAGCGAAGGGCAGGCCGTGTCCGAGCGAACCCGCGTTGTTTTCGATGCCGCCGCTGAACTTGGTCAGGTCGGTCTGGATGCAGTATCTGGATTTGAACTGCCCGATCTCCGGGGCGATCTCATCCATGCTGAACATGCCCTTTTCGATCAGCACCGGGTACAGGGCGAGCGTGGCCTGTCCCTTGCTGATGATGAAGAAGTCCCGGTCGTCGTCCTGCGCGGTCTCCGGACTCCAGTTCATGATCCTGTCATACAGTGTCCACACGACGTCAAGGCATGAAAAGACGCTCTGCAGGTTCCCATCCTGGCACTTGTGGGACAGGAAAAGAGCCTCCTTGCGCAGTGTTTTTGAAATCGGTGTCATACGTGAATCTCCTTATCTTTCAGAGATTTTTTATAGAGCCTGTCGACCTGCCTGCCTTTGACGAAGTCATACACATGCCTCATCGTCATGGCGTAAAAAGCGTACTGGTGTCTGTTTGGCTCTTTTGAGCAAATTGAATCATAATCGCGCAGCGTCAGATGGGTCTTGATGCTCTTTTTCCTCTGCTGAAGAACGTCCAGCGCGAATTTTCGGTGCTGGGAATAACGGAAAAGTTTGCCCCAGGATCTCGTAAATATATTCTTTGAGTACACATACTCGCGAAAATCATAGCCAGCTTTGATTGTATTATAAGCAGACTCCGGCTTAGACATCGTATTGATGCCCCAGCGGTAAAAGCCGAAGGGGACAATAGTTGAATATACGTCATATTTGTTCTCAAGGCAATAATAGAGAATCAGATCAGCTGAAATGCCGAAATCGTCATTAAATCCACCGACGTCAAGCACTGCGGCCCGATTGTATGTCGCTCCGTTTGATGGAATGTCTCCGCCAATATGCCCCGTAAACAAGACATTGTTATGGGTCAATTGAATGAGGCCGTAGTTGGTCGGCTGATTCATGTAATAATCCTGCGCTCCGAGGATCTCGCCCCTGAAGGCGTCCTTGTGTTTGGGGTCGTAGGAGAACTGATGATATCTGACGCTGACCGCGCCCAGGGGCTTTTTGGCGTGGCGCTCAAGGAACCCGATTACCCGCTCCATATTTTTTAGGGAGTTTGCAATCAGAAGATCATCATCGTGCAGCATCATGACCCACTTCCCCCTGGAGAGGAGAATACCGCGGTTGAAATTGTCGCCGGGACGCATATGCTCGCTGTTTCGGTAATACAGGATCCGGGGATTGTCAATTTTACGAATTAACTTTTCCGTCTCGTTTGCCTGCCCATCATATGCCTCGTTATCGACTACAATGATATCCCATGGGAAAGTAACATGCTGCTGATGGATCACGCTCTTCAGTGCGTCTTTCAACAGGTCAGCCCGGGAGAAGGTCGGAATGAAAATGGTAAACAGAGGATCGGGAATCGCATTCGGGTCTCCGTACAACAAGTGCGATTCGATGTGCGCCGTTTTGGCAAAGCAATTCTCGTTCTTCTCGTAATTTATTCCCGTGTATTTATTCATGATTCGATTTCCTTCTCCTCGGGGACAACACCCGCTGCAACGCAGTATATATCGCGCGCAATTTTTGTGAGATTTGATTCCTCATGCGAAGCAAGATACTTTGCTAATCTTTTCGGCATCGCCGCAACGACGCGAAACTTTTTTACAGAAGTATCACTGACCGCGGGAAGATACTCCAGCATGCTTTCGATATCTCTGTTTTTGAGTCCGCCGCTCGCACGGATTTTGAGCAGATTTCGCATAGAGAAAGGCAGAAAGTCGGACATCTGCACCTTTAACACTGTCGGCTTGAATAATGTATAGCAGGCCGGAAGCCGTGTAATCATCTGATACCACCACTCTCCCCACTGCTTCATCGTATTTTTCTGCCAGAATTGTTTGGGCGGAGCACTCGGATTGTAAGTCCAGATATCGTCAACAAAATACTCCGCTGAAAAGTCATGGGAGGCAATATATTCAAAGAAAGCGATCGGCTGCCACATCCCGTAGTTGCGTCCTTTTTCCAGTGGAATCTCGTCCAGTATTCCAAGGATCGTATCGCTACGGATAATTGTCGCCCCAAGAATCGTCATCTGTACGCAGCAGTCCCCGAAGAATGGAACGCATTCCGTATATGCCCTGTGAATTTTACCGATTTTGCTTCGTACGGTTGTATTGACAATGATGAAGTTGACGTTTTTATCGAGTATCGGGTCGATATTCTTCATCGCTGTTTTTGCCAAGGGTACCAGACCATCCCTGTGCATCCAGATATACTCATATCTCGGCGCGAAGATGCGGTAGGCCTCCATCACTTTGTCATCGAGTGATACCTGGTCAGTTGTTCCCTGATAGCGCTCATATTTTATATTATCATATCCATCGATCTGGAAGCTTCTAACAATTTCTCTAGTCTTGTTATTCGGGCTGCTGTCATATATGATAATATCAACATTTGCAGCCTGAAAGTCTCTGGCCGCGACATTGAGCCAATATTCGATCGCCCACTCCCGGTTATACGTTGGGATTACAACTGCCAGCCTTGTTTTCTTTTCACGATACCGGGTCAGAAGCTCCTTCGCGGTGGAGTCCTTGTAGATGACGCGCTGCGTCTCGGACATGCCCTCTATGATTTCCTTCATTTCCTCCGGCGGCAGGTTCGCGTATGCGCGCGCATACGCCGGATTGCAGTTATGCATCGCGGTCAGGAAATACGGGACGGAATAACCCCAAGCCTCTTTTTTGTAGATGTCCTGGATATACTTGTTGTCCACCTCAAGCATGGGCATGATCTTGTAATCCTTGCCGCAGTACTCGTTCATGTATTTGGCGATGATCTCCAGATTCAGATTGCCCGCGCCGCGCCCGATACCGTAAACGCTGGCGTCAATGATGATATTCCGCTCGAATTTTTCCTTGAGCATGCACTGTGCGACACTCAGGGCCTGCATCATGTTGTTGTGGCCGTGATAGCCCAGGTTGATATGCGCGGGCATGTTCTCGTCCGCAAGATGCATGTAATGGAGCAGCTCCTCCGCATTCTGCGTTCCCCAGCTGTCCACGACATAGATCGCCAGGGGGTCCAGCTCAGAAAAGCGGCGGACCATCGCCGTGAACTCCTCGTCGGAATACTGACTCACGCGGGCAGGCTGTACGCACAGCTTATAGCCTTTCTCCACAATGCTCTTGCAATACCGGAAGCCTTCCTCAAGCGCGTCGACGACCTCGCCCTGCGCGTTGTGCTTTGTCTTCCAGACAATGACACGGATAATGTCCGCGCTCTCGTCGTCGGCCGGATCGATCATATCCAGCGGGAGGGGATTGACAACCTCCGACATCACCGCATATTTCTGCCCCGGTCTCTTCTTTCCAAGCAGCTTCTTCACCTGCTCCATGGAATTGAAAACGGTGCGGTCCTCCTGATACGGCTCCTTCTTCAGAAAACCGATCTCCAGAATATCGACGCCGGTATCCTGCAGCTTCTCGATCATGTCAGGAATCGCTTCCGAGCCAAAACGCCAGTCATTGATATACCCGCCGTCACGCAGCGTACAGTCAAGCAGTTTAATCTCGCCACTCATCTTGCCAATCATCCTATCTGTATACAACTTATATTTTAGTTTTTATTGCTTCCTTTGCCTTTTCGACCACGTTTTCCGCAGTCAGGCCGTAATACCTTCTCAGGTCACGCTCAATCCCCACGCGGCCGAACTGCTCTTCAACGGCAACCTGAATGACCCTTGTCGGTCTTTTCGCCGACAGCAGTTCACAGACAGCCGAGCCCAGTCCGCCGTGGATATTGGCGTTTTCTGCGACAACCAATGCGCGGGTTTCCTCAGCGCACCGCAGTACCAGTTCCTCATCCAGCGGCGCTACGGTCACTGCATCGACTACTCTCGCACTGATCCCGTCCGCGCGCAGAAGTTCGGCGGCTTCAAGGCAAGTGGATACCATGATCCCGCACGCAAACAGCGTAACGTCGCTGCCGTCCCGAAGGACCTTTCCCTTTCCAACCTCGAAGCAGGCGTCAGGCATGTAGATGTCCGGCAGATCCCTTCTGGGTGTGCGGATATAGGTCACGCCCGGACGGTCTTTCGTCAGTTTGAGAAACGCGCCGCACATCGTCGGGTCGCTGACGTCGACAATACATACGTCCGGTATGGTGCGCATCATGGCGACATCCTCAAAGCACATATGCGTACCCCCGTTGTGGGTGGCCATGATGCCCGCGTCAGAGCCGATCACACGGATGCTCTTCCTGGCGTATGCGCCGCTGATAAAGAGCTGGTCAAAGACTCTTCTGCTGGCAAACGGCGTAAAGGAGTGCACATATGGCTTGAAGCCGTTGAGATACATGCCGCAGGCCGTGCCGACCATATTGGCTTCCTGAATGCCGGTGTTGAACACGTTCTCCGGATACTCCTTCCAGAGATTCTGTGTCTTCAAAGAACTCATCAGGTCCGCGTCAAGGTACACAACGCGGCTGTCGCTTTCAAACAGTCCGCGCAGGGTCTCGCCGATGACCTGGAAGACTTCTTTTTCAGGCTTTCCGCCGGTATAGCGTATTGTTTCCATCAGATTTCCTCCACGCCAAGTTCTCTGCACTGGGTCCGCAGCTCTTCCTTCACGCGCGCCTGCAGCTCCGCCGGGAAGCCGATGCAGTGGTTGTTCTCGATCTGCTCAACGCACACGGCCCCCTTCCCTTTGATCGTATCGAGCACGATCATGGAAGGCTTTCCGTTTTTGCGTCCGATCATATCCGCAACCGCGCCCTGAATGGCGAGCACGTCATGGCCGGAAATGCGCGCGGTGTTCCAGCCGAAGGCCTCGTACTTTTTGACAGGGTCGCCGAGCGACAAAACAGCGTCGTTCGTACCGTCGATCTGTTTCTTGTTGAAGTCGAGGAAGGCCACCAGATTATCCAGCCGATAGTGGGCGGCGAACTGTGCCGCCTCCCAGACCTGTCCCTCCGCCGACTCGCCGTCGCCGAGGACGCAGAACACCCGCTGATCCGTATGCTTCACCTTCGCCGCCAGGGCTGCGCCGCAGGCGAGCGAGAGCCCCTGGCCGAGGCTGCCGGTCGTCGCGTCCACCCCGGGAACCTTCGTCCTGTCACAGTGGCCGGGGAGCAGGGAGTTGAAATTGTTCAGGTTGTCCAGCCGGTCGTAGGGGAAAAAGCCCTTTAACGCCAGCGTGGAATACAGCACCGGTCCGGCATGTCCCTTGGACATGATGAAGAAATCCCGATCTTCCCAGTCCGGCTGGTCCGGCCGTACTCTCATGAAGTCCGAATACAGGACCGCCATCAGCTCCGCCAGATCCATCGAGCCGCCGATGTGTCCGCCGCGGTTGGCGGAAATGGCACGTATGATGCCGAGGCGTATGCGCAGGGCGCTGCGCTCCAGTTCTGTCTTTGTACTCAACATCATTACTTTACCCCGCCCACCGCGTCGATCACGGTCTGTGCCATATAGTCGATCATCTCATCGGTCATGCCCGGGTAAACGCCGATCCAGAAGCTGTTATTCATGATGAAATCGGTATTGGTGAGATCCCCCACGACCCGGTACGCGTCGGTGCCGCGGATCTGGTCAAAGCAGGGATGGCGGATCAGGTTGCCGCTGAACAGCAGGCGGGTCTGCACCTTGTGCTCCTCGATATAGCGCGTGACCTCATTGCGGGTCTTGCCGCACTCCGGACGGACGGACATGATAAAGCCGAACCAGGAAGGACGCGAATTGGCGGCGGGTTCCGGCAGGATCAGCTTGTCCGCCGCGGGCTCGAGGGCCGCATGCAGTCTCTCCCAATTGTGGCGGCGGCGCTCAATGAAGGACGGGAATTTCTGAAGCTGCTCACAGCCGATCGCGGCCTGCATGTCCGTAACCTTCAGATTGTAGCCGAAATGGCTGTACACATATTTATGGTCATATCCCTTCGGGAGTTCGCCGAACTGTCCGTCAAAGCGGTGGCCGCAGAAATTGTCGCGGCCGGAGGGGCAAATGCAGTCCCTGCCCCAGTCTCTGTAGGAGAGGATCAGCTTGTGCAGCAGCGCGTTGTTCGTATAGACGCAGCCGCCCTCGCCCATGGTCATGTGGTGCGGCGGATAGAAGCTCGAAGTGCCGATGTCGCCCCAGGTTCCGGTAAACTTCGTCTCGCCGTTGATGGTGTAACGCGAGCCGAGCGCATCGCAGTTGTCCTCGACCAGCCACAGATTATGACGGTCGCAGAACGCCTTCACCTCAGACAGGTCGAAAGGATTGCCGAGCGTATGCGCGATCATGACCGCTTTCGTCTTGCTGCTGTACGCCGCCTCGAGCCTGGAGACGTCAATGTTGTACTGCGGAACGGTGACGTCGACAAAGACCGGGACTGCGCCGTACTGCAGGGCGGGCGTGACCGTCGTCGGGAAGCCGCAGGCGACGGTGATAACCTCATCGCCTTTTTTGATCTGCCGCTCGCCGAGTTCGGGCGCAGTCAGCGCAGAGAAGGCGATCAGATTCGCTGAGGAGCCGCTGTTCACCAGATGGGCAAAACGCACGCCGAGCCACGCGGCAAACTCCTTTTCAAATCTGTCCGCAAAGCGACCGGTCGTGAGCCAGAAATCCAAGGCGGCGTCCGTGAGCGCGCACATCTCTTTCTCATCAAAAACGCGCGCAGCGTAAGTGATCCTGTCCCCGGGCTGATAGGGTTTCTTTTCCACAAACTGATGATAATATGAGTCGACGAGACTCTTGATCTCGTCCCTTGCTTCCGTTTCGTTAAGCCATTTTTTCATGCTATCCCTCTATTCTCCATTTTTTCAAACAGTCGTCATATACATGCTGAATCTTCATAAAGTCGACAGGCAGAGTGTCAAACCACTTGAGATATCCGTCCTCGTCTTCCTGCTTACCGAAATTCTCTATCTGATAATCCTCCGGAAGTCGGCAGGCAAACAGAATCGCGATGTTTTGTCCGCGTTCGTTCGGGTGCTCCTGTGATGCGTTCGCGCCGCGCCACACGTTTCTGACAGCAAGCGGTTGTTCATCAAAGCTGACTTTCGCACGCAGCTCTCTCTCCGCCGTTTCCGTGATCCGCTTCGCAAAGCTGTCGCCGTAGCGAAGACAGCCCCCCGGGATATGCCAGCTTTTTTCAAAAAAACGATCGTTTCTCCGGGACAGGAGCAGCTGTCCCCGGCTGTTGGTGACCAGCAGATCCACATTCACAAGCGGGACAAGGCCTGAAATCATTAAAAACAAATTCTCCGGCAGGCCGTCCTGCGGCTGTATATCACAGCTTCTGATATACTCAATTGCGTCGTTGAGCCGTTTATCCATCCGCGTTTAATCCCAAAGCTTCCAGGGCGCGCTGCCGGAATTCCAAGCGTTTTCAAGCAGAGTCTTTTCTCTCGCGGTATCCATGCACTGCCAGAAGCCCTCATGCCGGAAGCTCATCAGCTGGCCCTCGGCGGCCAGGCGCTCCATAGGAGTCGTTTCAAAAATAGTCGTGTCATCCTGGAGATAATCAAATACCTGCGGTTCCAGCACCATGAAGCCGGCGTTGATTGCAGCGCCGTCGTTTGCTTTCTTCTCACGGAAGTTCTTCACGCTGCCGAGCTCGTCAATGTCGAGCACGCCCTTCTGCTGGCGCTGGATGACCGCCGTCAGTGTCGCGAGTTTGCCGTGGGATTCGTGGAATTTTACAAGCTCCTCAATATTTACATCACACACTGCATCACCGTATGTAAGCATGAAAGGATGATCGCCGATATACGGCTGAATCCTCTTGATGCGCCCGCCGGTCATCGTATGGAGACCGGTGTCGACCACCGTGACTTTCCACGGTTCGGCATTGTTGCGGTGAATGGTAATCTTGTTGATCCCGCTCGAGTAATCGTATGTGACATCAGAAGAACGGATAAAGTAATCGGCGAAAAACTCCTTAATCACTTCCTGCTTGTACCCTGCACAAATGACAAATTCATTGTAGCCGTAATGGGAATAAAGCTTCATGATGTGCCAGAGAATCGGCTTGCCGCCGATTTCAATCATCGGCTTCGGTTTGTAAATGCTCTCCTCGCTGATCCGGGTTCCGAATCCACCCGCCAGAATAACTACTTTCATCTTTCTGTGGCTCCCTTATGCATTCATATATTGTTTGATCTGCATTTCCATCACGCCGTCGACATCCTCTCCTGCCTGCCATGCCTTAGTCCATTCCACAGTCCTTCCGACCGCCTCGCCAACATGCCAGCCTGGACTCCACTGAAAGGTGCTCTTGATTTTTGAGCAGTCCAGCTTGAGGAAGTTGGCCTCATGCGGGCCATCCATCCGCTCGGCTTTCCAAGCTTGACCTTCGCCCCAGCAAGTGCAGAACAGTTCGGCCAGCTCGCCGGTTGTGATGCAGTCGCACTCATCCGGCCCGACGTTGTAGCTGTCAGCATATGCACGGTCTTCATACTGCCGCTGTGCGATTAGCAGATAGGCGAAGATCGGCTCCAGAACATGCTGATAGGGTCTGGTCGAATTGGGGTTGCGGACCAGAATTGTACGTCCCGCCTGCGCCGCGCGTATACAGTCCGGGATGATTCTGTCCTTGGCGAAATCCCCGCCCCCGATCACGTTTCCGGCGCGCGCGGTCGAGATGCCCACATGATTGTCAGAGAAAAAGGATTTCTTGTAGCTGCTCGTTACCAGCTCCGAACAGGACTTGCTGTTGGAATAGGGATCATAGCCGTCCAGCTTCTCATCCTCACGGTATCCCCAGACCCACTCGCGATTTAGATACACTTTATCAGTGGTCACATTCAAGCAGGACTGCACGCTGTCGCAGTGTCTGACGCATTCGAGAATGTTCACCGTGCCCATGACGTTGATTTCGAAAGTATCGACCGGTCTGGCGAAGCTCTCCCTCACGAGCGGCTGCGCGGCAAGATGCAGGACAATGTCCGGCTGAAAGCTCTGCATGGCGTTCAGCATGCTGATATAGTCCCTCACGTCGCCCTTAACCTCACGGATATTCCGCTTTACCGCAGAGAGCTGATATAGCGATATCGGCTTTTCAGTATAGGTGGAATAGCCCATCACCTCAGCGCCCGCAAGTGAAAGGACCTCGCTAAGCCAGGTTCCCTTAAAACCGGTATGTCCCGTGACAAATACCTTTTTCCCTTTGTAAAACGAAAAATCTTTCATGTGTCCCCCTCGATGTCTGCCAATATGCATAATGCGTATACAATGGGCCCCTCCGCCCCCGTCAAGGTTTGGTATAGGGCAAGTGTTCCGCTACCGGGCTGAATGCGATCCCGGAGGCGAAGCCTTTCCAGATGATCGGCAGTCTTTTCAGCCTGCCCTTTCTGATTACATGCGCGCTGTGCCAACAGTCCTTTGCGATCAGCCAAAGCCAGCCACGCAGCCCCTCCCGGCGATACAGATATACGTCGTTTCGGTAGAAATAACGGTAGCGCTCCAATCGCTCCGGCGCGTCTGTTGCGATGTTGACAACTGTGTTGGACTTCATTGCGTGAATTACCCTGCTGTCTGCGGCGACATAGCATGGCTTTTTCAGCGAAATTCTGCGCGTGTATTCCCAATCGTCCGACCAGATGAAGAACTCTTTAATTGGCAAGCCAAACTCAGCCACCGTTTCAGAGCGCAAAAAAAGCGATACAAAGCTCGCCATGACGCTGGGAGTCAGGGGAGAAACAAAACCGTCGATATCCCGGTAGGGCGTTTTTCGTTGCAGATTCATATTGCAGACGCTGCCGTCCGTCCACAGCGCCACACTCGACAGCCATCCGTATTCGCCGCCGAGAAGCACGTCAGCCTCCAGCAGCTTTTCCAGCGCGTCGGGCTCCGGCAGGCAGTCGTCGTCCATCAGCCAGAGACAGCCGTATCCGGCCTCGACCGCCCAGCGCATCCCATAGTTAAAACCGCCCGCGCCGCCGAGGTTTGCGCCGGTGTTTCTCGCGTGCAGACGGGAACTCTTCGCCTCGTACTCCGCGAGCCATTCCGCCGTGCCGTCCGTCGAGGCGTTGTTCACGACGAGGATGTCGCATGGTTCTGTCTGACCCACCAGCTTCTCTATGCACTTTTGCAGCATCGGCAGTCGGTTGTAAGTCACGACCACCGCGGCGACACGATCATTTCTCATGTGCTTTATAGGTAATCTTTCGTTTGATGAATGCCGTCCCCTTCCTGATCCAGTGCTGGCTCTCGGTGTTCAGGACCGGCATTTCCATATAGGGGACGCGGTTGGTTTCGATCCAGATGTCCAGCAGGCGCTCGGCCACGAAGCCAAAGACGCGGGCGTCATAGGGGCTGTAGGCGCTGATGTCCAGCCGCTTCTCCAGCTCAAAGAGGACGTCAAAGAGCCAGTTGCAATAGGCACAAAGGCTTTCCTGGCTCATGACGAACATGTTGAAGCGGTGGCCGACGGTGCGCTGCATGGAGGCGTCGAAGGCTTTTATGTATGCCGGATAGCGTTCCCGCAGGATCTCCCGCGTGGTATCCAGATCGATCGCGTGGTGGGCGTGGGCGTACTGGCTGTAGTTGGTCTCAATCCAATAGTTGCGGGGCTTGGGAAGAAGAATGCCACAGCGATCCAGCGCTTTTTGAAGCTCTGCCTCAGAGAGGATGCGGGCCTCTTTCCTTTTCAGGAGTTTCCCGTTGCTGAAATAGCGCCTGTAGTGCACAAGGCCGATGAAATCCGCGTCCAGGTTTTTCCATGCCCAGTAGAGCGCCGTCAGCTCGCAGTAGTTTTTATTCTTTTCCGAGATGTTGTCGCCGGTATTGTCAGGCGTGAAGCCCAAGATCGGCTGCGTGTGCAGCGCTGCCCCGACCTCGACCGGCAGGTAGCAGGGCTCGACCGGCACCGGGTACGGCCGGTGGCAGGCAATCAGGATCTTGATTCTCTGCGGCATCTTGCGCCTCCCTGTGTATGGTATTTTCTCTTCCCCAGATCATGCCGAGGGCGTCCAGACGCTTTTTACGCTCCTCCGGGAGCTTGCCGTTTTTCCAGTTCATGCGCTGCGTTTTGATCCACAAGCCCAGATTATTTCCGTCCTCTGTCTGGTACCTCACCGGGACATTTAAATCTCCATGCTGTTTATAGTAATGCTTTGCCGTCAGGAAAGCGTTTTCCCACGCCACATCACACCGGCTCCCCCAAAACATGCCCAGCGCATCCAGGCGCCGGATCTGGTCTTCGGTCAGGGTCAGTTTTCCGGCTTTGTACGAGCTTCGGAGGCGATTGAGCCAGAGACCGAGACGGATGCCGTTTTCGTCCACGTATTTCACGGGCACGTTGAGATTCTCGTGTGCTTTGTAATACTTAAGCGCGGCGGTGAAATTCTGCTCAAACAGATAATCCGGCACGTCCCAGGTCATGCCGATCGCATCGAGGGCAGCCTCCCGCTCCGGCGTGAGACAGGCGCTGCGGATCTTTCCCTTTCGATACTGCCGCAGTCGACTGAGCCAGTACCCAAGCCGCAGGCCGTCCGGCGTTATGTACAGGGCTTTCACATTCAGATCGCCGTGAGCCTCATAGTATGCTCTGGCTGCCTCATAACAGCGGCTCCAGGCTTCCTCATCGGCGCTTTCCCAGCGCATCCCCAGCGCGTCAAGCAGGGCGATCTGCCGCTCAGTCAGATTCCCGGCGACCTTGCCGTCCCGCACCATACGCTGGATGCAGAGCCAGGACCCGAGGGAGTATCCTTCCGGCGTCACATAGCGGCGGGGCACGTTCAGGTCCCCGTTGGCGGCGCGGTACTTCTTCGCTTCCTGATACATCAGATCCCAGGAGGCAACCAGCGTCTCCTCAAGCTTTGCAAAGAGCTCCCGGCAGTCGCGCACCTCGTCGACGACTTTGAAGTGCTCGTTCACGATCTCGCTTTCCAGACCGAGAGAGCGATAATAGGCCGTGGCGAGCTCCATCTCTTCCTCGACCGCGCCGATGCTGTACAGGTTTTCGATATTGAGGACGATGTCGAAGATGACCGCGTCCTGTTTTTTCGCAGCCGACAGGGCCCGCCCGATCTGCTGCTTGTATACGATGGGGGAGATCGTGGGCCGCAGCAGGATCACGCCGCTGACGTTCTCCACATGGATCCCCTCGTTGAGCATGTCGATGCAATACAGGAGCTTGAGATGCTCGCTCTCGTCGGCTTTGAAGGAGGCAAAGGCGCTGCTCGTCTCGGGGTCGGCGGAGTAAGCGGAATAGATGTGCGGGTGCTTATCCAGCTTTCCGAACCACTTCGGGGCTTTGCCGATCATCTCCCGCATGTGCTCCGCGTTGGCACAGAAGACGATGTACTTGCCGTTTGCCTCCGGCATGTGCCGGGCAAAGATCGCATCCATTCCCTCGGCCTTCTCAAGCGCGCGGCGCAGGGCGTCAAGAAGCTCCTCACCCTTATCCTGCATAGCCTTGCTTCTGGCCTGCCTGACGCGGGCTTCGTATTTGTCTAGTTCGTTCTGATAGGTAAACAGCGAGAGGACATATTTCGGCGGGTTCAGGATGCCGCGCACGAGCGCCTCGCCGAGCGTCATCTCGGAAGCGATGCGCATGTCGAAGGTAACGGTAGTGTCCTTCTGCCCGTCAAGGTAACGTATATTGGTTGCCGTAAGCCCGATGGCTATGGGCTCTGGCTTTCGCGCAAGCAGCGCCTGCACGGGCTTTTCCCATGTCGGCGCTGCGGCGCGGTGCATTTCATCCAGGATGATCACATCCGGGCGCAGCTCGTTCAACTCCGCCAGATCAAGCTGCGACAGCTTGGCATAGGTCATGTAGGAGATGTTCTCCGGAACCTGCGCACCGGCAGCAAGAAGACTCTCGCACTGTGTTTTGAAGATATAGGCAGAGGGCGAAAGCCAGAGAACAGCTTGCGTGGGATGCTCCTCGCAGTATTTGAAGCCGATAAAGCTCTTACCCGTGCCGGTGGGGTGGATGATACAAGCCCGCTGTACCGTCTCCAGCACGGTCAAAAGAGACTCATATGCTGTCTGATTGTGTGGGAAAAGCGAGATGGGCATGTTCACTTTTCACCCCTTTACAAGACAATTCGTTTGCAGGCTGAACAGTTCGCACTTTGCAGGCTATTTCTGTAATGAGTTCTGTTCCGGACTGTTTCACCAGATCACAGCAAAACGCCGAACCCAAAACATCAGGTTCGGCGTTTTGCAAATTGGCGTAGAAAAGCACACCTTCATCACCAACTTGACTATTGTATTATTGCTCGAATTATGATAGAATTTTTTGAAAAAGTAATTGGTATTACTGTATAAACACTTCAAGATTTTCCATTAATATCCATTTTGTTATGGCTGTTTATGGCTGTCGGCTTTTGCAATGCTGATAAAGGCTCGTTCCCTCGCACGGCGGGAAAAGTGTGCTTTTTTCAGCCATACTTTGGCTGATCCATTTGCTGAAGGTCTTTCTGTCCACATTAAGCCTCTTTGAGGCCGTCCGTGCAGAGATCGCACCGCTTTCCCACTCGCTGAAAACGATCGCAAAATTTTCAGGCTTATGTTTAGGCTTCCGTCCTAAATGCACGCCGCGCGCCCTGGCGGCCGCGATTCCCTCCGCCTGACGCTGCCGGATATATTCCCGCTCTGTCTGGGCCACATAGCTCAAAAGCTGAAGCACAATATCCGCAATCAGCGTTCCGGTCAGATCGTGCCCCTGCCGTGTGTCGAGCAAGGGCATATCGAGCACCACGATATCCACCTTTTTCTCTTTTGTGAGAATCCGCCACTGCTCCAGAATTTCATCATAATTCCTGCCAAGCCGGTCGATGCTCTTGATCACAAGTGTGTCGCCCGGCTTGAGCTTTTCGATCAGGCGGCAATAAACAGGACGTTCAAAGTCCTTGCCTGATTGCTTCTCCTGATAGATCTGCTTCTCGTGGACACCATACTCCCCTAAGGCAAGGATCTGGCGGTCAAGGTTTTGCTCTTTGGTGGATACACGGATATAGCCGTATACATTTTCGCTCATATTCTTTCCTCCAATCATGGTTGTAAAGGTATCATATCAGAGGAAATCCTGAATTGTTTATGCTCGGGTTTGAAGCTTCCCTCCCCTCTATGCTTATGGCAGCGCCGAAGCGAATGCCTTTCGTCTCGCAGCAGTTGAGGATCACGGCCTATATCTCCGAGTCAAGAAACACGGTTTATTTCTTGCCCTTATTGTTCACAATCACCTGACCGCCTTTTACCGCCTCTACCGTGAAGAACTGTAGTTCACTTACGCGGATTCCGATTCCGAAAAGGTCAGGAGCATGGTTTTCATACGCACGTCCGCTGCATCCAGCATGCGGTCAAAGTCCGCCTTTTCCAAATTGCGCTTATCCTCCCGATACTGCGGCTCTTGATAGGGAAAGAAGGAGACGATACAGACGCTGCAGCCAAGCCGCCTGAGCACTCCGTTCAATGCGGAGACGGCATTGCTGACGGTGTTGACATGATGGCTTTTCTTCATGCTTTCAAGCCATGCCCGCACATAGGCGACGGACAAATAGTGATCGCTCAGGAACAGGACAAACAGCCGGATAAAACGGATGTATTTCTCTACCGTTGCATCTGCTTTGCCGGCGTTTCTGAGATGGCTCTCGTAAAGCGTTACAGTCCTCATGTCCAGGCGGTCAAGCTGATCGGCAATATACGCGGGTACATACAGGCCGAAACTGGTTTTCCTGTAATTGGTGGTATCTGTGTTCATTCTCAAATCCTCCGAATCGTTTCGCCTTTTCAGGCGTGATAAAGCTATCTTACCGAGGTTTTTGAGGTTATCCAATACCACATTGAACTGTCGGCACAGTATATATATTATTTTGTCATAGAATAAGTGCGTTGACAAAAATCCTGAAAAAAGGAAGCGTCGTGCCAAACGGACTTCTCTGCTGGCACGGCGCTTTTTAGCATTATTCTACACCATCGGATACACCTTGCTCTGTATCCCAATTTACGGTTTAGTAAACATTTTGTTCTTGAAAAAGGAACTTACTTATGATATAGTGTACCAGATTATGAGAGTCTTTGCTTACAAATCAAGATTTCCATTCAGGGCGTTTCTGATGGTGTACATTGGGATACAGAGCAAGGTGTATCCGATGGTATGATATAATAGAAAAAATCGGGACTTTTTCTGAAATGACGATGAAGCGGGCGCAATGCTTCCGAGAGCTGTCGCGGCCCTGCTGCCGTTCTGGAAAACAATATCCCGAACACGGAAAAGGGGGGATGGCATGACAGGCACGCATACAAAAACACGGCGGCTCATTGTGCGCATCATCGCGGGCCTGCTTGTCCTGTCGATGATTCCCGGCCTTGTCATGTTCAGCCAGACGGGGATCAGCATGGGCGCCTCGGGGGATGAGAACCGCAGCGTCCGTCTCGCGGCGCAGCAGCTTTTGCAGAGAGACCCCTACGCCAAGCGCTCCCGCATCAGACGCATGAGCGATTTTGCGCGAAACCTTCTGAAAACAAAACGCAGCGCCGAAGATTACGAGCTGGCCATAGACATCGCGATCGCACAGGGCAAATATGACGAAGCCCTGGCTTTTCAGGAAAAAGAGCTTGAGGCTTTTGAGGGCGGCGAGGAGGAGCTGGCCGCGCAGTATCTGCGCATGGGCTATCTGTACGCGGTTCTGGGTGAATACGCAAAGGCGGAAAACTGGCTGAATCTCGGCATCGCGGTGACGCCCTATGTGGAGGCGGTGCTGACCAGGGCACAGGTTCGCCTGAACCTCGGCAATACCGAGGGGGCCCTGCAGGATGTGGACGCCTGTCTTGAAACCGTCGGGGAGTCCACGGCGCTGCTGCCGGATATGGTGAACATCTATGAGGCGGCCGGAGCCTATGAGACTGCGATCCGGCTCTGGACGCGGGTGCTGGACGACGGCGGCAAAAGCGATTATCTGCTTGACCGGGCCTACTGCTTTGTGCAGCTCGGCCGGATGGAGGAGGCGGAGGCCGACGCCAAGCGCTACCTCGAAACGCACGGCGACAACGCCGCCACGGCCCACACGATGCTCGCCATGGGCTTCCTTCGCGCGGGCGCGTATGAGCGGGCGAACGAATCCTTCGCCAAAGCGCTGAGCGGCGGAGAGGCCGACCCCTCGTCCCTGTACTACTACGTTGTGCTCTGCTCGTATCTGACAGGCGACTATGAGCGGGCCTGCGAATACGGCGGGCAGCTTGTAGAGCGGATACGGCGGGGCGAGAAAACCGACATGGCCGAGTTCGGCGTCGAGGACGTCACGGGCAAGGTCAGGGTGGAGCTCAAGCCGGTGGACAACGCGCAGCTTACCCGCATGGTCGGCGCCTCGCAACTGGCAGGCGGGGACTATAACGGCGCGGTCGAGACGCTGACGCTCTCGCTGGAAGAGAAGAACGACCCCTATGTCCGCTATCTGCGCGGCAGCAGCCTCCTGGCGGCGGAGCGCTATGACGAGGCGCTGAAGGATTTCACCGCGGCGGAGAGAGGCGGCGCGGATAAAGAGAGCTGCCGCTACGGCGCGGGCGTGTGCCGCATGCAGATGGGGGAGACCCGGCAGGCTGTTCAGAATTTCACCTGGGTGACTGAGAACGGGAAGGACGAGGCGCTCCGCGAGGAGGCCGCCCGACAGATCGAGCTGCTCAATTCCGAGAGCGAAAAGAATTAGTATTTAACGGAGTCCAAAAGGTTCCGTAAAAAATTAGGAGGAAACACAGAATGAACAAACGAGTAACGACATTTGCGATCCTGCTTGCGCTTGTGCTGGCGCTGCTGACGCCGGCCGCCTTCGCCGCCGACGAGGTCGCGTATGACGCCCAGGCGTTGGACACCAACTATGCCCTGGCCCTGGCCTACATCGGCCGTGAGGACTACGACAAGGCGATGGAGTATCTCAATGCCTGCCTGCAGGTCTGTGACGAGAATTCCGCGCCGATGGTCTACGCCGACGTGCATCTCAAGATTGCCTGCGTCTACACCATCCGCCAGGAGTATGACCAGGCCCTTGCCGAACTGGACGAGGCCCTGCGTGTCGACCCGGAGCTCAGCGAGGCCTACCTCGTCAAGACCCAGGTCCACTCCGACCTTGGTGAGTATGAAGAGGCCGCGGCGGCTCTTCAGAAGTACATTGATCTCACCGGCGACAGCTCCCTCTATGAGGTGAAGGCGGAGATCTACAGCGCTGTCGGCAATGCGGACAAGGCCCTGGAGAGCTACAAGGTTTACGCTGAGGCCAACAGCGAAAGCGGAACCGAGGCCGCCTACAAGACCGCCATCTATAACATGGAGCAGGGGCGGTACGAGGCCGCTATTGAAGAGTTTGGCCACTGCCTCAACGACCCCACCTTCGGCCACTCTTCCTATTATAATATTGGCGTCTGCTACATGCGCCTTGAGGACTATGAGAAGGCGTTGAAGAATTTCAATAACGTAAGCAACGAGGACTTCGACGGGCTGCAGTATAACATCGGCGTGTGCAATATGCTTCTTGATAAGACCGAGGACGCCATTACGGCTTTCACCGCCTCCATCGAGAAAGAGTCCTTTGTCACGGACGCTCTTTACAACCGCGCCATTTGCTATGTCAGCAGTCAGATGTTCGCGGAAGCGATTGTCGACTTCACGGCCTATCTCGACGCTGTGAAGAGTGCAAATGTCGCCGGCCTTGAGGCGGAGCTCAAAGCGCTGAAGGAGACCGAAGGCACTGCCCAGGAGACCATCAACGCAAAGACCGAAGAGCTTGAGGCTGCGAAGACCGCCGAGATCGCGGATGTCGGAACCTATTACCGCGGCGTCTGCTATCTTTCCATCAATGACAACGAAGACGCCATTAAGGACTTCACCACCTGCATCAACGCGGGCCTTGCGGTCAGCGACTGCACCTTCAACCGCGGCCTGGCCTATCTTCAGTCTGGTGAGAATGAACTGGCCGAGGCTGACATGACCGCCAGCATCGAGGCCGACTACAACGCCGACGCCGCCACCTTCTATCGCGCCTACGCGAAGATTGGCAAGGGCGATAACGAGGGCGCTATTGCCGATTTCACTACCTGCATCGAGCATGAGTACAGTCTCAAGCAGTGCTATTACCAGCGCGCACAGATCTACATGGCGATGGGCGATAACGACAACTACATCGCCGACCTGGAAGCTTCCCTGAAATACTGATTGACCACAGCGCACCCCTTGCGCAAACAATACCCTTAGCCACGGAGCGGCTCCGGACCGGTGGGAACACCGCCGGTCCGGAGGCCCTCCCCCGAATAGGAATGATATTCCCGGCGAACACCGGGATTCAGATAGACCGGACAATGCCCCTTGAGAGCATGCTGTCCATCCCGCATACATATATATTAAATAGTATAGTCCATACAGGCCCGAGGGGATATTCCCGCAGCGTGACAAAAGATTCGGAGGAAATGTCATGAAAGGTTTCATCAAAATGAATCATTCAAGAAGAAAGGGCGAGAAGCAGCTCGCTGTATTTGTGCTGCTTCTGACGCTGTGGTTTACAGTGTTCACCCTGTCCCCCGGGAGCTATCGGGACAGCTTTGTCTACGCTGAGGAAGTGAGTGAAGCCACCGGCACTGACGCCGGCAACGGCGGCGGAGACGGCGGCTCGTCCGGCGGCAGCGCACCCGCGTCGGCTCCCAGTGGCGGAGACGGCGGCTCATCCGGCGGCAGCGCGCCCGCGTCGGCTCCCAGTGGCGGAGACGGCGGCTCGTCCGGCGGCAGCGCGCCCGCGTCGGCTCCCAGTGGCGGAGACGGCGGCTCGTCCGGCGGCAGCGCGCCCGCGTCGGCTCCCAGCGGCGGCGACAGCGGTTCGTCCGGCGGCAGCGCACCCGCGTCGGCTCCCAGTGGCGGAGACGGCGGCTCGTCCGGCACCGGCTCCACAGAGAGCGGCACGACGGCTCCCACGATGAGCCTTACGTCGGCTCCTCCGATGACCCTTATGTCGGCTCCCCCGATGACCCTTACGTCGAACAGTCCTGACGGCGATGGCGGCGACGTTAACCCGCCCACGGAAGATGGCGGCAGTATTTCCATCAGCACCGGTGATGGAAATGACACTGTGAACGTCTCTCTTGCGCCCGCTGACAGTTCAGCAGACGGCGGTAGTGACGAGGGCGGCAGTGACGAGGGCGGCAGCAACGACGGCGGCAGCAGCAACGACGACGGCGGCAGCGATGACAACAATGCCGGCAACAACGACGATAACAACGGCGGCGGCAACGACGACAACAACGGCGGCGACGACGGCGACGGCAAGGACGGCGGCGACAACGGCGACGGCAACGACGGCGGCGGCAACGACGACGACAACGACGGCGGCGACAACGGCGGCGACGACGGCGGCGACAACGGCGGCGACAACGACGGCGGCGACGACGAAAACGACAACGGCGGCGACAACGACGGCGGCGACAACGACGACAACGGCAACGACGACAACGGCGACGACGAAAACGGCAACGACGACGGTGACGGTGACGATAACGGAGACGGCGACGACAATGATGGGCCTTCCGTTGACGCCGACGAGGAAGAAGACGGCCAGGCCACGATTGTCGATGAGATTGAGAACAAAGACGGTGAGCCTGTAGAGGACGAGGACAAGACCTTCGAAAACGACGACCCCTCCTCCAAAGAGGACGGTAAGAACGCGATCCAGAAGGCCATCGACCTGGCTCTGGAGAGCATCACCAAGGATACCAAGGAACTGACCATCAAGGTCGAGGCCGGCGTATACAACGGCGACATTACCGTCAGCCTGCCTGCTCCGGCTCCGGCCAGCGGTGAGGGCGAGGAAGCTGCCGCGAGCGTCACGCCGAGCCCGGACTTTGTGCTGAACATTGTCTCCTCTGACGCCTATGAAGCGAAGACGGGATCTGAGAGCGGGACTTACAGCGCGGCCTCCTCCGGCGACGGCGTCAAGGTCAACGGCAACGTTCTCGTTGACGGGATCAATGTGCTCCTGGCCGGTATCTACCTGTCCATGGAGAAGCGTATTGAGGTTCAGAACGCGAGCCTCTCCGTCATCGGAACGACGGCAGATGACACCGTGAACATCAAAGCCGGCGACGGTGTGGACAGCATTGACGTTCAGACCGGCGAGGGCGGCGATACCGTCAACATCCGCGGTGACGAGGTTGGTACCATCGGAGTCAATACCGGCGAAGACGACGACACCGTCAATGTCCGCGCCGGCGTGGAGTCTGAACTCACGGTCGAAACCGGGGAAGGTGACGACAGTATCAGCGCCATGCTCGTAGCCGGGGAAGAGCCCTCCGCCGAAACATCCGTTACGGTGGACACCGGCGAGGGTGAGGACAAAGTCGGCGTCGATATCGGCATTGCCGACGCCGTGACCGACATCACCATCACGGATCCGGATCGCTACAGCGTGAACTTCACCGGCGAACTGAGCAAGACCGAGGAGAAGCCGATCTCTGTCAGCGATGACAAGGTAACCTTTACCCTTATTAACAGTAACAACAATTCCATCGCGGTCCATATGGACAATCTTATCGGCCGCAGCGTCACAGATACGGTCGCAAATAAAGCCGAGGTCGTGCTTGACTGGACAGCAGCGGAAATCAAAACCGACGCACAGGGAAGGCAGATCGCTGTTTTTCGCTCGGATTCCTCTTTTACCAACTTTGTTCTGAAGACCTCCCCGGCGGGCTTTGACCGGTTGATCCTCGTGACGGAAGCGGACCTGCTGAACCAGCTGATCATCGACGCGGAAAACGGCGTTGAGAATGAGCAGGGCAGAATCGTCCTGCACGATCTGCTCGCCGAAAACGTGAACCTCATCGTCCGCGGCGAGAAGATCGACGTGCTCGGCACGGTCGTGGCGGACAACGTGAAGATCACCGCCGAGGCCGGAACGCTGCGCGACGAGGACGAGGCAGACGTTCTCGGAGAAGAGCAGGAGAAGGATCAGTTTGACAATATTGTGGCGGCGGGGAAGTCCATTCATGCGGACCTCTTCAACGTCAGCCACGCGGTCGAAATCAACATCGGCGAAAACGCGAAAATCTATGCCGCCGGTGATGTGGAGCTCACCGCTTCGGTCGACCAGACCGGCGGCATCCTGGATATCACCAACCTGACCGACGCGCTCAACTCCGTGAACGTCAAGGTCGGCAGCGCCATCATCAATATCTACGGCGAAATCTACGCCGGAACGAGCGCCAGCTACAGCGCCGACGATGATCAGGTTGTTGTGCCCAACGAAGAGAGCGAGCGCGGCAATGTCCGCATCAGCACCAATGTGAATACCGAGGTCGAAGCCGGAAGCGGCAACGGCTATCTCTCCTCTATCGCGGCGGCGGTCGCCGTGCTGAATTCCGAGATCAACATCCGCAATGCCGTGATCAAGGCCGCCGGCAGCATCATCGCCGAGGCCAGGGGCAGCGTGAAGGTTCAGACCGCCGCTTCCGCCGCGGAGCTTCCTTTTGCGCTGGGCGTTGCCGCAGTGGTGACGGATGTACATACCGACGTCATAGGCTCCACGCTGGAGGCCGGTGGGGATGTGTCCCTGAATTCCGAGGGCGAGGTGGAGATTGACAACCGCGCCTCTAAGAACGCCGAAGTCGAGGACGATGACGACAACAACAGCTCCGCCTCGACCGACTCTGCCGATACCGACAGTGACAACAGCTCCTTTGGCGGCTACTTTGTGGTGACCGTCCTGGTTCAGGATGTCCGCACCAAAATCAAGGGCAGCAGCCTTACCGCCAGCGGAGACGTGATCGCTCACTCGAATGCCAGCGCAGAGGTCGTAAACTCCGCGGTGAAGAACTCCGAGGCGCCGGATGGAGATGGAGAATCCGATCCCGAAGAGGGCGGCTCCAATGGCGGCATAAATGTGAACATGGGAGAGTCCATGTCCATCTCCGAGATCAAAAACGTCACGGCTCAGATTCTCCGCCAGGTGGTCAACAAGATAGACTTTGGCGAGCTGGCTGATAAGCTGCTGACCGGCCTGAAGTCCGGCGACTATTCTGTGGGCGTGTCTTCGGCCAACAACACTGAGCAGGGGACCGTCTCTATTGACAAGTCCAGCGCCAATTCCAATGAGGACGTCAAGGTCACCGTTCAGCCCAAGGAGGGTTATGTCCTCGACAGTATCCGGGTGCGCCATCTGGTTCCCGGCTCCGACCACTATGAGTGGACGACGCTGGATCTGAACGACAAGGAAGTCCACCCGAATCCGGGCAACGAGTATTACTTCAAGATGCCCGCCGGCAACGCGAAGGTCTTTGCCGCCTTCACAAAGAAAGAGTCTGGAAGCGAGCAGCAGGAGGTCACCGGTGACGACCTGGCGAACCTCTTTGACCCGCACGACGACGAAGGGAAGAGCTCTTCCGACGTTGCGGATATCAGCACTGTCTTTGACAGTGCCACTGCCGGCACGAAGGAATCTGTCTCCGACGCGAAGGGCACCGTGACCAAGGACAGCACGGCGGCGAACGCGGTCGAGATTGAATTTGATAAGACCAATAATACAAAGAAGGACGAAGAGGACGAGGATAAGACGGTGATCCAGGGCGCGCTGCTGTCGACCGACGAGGTCAGCAAGGCCGCCCCCGGCGAGAAGGTTCAGATCACCGTGAACCCCGCCGCCAACTTCAAGCTCAAGGAAAACAGCCTTAAGTACAGCTATACAAAATCTGACGGCTCCAAAGGCAGCGGCGAGATCAAGGCCGACTCCGACGGCAACTATATCCTCACGATACCTGACGATGTAAAGGATAACAAACTCACCGTCACCGCTGACTGGGAGAGCACGCAGGAAAAGAAGGATGACGACGGCGACGGCGGTCCCTCCGGCGTCCAGCTCGCGGGCGCGCTGGGTGTAGGCGTTATCCTGAACAACAACCGCGTCGAGATCTCCGACAGCAACATCGAGGCCGAGGGCAAGGTCGACGTGGCGGCGGACGCCAAGACGGTCGTCGTCACCAACGCCAACGGCATCGGCGAGGATGAGCCGAAGCAGTCTGATCCTGAAGAGGAGAACTCCGAAGAGCCTGAGGAGGAACTGGAAAAGTCTTACGCCGCCGGCGCGGACTATATGATCAGGCTGGCCGAGATTGAAGGCGGTACCGTTGAGCCGACGGTCAAGAAGGAAACGGTAGACGGCAAAGAGGTTGTCACAAAGATCATATTCAAGCTGACTCCTGCCGAAGACAAGGAGCCTGACTCTGTCACGCTCAAATGGACCGACGGCCGCGGCAAAGAACAGACCAAAGAACTGGATATCTCCGAGAAAGCGGAAGACGGCAGCTACACCGTCACCCTGACGCTGCGCGACAACCCCGAAACCACGGATAAGGACGAGCGCGATTTCATCGCGGAAGACGGCTCTGTTGTCACGGTCGAGGTAAAATTCGATGACACGCTGGAGAAGAAACTTACTGACTGGGCGGAGGAGATCTGGGACGGCGATGACGATCAGAACGACGATGATGATCAGAACGACGATGATGATCAGAACGACGATGATGATCAGAACGACGATGATGATCAGAACGACGATGATGATCAGAACGACGATGATGATCAGGACGGCGATGGCGATCAGAACGGTGATGGCGATCAGAACGGCGATAACCAGAATAACAAGCCCAAAAAGCAGGAAGAGCAGTATATCGACGGCTTCGGCAATGTGATCGAGGTCAGCCGTACCGAAGGCGGCAGCTTCGAGCAGCAGAGCCGGAACGATGATACCGGCAGCACCGAGTTCGCTTTCAAGAGCAAGAGCGAAACCGGCTTCAAGCCTGCGGTCGTCACCTATAAATATTATAAGGAAGGCGACGAGGACGGAAAGCCCACCGGAGAGGGCACAATCGAAGCCACAACGGAGACCGAGGACGGCGAAAGCTACGAGAAATTCCTTTTAAAAACCGAGGATCTCGCAGACCTCAAACCCGGCACGCAGATCGACGTTAAGGTCAGCTATCCTGAGGACAAGCGCACAATCGCCACCAATGTGGAGGAAGGGGCTAACTATACCCTGACGACGGATGTGACGGGCGGCAAGGCCAAGGTCGGCGATACCGTCACTGTCAATGCCAAGGCAAAGGACGGCTTTAATCTCGGCGACGTCACCTATACCTATTATAAAGACGGCGACGAGGATGGGCACCCCACCGGAACCGGAAAGGCGACCAGAAATGAATCCGGCGATTACGAGTTTACCGTCCCGGCTGACGCCGCGGAGGGTGAGGATAAGAAGATCGTCTTCTCCTCCAGCGCGGCGCGGAAGGCCGTTCCCGTTGAGGTCGTGGTTGCCAAGGTCGACGGGGAAACCGTTGCCTACACGGTGAACGCCACTCCGTATATGGACAACGGCGACACGATCAAGCTGGATTTCCCGGACGACTCCAACTACTACGTTACTGCGATCAATGTTGTCGGCGTAACGAAAGAAGGACTCGAGGGTACCAAAGAGGACAAGATCAGGGACTTCACGCGAGACGGAGATAAGAGTCTGGAGTCTCTCCCGCTATATTACAAGGTCAGGAAGGGAGACGGACCTTGGGAAATCGCATCCAATGAGGCTTTCGAGCAAAGGTTTGACCGTATGGAGCTTCGTTTGACGCTGGCCGAGAAGCCTGTTCAGGTCACGGCAGGCGATTCGGAGACCACGTTTGCAGCTAACGGCGAGTATGCAGTGGAGAACGGCACGATCAAACTCGATCAGTCCCGTCTTCTCAACGGAGAGGCCGCCACGCTTACTGCCACGCTGACCCCTGAAGATAAACATTATCTCAAGAAGGACAGCGTCAAGGCGGTCATTACCGACACGGACAGCGAGGGTAACCCCACTGAGACAACTGTTTACGGCAAGCTGAAGAAGGATGGGTCGTATACCTTTGACATTCCTTCCACGCTTTCCGAGAATGCCAAGGTGAACGTTCAGGCGGAATTTGCGCAGGGGGACACTTCCGTGCCGAGTGCCAGCATCGGCGTGTCCGTCGGCGTGAACGTGGTGCAGACCACCAACAACGCCATCATCAGCGGCAATACCAGCATCACGGCCGGAGACGGACTGAGCCTGAACGCCAACACCGAGAAGGCCGACTCCACCGTGAAGGCCACCGCCGGTTACTCTGACGGCAATATCGGCGTGGGCGGCGGAATCGCGGTCAACGTGAGCTCCGCAAAAACCAATGCGAAGATTTATAACGGCGTCAATATTCTCCTCAATGGCGGCGACTTCGAGGTCGGCGCCGACGCGGACGTGCACTTCGGCACCAAGGGTCTCGCCAACGGCGGAGCGACCGCTACCAAGGCGGGCGTGGGCTCCGGCATCGCCGTGGCCGTGACCGGCTCCGACGTTACCGCCGCGGTGCAGGACGGCGTGGCCTTCCAGGTCGCCGGCATGGATAATCTCAGCGTCATGGCAAAGCAGACCGTTCAGGATGCGGTGGTCGCCAAAGCAGGCGGAAGCGGCGGCAATGTGTCCGTCATGCCCGTGCTGGCTCTGGACATCACCGGCAGCAGCGCCAACGCTTATCTGGGCGCAAAGGCAGGCAGCGCGATCACGCTCGGCAGCGCGGATGAGCTGGGCGACGGGGACGAGCTGAAGACGGCTGTCATCTATGCCAAAAACGACGCCAAGCACGAGGTTTTCTCGGACGGCAATGCCGCGGGCAGCGTCGCGATCGGCGCGGCTTTCGACCTGAGCATCATTGACGACAGCGCGGAGGCGACCCTCAAGCACAGCGTCACCGCTAACGGCGTCTTTGTCGGCGCCGACGCCATCAGCACTGTGGAAGCCACGGCCAACGCCGGGG
Source organism: uncultured Eubacteriales bacterium (assembly GCA_900319695.1). Classification (GTDB taxonomy): domain Bacteria; phylum Bacillota; class Clostridia; order Oscillospirales; family Oscillospiraceae; genus Limivicinus. The sequence goes on from ONPN01000003.1 coordinate 29,700, forward strand.
CCAGCGGCGCCGCGCCGGGTGGCGACGACGACGAGGGCAAGGGCGACGCCCAGGCTGACAAGGCCATCACCGGCGCCGCGGGACTTGCCGACATGAACGGCAGCAAGAACGTCTCCACCGCAGGCGTCATGGAAAAGAACAGCAATCGCCAGAAGGCCGAGACCAGCGAAGGCGGGGTCGCGGTTGCCGCAGCGTTTGTCCTGAACCTCCAGGATAACGCCGCGAGAGCCATCCTTGACGGCGATATCGCGGTTCAGGCCGTGCGGGCGCCCGGCGCTGAGAGCGAGGACGTCGGGGACGGCGAGGAAATTTACCAGCAGAATATGAACGGGTCGGTAAATGTCATCGCCCGGAACCGTACCGTGGCCGACGCGAAGGCCAACGGCTCCGCCACCAATTCCTCTGTGGGCATTGGCGCGGCGGTTGCCATCAATGTTGTGAACATCAACAACATTGCCCGCGTAGGCGGACAGGTCAGCGTCACCGCGGACGAGAACATCAACATACTCGCGGACATCATTCACGGCGAACCCGCGGATCCCATCAAGGGCACGGACATGAGCGGCGTATCCGATCCTGAGGACACCCGTACCGCTCTCCAGAAGGAGCTTGAGGAAGCGCTTAAGAAGGCGCTTGAGAGCCTGATGGACAAGATGGGTCTCTCCCAGTACAGCGATGTGCTTTCAGGCGGCATTGCCGGCATGGTCGGACAGATTGCCCGCAATTTCGTAGCCGAAATGAAGAGCAAAAACACCGGCATCGGCGATAAGATTTGGAATCTGCAAAGCTTTGGAAGCCTGACCGACGTCTTCAACGAAAATATTGCGGCCGCGCAGGACGTCTTCAATAATATTCCCGAACTCGTAAAGGACAACATCAACGAGATCCTTGAGGCCGCAGTGGGCAAGGAGACGCTTGACCTTATCAAGTCCCTGAAAGACGGCAGCCTGATGGGAGAGCTCTTCGACACCAATGGCGTCGAGAAGAGCCCCATGGAGATCATAAACACGACCCTCGAGGCGTTCCAGAACGCGCAGGGCGCGCTTGACAATACGGTCGATCAGGTTGAGAACACCATTCAGGCTCTCAAGGACACGCTGGAATCCGTCAAGGATATTAACATCAGCATTGATCTTAGCGAGCTTGAGGAAAAGGGCAAGGACACAGACACTTATAAGACGATCAAGAGCCTGATCGACTCGATCAACAATTTGAAAGAGCTCGCGGATCTGGATGAAGTGAAGGATCAGATCGAGGAGCTTATCGACTTCTCCGAGCTGCTGGACACCTCTGGGCTTACCGACATCTCCCAGCTCACCGATCAGCTGAAAAAGCTGGAGGAGCTCAAGGTCGATCTGCAGCTGCTCCAGAAGCGCCTCACCAACGCGGTCGAAACCGTCATCAATACGGATTTCGCCGGCATGGCGAAGGATATGGGCTCGGAGGCGATCAAGAACCTGCAGTCCGACATGGCGGAAATCATCCTTGACAGTGTGAAGGAGAGCATCCTGAACGCCAGCTTCAACGCGGATAAGCTGAAGGAAGGCGTGCAGGAGGCGCTGATCAAGACCATCAAGTCCGCGGCGGAGGCGGCCACGGCGGACGCCGTTGCGGAAGTCAAGGGCATCTACAACGACGCCAAGGCGATGGTGGACAAGGTTCACTCCATCTATACCGAGACACAGGATTTTGCAGAAAATAAGGTCGATGAAATCAACCATAAGCTGGAGCAGCTCAATGGCAAGCTCAATGCCGTTGAGAGTCTGGCCGAAGAGCTCAATACAAGGGTTGAGGGAATCATCACCAATACCGAGAAGATTGCGGACGACCTTACGAAACTCCCCGATGCGCTGAATAAGGACAGCGAGACGCTCAGTGATCAGCTTCCCGGCGTGTTTGAGAAGATCAAGACAGACGTTGAAAATCAGCTGACCGAGCAGATTGAGGAGCGCCTTAACTCCCTGGTCTCTACCGCTGAGAGTAATTTCGACAACGCCATCGGCGGCTTCTATGACACTGTCAACGGTGCGAAGGAGAGCTATCTCAGCATCATTCAGAACGCTGTTGACACCTTCAACGGGAAGGTGGATCTGATCAAGTCCGCCCTGGACAAGGTCGAGAAATCTTACGATCATTTCTCCAACTTTGACAGCAGCAAATTCGAGAAGACCTTGAAGGAGTCTATCGAAAAAGCCGCTACCAAGATCAAGGATGAGACCATCAACGCCATTACCGGCGGAATCGTCAACATTGATCAGTTCACGGCCTATATCAAGGGCGGCACCCTGGGCGGAGATCTGAAGGACGCCCTCATCAACGGCGTGAAGAACTCCGGTCTGGGACTTGCCACCGGCGCCCTTGACACCCTCAACGGGCTGATGGATCTGTCCATCAAGACCGAGACAAACAACGACCACGAGAAGCACCTCATCAGCACCCAGGCTATCAGCGGCGCGGGCGCCACCGGCGTGGGCGTGGCCGGTTCCGTGGCTGTCGCCGTGATCAACGGCTCAACCAGGGCCATCATCGAAAACTACACCGGCACTTCCACTGACGCCTCCGTCGAGGCCGGCGGGGAAGTGGACATCCTGGCCACGAATGACCAGAAGGTCACCACCACAGCGTCCAGCTCCATGGATGAAAACGGCGACGCGGATACCAACGAGGGCGCAGGAGAGGCCAAGACGGCCGACACCGCTGCCCAGGGCAGCAACCTCGCCCTGACGGTCGGCGATATCCATGATATCCAGACCGTCGGCGAAGGCACGGTTACGAAGGTCAGCGACAGCAAGGTTAAGCTCGCGGTTGAGGACGGCTATACGCTGCCCGAAAAGGTGACCTACACCTATACCGACAAGGACGGGGAGAAGCAGACCGGCGAGGTAACGGTCTCCTCCAGCGGAGAATTTGAGCTTCCCAAGAAAGACGATAAGGACGAGAAGACCCACATCACCTACAACGTCGTCTTCAGCCCGGTGCTCTATGACGTAACGAACAATGACCAGAACATCAGCGTGAAGGTCGAAGCCCGAGACAACGATACGACGCAGGGCAAGGCGGCCGACGGCGATCTGGTCACCGTGACGGTGAAGAATCCCAGCGGTCAGGAGCTTGACAAGCTGTACTACACCAAGGACGGCCAGGACGTCAGAATTATCGTCAAAGAGTACAGCACTGAGGATGAGACCGCCTTCGTCTTCTTCATGCCGAAGGGCGCTGTCTCCCTCAAAGCAACATACAAAGAGCCGGACGCGACGAGCAGCGCGAAGACCGCTCCCACCAACAGCAAGGGCGGCTCCGTGGGCGTGGGCGCCTCCTTCGCCTTCACCTATGGCGAGGTGAACACCGAGGCGGCCATCGGCGATAACCGCAAGCTGGACGCCGACGCGCTGGCCATTCGCGCCAAGGCCGACCGCGAGGTGGAGACCTCTGCCGCCTCCGGCACCGATCCGCTGGATCGAGGCGACGATGAAGGCGGCTCCGGCAGCGGCGACAACGAAAACGGCGACAACAGCGCCAGCAAGATTTCCATTGACGCTTCCGTCGCGCTGAACCTCCTGGACGGCTCTGTCTCGGCCAGGGTTGGCCGCGGCACGTCCATCACCACCCACGGCGAGGACGTCATCGACATCGAGGAACCCGAGGAAGAGGAACAGCCCGAGGAAGAGGAACAGCCGGAGGAAGAGGCGCAGCCCGAGGAAAGCGAGCCGACAGCAGAATCCGGCGAGGACGAGGAAGAGGACGACGGCCCGAAGGCCAACTTCGTCCTGACCGCGGATGAAATCAGCAACGCGGTCGCCCGTGCCAGCGGCTTCTCGATGGGCGGCTCCACCGCCGTCGGCGCGGCCGTGGCCATCAACATCATTGACACCGGCATCAACGTGAGCTTTGACGGCGCGGCGACGCTGAAAAACGGCACGGCCTACATCGCGGGCTCCAGCCTGAACGAGGACGAGTCCAACGCCATTGCCACCGCCATGGGCGCGGATATGCAGCGCTACATCGACAAGTTCCATAAGGGCGAGCAAGCGGCGGAGATCATCGGGGGAACCGGAACCGTTCCCGAAAGCTCCGACGGGGACAAGGATAAGGACAACAAGACCGCTGACAACATCAACAAGAAGCTTGACGACAACAGCGACAAGAAGAGCGACGGCTCCGCCGCTGACAAGGCCACTACGAAGGAGCCTCTGTCCACCAACGTCATGCGCAGCCAGAATGTCAGCGACAAGACCGACACGACCAAGGCCAATTCCGACCTGAACGAGGCCAAGAGCGAGGCCGACAGCGCCAGCGATAAGAATATCGATGCCAAGAGCAACGCCGGAAACCAGGGCACGAGCGTCCAGGTGGCGGCCGCTGTGGGTCTCACCATCTCCAAGCACAAGATCAGCACCTCCGTTTCCGGCAGCATCAGCGCGGCCGGCGGCATCAACGTTCTCGCGGGCAACGAAGCCAACTTCCGCACCCTCGGCACGGGCGTCGCCATGTCCCGCTCCAACGGCAGCAATTCCATCGCCGCGGGCGTCGCCGTCAGCGTCAACCGCAACGAGGCGAACGTCTCTGTAGCGAATGGTACTGAGCTTGAAAGCGCGGACGGCGACGTGACGGTGGACGCAAACCTCAGCCAGAATACCACCGGCAAGTACAACGGTCTTCTCGGCGCGCAGGCCATCGCAGGCGCGGTGGCTGGCAGCAACGGCGGCGCGGCCATCGGCGGGGCGGTCTCCGTCCTGGTCAGCAGCGCCTCCACCAAAGCCACCGTCGGCGACAGCGTGCAGATTACCGCTCATAAGATCGCGGTTGACGCCGTGGACAAGAGCAAAATGGCCATACGCGCGGGCGGCATCAGCGTCTCCAAGGGCGCTGCGGTCGGCGTGGGCGCAAGCGTGGCCGTGATCGTCAGCAACAACGACGTGAAGGCCGCCATCGGCAACAGCGCAAGCATCACCGGCAGCCGCCTGACCCTTCTTGCCGAGAAGCGCATGGTCACCTTCCAGGATTACCAGCTGCCCTACGGCATCACGGATGCGGTGACCAACTCCACCGGCGCTGACAGCGACGCCGAGACCGCTCCGATCGACATGAAGAAGAATGCGGACGGCAGCGGCTACAAGGTCAGCATCAACATCACCAGCGAAGACCTCCTGAAGGCGGTCGACCTGCTGAACTTCCTCTCCAGCACCAACTACTACGCCGAGGCCATCGGCGGGTCGGTCAGTACCGGCAGCGGCAGCACGGCTACCGTGGCGGGCTCCTTCGCCATGATCTACTTCAACAACACCATTGACGCCGCCATCGGAAACGACGCCATCGTCAAAGTGACCGCGAACACCGAAGAGGACGCGGCCGAGGATGAGGACGGCTCCGTCAGCATCGACGCGAAGGCCGGCTCCAACACCCGTATCATCGCGGGCGCGGTCAGTGCTGCGTCCGGCGGCGCCACCGTGGGTGCTGACATCGGCCTGCTGATCAACCAGGACAAGGTACACAACAATGTGGGCCGGGTTACCGTCAACGCCGACAGCTATAACCAGAACGCGAAAGAAGAAGCTTACACCCAGATCTTCAGCGTGGCGGCATCCGTCGGTACAGGCACCACAGCGGGCGGCGGGATCGACGTCATCGTCAGCAAGAGCGAGGCGATTGCCGCGCTGGCGGACAACGCGAACATCAACGCGGCCGGCGCCGTCAATGTCAGCGCCGAGACCGACGCGGACTTCCTGCTGGTCGAGGCTATGGCGGCTGTATCCACCGGCGGCGTAGCGGCCGGCGGCACCGTGAACGTGAACCTCAACAAGTCCGTCACCAATACCATCATCGGCAAGAATGTGACCCTCACGGCCGGCAGCGGCGATCTCAGCGTGAAGGCCAATGATAAGCAGAACCTCATCTCCGTCATGGCGGCAGTCTCCGCTTCTACCTCCGGCGCGGCCGTGGGCGGCGCAGTCGGCGTGCAGGTGACCAAGTCCGAGGCTAAGGTTGACATCGGTGACGGTGCCAAGCTCAGATCCGAAGAGGGCAACCTCATTCTGCTGGCAAAGTCCGACGTGCTCTTTACCAACGCCATCCTTTCCACCGGCATCTCCCTCGGCGGCGCGGCTGTCGGCGCCACCGTGAACGTGAACGTGGCCAAACGCAGCGCCATTGTGAACACCGGAAACAACGTCACGCTCTACGCCGGTAAGAACCTGTCCTCCCGCTCTCTGGGCAAGGACACCTCCGTTCTGGTCACAGCGGCGGTCGGCGGCTCCAGCAGTTCCGCTGCTGTCAGCGGCAGCATCCCGGTCCTTGTGGCCAACAGCCGCGTTGAGAATACCCACGGAAGCGCCCTGAATGGCACTTCCGGCGGCAGCATGGCCTTCGAGAGCGACTATCAGTATCTGCTGGTTGACGTGGCCGGCGGCCTGGCCTTCAGCGCCGGCGGTGCCGCGGTGGGAGCTACCGTTTCTACAGCCGTCATCAACAATACGGTTAAAACGACTTTTGGCAGCGGCGCTGTCCTGAAGGCCGAGGCGAAGCATTCCCTGAATGATCTGAACGGCACATCCGGTGCTACCGGTATCTATGTCGGTGCGACGGCGAAAGAGCGGATCATCATGGCCGCTATTTCAGCCGCCGGATCCTCCAGCGTGGGCGTCGGCGGCACCATCACCACCCTGGTGGCGAACAACAACGTTCTCGCGGACGCGCAGAACGCCGACATGACCGCGGGCTATGACGCCGAGAATACGCAGAGCGCTCTGGCGGACGTGATCGTGAACGCCAAGGACGTGGCCGGTCTCTATGACTGCGCGGGCGGCATCGGCGTGGGCGGCAGTACAGGCGTCGGCGCCACGGTGGTGACCCTGGTGTTTGCTCAGGATGTAGCGGCAAAGGCCAGCGGCACCATTACCGCCAGCCAGGATGTGGCGGTTACGTCCGATACCGATAACGATGTATGGCTTCTGGCTCTCACCGGCGGTGTGGGCGGCTCTGTCGGCGTGGCCGGCGGCGTCAACACCCTGGTCTTCCAGAGCAAGACCAACACCGCCCTCGGCGGGACCGTAAAGGCGGAGAGCAACGTCTCCGCGACCGCAAAAGGCGACAATACGCTTGTGAACGCCGCCCTGGCCGTCGGCGCGTCCGGCAGCGTCGGCGTCTCCGGCGTGGCCGTTATCACTTACTTCCAGGGTGAGACGAAGGCCATCGTAAACAACGACACCAGCATTACCAATAAGAACGGCGGCAGAGTCGGCGGCAGCGTCAACGTCAATGCCGACTCCAGCGAGCTCGTCACCTCCGACGCGGTCGGCATTGCCGGCGCAGGTTCGGTGGCCGTGGGCGGCACCGTTGACGTCGTCATCACCAAGGTTGTCACCGAGGCCAAAATGGGCACCGGCGTCAACGTCAAAGCCGCCGGCGCGGTGAATGTGATCGCCGACGACGACTACCACTTTGTCGCCATTGCGGCCACTGCGGGCGGCTCAGGCGCGGCCAGCGTGACCGTCACGGCTCTGGTCAGCGTGGCTCTGGCCACGGTTCAGGCCGTTGTCGATTCCGGAAGCGTGATCCACGCGGGCAGCGTCGCTGTGCAGGCGGACAACCAGCGCAGGATCCTCACCGCGGACGCCTCTCTGTCTGGTGGCGGCAGCGCCGGTATCGGCGCCACCGTGACGGCGGTTGTCGCCGGCGCGAAGATGAGCAAGGACGCCCACGACAGCATCTATCAGGGCATGAGCCCCGAAGCTCAGGTCAATGCCGGCTTCAGTCAGAGCAACAGCGCGGCCCGCACCTACAAGCCTACTGACACCGCCGACGTCCTCGCGGGCGACGGCCAGAAGATCGGCAGCGCCAATTACGGCAGCTACGGCCAGGGTAAAATGAAGTACGAGTCGCCCAACGGTGAGCAGCTCTACTATAAGAACGGTAATTCCTACACAAATGCGAACAGCACCACCTTTGTGACGCAGGATCAGGCGAACGGAAGAGCCGTCTATTACAGGGACGCGGACGGGGAATATGTCCAGGCTGTTGAGACCTATGACGAGTCCACCTTCGACAGCACGGCCGGCGGCTCTGACGGCACCAAGTTTAACGCCGAATCCATCGGCAACATGAATGACGCGGTCTCTGCCCGTGTCGGCACGGACAGCACCGTCAATTCCGATACCACGATCGACGTCAGGGCCAACGACAAGCTCGAAACCCTCATGGTCAGCGGCACCGCTGCGGTCGGCGGCGGCGCCGGTGTAGGCGTGGGCCTCACCGTCGGCGTGCTCAATTCCAACGTCTACGCAGAGGTGGACGAGGGCGCGACCCTCACGGCCGGCGGCAATATCACCGTTAAGGCGTCCACCGGCGCGGATCGGGCGCAGCAGGGCTTCACCCAGACCAATGCAAACAACCCCCTGAAGGTTTCAGACATCAATTCCAATATTGACAAAGCGGAAGGCGACGCCAATGACAGCAGCGCGAATGTCCGTCTGATCTCCATCAGCGCGGCGGGCGGTTCCGCGGGTATCGGCGTCAGCGGCGCGGCCCTGAATGTCTTCTCCGACGTGCAGTCGAAGATGGCGGGCAATATCACAAAGGCGGGAGCCGTCAACGTTCTCACCGATATGCGGTTTGGCCGGGTTCTGACCGCGAACGTGGCGGCCGCCGCCGGAGCGGTGGGCGTGAGTGCCTCCTTCGGCATGGCTTACTTTGACGGTACGGCAAAGGCCAGCATCGGCGGCAGCAGGGATCAAACCATTGAGAACACTGGCGACATCACCGTCAGCACCACCGGTACCACCAACGCCACCGTCGCTGCGGCGACACTGGCGGCAGGCGGCGCTGCGGTGAACGCGGGCGTCATCCTGGCTCTCAACCGCACGGAAGCCGGCAGCAGCATCGGCAAGAACGTCACCATCAACTCCTCCAACGCGGCGGTTTATGTCGGACACGAGTTTGCCGGCAACGCGAAGACCATTCCCATCGCAATCACGGCAGGCGGAGTCGCCGTCGGCGTGACCGTTGCCATCGCCATCAACAAGCTGGACGCCCAGTCTACGGTTGGCGGCGTGAGTGACGCGGATGCGCAGGGCAGCGGCAGCATCACGGCCAAGTCTCTGACCGTGAACGCGAAATCCGACGGCGCGGCGGATGTGACCGGCGTCTCGGTCGCGGCAGGCGGTATAGCCGTGAACGGCACCGTGGCCCTCGGCCTCAACTACGTCACCAACGTGGCGGCAGCGCGCAGAATGCCTGTCCACCTGAGCGGAGACGCCAAGGTTGAAGCCGTCATGACCGGCAACACCGATATCTTCACCACCGCCGTTACCGCCGGCTCTGTCGCGGTTGGCGCCAGCGTCGACGTTGCCCTGATCAAGAGCAGCAACACCGCGATCATGCTCCTCGGCGGCGACAGCACGGCCTCCTCAATGAAGGTCCGCGCGAACGCAGCGCCGCGCGCCACAGTCCTCGGCATCACCGGCAGCGCGGGCGGCACGGCCGTGAACGTCAACCTCGGCATGGCCATGAACCAGGGCGAGAACACCGCCAAGCTCGGCGGCAGCGGCAACCTGACGCTCAGCGGCGGCGGGGTCGACGTCCTCGCTGAAAACGGTATGGGCCAGGCCCACACCGCCCTCTACAGCGCGGCGGTCGGCGCCGTGTCGGTCAACGTCTCCCTCGCCCTCAGCTATCTCAAGGCAAAGCAGGAAGCGCTTGTCGACAACAGCGGCACCATCGACGCCGGGAGCAAGGCCGTCAATGTGAAGGCCACACAGGGCAGCCCGGCAGCGCACAGCAGCTATACCTTCAAAGGCGGATACACTGCGGACTTCGGTGACAGCATGGCCAAGGCCTACCTGTTCACCGCGGGCGCCGGACTGGTCAGCGTGAACGCCAGCGGCGCGGTGGTCATCTCCGACAGCACCAACCGGGCGAAGCTCGGCGCAAAGAACCTCAACGCGGGCGACGTCAAGGTCGAGGGCGGCGGCAAGTCTGACGCCAGAATCAAGATCGACAACGTCAGCATCGGCGCGGTCAGCGTCGGTCTGCTGGCCGGCGTCTCCCTCACCAGAGGCAGCTTTGACACAGGCGCCGTGGTGAAAGACGGCGGCATCTGGAATGTGGGAAGCCTCGGCTTCAGCGGCTCCTATACCTCCGTCTCCGATACCGATCTCTCGCCTGCGGCGGGCGGCGTCAGCGCCAGCATCGCCAGCCTCGGCGTGAACGTCGGCATCGCGATGAACACCACCAAGTCTGACGTCGGCATCTCCGGCTCCGGCACCATCAACGCGGCCGGCAAGGATATCAATATCATCAACAACGGCGTCGTGGTCGCCAATTCCCAGATCCGGGCATCCCTCCTGGACGTCTCCGCGGTCGGAGTCACGGCTTCCATCGTCTACAGTGATCTGGCGGCGAGACAGTCCGCTTATGCCAAGGGCGTGAAGCTCATCGCCAACAATGTCAAAGTCGAGAGCAACTACAACACCTCCGGCCAGGGCGCGAACGCCTCTGTCGGCGCGGCTCTGCTCTCTGTCGGCGGCATAAGCGCCAGGGCGAACGTGGGCATTGCGAGATCCAACTCCACGGTCAGCGCCTATCTGGGCGACCTGAGCACCGACCTCACAGGAAATCTGGACGTTAAGACTCTCGCGTACTCCAAGGCTGAAGCCGTGGTGGGCGCGCCCACGGTATCCGTGGGTCTGGTAAACGCCAACGTTTCCTACATCGACGCCAGGGCCAAGGGCAACTACAGCGCCTATGTGGACAGCGGCAACAACACTAACGCGCTCCTCAAGGCCGGCAACCTGAACGTCGGGACGACCTATCACTCCACCGCAAACGCCACCGGCGGTTCCTCCGGCGCGGCTGCGGGTCTGGCCAATGCAACGGTGAACGTCACCAAGGCATTCACAACCTCGGTTGCCGACTCCTATCTGAAGGGCAGAGGCGGCGCCAATCTCAGCGGCAGCCTCACGGTGAGCACCACCGGCGACGCCACGGCCTATACCCGTGTGAAGCAGCCGAAGATCAGCCTCAGCGGCGCGACCCTCTCCACCAACACGCTGGAAGCCAATCAGGAGGCAACGCAGACGGCCTACACCGATATCGCCGGTAACGTGAAGGTGGCCGGGGACATCAACATCACCTCCGTCCTGACCAACGGTAAGGCCGACGCCCTTGTCGGCACGAAGAGCGGCGTCTCCGTCGCGGCCCTGAGCGGCGCCATTGACAAGGCCTACGCGACCTCCAAGGGCAATAACAGCGCCTACCTCGCGGGCAGCAACAACGGCGTGATCACCGCGAGAAATGTCACGGTGAATGCGAACACCAACTCGGTGGCGGAAGCCGTCGCCCTCAAGCCGCTGAGCGTCAGCGCGGTCAGCGCCCAGGGCGTCTTCGCCCAGAGCGATACCGGTGACAGCACTGAGGCCGGTCTCGGCAAAGGCGGAGCCTTCACCCTGAAGGCCGATGGCAGCGTGAACGTAACTGCCAACGGCAATACAAGCTCCTATTCCGAGAGCGCCTCCAGCACCAGCGTCGGTCTTGCATCCTTTGGCGGCGGCAGCATCGAGTCCCGCGTGGGTATCGGAAGGGCCCAGACCGTGAAGGCCAATGTCGGCGGGAATGCGAAAATCTACGCTGCCGGTGCGATTAACATCTACGCGCAAAACAAGGGTACTGTCTCTGCCAACATGACGCAGGGCCTGAAAGTGAACCTTGTATCCGGCGGCTCCAACAATGTCACCACAAGGAGCAACTATGTGACCGAGGCCAATGTCGGCAGCGGCGCTCATGTGGAGAGCCAGCGCGGCAGCGTTTCCATCGGCGCCTCCGACCAGACAAAAGCGAATACGCTGGTCAGCGGCAACAGCGTCGGCGCGCTCGGCTCCGCGGACTCCAAGCAGGCCCAGAACAGAATGAGCGAGACAGTGAAGGTAGCGGTCGGAAACAATGCCAGCGTCATCGGCTACGGCAACGTCAGGGTGAACGCGTCCTCCAACAACACCCAAATGAGCGCGCACACCAAGGCCAATTCCGGCGGCCTCTTCGCAAAGGGCTCTCTGGGCGCGTATTCCGAGATGAAGAAGAATGTTGAGCTCACAGCCGGCGTCGGCTCCGTACTGAGCTCCCGCTACGGCTCGCTCGATATCATCGCGGAAAGCGGCCGCAGCGACAACATCTCCACCAAGGCTGACGGCAGTGCCAGCGGACTTCTCGGCATCGGCGGCGCGAGAGCGGATACGAATGTCACGAACAATGTCCGCCTGTCGCTCTCAAGCGCAAAGGTCTATGCGGAGTTCGGTACGCTGAACGTCGCGGCCAACGTGGCCGAGGGGAATGTCTCCACCGTGGGCGACTTCTCCGCGGCGGGCCTCATCGGCTCCCCCGTGTCCCGCGCCTATAACACCACCTTTAACCTCAGCGCGATTGCGGATATAAAGTCCTCTACGCTCACCGCGAGCACCATGAACGTGTCGTCCGCATTGAAGGAGCTCAACGCCTATGACTACTCCGTCGCCAAGATCAAGGGCGCCGGCGGTCAGGCAAAGGCCTACAGCAACCTGACGCTGAATGTGAACAGCAACGTTAACCTGAACAGCAGTACCCTGCAGGCGCACGACAGTGCTAAAATCTGGGCCAGCGCCAATCCCACCAGCGGCAGCGTCACCGCCAGAGCTGTTTCCGAGCTCAAAGGCCTCGCCGGCAAGGTGGTCTCCGAAGTGAATCTGAACGGTACAGGCAGCAGCAAAGTCACCGGTTCCAACAACAGAATTGAGGGCAATGCTTTCAGCTTCGAAGCGTACAGATACAACGGCGCCGTGAACACCAGCACCAGCGCGAGCAGAAAGGGCCTGTTTGTCAAGAAGACAGAGCACAATAACAACAGCTTCAGGCGCAGCAATCCTGACGTATCTGTCAGCGGCGTCGCGGAAATCTCTCCGTCGGCACTGCCGATCCGCGTGGATATCGACGTCTATGGTATCCCGCACGTAACAGGTTCCTCCGGCGGAAAGCTCAGCGGTTCCAACGGTACTGTCAGCGGGATCGTCGCGCCCATAACCTCCAAGGGGTCCATCAAAGGCGGCAATTTCACCACTACCGCTCCGAACAACTACGTGATGGATATCCGCAACTATTATGCCGGCACGACCACGCTCCCGGCTATCGATATGAAGCAGCTCGCCGGCACCATCAACATTACATCCTATAATGGCGGCGATCTGAAATTCGGCAATGTCGTGGCCAACGAAAACGGCGCGCTGAACGTCGTCTGGCTCCTCGGCGAAGAGGCTGGAGGCTGGGCCGGCACGGAGGGCAACCTGATTGCCACCGAACTTCTCACAGGGGAGAAAATCAGCCCCGTCTGGACCCATAGTCTGACCATCTCTGGCGTCCACAACATCGGCTCGAGCACCAACCCCTACGACCAGAAAGAAGACGGCACGCTTGAAGGCGACAAAGATCTGAACAAGTATTTCCAGGCGCTGATGACCCGCAACAGCGCAGGCGAAGATCCGACCGTTTATGTCACCGCCTCCGGCGACGTGTACCTTGAGCCTGTCATGGCGAAGGTAACGCGCGTCAGCGGCGAGCTTCAGACACCCACTGACGTCACGATTCCGGGCAGAGTGATCCTGAGCAAAATCGTGGCAGGCGGTCTTCTGGATGTGAGCTTCCGCCCCGCGGTCTCCGTCAACTATCTGGATGGCGCCTCCGGCGTCGCAATGGAAAGCGTGAACTTTGAACCCGTATTCCTGAGCAATACGGCCGAAGGCAACGCCACCCTCAGCGGCGACACGCTTGCGCGCTACCTGATATCCAAAGACGGAGACGAGAAGGTCTACGAGCTGCCTGACGGCACGATCCTAACCCTCAAAGACGGCAAGGTTGCCGACCTTGACGGCTACACGCCGCCCGCCTTCCAGAATGGCGTTTTCTGCCTCGACTGTGAGACGGACGCCAACGGTGTGAAGCATTATGTGACCTTCAATCCCACTACCGGTGAACTCACAATCGATGAAGGCTATACGGGCACGTACACCCTTTCCATTCCTTACGAAAGCGGAAGCTATGTCAATGACAATGTGAAGTACGTTACCGGCCTTGACATTGAGAGCAGCTCCGAAGGCAGCTACGCGCCGGTATCCAATTTGCCCGAGAGCATGCTGGTCAAAGACGACCAGACCGTCGGCGTCGCCACCGGCAAGAAAAAGGAAGAGTCTGTTACCACTGAACGGGTTGATAAAGAGGGCGATGACGCCGGAACCACTGAACAGACAAATGAGGACGGTTCCGTTACGACCACAACCATTGCCTACGCCGTGAACGGTGGCGTCGTGACAAAAACCACGACTGTCACCACCGTCTACAGTGACAGCACGAATAACGAAGGTCTCCGTCAGCTTCTGCTGGATTCTCCCGCTGTGCAGGCCGCGATCAATGCCAGCACACTCGCGAAAGGCAATACAAACACTGACAACGTCAAGTTCTATGCCCTTTCGTCGGATGTGTACATGGCGGTTTACGGCGAGAACAATGATGAGTTCCTCGGCTTCTTTGCCCTGGGCAAGCCGACCCTGAGCACCAGACCCACGAGCAGTACGAGCGGGAACACCACCACGTCTACCTGGACCCAGTCCACGCCGGTTATTTCCCAGTTCACGATGACGGTTGATAAGGGCGCCGGTATGTCCGAAACCATCAACGTCAGCTTCAATCCCGGCGACACCTGCGTCACCGGTACCTACGGCCTTGGTAAACAGGCAGTCTATGACGGAAACTCCGGAAACGCTCCTGTTCTTACCGGCGGCAACGGCGGCAGCGTGACCTATCGCCCCTACACAATGATCGTCTATGAGGAGGACGAAAACGGAAATCCGATTGAGGACAAATACGAGTCCGAGACAGTGTGGTGCTATTGGGTCAACGGCTACCGCTTCACTGCGGGCAAGTCTCCCTTCCTCACGATCGACGCGAACAACTATTTTGTGATCGACGAAGAGCGTGATGATGCCGGCAATGTCACAGGGGCCGGTACCGTTGCGCTGACAGCGAAGACCACATACAGCGAACAGGCGCTCGAGGATGTCTACGAAGAGGAGTACGTCAAGGTGCTTGACGCGCAGAATCATATCGTGACTGAGCCTATGGTCATCGAGGTGTTGGACCCCATGGGTCAGAGATATCTGACGGAGCCCGCGCTCATTGATACGGCTCCCACCGAGCCCATCTACGGCGAGGACGGCGGCCTCATCAATACCAAGGTTATCGTCATCCAGGAGACCGTGAATGTGGAGCTTGACGCGCTTGATGAGAACTACGATGTGATCGTTGTGGAACAAGGCGAAGGCGACGAGAAGGAATGGGTCATTCAGAAGCAGACTGTTAATAAGACCTATTACCGCCTCGCCACGGAAGCCGAAATTGCGGCAATGAGCGACGAAGAAAAGGCAGCCGCGACGAAGTACCTGCAGGTCGAAGCGGTTATGAACGGCGACACTGTGGCTACCGTAGTAGTGAACGGCACAGAACACACCTGCTACAGAGTCAGCAATGAGCTGCCCGTGACCGTCACCCAGACTGTGGCGAAGTACGAGAAAAATGTGATGCCTGTCATGGAGCAGGTCGCTAGCCGCGAGTCCCTCACCCTGAACCTCAAGAAGTCCGGCAGTGACTACACCATCACCGATACCGTGAAGGTCAGCGAAACCGCCGTGACCGAGACAGTGAACGGCGCAAGCTACACCACCAAATCCGACGGCTCTCTGACCTATACCAACGGCACTGCAAGCATTGCCTATGACGCCGCGAACGCCGCAGCGACCCTGACCAATCGCGATCTGCGCTATGAGTCCATCACCTCCTCCGTCTCCAAGACCGCGGATGGAAGCTACTACGTCTACACCGATGACGGCAGCTGGCAAAAGGCGACCATAGACAACGGTACCGTCGTCTATGGCGGAAAGAGCTGGCTCCAGCTCGGCAGCGACAGCGCGGAGCTCTACGGCACGGGGCCCAACGGCCAGTGGCAGCATCTCTGGACCGTCTACAAGGACGAAAATACGGATCCGGTAAAGCACTACAACAGCCCCGAAACCATCAAGGCAAAGTGGCTTATCGATGAGAACAATACCAACACTGCCAGCTACGGGATCGGCCATGTGGAGAGCAAGGCGAGCGATAAGGATCTGTGGCTCTGGTTCGGAGAAGGCAAGATCCAGACCGTAAACGAAAACGACCCGCAGTCCGTCGAGCAAAACTTCCAGAGCGGGAGAAACGTGTATGTCACAACGCTGGATACCGCAGAGCAAGACGACGGAGCGGATAGCGACATGAAATATCATTATGCCGGCAATCTGATCTCCCGCGACGAAACGGGAGAGAACGTCATCGGCAGAGGTAAACTGCACCGGACGATTACAGCAGACAATGGAAACTTTAACTTCGTGGTGAACACCGTCGTAAAGGACGGCGCCGACGTCATAATCAGAGTGGAGCAGGGCAATATCACCGCGACGAACTTCACGGTTGAGCAGGGGGCGAAAGTCCAGCTCTTTGCGGAGGATAACGGCCTGGAGGACCCGGACAAGTACGGTAATATCATTATGACCGGAGAGACCATTCTGAAGGGCGACGTCAGAATGGAGGCCGAGAACAGCGTCACCTTTGACACCCTGGAGAGCATCGGACCTGTCAGCACCGGCAACGTCAAGAACGGCACCCTCATCATCGGTACGGTTGACGGCGACGTGGAGATCGGGGAGACCTTCACCGCGAAAAACGGCGCCGACGTCAGCATCATCTCCGCGCACGGCAGTCTCATCGGCCATGAGCCGTGGACGGTCGAGGACGGCTCCAATGTGAAGGCGACCGTGTATAAGGACATCATCATCCCGACCCTGACCGAGACCGGCAGCGGAACGAGCATGGATCTGATCTCCTACAACGGCGGCCTGAAAGGCGAGACCTGGCGCATCAGTGACGGCGCGGCCAACGTGGTCAATGTCCACGGCGATATTATCCTGGATCAGGGCGACGGCCACGAGGGCGGCAACATCCCGCTGATAGTGGAGAACGGAGCAAAGGTTCATTTCATCAGCACCAACGGCGGCCTCTACAGAGCCAATGCCGAGGAGAAGGACAAGACCCAGAAGGTGAAAGATGATTCTGACAATCGTGAATGGCAGGTCATCGGCTCTGAGCTCACTGTCCAGGTGAATGACAATCTGGTTCTCCCGACCGTGAAAGTCAAGGATACGGCGCGGGCCGGCAAGCTCAGCCTCGAGAGCACGTCGGAGAATCTCTTCTTTGACCGCATCACCTCCAGCTGCTATGTGACGCTGGCAGCGAACAAGAACATCACGCTGCTCCATACCACGCTGCAGGGCAGGGACAACCACGCCGTCATCATCTTCAAGGACAAAGAGTATGAGGGCGAGCGCTACAACGACGGTGATATCGAGACCGCGGCGGAGAAAGACAGCGACAAGAACTCCGGCCTGGTCCTGAGAGCCGGCGGCAACATCGGTCAGGCGGATCGCTGGATCTATCTGGATGTACCCGCTGCCCTGACGCCGACGATTCAGCTTGCGACGGACTTCTACATCGACGCTCAGGCCCTGAGCACGCTCGACTGGAATCTCTACAAGTACTGGGTGGCCGACGGTCACGCGGCGGAGAAGCTGGATGACAACGCAACCAGACTGAACTATCTCGGCGTCAGCGATCTGCAGTACTTCAACAGCCTGATGGGGCTCAGCGATAACGCGGCCCTGGCAAGCTGGATCATGGAACGCGCCGACGACGTCAACAACCGCGTCAATTCCTTCACGGGATATGCCGCCGACGGCTGGCAGAAGGGCTTCCTGACCGACCTCTACAACGAGACCTTCAATGCCAAAAAGACCGCAGACGAAATCACCAATGAGGACGTCAAGAAGCTGGTCGGCAAAAAGCCTGCGGAGTTTGCGGGACTCTTCACAGAGCTCGAAACCGCGCTCAGCGGGGCTGACGGCGGGGATCTCTTCACGATGGCCGCCTCGACCGTCGACGCGGCGCTCGCACAGAACAGCATCGGTGAGCAGGAGAGCGCGAAGATTCTGACCCGTCTGCTTGATAAAGATCAGATCAAGGACGACACGTCCCTCACGCACCTGGTGAACGACCTCTTCCAGCGCAGCAGCAAGTACGAAGCGGATCTGAACAAGCTCTACGACAACGCGATTCAGGAAGCGGTCGAAAACGCCGAGAAGGCGAAGACCGACCTGAACGACAATCAGACCAGACTGAACGGCGCCATCAGCAGTTACGCCGCGGCAGTCAATGGATACGCCGGTGCGCTTGACAGCCTCTCCGCCGGTATCGAAGCCGCCATCAAGCTGGCTCCGTCGGTTCTGGAGAATCTCCGAAAGAAGGCCGCGACCGAAGCAAACAACGCCGCGAAGGCAGCAAAGGCCAACGGCGCGGAGTGGACTGAGGAGCAGCTGGCACAGGAGACCGAGCGGCAGTATCAGGCGCTCTTTGCGGCCGCGCTCGCCGAGGAAAAGCTTCCCACCGAAGCCGGGTACACCGAGACCTACAAGGCGACCATGGCGGTCCTTGAGACCTACATCGAAGCCCTGAAGGCCGCGAATACCCTGGACACCGAGAGGGAACAGAAGGAGGCTCAGAAGCAGGCCGACAGAGCCCTGAGCGACAGCCTGACCGCCGAGTTCAAGAAGCTCACCGACAAGTACTCCGACTACAAGAGCGAGAAGACTGTCAGCAGCAGCATCGAGTCTCTCAAGTCCCTGGCGAAGAACTATCTCAACGTCATTGACGATCCGGAAGCTGAGCTCAGCGCAGTGGAGAATCTGCTCGACGAGAACCGGAAGCTGAGCCAGCGCGCACACGAAACCAACGACGGCTTCACCACCGAGACCACCGCGGCGCGGATCGCGCAGGAGCTGGACGGCCTGCTGAAGGACGGCGGCATCTGGGAGACGAAGCTCGCGGCGATGAACGACAGGAAGACGGAGCTCGAAAGCGCCAAGACCGCCTATGACAACGCCGTGAAGAACAGAGCCGCCGACGCCGCTCAGCTTGAGGAAGGCTGGCAGATCGCCCGTGGGAACTACGAGACGGCACTCAGTGAGCTCCAGACCACCTACGACAGAGTGTACGAGCTCGTGAACACCCATTACGATCAGCCGAGCCGCGCCCTGAATCTGCGCATCGGCGAGATGTACGGCAGCGCGTACCTCTACAATAACGGCGACATCAGCATCGAGGTCAATCCCGACTACAGCTATGGCACCGTGTACAGCTCCATTCAGGAGCGGGCAAACGCCGGCAGCATCACCGTCAACGACGACCACAGCAGCGACATCACCGTCGCGAACATCCGGTCCGAGCGAGGCGACGTCAGCATCACGAACACCCACGGCGGCATCTTCGCGGCGGACTTGGACGACAGCAACAGCGCCTGGGCCGCACAGGAGTGGATCTACCGCAACGACGGTAAGACCTATCAGGGCAGATTCACCGGCAGCCTTGCAGACGGCAGTTGGGCCACCAAGCCCCTGAGCGATGACAAGTTCGTGGACAGCGACTTTGCCAGAAGCTGGTTTACAAGCGGCGATTTCGACAGTGAACTGAAGAAGAACTTCGAGAAGGTTCACATCTTCGCCGGCAAGCTGACGCTCAGCGCAAAAACCGACATCGGCAGCGAGGACAACAGCCTGCTCACCGAGACCGGCTCCGCCGCTCCCGTGAAGGTCGCCAACGCCAGCTACGATGTCAATCCGTTCGCAAACTACGGCGGACAGGCTTATCAGCGCTTCGACGATGTCCATTACAACATCTACGATCAGCTGACAAGCGAAGACAAGAATCCCACAAATTACGCAAAGACCACCCTTGAGGGCCTGTACGGCGACAAGCTTGACCTCCTTCATACGGATCGCGGCGTCGGCCTGGCCGGTGACGGGGAAGCCCGCAGCGCGGCACAGATCCTGAAGGAAGCCATCGCCGGCGCGGTCGCTGACGGAAAAGCCAGGCTGGTCGAGCTGACCTGGACAGACGAAAGCGGCGAGCATCGCGACTGGGCTCTTGAGGTCAGCGTGCGTCAGGATTGGCTGCGTGAAAACGACGTCATCACGGGCAGCACCGTGAGCCTCACGGCCACCGACGGCAGCGTCCATGTCGATGAAGTGAAGGGCGACATTGCCGCTCTCAGCGTCACCGCCGGGGAGGACGCGGTAGTCTCCGCCCAGAACGGCGAGCGCGCCATCGGCTCCGAGGACAGCCCGATCCAGGCAAATGTGGGCGGCTCCTTCACGTTGCTGAATTCCAACGCCACCTACATGAACTCCACCGGTGAGAATCTGAACCTCATCGGCACCAGCCCCAATACCCACTACGAGATCACCACGGCGAATGACGGCAAGCCCCACAACGTCAGCCTCAGTGATCAGCACAGCACCGGCAACGCCACCGTGCTCAGCGGGTCCATCCAGGCAAACGGCGACGTCTCCATCGTGACGAAGCTGGATATCGGAACCGAAAACACGCCGTTTGAGCTCGCGACGGGCCGCGACGCCAGACTCAGCGTTCAGGGCGCGAACGTCAACATCGAAGACGCCGAAGAGAACACCACCGTAACCCTGCATGACTCCGTGGTGAACGGCGATCTGAACCTGAATATGGCGGGCAGCGTTGTCGCTAAACCCGGCGACACCCTCTACGACACGCTGATGAGCGATCTGCTGGCCAAGCAGGAGACTTACAACGAGAAGCAGAACGAGCTCGCCGAGGCGGAGGCTCTGCTGAGCAGCGTCACCAACGACAGCATCGCGGAGAAGCTCCAGAACGCCAAGGATGAGGAAGCCGCCGCGAAGACAAAGGCCGAAGCAAAAGCGCAGAACCTTGAGACTGTTCAGGCTGCCGCCGAGACCGCAATCGCGGATAAGACGGAAGAACTGAAAGAGCTGAAGGAAGCGTACAAAGAAAAGGCCAAGGGCGAGAACGGTGCAGCTTCGGTCGGGGAACTCGATGCGCTTCTCAATCAGATCACCGCGAAGGAAGCGGAGATCGCCGAAGAGCAGGCGAAGATCGACACGGCCAGGAAAGAGTCTGCGGACGCTGACGCGGCGCTGGCAAAGGCACAGGCCGCAACAGCGGAATACCAGCAGGTCTGGGACAGCATGAAGGACTACCCGACCAGAGCTGTGGAAGAGGCAGAGCAGAAGGTTGCGCAGGCCAAGAATGACATTGAGACTGCAAAGGCCAATATAAGCGCTGCTGAGCAGGCGATCATCGAAAGCGGAGACAAGCTCGCCGAGGCAAGCGGGGATGCGGCGAAGAAAGCGGACTATGACACCGCCAAAGCCGCCTATGACGCTGCGGAAGCCGCCGTGTCCGCGCTGGACGAGAATGATCCCGCCTACGGTGCCGCCAAAGCAGAGTACGACACCGCCAGACAGACAATGCTTGACGTGGTTGACGCTCTCGCGGCAGGCGTTGACGGGGAGAACAAAGCAAAGCAGTCCTACACGGAGGCCAAGGATGCCAAGGCAGCCGGCATTGAAGACAAGGCCCTCGCCGAAAGAAGGCTTGTTGACGCGGAGGAGAATCTCAGGATTACTGAGCAAGACGTGAAGGATCTGAGAGACTATGCGCAGAAACAGGTCGACGCGAAGGAAGCGGAAGCGAAGAAAGCCGGCGAAGAGCTGGATCGGCAGAAGACCCTGATGGAGGCCCAGCTGAACCTGAACGAGGCGCAGAAGGCCGAAGACCGGGCGAAGGAAGTCTACGAGGCCGCGAAGGCCGCGGATCCGAAAGAGAGCAGGCCCGAGACCAGGGAAGCCGGACAGAAGGCGCAGATGGCGGAGAACGCCAGAGTCGCCGCCCAGGCTCTGCGCGCGGCTGAGGCCAACGTGGCAGCGGTCTACGGCAATCCGAACAGCAACGAGAACGACAAGCTTCTCGCCGATACGGCTGTGCAGGAGATCAAAAAGGTCATCGCCGCTCTGCAGCGGGCTGAAGACTACGTCAGCGGCAATGATGGCGCTGTCGCCCACGAGGCAATGACGACCCAGGCCAATCTCGGAGAGGACGCCAGTGACCTGGATGTGGCCCTCGAGCAGCAGAAGGCAGCCATGGATCGCCTGAACGCCATCGAGCGGTACGCTGAATGGACCGGCAGCGGCATGGACGATGAGCACAAGACCCAGGCCGGGACAAATCTGCAGGCCGCGAAAGCCGAGTTCGAAGCTTCCGAAAATGCCTACGACGAGCAGGTGAACACCATTGAGGCCAGACAGCGGCTCGAGCAGGCGCAGGAAGAACTCGAGCAGGCCAAGGAAAACTGGAACAAGCTGCTCCGCGATCGAGGGATTGACCCCGATGCGGCCAACAGTGGGGAAAAGGTTCAGAATCTCCTCGCCAAGGCCATGGACGACAGCAAGGTCAAGGAAACCCGTCAGGCCCTGCTCAACGCCGAGGCCAATGTGGCAAAGCTCACCGGTAAACTGGACGCCCAGACCGGCGTGTCCAAAGGCGCTAACAGCGAGCTGCAAAAGTCCGAAGACGTGATGGCTAAGGTGGACAACACCAACAAGGCCATCAGCGACGAGGATCAGCGGAAAGCGGAGCTTGCCAAGGCCAACGCCGAGGAGAACAGCCTGAATACCGCAAAGACCAATTCCACAGCGAATGTGAACAGCAAGAAGCAAGCCGCCATTACGGCCATCAATGCTCTCACCAATGCCAGCAACACCGGTCTTCTGGATAACACCGGTGACGCAGAGAAGGCCAGCCTGATGAAGGTGAATGAGCCCAGCAACGGCTACATCCTGAAGAATGCTCTGGAGGGTATCCGGAACGCGCTCGAAACCGGTACTGACTTTGTCACAACGATCTCCGAGGATTCTTTGGAGACCATTGCGACGGAGCTGTCCAAGCGCCTGAGCGGCGACGCCGTCACTGATCAGGACAAGGCCATCGGCGGCGCGCTCACGAAGCTCTCCGACGACCTCAACCAGCTGTTCAAGGCGCAGGCGAAGGACAAAGAGATTGACCGGCAGATCGACGACATCAAAGACCGGATCGCAGAGCTGGACAATAACAGCCAGAAAGCGACCGACAACCAGACGAAGCTCAATGCGGCAAAGAGCGCGCAGCAGGCTGTTGCCGGAAACCTCGGCGCTGTCAACCCCAGCACCGACACCACAGCCCAGGCGGCGGCCGGCGACAACGATAAGGCCAGCTACCCCGATCTGGATGTGAGCGGCGACGCCAACATCAGAACCGGCGGAAGCTTTGGTCAGCAGAACAAGCCTCTGAGCGCGGAGATCGGCGGCAAGCTCGATCTCACGGCCGGCGGCGAAATGGGCATCAGCTCCGGCAAGGATCTGGATCTGGTTCGCGCCATTGCCGGGGACGACGCCTCTCTGACCACCCTCGGCAGCATCCGTGACGTCTCGGGCGGCAAAGACACCGTTATCGGCGGCAAGGAGCTGATCCTCAACGCCATCACCGGAACCTCCGGCGACAGCAGTGTCGGCGGCGACAAGGCCATCCGGATCGACGCCACCGGTCTCGGCGGCACGGCGGATGACTTCCGGGTTGTCAACGTCAACAAGGACGCAACCCAGCTCACGGATCTCACCGCGAAGGGCGAAGCGGATCTCAGCTTCAACGGCGATGTGACCCAGGCGAACGGGGCGGTTCTGGCAGCCAATAAGCTGGGCCTCACAAGCACCGGCAAGATCGGCACCACGGACGGCAACAGAGAAGCCAGGACGACATCGACGGACATCAAGGGCAAAACCCAGATCACCGGCATCGAGAAACCCGAAGGCTCTATCGCCGTCAATGCCAAAGACATGACGGTCAAGGGCACCGAGGCGGACATCTACAGCATCGCGCCCAATACCAACGCCATCGTGAAGGGTACCGATAACATCATGATCACCGCTATCGGCAACGTGAACGCCGGTAAGGACAACCTGCTCAACGGCAAGGTGGTCACCTTGAACGGTCTCGGCAACTTCGGCACGCCCGCCCACGGCTTTGTGGTGCCGCAGGGCAGTGATCTCCGGACGCCCTACAGCGCGTACGGCCTGACTAACGTCAGCAGACAGGTGATCCAGATCATCCGAAAGGCGACGGAAATCACGCCCGCTCTGATTTTCCTTATGCATGACAGAGGCGGAGCCCTGGGCTACATGTCCCTGAAGGCAAAGCTGATCATCAGGGATCTGAGCTGCGAAGGCAGCGACGAGGCGAGCGCGCTGATTCGCAGAGCTGCCGACGGCAAGAACCTCGTTAAGGCTGTGAATGTCGCTATCGTCAACGAAGACGGCAGCTACTATGACGGCAAGATCATCCTTATGCTGGAGGTTGAGGATCTCGAAACCGGCGAGACTGTCTATGCGCTGCACCGTCGCAACGGCGAGCTGGAGCTCCTAAAGGGCTATGTCTGGAAGGGCTACGCGGTGTTTGCGACCGACGGCCTGAGCAGTGAGGAAGAATCCTGCATTGCCATCGTGGACGAGGCTGGTCTCAATGAACTGGGACTTAAGCCGGAGGAGGCCGCGGACAACGGTCTGACGTTCGACGGAAAGGACTTTGGCATCCTGGGCGGCGAGTTCCTGGATTATCTGGTTCAGCAGCTTGTCGAATTCCGGAACGAAACTGAAACAGCGGCCTGATACCGACTCAGGACGCACAGCAAAAGGGCACTGCCCCGTTACAGCCTCACAGCTGTAACGGGGCAGTGTTCATAGTGCGCCCGGCGAGCGCACGTTCTAAAGGGTGAAAGTCCCGAGACCTCCCGGCAGTGGTAAGGTCATAGCCAAAGCCAAGGGTGTCCGTCGCGAGGCGGAATCTGAAGGAAGGCGGAGGCAAAACTCGGGCCCGACGAACAGGAATCATGTCAGGCCGTAAGCGAGGGCAAGACTGCCAGACAAGCCAAAGCCCAATAGCTGCACGGAATCGCTTGCGGTAAACATGGCGGGTATAAGAGTGAAAGAATGTGTGAGTACCCGGGGAGGTCTCACAGGTGGCAAGGGCGGAAAAAAACGCTATCCTGGTGACAGCAATGAGCGGCTGGGAGCCGAGCCAGGCAATATTATTCCGATTTGCTGCTCATGCCGCCCTCCGCCCCTGATGATCCGCATAATTAAAGCCGCGATCTCGTCCGTCGAAGGCGTCAGGCTTCTGACGCCTCACTCGACCAGACACACCTATGTTTCACAGCTTCAGGCACAGGGTGTGGCGATCGAAACGATCCAGGCGCTTGTGGGCCATGCGGAAATCGATATGACGGAGCACTATCTGCATGTGCAAAACAAGGTCAAAGAAAACGCCGTAGAAAAGCTTGATGCACTTTTCAAGGTCAGCTGAGCAGCATTTTGTGATAATATTTAAGTTTGTGGGCATAAAAAAACACGGATTTCTGTCCAATCCGTGATGATTTTTCTAATAGGTGAAAACCCAATTGTGGTCAAATTGTGGTCAAGCCATTTTTGAGAAGCTGCGAAGTTGCTTCAAAAAAGACGAAAAAGGCTTGATTTCTTTCGAAATCAAGCCTTTTTCTGGTCCGAGTGAGAAGATTCGAACTTCCGGCCTCTTGAACCCCATTCAAGCACGCTACCAACTGCGCTACACCCGGATCTCTTGCGCTCAATTATATTAGCACAAAGCATTTTAAAATGCAAGGTTTTTTTCGCGTTTTTTTAAGTTTTTTTCAAAAGCCGACCGAGAGCCTTAGCTTCCCTTGCTGGCTGCATTGAGTTACGGTTGCATTTTGGGGTGTGTTTTGCTATAATTCACTCTGCAACGCGCATTTTCTGCGCTGTCCGTTTTGCTTTTCAAACCTATCCTTCTCGGTGGTGGCCCTATGATCGACAACAAGCGGCTTACAAAAAAACACTGGATGAGCACGGCCGTACTTGTCCTGACGGATATCCTGCTGATCAACCTGACGGCTCTCGCCGCGCTCTATCTGCGAGTGGAGGATCAGATGGCGGTGGCGACCTACCTCGGCTTCTTTGAGACGCTGCGCTTCTGCGCGCTGCCGGGGACGCTGCTCTCCCTGCTGCTGTTCAAATTCTTCAATCTATACAGCAGCCGCTGGGAGTACGCAGGCGAGAGGGAGCTCATCAACATCGGCCTGGCCTGTGCGGGCTCCGCCGCCCTCTATCGTGTGATCACTCTCGTCGGCAGCCGTAAGCTGCCGCGGAGCTTTCCCGTCATCTTCGCCATGCTGCTCTTCGTCTGCGTGGCCCTGGCGCGGTATCTTTTCCGAAGTGCGAGCCGTGAAGCCGAAAACAGGCGGCGCGGTCTCACACGAAAGCGCACCCTCGTCATCGGGGCAGGCACGGCGGGCGCCATGGCGATACGGGAATTTGACGAAAACCCCGGCTCCAAGAACAAGGCCGTCTGCCTCATCGACGACGACCCGGCCAAGCACGGAACGCGCATCCGCGGCGTTAAGGTGGTCGGCGGACGGGACATGATCGCAGACGCAATTGAGCGTTACCGTGTGGAGGAGATCATCTTCTGCATCCCCTCCGCGCCCTTGAGCGTGCGAAACGAAATCCTGGAGAGCTGCAGCGGCCTCGGTGTCACGCTCAAGGCCCTGCCCACACTCAGCCAGCTGGCAAACGGGGAGGTCACGCTCCAGCAGGTCCGCAGCGTCAGTATCGAGGATCTGCTCGGCCGCACACAGGTACACACCGACAACAACGCCATCGGCGAGAAGGTGCGCGGCAAAACCGTCCTGGTCACAGGCGGCGGCGGTTCTATCGGCAGCGAGCTCTGCCGTCAGCTCGCCGCGCTGGAACCCTCGCTGCTCATTATCTTTGACATCTACGAGAACAACGCCTACGACATCCAGATGGAGCTCAAGCGCCGCTACCCGGAGCTGAACCTGCTGGTGCTGATCGGCTCTGTGCGGGACGAGCAGCGTGTCCGCTTTGTGTTCGAGCGCTACCGCCCGGACGTGGTCTGCCACGCCGCCGCGCACAAGCATGTCCCCCTGATGGAGGACAGCCCTGCCGAGGCCATCAAGAACAATGTCTTCGGCACCTACAAGGTCGCAAAGGCGGCAGGGGATTACGGTACATCGCTCTTCATCCTCATCTCCACCGACAAGGCGGTCAACCCCACCAACGTCATGGGCGCATCCAAACGCCTGTGCGAGATGATCGTACAGTCCATGAACGGCCGCAGCGATACCCGCTACATTGCCGTGCGCTTCGGCAACGTCCTCGGCAGCAACGGCAGCGTGATCCCGCTATTCAAAAAACAGATCGCCGAGGGCGGCCCCGTCACGGTGACGGACAAGCGCGTTACCCGTTTCTTTATGACCATTCCCGAGGCGGTGTCTCTGATCCTACAGGCAGGGGCTTACGCGAAAGGCGGCGAGGTCTTCGTGCTCGACATGGGCAAGCCCGTGCGTATCGACGATATGGCGCGCAAGATGATCCGTCTCTCCGGATTTGAGCCGGACGTCGACATCAAGATCGTATACACCGGCCTGCGCCCCGGCGAGAAACTCTATGAGGAGCTGCTGCTCAAGTCCGAGGGCCTGCAGAAGACCGACAACAGTCTCATTTACATCGGTCATCAGGTCATGTATACGCCCGAGCAGATCGAGGAGAAACTCGACAGGCTGCGCGGGGTCCTCCTCGCGGAGAATCCTGAGGTGCGCGAGTGCGTCCTCTCCCTGATCGACGAACCGGCCGACCCCATGTATGATGAGATCCCTGTCGAACATGAACGGGAGACCGTTGGGGCCTGATAGTAAAATAAGAATGAAGACCCGGGACAGACTTGGGTCTTCATTTTGAAATATTAAGGCAACACCGCACAATCCGCCTGCGGCATCTCCTGGAAAATTTGTGCCCTGATTTCGTCACTTTTTCTTGAGGTACACAAAGTACATCTGCGAACAGAACCCAAATTTTCTCAGGATCTGCTCTTGCCGAATTATGCGGTGTTGCCTTAACATAAAATGATTTACATAATAATAAAAACATGAAAAAAATTCTTCCAATAATTGACTATATTGTATTAAATGTAGTATAATCGTATCAGCAATAATTCAGAATCAGACGCGCAGGACTCTGTGCGTTTGCGGGAAAGGAGCAAAGTAATGCTGGTATCCACACGCGGGCGTTATGCGCTGCGCGTTATGATTGATCTGGCCGAGCATTCTGACGGCGCTTATGTCGCCATGAAGGAGGTAGCCCAGCGGCAGCAGATCTCCCTGAAATATCTGGAGCGTATCCTGCCGATGCTGGTCGAAGCGCGGCTGGTGGAAGGTGTGCGCGGAAAGGGCGGCGGCTATCGACTGACAAGGGAGCCGGACGAATACACACTCAACGACATCCTGCGGGCAGCGGAGGGCGATATTGCGCCGATCAGCTGCCTTGAAAAGGGTGCTCGCCCCTGCGAACGGGCCGGAGACTGCCGTACTCTGCCCATGTGGAAGGAGCTTAACACGCTGATCACGGACTACCTGAACAGCAAGACCCTGGCTGATCTAATGAAGAAGAGCTGATAGAAGAACCCCCGCCGGATTCGTCCGGCGGGGGTTTCGTATGATCGAGCTTTGTCAGCTCAACGTGGTGCCGGTAGCGAGACTCAGAACCAGGATGGTCATAATCGCAATCGGCGCGAGGTAGCGGATAATAAAGCCGTACAGCTTTGCCCAGCCGAAGCGCGCGCCGCTCTGACGGATCTCGCTGACGGCGCTCTCGGGCTTCCAGGCCCAGCCGACAAAGATGCAGCAGCCGAAGGCGCAGGCCGGGATCATGACGCGGTCGGTCAGAAACTCCATCGCGTCGCAGAACGCGGGGAAGCTCAGACCGTGCACGGGGTCGAACCATACGCCCTTGAGCGGGTAGGCCGCCTGGGAGCAGGTGTAGAGGCAGCCCAGCAGGAACAGCACAATGCAGAGCACGATGGTCGCGCCCTTGCGGGGGAGCTTGAAGCGCTCCGTCAGGAAGGCGACGACGCTCTCGATCAGGGAGATGCTGGAGGTCAGCGCCGCAAACAGGAGCAGCAGGTAGAACAGAACACCGAAGAAGCGGCCGCCCGGCATCTGCTGGAAGACGCCGGCGAGGGACACGAACGCGAAGCCGCCGCCCTTGCCGACCTCACCCTCACCAATAGTGGCGAAGACCGCGGGCACAACGATGAAGCCCGCCAGCACCGCGACCAGCGTGTCCATGCCGCAGATCAGGAGCGTGTTGCGCTCAATGTTCTCGGATTTGGACAGGTAGGAGCCGTAGGTGATCATGATGGCCATGCCGATGGACAGGGAGTAGAAGGCCTGGCCCAGCGCGGAGATGAAGGTGCTGAAGCTCAGCTTGGAGGCGTCGAAGGAGAGCATATAGGCCAGACCCTCCTGCGCGCCGGGCAGCGTCACCGCACGGACCAGCAGGACGATCAGCAGCACAAACAGCAGGGGCATGCCGATCTTGTTGAACTTCTCAATGCCGCCCTCGACGCCGCGGATGATGATCACCGCGTTGAGGGTGATGAAGGCCGCGGCGAACAGGATCGCCGCCGTCGGGAAACCGGTCGTGCCGTCCGGGTGGAGGCCCAGCATGTTGTAGAAGTAGCCGAGGGGCTCGGCGTAAATCTGAGGCGCGTCGAAGGCATAGCCGAAGACGTAGCGCAGCACCCAGCCGCCGACATGGCTGTAGTAACTGGTGATGATGAACGCGCCCAGCACGCCGATCCAGCCGACCCAGGAGTAGCCTTTGTGGCCGAGACGGGTGAACGCGCCGACGACGTTGGACTGGCTGGCCCGGCCGACGGAGAGCTCCGTCATCATCAGCGGCACGCCGAGCAGGAGCACCACCGCCAGATAGACCAGCAGGAAGGTCCCGCCGCCGCCCTCATAGGCCCTGCCGGGAAACTTCCAGATATTGCCGAGACCAACGGCGGAGCCCGCCGCCGCCAGAATGAAGCCAAGTTTGCTTCCCCATTGTGCGCGTGAATCCATGTCAATTCTCCTTGTCGTTTATTGTCAAACATTCATATTATACCGGGGAAAGCGCTTCCTGTCAATTCCCGCAGAGATTAAAAGAAAGAGAACGCCGGATGGCGTTCTCTTTTACCACAGTTATTCGATCGGCTCGTAGTACTGCTCCAGGTATTCCTCCAGCGTGAGGCCGAGATCGCGGATTTCACGCGCCGCCTCCACACCCACATAGCGGTAATGCCAGGGCTCGTAGATGATGCCGGTGATGTCGCTCTTGTCGTTGGGGTAGCGCAGGATGAAGCCGTAGTCCCAGCAGTGCTCCATCAGCCACTTCTGGGTGGGCATGTTCTCCTGCTCCTCGTTGAGATAGGGGTAGTTGTAGTCGATGATGTCCGCGGCGAGACCGAGCTGATGCTCGCTCGTCCCGGGCACGGCCACCGACATGGCGGCAATGGCCGGGGCCTCCGCCGGATCCACGCCCTCCTCATTGATCAGCTTGGCGAGCTTGTTGTTGAACAGGTTTTCCTGCTTCTCCATCGTGCGGTAGCCCGAGCAGAGGAAGGGGGCGTTGCCCGCCTCCGCGCAGTCCAGCATCATCTGCCAGGCCGCGTCCGCCGCCCGCGCGTCCATGTACTGATCGTCATCATAGCCCCAGGTCACCTGCTTGAGCTCCGGCTCGTAGCCCTCCTCCATCGGATGCCAGGGGTTGACCAGCGTCAGCAGTTCCGTCCGCTTGCGCAGGGCGGGCGTAGGTTCTGGGGTCGGTTCGGGCGTGGGTTCCGGAGTAGGCTCGGGCGTTGGCTCTGGGCTTGGTTCGGGCGTGGACTCCGGGGTCTCGACAGGCGCGTACACCGCAAGCCCTCCCGCAAGCGCCGTGTCCATCAGCCGCAGCGTAAAGATGCCGACCAGCCCCGCAAGCAGCAGGACGAGCAGGACCAGAATCACCGCTCTGTTTTTCGTGTTAAAATTCAAATGACAGCGCTCCTAAAACAGTTTGACGATGCCGAGGTGCTCCAGCAGGATCTTCATGCCGATCCCAATGAGGATCACGCCGCCCGCGATCTCCGCTTTGGCCCGGTACCTGAGACCGAAGACATGGCCGATATAGACGCCAACGGCCGAAATCAAAAAGGTCGTCACGCCGATGAGACTCGCCGCGGGCACGATGCGCACCTGCAGGAAGGCGAAGGTCACGCCGACGGCCAGAGCGTCGATGCTGGTGGCCACGGCGAGCAGCACCATGGCCTTGAAGCCGAGATCATCGTTTAATTCCTCGGCCTTGTTCGCCTCGCGTATCATGCTCAGTCCGATGATGGTGAGCAGGGCGAAGGCGATCCAGTGGTCGACGCTCTCAATAATATGCTCAAAGCGGTAGCCCAGCGCCCAGCCGATCAGCGGCATCAGCGCCTGAAAGCCGCCAAAGTAGAGGCCGACCAGCGCGGCGTGCCTCGCGCCCAGCTTCTTGATACTGAGACCCTTACAGATCGAGACCGCAAAGGCGTCCATGCTCAGCCCCACGGCAATCAGCAGCAGTTCCGGAAAACTCATTTGTTTTTCTCCTTGGTTTGAATTATCGAAACTGTACAACAAGTTTACAGAAAAGTCAAGGAAAGTGTTTACCTTGGGTATATGATAAGAATAGTACAAATCCAGCGCGAAAGGAAGGAAAACAATGAACGAAGTCTATGAACTGCTCAAAAAGGCCGGGACCTATT